>JAGWYJ010000047.1 GCA_018969425.1 Alphaproteobacteria bacterium | reverse complement strand
TAGACCAGCGAGAACTGGTCCGGTGTCAGACTACTTAAGACTTCCTGCATATTCCTCGTCGCCTCCCCATCGTTAGTTATTCGCGTAGCAGATGTGAAAAACACTATTTGGTCAAGACCATTTGTCGCACCTGACGCAAGCCGCGGCCTCACAACCGGCACCAAGAGGCCTTGCGGTCGTCGTGGAGATGCCAGCATCGCGGCGGCAGCCTGTCGTTAGGAAAATCAGCGGCGATCTTCAGTCAGACCCTCGGTGTGCATGCGCGAACAGTCTCCTGGCTCACATCGACGACACGCTGGGCCATAACCCCTTCGACATCGCGGGTACTGGGAGTGAACAGCCACGGACCGGATGCTGAATGCCGGCAGGGGATGCGGTGCCGGCTGTAGGAGATTTGCGTCATTGGGCCTTCTGAAGGCCAATCAACCCGGCCCTGGCAAAGAGCGGTCAGCGGAGGACTGACAGCTCACTCGCGTTGTGTATCAGACGCGACCGGGCGGTGAACTGGCCCAAGACGGGCGATGCCCTTTGGTCTCGCTGGTGATCGTGAAGGCCGGACTGCTGGCTGAGTTCGAGGGTCAGTTGCGGCAGCGCCTGGTCAGGCTCGGTGACATGGCGTCGTTACCCAAAGCAGGCGGCAAGCCTGGCGATCCACTTATTGAGATTGTCCCTGAGCGCCAGAGGCGTCACGCCGTGGCGCACGATGACGAGATCGCGGTCGGGTACGAGGATGATGAACTGGCCATCATATCCGTTGGCCGAGAATGAGCCTGGTCCGCCGAAGTCCAGCCACCAGTGCGCGCCGTAGCGATTGTCGGTCACGCCCGCCTGCTGGAACGTCGGCGTGCGCGCATAGTCCGCCCATCCTTCCGGCAAAAGGCGCTGGCCGTCCCACATGCCGTCGCGCAGATAGAGCAAACCGAAGCGCGCGAAATCACGCGCGCTCATGAAGCAATAACTTGAGCCGATGAAGACACCGGCCTTGTCGAACCGGGGCAACGCTGAGCGAATGCCCAGTGGCTCGAACAGCCTTGTCGTCATGAAACGACGGAAATCGGGACCGTAGGCATTCAGCGTCCGCGCGGCGATGCGGCTGACGATATTGCTCGATCCGCTCGCGTAGGACCAATGCGTTCCCGGCGCATGCTCCAAGGGCAACGCTGCGGCGAAGGCGGCAACGTCCTCCTTGCCTTCATTGTACAGCATCGTGATCACATCGGACCGGCCGCCATTCGGCGCATAATCCTCGACGAATGTGAGCCCGCTTGACATGCGCAGCAGTTGATCGAGCGTGATGGCGGCGCGCGTGTCGTTTGCCCATTCCGGAACATCGGCCCGCGCGGCGATATCAAGCCTGCCGTCATGCACCAGCAATCCGATGAGCGCATGGGTGATGCTCTTGGCCATGGACCAGGAATGATGCGTGCTGGCCGCGTCAAAGCCCTCGCCATAGCGCTCGAACGCAAGGCGTCCGCTCTTCACGACAAGCAGCGCATGCGTCTCGCCGAGCGTTGGCGTTTCCTTCGCAGCGAAAGCCTCGGCCACAAGCGCATCGAACGCCGGGCGGTCGACATTGCCTGATGCGCCGGCCGGCCATTCCTGTGTCGGCCAGGGCGTAAGGGAGGGTTGCGGCGGCAGCGGCTGCAGGGGCATGGTGCAAACCTTAGCGCGCCCCTATCACCGTCTCCAGCATTCGCTTCCGCAACATCTTCGGCAAACGCATCTGCCCGGAGCGGATTGTGGTCGACCCGACAATTCGAGTTGCGGTCCGGCCCGAGGGCTGAGCCGTCTTCGGTATGCTCATGACCGTTCGCGCTCGGCGGCGATCGTGTCCGCATACATCGGCTCTCGACGCGCACCGCTACATCGGCCGGATGATCAAGCTGGCCTATCTGGCTCCGGCGGTTCTCGAGAAACTGCTGCTACAGCGATGCCCCCTCGCGGTGTCGCTCAAGGACCTAACGGCCATTGCCGACCTGCCGTGGGCAGAGCAGGTTGCCGCCGCCTTCGGCTCCTCAGAAGCCTAACCACCGTCATTCAGGCTGGCGTTTGCCGTCCACACGGACAGACCAGGTGCGCCCAGAATTGCGCGCCAACACCTCCACCTCGGATTCTCTAACTGCACATTCGAAGGAGTTTATCCGACGAACTGCCGAGCCAGCTTATCGGCCAAATGGCTGTAAAGCATAGCTATTTGAAACCCCAACGACCGGTGGTGATGTTCGGGTGATCAGAGACAAATTGCGTTCAGAGACAGCTTTGACCGCGTCCGCCAGTCTCCGAGGTTCGGACAGCATCCGGAAAATGGCGCGATTACTGGGGGCTTTGCGCCCCTGCGGTGGCCCGATTGCGGGTTCGCGACAGGGGAGTGGCGAAGAGGATGGGATTCGAACCCACGATACCGGTTAGGGTATACGCCCTTAGCAGGGGCGCGCCTTCGACCGCTCGGCCACCTCTCCGCTTGCGCCGTACACAAGCGACGCCGCAGTCCTAACGATATTCGGACGGGGCGCAAGGGTGATTGCGCCCCGTCCGGGACATCCGAGCAGGGAGAATGTCAGTTCCAGCTCTGAATAAGCGTATCGTAGTCGATCGTCTCGGGCTTGGGATCCTCGTTGGCAAGCTTGGCCTTCGGAGCTCCAGGACGATCAAACCAGACCTTCGCCGCCTCCGGAGCGTTCAGCTTGGGGCCGATATCGCCCTGGACGCCTGCACGCTCGAGACGCTCAAGAACCGCCTCCTGAGCCTCACACAGCGCGTCCATCGCCTGCTGAGGCGTCTTCGCCCCAGACGCCGCATCCCCGATGTTCTGCCACCAGAGCTGCGCGAGCTTGGGATAATCCGGGACATTGGTGCCTGTCGGCGACCACTGGACGCGGGCTGGAGAGCGATAGAACTCGATCAGACCGCCAAGCTTGGGGGCCCGTTCAGTGAAACTCGCGTGCTGGATCGTGCTCTCGCGAATGAATGTCAGCCCCACGTGGGATTTCTTCACATCGACCGTCTTGGACGTGACGAACTGAGCGTAGAGCCAGGCCGCCTTCGCACGGTCGACAGGGGTCGATTTCATCAGCGTCCAGGCGCCGGCATCCTGATAGCCGAGCTTCTGGCCGGGCTCCCAGTAGGCGCCATGGGGGGAGGGAGCCATACGCCACTTCGGAGTGCCGTCCGCGTTGAGAACCGGCAGCCCCGGCTTGACCATGTCGGCGGTGAACGTGGTGTACCAGAACATCTGCTGGGCGATCTCACCCTGAGCCGGAACAGGACCAGACTCAGAGAAGGTCATGCCCTGCGCCTGCGGAGGCGCAAACTTCTTGAGCCACTCGATGTACTTGGTGATCGAATAAACGGCCGCCGGCCCGTTCGTATCCCCGCCCCGAACGACGCAGGAGCCGACCGGACGGGAGTTTTCATCAACCCTTATGCCCCATTCGTCGACCGGCAAACCGTTGGGTTCGCCCTTGTCTCCGTTGCCGGCCATCGAGAGCCAGGCGTCCGTGAAGCGCCATCCGAGCGAAGGATCTTTCTTCCCATAATCCATGTGCCCCCAGACCGTCTTTCCGTCGATCTGACGACCCGTGAAGAACTCAGCGATATCCTCATAGGCAGACCAGTTGACCGGCACCCCGAGATCATAGCCGTACTTGGCCTTGAAATCGGCCTTGTTCTTGGGATCGGTGAACCAGTCGTATCGGAACCAGTACAGGTTTGCGAATTGCTGGTCGGGCAGCTGGTAGAGCTTGCCGTCCGGCCCGGTCGTGAACTTCGATCCGATAAAGTCGGCGATATCCAGGGTCGGACTGGTCACATCCGCTCCCTCGCCCGCCATCCACTCGCTCAGATTGCGGACCTGCTGATATCGCCAGTGCGTTCCGATGAGATCGGAATCGTTGACATAGGCGTCGTAGATGTTCTGGCCCGACTGCATCTGCGTCTGCAGCTTCTCCACAACATCACCCTCGCCGATCAGATCATGGGTGACCTTGATCCCCGTGATCGCCGTAAAGGCAGGTGCGAGCACCTTGCTCTCATATTCATGGGTCGTGATGGTCTCGGAGACGACCTTGATCTCCAGTCCCTGGAAGGGCGCGGCCGCCTGGGCGAACCAGGCCATCTCCGCCTCCTGCTCGGCTCGCGACAGCGAGGAAAGATCGCCGATCTCCGCATCCAGGAACGCAGCGGCGGCCGCAGCCGCATTCGGATTAGGCGCCTGTGAGGCTGCGCCGGACCCGTTCGGATCTGTCGGCCCGCAGCTGGCGACGCCCAGCGCCAGGATTGAGGCGCAGGCTGCGAGAGCCGCCCTGACCGCCTTCAAGTTTCGCCGCATGGCCTGTCTCTCCCTCATCCGCGCGAACGCCCCACATGGCTACGCCGTATCTTTATTGCCGGCCGCTATACAAACCGGAAAACGAGGCCGGCGTAAACCAGAGACACCAGGCTCCCGCCCCAGAGAGGAACCCCCTCTGGAGTCAGCCCGATCCAGGCCAGATGAATGAACGCCGCTCCCAGAAGAGACAGGAAAAGACGATCTCCCCGCTGCGTGACGAGACCGAGTACGCCCCGACGGGGCTCATTACGCGGGTCAAGGCGAATCCACACGGACATGCCGACAAGAAGACAGGCGATTCCAATAAAAAACAGAGCAGTGACCGGCGTCCAGGCCATCCAGGCAAGGGTCATCGCCCGTCTCCCTTATGAGCGGCCCTATAGGCTCTGACCCCTGAAATCTGGATGAAGACGCCCGTTCCGACGACAACCATCGCAACTCCGGCCGCGATCAACCCGGCTTCACGCAGTCCGGCGACCTGAAACGCGATGGCGGCGCCGCCGCAGAGCAGCATTCCGACCATGGTCAGAGCAAGGCCGGTCATAACGGTTCTGATCGCCTTCTGCATGGCTGTCGCCTTGTCGTCAGGGCTGCTCATGAGACGTCTCCGAAATGATCAGACAGGTTCATGCCTGAGGGAACCGACGGCCGAACCATCACACGCGCCCCAGGGCGAAGCCGCGCGCAATGTGATTACGGACAAACCAGATCACGACCGCACCCGGGATGAGCGTCAGAACGCCTGCCGCTGCGAGCACTCCCCAGTCCATACCCGATGCGGAGACCGTGCGGGTCATAACCGCAGCGATCGGCTTTGCCTCGGTCGTGGTCAGCGTCCGGGCGAGAAGCAGCTCCACCCATGAGAACATGAAACAGAAAAAGGCGGCTACGCCGATCCCGCTGGCGATCAGGGGAGTGAAGATCTTCAGGAAGAAGACCGGAAAGGAGTAGCCGTCGATATAGGCGGTCTCGTCGATCTCACGGGGTATCCCGGACATGAACCCTTCAAGGATCCAGACCGCCAGCGGTACGTTGAACAGGCAATGGGCCAGTGCGACGGCCAGATGGGTGTCGATAAGTCCGAAAGCCGAATAGAGCTGGAAGAACGGCAACGCGAAGACCGCCGCTGGCGCCATGCGGTTGGTGAGCAGCCAGAAAAACAGATGCTTGTCCCCGAAGAAGCGGTAGCGGGAGAAGGCGTAGGCTGCAGGAAGCGCGACTGCGACCGAGATCACGGTGTTGAGGCCGACATAGATCATCGAGTTGATATAGCCGGAATACCAGCTCGGATCCGAGAAGATGACCCGGTAATTCTCCAGCGTCGGGGCGGCCGGAATCAGCGAGACCCCGCTGGTGATCTCCGTGTTGGACTTGAAGCTCATGTTCACGAGCCAGTAAATCGGGACAAGGAGAAATACGATGTAGAGAAAGGGAACCAGTCCGCGAACGCGTCTCATGATCATCCCCCTTTCGCGCCGTCGTCGTCATGGCGCGTCATCACGGCGTAGAAGATCCAGCTGAACAGAAGAATGATCAGGAAATAGACGATCGACATAGCGGCCGCAGGTCCCAGATCGAACTGTCCCACAGCCATCTGCACAAGGTCGATCGACAGGAATGTCGTCGAATTGCCGGGACCTCCGCCTGTCACGACGAAAGGCTCCGTATAAATCATGAAGCTGTCCATGAACCGCAGAAGAACGGCGATGGTGAGCACGCGCGCCATCTTGGGCGCCTGAACGAAACGGAACACCGCCCATCCGGACGCGCCGTCGATGCGCGCAGCCTGATAGAATGCGTCAGGAATGGAGACCAGACCGGCATAGGCCAGAAGCGCGACCAGAGATGTCCAGTGCCAGACATCCATCACGATGAGAGTGACCCAGGCGTCGACCGGATCCTGAACGTAATTGTAATCGACCCCCGCCAGAGCGAGGCTTGAACCGAGAAGGCCGATATCCACGCGACCGAAGACCTGCCAGATGGTCCCCACCACATTCCACGGGATCAGGAGAGGAAGCGCCATCAGCACCAGGCATGCAGCGACGCCCGGGCCCTTTTTCGGCATGTTGAGAGCGATGAACACCCCGAGAGGGATCTCGATCAGAAGTATGATGAAGGAAAAAATCAGGTTCCGGCCCAGCGCGTTCCAGAAGCGCTCGGAGGCCAGAACCTGCTCGTACCAGACGGTTCCCGCCCAGAAGAACTGATTGGCCCCGAACGTATCCTGAACGGAGTAATTGACCACTGTCATGAGCGGGATAACCGCCGAGAACGCGACAAGCGCCAGCACGGGAGCGACCAGAAGCCAGGCCTTCTGATTGACGGGCTTCATGGCAGACGCTCCCCCGAGACACGCCAGCTGTCCCGATAAAGATGAACCTTGCCTGGCTCGAAGGTGACGCACGGATCAGAAGGGATCTCGGATCCTTCAGGTAGGGCGGCGAGAAGCTTGAGCCCTGCAAGATCGAAACGGGCGATCCGCCTCCGGCCAAGATCGTCGACCCGCAGAAGACGAGCCGGAGCGCCCTCCCGGCCGACCCTGACATGCTCCGGGCGGACCCCGACCTCAAGCCGGCCTTCGGTCGGCAGAACCGAGGCGGGCGGATCGAGACGAACTCCGCCTGCGCTCAGACCGTTCCCATCGGCGTGAACAGGCAGCACGTTCATCCCCGGAGATCCGATGAAATAGCCCACGAAAGTATGCTCAGGTCGCTCAAAAAGATCGGCCGGCGTCCCTACCTGAACGATCAACCCCTGATGCATGACCACAACCTGATCGGCGAACGTGAGCGCCTCGGTCTGATCATGGGTCACATACACCATGGTGTGCCCCAGCCTCTGATGCAGCTGTCGCAGCTGCGTCCTCAGCTCCCACTTCATCAGGGGGTCGATCACGGTCAGGGGCTCATCGAAGAGAATGGCGTTCACGTCCGACCGGATCAGTCCGCGTCCGAGCGAGATCTTCTGCTTATCCTCCGCAGAGAGCCCACGGGCGCGCTGCCTGCCGCGATCGGCAAGCCCGAGGATGGCCAGCATTTCCTCCACACGGCGCCGGACATCGGCATCTCTGACGCCGCGGTTGCGAAGGGGGAAGGCCAGATTCTCAGCGACCGTCATCGTGTCGTATATGACCGGAAACTGAAACACCTGGGCGATGTTCCTGCGCTCGGTCGGCAGATCCGTCACATCACGACCATCAAAAAGTATCCGCCCCTCAGTCGGCCTTACAAGACCCGACATGATATTGAGCAGGCTGGTCTTTCCGCACCCTGAGGGTCCCAGAAGAGCGTAGGCGCCCCCCGTCTCCCAGACATGATCAATCCGCCTCAGAGCGTAATCTTCATCGCCCTGCGGCGCACGCAGATAGGAATGCCGGACGCCTGATATCTCGATGCGCGCCATCGCCTCACTCCGTCTTTGCGCCGGACAGGGCGAGACCTGCCTCGCTGAAGAACATCGCAGAGTCTGCCTCAAGGCTGACCCGAAGACGCTCCCCCGGCGTCGGCGCATAAACGCCCTCAACGAGCATCACCCATCGCGCCGCGCCGAAGGCGACATGAATATAACTCTCCGATCCCATGATTTCGCTCGACACGACCTCGACCTCGAAGCGGTGAGCGTCCTCCGGGCCCTGTCCAGGTCGCAGATGATGCGGACGAAAGGCGAGGGTCGTGCGTCCCTCCGGCGTGCGCCCAAGCCGACAGGCGCTTTCCGGAAGCTCAATATCCGGAAAAGGCCGCCCCGCCTCATGGCGAACCGCCAGCACGTTCAGCGGAGGATCTGAAAACGTGCGTGCAGACGAGAGGCTGGCGGGCGTTCGATAGACTTCGAGCGTCGGCCCGAACTGAGTGATGCGTCCCTCGCTTAGGGTCGCCGTCCGTCCCCCCAGAAGCAAGGCTTCCGCTGGTTCAGTCGTCGCGTAGACCACGACCGATCCAGCGTCGCGAAAAAGTGCGGGAAGCTCTTCGCGCAGTTCTTCGCGCAGCTTGTAATCGAGATTGGCGAGCGGTTCATCCAGCAGAACGAGATCGGCTTTACGGACGATCGCGCGAGCCAGAGCCACGCGCTGCTGCTGACCTCCGGAAAGCTGCGTCGGGAGACGATCTAGAAGGTGGGTCAGGCCCAGAAGCCGGGCTGCCCGGGCGACGGCCTCGTCGATCTCATCGCGAGAAACGCCCCGGACCTGAAGAGGCGATGCTATGTTCCGCCTGACAGTCCATGTCGGATAATTGATGAACTGCTGATAGACCATCGCCACATTTCGTCGCCGAACCGGAACGCCCGTGACATCCTCGCCCCTGAACAGAAGACGGCCTGAGGCGGGTCGGTCGAGACCCGCCATCAGACGCATCAGGCTGGTCTTGCCCGATCCGGTGGGGCCCAGAAGCACATTGATCCCGCCCGGCGACAGGCTGAGTGAGGTCGGGTGTATATGCACCTCGCCGCCGTTCCGAATGGAGACGTCCTGAAGCTCCAGCATCCTGTCCGATCCGCGCTCCGTTCCGGCCCATGACGGTCAACTCTGGGTTGGCGACCCATCCATGCCTACGACGGCCGGTTCGCCTTCGTCAAACCGCGTCCAGGGCTCGGTCTTCTGCGACCACGAGCGCCTTCGCTCTGGACGCCCGAACGTCTTAGATTATGGTCGCCCGGATCCAGTCCATCCCGGGTCAGACGTGAGGATCGACACTCCCATGACAGAGACATCCGATCCGGGGTCAGGCGATCGGAGCGCATCGCCCCCAGCTTCAGCCGCCTCATACGGGCGCACGCGGACAGCCGCCCTCTGCTTTGCTGCGATGATCCTTGAAGGGTTCGACATTCAGGCCATGGGGCTCGCCGCCGGAGGCCTCGCATCCGGTCTCGGCCTGTCTCGCGACCTGCTCGGACAGGCCCTTGCCGCGAGCAATATCGGCCTCGTTTTCGGAGCCGTTCTCGGGGGCTGGCTGGCCGATAGTCTCGGTCGTCGGCGCGTGCTTGCCGCTTCAGTCGCTCTGTTTGGCGTGTTCACTCTCCTGACCGCGGCCGTAACCGACTTCGCCACCCTGTTCGCTGCCCGCCTCGGAGCCGGGATCGGCTTCGGCGCGGCCCTCGCCAATATCATGGCGATCGCCGGAGAAATCGCGCCGCGCGGGAAGGCCGGACTGACCGCGGCGGTGATGTTCTGCGGCATGCCCGTCGGCGGAGGACTGGTGGCGCTTCTCAGTCACTTTGGCGGAGTGGAGGACTGGAGGGTGCTGTTTTTCCTCGGAGGGGGGCTGCCCCTGGCGCTGGCCCCGATTCTCGCGACCAGCCTCGCCCTGACGCCGGTTGGACGCGCTCAAGGAGGGACAAACGGTCTCTCCTGGCTGTGGCTGGCGGCTGTTCCTCTGGGCGGCCTCGCCTGGTGGACGCTTCAGACCCTCGCAGCCTCGCCAGACCTCAAGACGCTGAGCCTTTCAGCGCCCTGGATCGCCGCCGTCCTTGGCGTCCTCGGCGCCTATCTTCTGGTCCACGCACGGGTTCTGTTTGCAGAGGGGCGGGCGTTCATATCGGTCAGTCTCTGGGTCGTCTTCTTCCCGACGCTGCTCATGCTCTACCTGATCCTGAACTGGCTGCCGACCCTGATCGCAGGCAAGGGGCTTCCCGAAATCGCTGGCCTCGCCTCGGCCGCATTCAATTTTGCGGGCGTCGCCGGGGCCCTCGTCATGGGCGCATCCGCAGACCGGTTCGGCCTGAGACTACCGCTGACCGCAGGGTTCATCGCCCTTCTGGCGGTCATCGCCGCCCTGTCGGCCGCAACCGATCCCATGATCGTTCTGTGTCTGAGCGGAGGGGTCGGCTTCCTGCTTCTGGGATGCAACTACGCTCTCTATGGCGCGGGGTCAGGGCTCTATCCTCAGGACATGAGGGGACGAGGGTCGGGGGCCGCCATCGCATGGGGACGTCTCGGATCCGTCGTCGGCCCCCTCGTCGGCGGGTTTCTGATGCAGTCCGGATCAAGCTCAGCCGCCGTCGTCAGCGCTATGACCCCCTTCGCCCTCGTCTCGGCGGCGGGAGTTTTGATGCTTGCTTTCGCCTCACGCGGGAAATCCGCGCCCTGAGGCGCTCTTGACCGATAACAGTCAAACGGGCGTCTGCAGACCGACGGTATGAAACCTGCACCCGTGATCATACGGACCGGACCTGCTCCATGACCTCATCGCCCCTCACCCTGATCGAGTTAAATCCCGGCGACGCGTCAGAGCGGGACTGGATCCGTTTTCTCCTGTCCGATTTCCGGGTTGAGGTGATCCGGGCTCCGGATTTCAGCCTGATCCGCCCCGGCGCCCTCTATTCGATCTACAACCACCGACGCCTCAGCCTGCCCGCCGATTTTCTGGCGAAAATCGAAGGAGCCGGCGGCTGCGGCCTCCTGCACCTGGGCGACGAGCGCTTCAGCGGCGATTTCCGGATCTACGGCTCATTCAGCTATGTGATCAGGAACTCCGCCGCCGCTCACCTTGCATGTCCAGGTCTTCTCAACATTCCCATCGGGTATTCGAACGACCTGCCCGACCAGACGTTCATTCCTGCGAGCCGACGCCGATATCTCTGGTCATTCGCTGGCGGGCGACGGCCCTGGCGAACGGCTATGGCGGCGTGCTTTGCCGATATCGAGCCGCACCTTCTCAGTCTTCCGGACACGCAAAAAGGGGAAACTCACATCAGTCGGGCCGACTATTGTTCGGCCATGGCCGACAGCGTCTTCGTCCCATGCGGCGAGGGGAACGTCACTCTGGAGACGGTACGGCCGTATGAGGCGCTTGAATACGGCGCCATACCGCTTCTGCCCAAGCGAGCGCTTTCAGACATGTACCGCACGGCGCTGGGACCGCATCCCCTGCCGTCCTTCTCCAGCTGGAAAGAAGCGGCGGCCTTCGTTCGGACCCTTCGTTCCGATCCTCAGGGGCTCGACCTCCTTCAGAAGCAAACACAGGACTGGTGGCGGGACCGGAAGTCGGGATGGCCGAAGGCGGTGTCGGCCTTTATCCGCCAGCATGCGACGGGCGAGGAACGCACAGACCTGAAGCGGCGGTTTGGAGACTGGAATAACGGCCTGTATCAGCCTCGGCGAATGGCTGAGTTGCTCAGACAGCAGACCGTCGGACAGGTCGCCGGACGATTAGCGCGGCTCGCCTCGTCTGCCGGCCGCAGCCAGCCTCGAAACGCCGGCGTCTGGGGTTTATCGTCCTCACCATCCGCGCAGCCCGAAACGGAAAAACCGGTCAGTCCTGCCCGAAAAGGGTGATCTCCGGCGGCCTTCTGACGGAAAGAAGACCGGGAAGGGCCCCTTCGATAAACGACGCTCTGGCGCGAAGCCGGTTCCCCGACGCCATCAAACCTGCAAGGATAGGCCGTTCAAGCAAGCCTCGCCTGTCTTTCGCCGGATCAGGGCGGGGGCCAAGATTGCAAGGAGACGCCGTGACGCTCGCCGCTGGAAAGACGCCCCGCCTTTCGGGATGGATCGCCCTTATCTGGCTCGGCGTCCTTCAGATGTCAGCTCACGCCCAGACGGTGGCTTTGCCAGCCCAGAGCTTAGATCCGGCGATCCCCTCGATCGAGAGCGTTATCGGCCATGCCCCGGGCGCCGAAATCACCTCGCCGGACATGGTGTTGAAATGGTTCCGGACGCTGGCCGAGACCGCGCCCGATCGTGTGAAGATCGTCCCCTACGCTCGCTCATGGGAAGGCAGGGAGCTCATCTACGCCGTTATAGGTTCGCCGGAAAACCTCCGCCGGATCGACGACATCAAAGCGGACACCGCCCGCCTCGCCTCCGGCCTCCCGCTGTCCGATCGAAACGCGCTGATCGCTCGCACCCCACCCGTGGTCTGGCTGAGCTATGGCGTGCACGGCGATGAGATCTCCTCAAGCGACGCGGCGATCGCTCTCTCTCATCACCTCCTGGCCGCCGGACGGGATCCGGAAGTGTCGAGGATCATGAGCAATGTGGTGATCATCATCGACCCGATGCAGAATCCCGACGGCCGCAACAGGTTCCTCACTTCATTCACAGCGGCTCGCGGGATCGTTCCAAGCGCCGATCGGTTCGCGGCCGAGCACGACCAGCCCTGGCCTGGCGGGCGCTTCAACCATGCGCTTTTCGACATGAACCGGGACTGGTTTTCCCTCACCCAGCCTGAAACCCGCGGCCGGGTTCGGGCCATGCTGGAATGGAACCCGGTGGCGGTCGTCGACGCTCATGAAATGGGCGGCGACGAGACCTACTTCTTTCCCCCGGTCGCCGACCCCGTAAATCCCAACGTGACCCCGGCTCAGATGGATCTGGAGGAGTTGATCGGCCGCGGAAACGCCCGGGCGTTCGACCGCTTCGGTTTCGACTACTTCACCCGAGAGGTCTATGACGCCTTCTATCCAGGCTACGGCGACATGTGGCCGAAGCTCAATGGCGCGATCGCCCTGACCTATGAACAGGGATCGGCGAGGGGTCTGGTTTTCAGGCGCAAGAACGGGTCGATCCTCACCTATGCGGACGGCGTCATGCGTCATCTCGTGGCGACCTACGCCACGGCCCTGACCGTCTCCGACGCCCGGGAAACGTTTCTGAGGACATTCTCAGACTATCGACGACAGGCCGTTGAGGACGGCCGGACTGCCGAGGATAGGTACTATGTGATCGACCTCAGCGTCAGACGATGGCAGGCCGAGGACCTCGCTCGCCGCCTCGCCTTTCAGGGCGTGAAGGTGTCAAGAGCCGCGCCCGGCGCCCGCCTTTGCTCACAGACCTATCCCTCCGGCGCGCTCGTCGTCGATACCGCTCAGCCGGCTCGCCGCCTGATACGGACCCTCCTCGCATCGACGACAGACCTGCCCGCCGCCTTCATGACCCGTCAGGAACAGCGACGCGCCGACGGCCTGCCCCATGAACTGTATGACGTGACCGCCTGGTCTCTGCCGCTGATGGACGGCCTCTCTGCGATGAGCTGCAAGCAGGCGGCGGCGGGTGTTCCGATCGCCGCCGAGGCTCCGATTGCGCCCGTCGTGAGCGGAGGCGCCGCCTCCTTCGGCTACGCCATACCGTGGACAGATGAAGGACAGGCGAAACTCGTCATGGCCGCCCTGTCGGCAGGCCTCAAGGGTCGATCGTTCGATCGCTCCTTCACCTCGGGCGGACGGACCTTCCCGCGCGGAACCGTCGTCTTTCCGACGGCCGGCAATCCTCCATCCCTGACAGACCAGCTCAGCTCTCTGGCGGCTCGCATCGGAGCCGAAATTGCGCCCCTTGCGGAAGGCTGGGTCTCCGAAGGTGTCAATTATGGAAGCTCAGAGGCGAGGGACCTTCGCCTGCCGAAGATAGCCCTGGCCTGGGATGGCGAGGTCGACCCTCTCTCGGCCGGCGCCGTGCGCTTTGTCATCGAACAGCGCCTTGGCGTACCCGTGACGCCGATCCGGACATCCTCCTTCGGGCGCGCAAACCTCGCCGCCTATGACGTGCTGATCCTTCCCGAGGGGGAGTATGGCGACGATCTCGGCCCCCGGGAGACCTCGGCGCTGAGGACCTTCGCGGCGAACGGAGGCGTGCTTGTGGGCCTTGGGTCGGCAGTGGCCTTTCTCTCGAGACCGGAAAGCGATCTGTCGGCGCTTCGTCGCGAGACGGCATGGACCGATCCCGACCTCCCGGCCTCGCCGGAAGCCGGGACGGGCGACACGACCAGCGTTCCCGGCGAACGAATCGCATCTGAGACGGAGCTCCGCGCCCGGACGTCAGACCGGAGCGCTCCTCCGGACTCCCTGCCCGGCGCCCTGGCCTGGACGGACGCGGCCGCCAGTCACTGGCTTTCAGCCGGCTATGACCGAACCGCCGTCCTGGTCTCGGGATCCGACATCTACGCGCCGCTCAATGAGGCCGACGGCGCCACGGTGATCCGGTTTGCGTCGCCTGAGACCCTCCTTGCAGGCGGACATCTCTGGGAGGACAATCGCCTCCAGCTCGCCTTCAAACCCTACCTGACGATTGAGCGGGAAGGCGCCGGCATGATTCTCAGCTTCACCCAGACACCGGCGGTCCGCGCCTACCTGAACGGCCTCAATCTCCTTCTGGCGAACGCGATCCTTCTCGCCCCCGCTCATGTCGATCGGATGCGCTGAAAACATATCACCGGAGCAACGTTTTTCGGGAAGCTGCGGTATTATCGCAACGGAAAGGGCGTTCGGAGGGCGTCGAGGCCTTGAAGCGCCCAAAAAACAGGCGCCTGAGGCGTATTTCAGTCGTCGAAGACTCAGAAAACCTGCCCGTGTGCCGTAGCGGCAACCCCAATCAGTAGGGGTATCGTGAGGTGAAGACGAATTGACCTGAGGCGCCGTTCACGGAAACACTCCCCTACGTCATGGGTCGGGAGTCGATCCATTTTGGGAGAGAAACACATGAAGTTCACGCTCCGCAGCGCATCGGGCGTTGCGATCCTCGCCGGCCTGGCAGGCGCTCTGCCGGTCTCCGCGCAGACGGCTCAGACGGTTTTCACCAGCGCCCAGTCAGGCCCTCAGCAGACGGCGGCCTCGGCTCAGGTGGAGCAGACCGCCGCCCCCGCAGCGCCCGCGGCCAGCGGAGACCGCGTGGTGGTGACCGGGTCGTTCATCCAGGGAACGCCCGAAGACGCCGCGCTCCCGGTCGAAGTGTTCTCCGCCGAGGAGCTCGAGGAACAGGGTGCGCCCAGCGCTCTTGAATTCGCCAAGAGCCTGACCATCGCGGGCCCGACGACAGGTGAAGCCTACTACTTCTCTGGCGCGGCCCTCACCGGCTCGGTCAACTACAACCTCCGCGGCATCGGCTTCGACAAGACCCTGACCCTCCTCAACGGTCGGCGGATGAGCTCCAACACCTCCAACATTCCCTCGGCTGCGCTTGCCCGAACGGAAATCCTGAAAGACGGCGCGGCCGTTATCTACGGCGCGGACGCCACCGGCGGCGTCGTGAACTTCATCACGCGCGACAATTTCAACGGCCTCGAGGTCAAAGGACAGTTCAAGGCGATCGACGGCTCTGACGGCGATTACGGCGTCAGCGTTCTGGGCGGGTTCGGCGAGGGCTCGACCAACTTCCTCTGGTCGGCCGAGTGGGAGCACCGCTCGCGCCTCGAAACAGAGGCTCGCGATTTCGCTGTGAAAAGCCTCAACTTCGCCGTGAACCCGGCCCCGTGGTCGACCCTGACCAACCTCGCGGGCTGGTTGCCGCGCGGCACGCTGCCTGCGGTTCCGACCGCAACGGCGAACGGCGAATGGGGCACGGCTGTCGGAGGCATCATCTCCGACTTCACGCCGGCCTCCTGCGCAGCCGTGGGCGGGTCTTACGCCGACAGCTTTACCTGCCGTTACAACTACATCCCCTATTACAACCTCGTCGAAGAAAACGACATCTTCCGCGTTTACGGTCAGATCAACTCCGATATCTCCGACAACGTGTCCTTCCACATGGACGCCTCCTACGGACAGGTTCTGTCCCCGCAGGTGTTCGGATCTCCCGCCCAGCCCGTGATCCGCGGACCGGCGATGGCGACAGGCGCGACCTATCAGTTCTACGTTCCGATCACCAACCCCTTCGCAGCCGCGTTTGCGACCGCGAACGGCGCCCCGGCCTCCACGCAAGGCTTCACGCCGGTCACCTACCGGGCCTTCGCCCATGGCGGAAACCCGGTCTTCGGCGACGGGAACGGCTATGGCGTGCCCTCAAAAATCGACAACCAGGTCTGGAGGGTCTCAGCGGGCTTCAACGGAACGCTCGGAGAGTGGGCCGGCGCGCTTGCGGATGTCGGCTTTGACGCCGCCCTGACCTACAACCAGTCGATTTCCTATGCGGACTCCCCCGATATCATCGGCTACCGTCTGCAGCAGGCCCTGAACGGCTTCGGAGGCCCCGGATGCAACGCGGCCGATCTCGATCCCGCCCGCTTCGGCACCCAGAACCCGGCGGCGGCAGGCAAGAACGGATGTCTCTGGTGGAACCCCTTCTCCAGCTCCTTCGCCAGCATGCCCGAACTGGGCCTCGCCAACCCCAACTACAAGCCCGGGTCGGAAAATCCGCTAGAGCTTGCACGCTGGCTGTTTGATGACCGCGCGAGCGAGAACGTCAACGCATCTCTGACCGCAGACCTCGTGTTCAACGGCATGACGGGCATCAATCTTCCCGGCGGCGAGATCGGATGGGCGCTCGGAGGACAGATCCGGCAGCTCGAGCTGCGTGAAGTCGTCAACAGCGACATCTATAACGGCAATCAGCCTTGCGACTGGCCCAGCAGCACAACCGGCGGAAGCCCGGCCATCGGCCAGAGCCCCGTTGCGACGACCTCTCCTGACTTCCGCGGCTGCACGCCCGACCGTCCCGGTCCGTTCGTGTTCTTCGGAATCAACCCGCCCGACTATAACGATCAGCAGCAGTACTCCTTCTTCGGCGAAATGAGCCTTCCGGTTCTCGACAACGTGAACCTTCAGGCCGCCGTTCGCCGCGAAGAGTTCTCCGGCGGATTAGGCGCCACCGTCTACAAGGTTTCTGGCAAATGGGATGTCTGGGGCCCGCTCTCGCTTCGCGGATCCTACGGCACCAATTACCAGGCGCCGCCGGTCGGCGTCATCCCGGGCGAAGTGAACAACGCGGTCCGCAGCTACACCATCGCGGGCGGAAACTGGCTGGGCGCGCAGTTCAT
>JAGWYJ010000046.1 GCA_018969425.1 Alphaproteobacteria bacterium | reverse complement strand
TGGTGGAGCCGAGGGGAATCGAACCCCTGACCTCGTCATTGCGAACGACGCGCTCTCCCAACTGAGCTACGGCCCCGACCTTGGTCTTCGTGCGGTTAGCTATTCCTTGCGACCGACCGCGTCAAGCTGAGCAGGGGCAGGATCGCACCGACCTACCCACCAGCCACCCAGGGAGAGGCGCTCCCCCAGGCGTCTCTTTTTTCAGGGCCATGCAGCCTGCAAATCCGGTAGGATTGTCCCTCATTGTCGGCGAAGCCCATGAAATTTTCAGGGCAGGCTCAATCCGGCTTTAAGCTCCCTCATGTAACGTCCTGACATGCGCGCCGCTCTTTTTGCCTCTTGCGTTCTGCTTGCCCTCCTGTCTCCGGGAGCGCTTGCTGCGCCGCCCGACAAGGGTTTCAAGGACGAAACAGATCCCACGGCCAATCGCATTACGGGGGCGGAGACCTATGTTCCGACCTTCGGCCTTCTCGCGTCCATCACCCGGGGCGTAACCGTCAAAGGAACCTTAACGGTGGACGCTGGACTCGATGTGCCTGATCCCAAGGTACGCAAGCGAGCTGAAGCCATTCGGCCCCGTCTGATTAGCGAGCTACGCCAGGCGGTGCTTCTGTATGCTGAACTTTCCTATATTGTCGGAAACAGTCCGGATACAGACCTGCTCCGATCCCGAATGCAAAAGGCTGTCGACGGCATCCTGGGGCCTGGAACGACCAAGGTCGTTCTGGCCTCCGTCATCGTGATGCCGCGCTAGGCGCGATCCCCTGCCGCTTCGTCGATCAAATTCGCCAGAGACACGTCTCGTTCAGTCAGTCCTGATGCGTCGTGGGTCGTCAGAACGATCTCAACGCGATTATAGACGTTGAACCACTCCGGATGATGATCCATTCGTTCGGCCGCAAGGGCGACCCGGGTCATGAAACCGAAGGCCTCGTTGAAGGTTCTGAAAATAAACGATCGCGAGATCGCCTCGCGTCCCTCAACCGGCGTCCACAACGGCAGCCTGCGAAGCGCTTCTGTTCGATCCAGTCTTTGCAGCACGTCCCGTCTCCTGAAGTCGCCGCAGGATCCCTCAAATCCTCATCATTGAAGCAAGGGACTGTCAGCACATTCGTTCTAATGTGATTTTGAAGAGTTCACCAAACAGGAGGCCGACATGACCCGGTTTCTGAGTTCCGACGACCACCCCGAGGGGCACAAGCTCGAAGATATCCTGATGACCCTTCGGGTCGAGCTGCTGCATCGCTGCGAGGCGATCGAAACGGATCACCGCCCCGAAGCCCTGGCCGTCATGAATAATAATCTCAAGATCCTTCTCAAGATTTCGGAATCGATCGATCTGGCGCTCGATTCGACGCGGATCCTTGACCGGGCCTTCGGACCCTCCAAAGCCGCGCATGGCGGGCCGCCTCGGATAGGAAAAAGCGAAAAGGCCGCCTGAACGACCAGACCGCCCGGCCGCCGCTTCAAACGTCGAAGCCGACGATGCGGCTCAGATCGCTCAGGAGCTGGGGCTCGGAGACAACCTTGATCGTCTGCATTCCAAGCTCTCGTGCAGGCTTGAGGTTGATTCCCAGATCGTCAAGGAAAACGCAGTTCGAGGCCGAGACATTCAAAGCCTCACACATCATCAGATAGATCCTCGGATCCGGCTTTCGAACGCCGGATTTAGAGCTCTCTATGACGTGGTCGAACAGGGCGAACACCTCGCCGATACGCGCCGCCTTCACAGGATCAAGCGACATCCCGGCTCCCTTGCCCGTAGGCGCGTTGTTGGTGATGCACCCGACCTTAAACCTGGCCTTACACGTCGTCAGCGCCTCGACCACTCGAGGCCTAAGATCGCCGGACAGCAGGGCAAGAACGTCGCGACCCGGAATGTCGTATCCCAGAGCCCTCGCCTCCTCGGCGAAGGCGCTGTCAAAAGCGCTCGCACCGATCTCCGAGCGCTCCAGACGCGCCCATGCATTTGTGTCCGGGGTAACTGAGTTGATCCGCCGGATCACGTCGCGAGGGAGCCCCCGCTCCGCCTCGTAGCGATTGAACGCGTCAAAGGGCGAGGATGTGAACACACCCCCGAAGTCCCACAGGACCGCATCTATCGCGCCCATTTCATCGCCCTCTGTACGCAGCAAGTCTTGCTTGGGGCGGGCCGTAGCCCGCCCCAGGCATGATCAGCTCGGCGACTATTTCTCGACAGGCGCCCGAGACAGCTTGGAGTTCCAGATCCCGTACACAAAGTAGAGGATGCAGGCGCCTCCCAGGAACCAGGCGAAGAAGACCAGTACGCGCATCTCAACCGTGGTGATAAGCCAGGCGCAGGAGAGAATGCCCAGTATCGGCAGCACCGGGTAGAGAGGGACAGTGAACCCCCGTGGGAGATCGGGACGCGTCTGACGCAGGAAGATCACCGTCAGGCAGACGACCGCAAAAGCCGCGAGCGTCCCAACGGACGTCAGATCGCCGAGGGTATTGATGTCAAACAACGCCGCCGCGGCGGCCACAAGGCAGCCCACGATCAGGGTGTTCACCCAGGGTGTCCGGAATTTCTTGTGCACCCTGGAGAAAACGCCCGGCAGGAGCCCGTCGCGCGCCATCGTGTAGAAAATACGGGTCTGACCATACATCAGGACAAGGATAACGGAGGTCAGGCCGGTAATCGCTCCGAGCTTAACCAGGCCCGCGAACACACTCCACTCCGGCCCAAGAGCATTAACAGCCACCGCGACCGGGTCCGGAACGTTCAGATCCTTATAGTTCACCATCAGGGTCAGAACCGCCGCCACCAGCATATACAGAACTGTGCAGATAACGAGCGAACCGATAATGCCGATGGGCATGTCGCGTTTGGGGTTCTTGGCCTCCTGGCCGGCAGTGGAAACCGCCTCGAAGCCGATATAGGCGAAGAACACGATGGACGCCGCCCTGGCAACGCCCTCAAGTCCGAATTTTCCAGGTCCCTCGTTCTCAGGGATGAAGGGGTCCCAATTGGGCAAGGACGTGTCTAGGTTCGTGAGGACGTAAAATCCTCCGATCAGAATGACTGCAAGAATTGTGGTCGTCTTGATCGCGACGATGATGTTGTTGAACGAGGCGGATTCCGACACGCCCACAGTCAGGAGGAGAGTAAGGGCCAGAACCACCAGCGCAGCCGGAAGGTTAAGCTGACCTGTCACGGTCTCGACCACGTTGCCGGCCGCATCCTTCACCTCAACAATAGCTCCCAGCGGAGCGGTCAGGGCAGGATCTATGAATATCCCAAAATCCTTGAGCAGACTGACGACATAGCCCGACCACCCCACAGCGACCACCGACGCCGCCAGTCCGTATTCGAGCAGAAGAAGCGCCCCCATCAGCCAGGCCGCAAACTCCCCCATCGTGGCGTAGGAGTAAGTGTAGGCGGATCCGGAGACCGGAAGGGTGGAGGCCAGCTCCGCGTAACAAAGTCCGGCGAAGGCGCACACAAGCCCCGCTATGACGAAGGACAGAAGGACCGCCGGGCCTGCGTGCAGAGCGGCCGCGCTGCCCGTTCTAACGAAAATGCCTGCGCCGATAATGCAGCCGATACCAAGAAGGATCAGATTGACCGCACCGAGAGACCGTTTGAGCTCTCCCTGTTCGTACTCCGCCTGGACTTGCTCGACTGATTTGCGCAGGAACAGACGGCTTAGACCCCGTCCAGCACCTGGCGCGCCTGCACCGCCTTCGTTCGCCATTATCCACCCTCCGCCGACATCCGCAGGCCAAGACAGGCCGCAAGAAAGATTACGGGGACGTTATCCACCTGCGACCAAGGCCGCAACGGTTGAAAAGCCTAAGATGAGGGGAAGTTAACGCTAGGACACGCCCAGTTCGTGATTAATCTGGCCGTTTTCAGATGAATAAGGCCTCATCCTCCCCCGCGCGGCGGCGCGGTCCGGCATATTCAGGATCATTTCGTCTTCGGCGATCGGGCCCGATGTAGTTGGGCGAGACGATAAAAGTCCGCCGACGTTCAAAAACCGCATTAATCTTATTGGCGACGTCCGCGGCGCTCACCGGCTTGACGAGGAACTCATCCACACCGGCGTTAATCGCCTCCCGGACCAGGGTCCGCTCCGAGTGAGCCGTCACCATGATGATCGGGAGGCGGATCAGGGGCCCTTCCGGGCCAAAGCGGATGCGTCGACAAAAATCGAACCCGGAGCCGCCTTCCAGTTTCAAATCCACCAGTGCGACATCAATCCCGCCGCCTTCCGCGATCGCCACCGCGCGATCGACATCCGCCGCTTCTTCCACCCGACGTATGGAAAAGCCGTTCAAAATCGTCCTTAGCAGGCCACGCATATGGGCGCTGTCGTCAAGAACGAGAACAGACAAACGATCCGTCATCATAACGCCGACGATCCAACCCAGTCAGCGGCCCCCGCGATCCCTCGCACCGCCGCCGGCATCCCTATTAAAGACTGCTTATAAACCCGATATTGCGGCCTCTGCCGAGGCGTCCAAACGGCGCAACGCTTAACGGCCAGACTTGCCCGAAAATCGGGATATTCGTGGATTAAGTTGCTCATAGATGTATTAAAGGGGGGTCAATACTGTCCGGTCAACGGTGTGGACGGCGCTGAGGGAGCGCCTCGAGCGAAGAGCCGGGCCGGTTTGATCCTTCGCAGACCCGATCGATCAGGAGCGGACGTGGGCCTTTCCAATCCTCTTTCCAGACTGGCCTCCGGGCGGGTCGTCGTCGTTGGCGACGTCATGGCGGATCACTATGTGTCCGGCGGCGTCGCACGGGTCTCCGACGAGGCCCCTGTGCCGATCCTCAAGGTCCGTGACGACCGCTGGACTCCAGGGGGGGCTGCGAATGTGGCGGCGAATATCGAGGCTCTGGGCGGCGAGGCGGTGCTGATCGGCGTGACCGGAGACGACGAGACGGCATCCCACCTCAGGCGCAGCATCGGCGGACTGGCGACCCATCTGCTTACGGACGGGCAACGCAGAACGACCCTGAAAACCCGCTATATGGGCGGTCAGCATCAGATGTTGCGGGTCGACCGCGAGGATGCGCATCCCATTGGGCCGGATGTCGAAGAACGGCTTATCCTCAAGACCTCGGCTCTTCTGCCGGGCGCCGGGGCCCTCATTCTGTCTGACTACGCCAAGGGCGTTCTTACCGATCGGGTGATTTCAGCGCTGATCGAAGAGGCGAACCGGCAGGGGATCCTCGTAATGGTGGACCCCAAACGCCAAGAGTGGAGAGGATATGCCGGGGCCCGTCTCATCACCCCCAACCGCAAGGAACTTCAGCTTGCGACCGGTCTGTCATGCGATGACGATCAGGCATGCGCCGAAGCCGCCGCAAGCGCCTCGCGCCTCACCGGGGCGGATATCCTGCTGACTCGGTCTGAAAGGGGTATGTCTCTCTTCCGGCGGGATCACGCCCCCTTTCATATCGCTGCGGAGGCTCGGGAGGTTTTTGACGTGTCCGGCGCTGGAGACACTGTCGTCGCGACCCTCGCCCTTGGCGTCGCAGCGGGCCTTGATCTCACCGACGCCGTCCGAATCGCCAATGTCGCCGCCGGGGTCGTGGTGGGAAAGAGAGGTACGGCGACCGTCAGCCGAGACGAGCTTTCGCGGCATCTCCATCTCTCACCTGATCAAACTTTCCAAAATCCGATCGCTCTCGGGGAGGCCGTCAGGGTCCGGGAGCAATGGCGACGGGACGGCCTGACAGTCGGGTTCACAAACGGATGCTTCGATATCATTCACCCCGGACATGTCGCCCTGATTGCTCACGCTGCGGCGTCATGCGACCGACTGATCGTCGCCCTGAATACGGACGCCTCGGTCAAACGCCTGAAGGGCGACAGCCGTCCCGTTCAGTCTCAAGAGGCGCGGGCAAGGGTCATCGATCAGATGAAGGGCGTATCGCTGGTGATGTTCTTCGACGACGATACGCCATTATCCCTCATTCAAGCGCTTCTTCCGGACCTCCTCATAAAGGGGGCCGATTACACGGAAGACCAGATCGTCGGAGCGGATGTTGTCCGCAATCACGGCGGACAGGTCCTCCGGGTTCATCTGGTTGAAGGCCAATCCACCACCCGCATCATTCGGGATGCAGGCCAGGGATCTCCATGACGGTCGCCAGACTGGAGGATCCGGGACCATCCCCCGCCCGCACCGCCGCTCCTGGCGCGCGACGCTCCCTGCGATCAGGGCGCGGGATTGATCCTGCGCAGGGGCGGCCTGTCGCCCGCCGGGATAGGGGACGCTGATGCTGGCTGCGCCGCCTGAGTTCAGACCTGATGATACGATCCGTTCCTGGGGACGCGTCGTCAGGTCCCGTCACAGGCTGGCGCGCCCTTTTTTCAGAGACCAGATCGCCGCTCTTGCGAGGACCCTCCGGGCTGAGGACCCCGGTCTGGCAGTGGGGCTTCTGCGTTCATATGGCGACAGCAACCTCAATCCCGATGGCCGGCTTATCGCCATGGGGGGCCTTGACCGAATTCTTGAATTCAACCGAGAGACTGGCCTCTTCCGGGCAGAAGCTGGCCTATCCCTGTCCCAGTGCCTGCGCGTCCTGGTCCCGGCCGGCTGGTTCCTGCCGACGACGCCGGGGTCGCGTTTCGTCACCCTTGGCGGAGCCGTGGCGAACGACGTCCATGGGAAAAACCATCATTCAGCCGGGAGCTTCGGCAATTCCGTCATACGGATCGCCCTTCGGAGAACCGACGGCGCGTTCATCGAGTTGAAACCGGACAACCCGCTCTTCACCGCCACCATCGGCGGCCTCGGCCTCACCGGCATAATCGAATGGGTAGAGTTCCAGGCTGAGCCGATCACGTCGTCCTCACTCGACGCTCAGGATCTCCCGTTCTCCAATGTGAGCGACTACTTTGAGCTCGCCGCCGACCATCATGCGCGCTTCGAACACACCATGGCCTGGATCGACTGCCTGTCGTCGGGCGCCAGCCTTGGACGTGGTATCTTCTCGGGGGCCAACTGGTCGAAGCAGGGCCCACTCAGCGTCCATGACGAAGCGCCCCGATATGCCATGCCGATCGAGGCCCCGGCAGGAGTTTTAAACCCCCTGACCGTTCGCGCCTACAATCAGCTTCGATACTCCCTGAAGAGCACCAACAGGCGACCCTATCAGGCTCACTACGGATCCTTTCTGTATCCGCTCGACGGTATCGCTCACTGGAATCGCCTTTATGGTCGGGCCGGGTTTTTCCAGTATCAGTGTGTGATCCCTGCCCCTTCAGCGAAGCCCGCAACGATCGACCTCTTGAAGCGTATTGTTCGCTCCGGCGAAGCCTCTTTCCTCGCAGTCCTCAAAGACTTCGGGCCGATTGCCCCGCGGGGGCTTCTGTCTTTTCCCATGGAAGGCACCACCCTCGCCCTCGACTTTCCAAACCGTGGGGAGAGGACCCTCCGCCTTCTGGCCGATCTAGACGCCATCGTACTCTCTGCAGGGGGCCGTCTCTATCCCGCCAAAGACGGACGCATCAGCGCAGAGATGTTCCAGGCCGGCTTTCCAAACTGGTCGCGTTTCAAAGACCTGGTCGACCCGGGTCTGTCCTCCGCCCTCTGGCGACGTGTCTCCGTCCCAAGTCTTCCGGAATCAACGCCATGACATCTCTTGCCACTCGACCCCGTGCGTCCAAGCGGGTCATCATTCTTGGCGCACTGTCTGCGATCGCAGTCGCCACTGCTCGTCTCTATGCGGCGGACGGCGCGAGGCTGATGCTCGTTGGCCGGGGTGATATCCGCCTGAAGGATCTTGCCCAGGACCTTCTCACCCGCGGGGCGTCTCTAGCCCTGACAGTCGACATGGATCTCGAACAAGGAGCCAAGGATGCTCCCCGCTATCTCAGCACATGGCGGGAGGATCTCGGCGGCATAGATCACGTCCTGCTCTTCTACGGAGCTCTCGGAGACGACCTCCGGGCTCGTGAGGACATGGCGGCCCTTCAGTCCCTGCTCTCGATCAATTTCACCAGCGCCGCCTGCTGGTGCGCCGCGTCCGGCTCGCTTCTTGGCTCTCAGAATGCTGGATCTCTTGTCGCCGTTTCATCTGTTGCCGGAGATCGCGGTCGACAATCGAACTTCGTTTACGGCGCCGCCAAAGGAGGGCTCGCTCTATTCGTCCAGGGCCTTGCACACGCTCTTGCGCCAACAGGCGCTCGGGCGGTCGCCCTCAAACCTGGTTTTGTCGATACGCCGATGACAGCCCATCTTCCCAAATCCGGACCCCTCTGGGCCTCGCCGGAAGCCATCGCCTCAGCCGTCCGGCGAGCCGCCGACCATGGCGGCCCGATCCAGTACGCTCCGACCATCTGGCGGTCGATCATGCTGGCGATCCGGCTTGTCCCGTCCGGTCTTTTTCACAAGACCAAACTCTGAAGCACCGCTAGATCGGATTAAACCATCAGGGTCGCGAACGAAACTCGCTGGATTGCAGAAGACTCCGGAGCATAAGTTCTCTCTCCCCGGTCTTGCGAATGAAGGCCAGATTATCGGCCGCGCCCTGAGGATCAGGCGCGCGGCCCAGGGCGACCTGATAGGCGGCGGCGAGATAGGCTTCATCGGTCAGGGGGCGGTTCTCACCCTTGCGGTCGCGGGCCGCATGCAGCCGAACAAAAGTGTCTGCAAGCCCTAAGCGCGACCTGTCACCCTCAACAGCAAAGGCCTCTAGCTGCGTCTCGAGATCGGGAGGACAGGCCCCTCCAAAAACATTGCCGCAGAAGTACTCATACAGGGACGCGTCCTTGCGCCGGTCTGCGCGGTCGGTGATTGACCGCGAATACTCCGCCAGCTCCTCGCCTCGCGCGGGAGATACGGTCGCCACCGGTCCCGACGGCCCGTCGCAGGCGACAAGCATCAGGGTGACGATGCACGCGATTGATCCGCAACGGGTCATCCTTATCCTCCAGATATCGCGGAACCCGATGTCTTCCCTCACGCTCTCCTCACATGACGCCATGGATGCGTCTCCTCATATCTGACGACCTTTGTCTCGAAATCGAGCCACGACGGACCGTCCTTACCCAGACGATCACTTGACTTCGCCTCATATACGAACGCTAAACACGACCATCTCAGAGGATCAATATTCAACGAGGTCGGGCCATGAAGGTCACAATGATCGGGGCGGGCTATGTCGGACTTGTGTCCGGCGCGTGTTTCGCCGATTTCGGGCATTCCGTCACTTGCGTCGACACCGATCCGTCAAAGATCGAAAAATTGACCCGTGGGGAGATCCCGATCTTCGAGCCTGGCCTCGACCAGCTGGTCGCTACGAATGTTCGGGAAGGACGTTTGTCCTTCGCATTGGATGGCGCGACCGCCATCGCCGAAGCTGACGCCATCTTCATCGCCGTGGGAACGCCCTCCCGCAGGGGCGATGGCCATGCGGACCTCAGCTATGTCTATGCGGCTGCCGAAGATATTGCCCGCCACATGAAGGGGTTCACGGTCATCGTGAACAAGTCCACCGTTCCTGTTGGGACGGGCGATGAGGTCGAAGAGATCATTCGACGCGTTCGGCCGGATGGGGAGTTTGCGGTTGTCTCAAACCCCGAATTCCTCCGTGAGGGGGCGGCCATTAACGACTTCAAACGGCCGGACCGAGTGGTGGTTGGAACTGATGACGAGCGTGCGCGCGAGGTGATGCGTGAGGTCTATCGCCCCCTGTTCCTCAATGAAACACCCATCCTATTCACCGGCCGCCGAACCTCGGAACTGATCAAGTATGCCGCTAACGCGTTTCTGGCGGTCAAGATCACATTCATCAACGAGATGGCGGACCTGTGCGAGCAGGTCGGAGCCAATGTCCAGGAAGTCTCCAAGGGAATCGGCCTCGACAATCGAATTGGTGGGAAATTCCTTCACGCTGGACCCGGCTATGGGGGATCATGCTTTCCGAAAGATACTCTGGCTCTTACAAAAACCGCCAACGACGCAGGGGCCCCGGTCAGGATTGTGAACACGGTCGTGGAGGTCAATGCGGCCCGCAAACGGGCGATGGCCTCCAAGATCATTCGAGCCATGGACGGGGACGTTCGGAGCAAGACGATCGCCGTGCTTGGGCTTGCCTTCAAGCCCAATACGGACGACATGCGCGATGCTCCGGCTCTCGATATCATTCCGGCCCTGCAGCATGCCGGAGCAACGATTCGGGCCTTCGACCCCGAGAGCATGCATGAGGCGGGAAAGCTCCTTAAGAACGTCACCTTCTGCGACGGCCCGTACCACGCCATTGAAGGCGCCGACGCGATGATCATCATCACCGAGTGGGACCAGTTCCGAGCGCTGGACCTTGACCGTGTCCGAACGACCCTCAAATCGCCAGTCGTGGTCGACTTGCGAAACATCTACCAGCCGTCCGATATGATCCGTCGCGGCTTTATTTATGACAGCGTCGGCCGGCCCACATCCCATCCCTGACCCCTCATCAGAGCAGGTGATCGCCCACGAAACGCAGCCAGACCGGCCTAATCAGCGCCGGCGCCAGATGGGACGGAGCCTTCGGTATCTTTACAACCCTATGGCGCGGGAGCATGTGTCAGGGTCACGTGCTCAAAGGCTCCGTCTCCCATGTCCTCGGTCAGCGCCCTGCTTGAAAACCGGTCCCTGGTCTCCGGCGGCTCCGGATTTCTGGGATCCCATCTTTGCGATCGCCTGCTGGAGGCCGGTCACGATGTCCTTTGCGTGGACAATCTGTTCACCGGGCAGAAGAGAAACATCGCTCATCTGATCGGCAACCCCCGCTTCGAATTCCTTCGACACGATGTGACCTTTCCGCTGTTTGTCGAAGTCGATCAGATCTGGAATCTCGCCTGCCCTGCGAGCCCCATTCATTATCAGCACGACCCCGTCCAGACGACGAAGACGTCCGTTCATGGCGCCATCAACATGCTCGGTCTCGCCAAGAGGCTGGGGGCGAAAATCCTTCAGGCCTCGACGTCAGAGGTTTATGGCGACCCTCAGGTCCATCCTCAGACTGAAGACTACTGGGGTCACGTGAATCCCATCGGTCCTCGGTCCTGCTATGATGAGGGTAAGCGATGCGCGGAGACGCTTTTCTTCGACTACCACAGACAGAACCAGGTGAGGATCAAGGTGATCCGGATCTTCAATACCTATGGCCCGCGCATGCATCCGAACGATGGACGGGTGGTGTCGAACTTCATCGTTCAGGCCCTGAAAGGGGAAGATCTCACCATTTATGGCGAAGGTCTCCAGACCCGTTCCTTCTGCTATGTTGACGATCTGATCGACGGCATGATGCGCATGATGAACTCTTCCGACGATGTGACCGGCCCGATCAATGTCGGCAATCCGACCGAGTTTACCATGATCCAGCTCGCCGAGACGATCCTCGGCCTCACCGGGTCGGCCTCGCGGATCGTGTTCCTGCCGATCCCGCAGGATGATCCCAGACAGAGGCAGCCGGATATAACCCGCGCAAGAACGACCCTTGGATGGGAGCCGAAAGTCCAGCTCGAAGACGGTCTGAAGGAAACCATTTCCTATTTCCGGCGCATACTTGGAAGTTGAACTAATCGGCTGACTTTCCTTGTCCAGACGTCATGAGACGTCTGTCTGTCTCCGCCCTCTCGCGACCTGTCTGGAATTGCGGTCTACGCGCGGACGGCTTGAAGAGGTCATCGTGATCCAGTTGACACCTGCTGCGCCTCAACGCGCCGGCCACATCCCCTCGGACGTATGCTGAGCCGCCGGGATCCCCCGTCCTTCCCCTTTTTCTCCGACAAGTTACCCGGCTGGCGCTCTCCAGGTGGAGCGGTCCTTCAGAATGATCTGATGCGGGCCTTGCTTTCCAGAGCTGCCTGCTGTGATAGACTTGTCTCTTCTGAGGTTTCCCGGGTTCGCAATGGTTTCGTCGGGCTCTTCGTCTGTCCTTCTCCTCGAAGAGGTCACCTTCGCCTGGCGGGCGAATGAGGTGATCCTCCATATTCCCTACTTCGAGATAGGAAAGGGAGAGAGGATCTTCCTCAGGGGGCCTAGCGGTAGCGGAAAGAGCACGCTTCTCAGCCTGATCAGTGGTGTCCTGACCCCTCAATCCGGAAAAATCCAGCTTCTGGGAACCAACATGACCGGAGCGCGCGCCTCTGAGCGCGACGCTCTTCGAGCCCGAGAGCTCGGGGTGATCTTTCAGATGTTCAATCTCGTGCCCTACCTGTCCGTTCTCGAAAATGTCGCCCTGCCCTGTCGCTTTTCCGCGGCGCGGGGTCTGCGGGCTAAGCAGTCCGGGGGCTCCATTGAAGGCGAGGCGGGGCGGCTTCTGGCCCGTCTTGGTCTCGGTGAAGCACACCTCCGGGGTCGAAAGGCGACCGATCTCAGCGTCGGACAACAGCAACGGGTTGCGGCCGCCCGCGCTCTGATCGGGGGGCCTGGCCTGATCCTCGCTGACGAGCCGACGTCCGCACTCGACACCGATGCGCGGGGTGTCTTTATCGAGCTTCTGTCTGAGGAGTGTGCCGCGAGGGGTTCATCCCTTCTCTTCGTAAGCCATGACCTGTCTCTGGCGACGCATTTCGACCGCACGGTCGACCTCTGCGCGATCAACGCCGCTTTCTCCCATGCTCAGGCCTGACCTTCATGCGTTTGGCGACCCTCCTCAACCTGGCCTTCCGAAGCCTCCTCAACCGCCGAGTCACGGGGGCGCTCACGCTGATGGCGGTGGCCTTAAGCGTCGCCTTGTTCACAGGGGTTGAAAAAGTCCGCCAGGGCGCCCGGGCAAGCTTCGAGCGAACCGTCTCGGGGGCAGACCTGATCGTCGGCGCCCGATCGGGACCGATCAATCTCCTTCTCTACTCTATTTTCCGGGTCGGCGACGCCACCGCCAACATGACCTGGCGGTCCTACGAAGAAATCGCGAGCGATCCGAGGGTCGCATGGACGATCCCCCTGTCCCTTGGCGACGCCCACAAGGGGTACCGGGTGGTGGGTACCGACGAAAACCTCTTCGAACATTACCGTTTCGGGGAGGACCAAACTCTGACCTTCGCGTCTGGCGAGCCATTCAGAGATCTTTTCGATGTCGTTCTTGGAGCGGAGGTTGCACGCAACCTCGGCTATCGAATTGGAGACGACATTGTATTGTCTCATGGGCTCGGCGAGGTGAGCTTTGCCGATCACGACAATAAGCCGTTCAAGGTCGTCGGCATCCTAGAGGCCACAGGAACGCCGATCGACCGATCCCTCAATGTCAGTCTGCCGGCGATCGAGGCGATCCATGTTGGTTGGGAGACAGGCGCCAAGACTCCTCTGGCAACCATTATGACGGCCGATCGTGTGCGCTCTCTGGACCTCAAGCCCGACGAACTGACGGCAATGATCGTCGGGCTTAAATCCCGGGGCACGGTTTTGAAGATGCAGCGAGATCTCAATACCTATCGTGAAGAACCTCTTCTCGCTGTTATTCCCGGTATCGCGCTCAGCCAGCTCTGGGAGACGGTCGGGATAGCCGAGAGACTGCTTTCCGCTGTCTCGGCCTGCGTCATCGCCGTCGGCCTTGTCGTGATCCTGGTCTCGATTCTCACAACGTTAAATGAGCGCCGACGGGAAATGGCGATCCTGCGGTCTGTCGGCGCGGCCCCGGGCGACATCTTTTTTCTGCTCGTTCTTGAAGCCGCGGTGATCGCATTCCTCGGAGCCCTCCTGGGCCTGCTGGTTCTCTACGCAGGCCTTATGGGCCTTGCTCCCCTCATCCAGGCCCGTGCTGGCGTCAGTCTGGTTGGACTTGGGCCGGGCGTTTTCGATCTGGTCGTTCTGGTTACCCTCATGGGACTTGCATCCTTTATGGCGATGTTTCCGGCCTGGAGGGCCTTCCGAAACGCCCTTGCCGACGGGCTGACGGTACGGGTGTAAGCTTGATGCACAGGCGAGATATCCTGAAGGCCGCTTGTCTGGCGGCAGGTGTTGGGAGCCTTCATGTCGTAGGGGCGGCAGGAACGGCTGTGGCGGAAACCCCCGCCAGCCTGGAATGGGCGGCTCTTCTTCCGCCCGGGGAGGCGGCGGAGATCGCTCGACAGCAGGCGATAACCCTGAGCCGAGCGGCCCCGCACGGCTCGTTGGCCGATGACGCCCGCGCAATGAGCGAACTGCAGTTCGGAACTTTCAATACGGTCCGTTCGCTTCACGGCAGACGAGTTCGACTGAAGGGATACATTGTCCCTCTCGACGTTCGACTGACGCATCTGGAAGCCTTTCTCCTTGTACCGTTCTTTGGCGCCTGCCTCCATGCGCCGCCGCCTCCGCCAAATCAGACAGTCTTCGTTCGGGCACGGAAGCCTGTAAAAATCGATAGCGTCTACAGACCGGTAGAGAGCCAAGGGATCCTCAGGATCGCAAGACAGTCCTCTGAGATGGGCGCCAGCGCCTACGAACTTGATCTCGAGACACTGAAACGTCTCTGACCTCTGACCGCGGAACGCCCCCTAACTCCGACTGGCGCAAGGCCGCCACCGCAGATTTTGCATAGACTGGATGCGGATCGACTATGGCGCAGACCTCTAAATTGCGCGAAAGTGTGAGCCCCGATTAAGACTTCTAGGTCTCAATATCGCGCTTAGGTCCGAACAGGGACTAGGCATTTTTGGAACTCTGCCCATGAAGTTTCCTGTTTTCCCGCTCCTCGCAGCCTGCTTGACTGCTCTCTCCATGGGACCGACTGGATCGTCGCTGTCAGCAGAGGCACAGAAAGCGCAGTCCAAGCCACTTGAACTGACCTGGGAAGAGCTGATGCCCGAGGGAGAGGAGGAGCGGATCCTCCAGCTCTACGAAGCTTATTATGCGACGGTTGGGGCCAAAGGTGGGGCTGGGGACATTGCGGAAGGCAGCGCGGCCGACTCCATGCCGCAGATCGGGACGTTCAATACCGTAAAAGCCCTGGACAAGAGGCTCGTTCGAATTCCCGGCTATATCGTCCCATTCGATTTCAGCTCCAAGGAGACTTATAAAGAATTCCTGCTGGTGCCATATTTCGGGGCTTGCATTCACACGCCTCCCCCTCCTCCCAACCAGATCGTTTACGTCTCGGTTAAGGCTGGCGTGAAGATCAAAGACATCTGGGCGCCTGTTTGGATCGAAGGTGTTCTGTCAACCGCCAGGAAAGAAAACAGCCTCGGCAACGCCGCCTACTCGCTAGAGATGACCCGCCTTCAGCCCTATGATCAGTAAGAAGCGGGATCGTCTCTGTGATCTCCTCCCGCGGCCCCTCGGGTCGGATAGGAGCAACGGATCCCTGATGGACGCTTGCACCAGATGATCCGTTCCGGCCCCACTGTGCTAATAGATGGAGATGTTGGACGGCTCAGGCGTGGGTCGGGCCTTTCAACATATGCGAGAACACTCTCCACGATCCTGGAATCGCTTGGAATGCGGGCAGGATCTTTGATCGGTTCTCCAGCGCCTAAAAGAGGGGACGAACTTCTTGACGCCGTCAGCGCAGCTGACACGCAGCCGTCTACCTCTGGCGTGCGGCAACGCACTGAAACCCTATTCAGAATGGTGGACGGCCTCTCGTCGCCGGTAGCCCGCGCCAGGCGGCTCCCAGATCTTGCGGTGTCGCTCAATCCTACTGAATGGAATGGACTCGGACCGGATTATCTGGCTCCTAACTTGTTCCGAAACGCCCATTACAGGCACATGTTCCTCCGTCAGTTCACGGAAGTTCACACAACGGACCCCGTCGACATCCTGCATCTGACATCGCCCCTGCCGATTCAGATGCGGAATGTCAAAACCGTCACAACAATTCACGACCTCATACCGATACGGCTTCCTCAAACCACAACGGACAACAAGGCGGAGTATGTCAGCCGTGTGCGGACTTCCGTCAAAAACTCAGATCTGATTGTCACAGTATCTGAGTTCTCGAAGCGTGAGATTGTCGAGATCCTGAATGTCGATCCTGAAAAGGTCGTCGTTACCTACCAGCCGCCCACCATCGCCCCGCTTACAGAGGATGAAAACTCCACACTCGCCTCCCGCCTCTTCAAGTACGGCCTCGATAAAGACGGGTATCTGCTGTTCGTGGGAGCGATCGAGCCTAAGAAAAACGTCCGGCGACTAATTGAAGCCTATCTTGAGGTCGACACTGCGTGTCCTCTCGTCCTTGCCGGACCTATGGCCTGGTTGTGGAAGGAAGAAATTGGCGACCTTGACACTGTTCTTGGGGATGCTGCGAGGAGGCGCATCCGCATACTTGGCTATGTATCGCGCGCAGATCTTCGCTGGCTCTACGCAGGAGCAAGAGGGTTCGCCTTTCCATCGCTGTTTGAGGGCTATGGCCTGCCGCCGCTTGATGCGTTGAACATGGGGGTCCCAACCCTTGTGTCTAATACATCTTCTCTACCGGAGGTTTGCGGCGATGCGGCGCTCTACGTCGACCCTTACGACCGTTCAGCTATCACCGCAGGCCTTGAGAGGATTCTGGAGGACCAGGACCTTCGGGACAAGCTCAGATGCGAGGGTCCGCGACAGGCGAGTCTGAGAAGTCTTTCGGACTATCGCGAAGCACTGGCCCGGACCTATGCGTGCCTCGCCTGACAGGCCAATCCGCAGCCAACCAGTCGTAAACGGCCCCACTATCTCTGGTGGGGTCAAACGCCTGAGAGCCATAGGGATCAGACCTGAAAACACCCCATCTTTCCCGAAAAAGAGCAATCTCCTTCGCAAGTCGCCGTCGTCTCGCGACTGATGCATCGTCGGCGCCGCGCGACTGACTTTCATGATGTGTGAGAATGACATCCCCGCGATACAGGACGCCCAGTCCCCTCGCCTCAAGGCGCAGACAGAAATCAAGATCGTTGAAGGCTACGGCGAAACTCTCGTCAAAACCGCACACCATGTCGAAGGCGTTCCTCCGAAACGCCATACAGGCGCCGGTGACCGCCCGACGACGGGATGGATAGATGACCATGGGATTGTCTGCGGCCTCCTCCGGCGAGACTCCCTTCCAGAGATGGGCCGCCACTCCCCCAATTCCGAATGTCACGCCCCCGTGCTGGAGGGTTCCATCTCCGTAAAGCAGGCGGCAGCCCACCACTCCGATCTCAGGGCGAAGAGCTGAGTCCACAAGGGATTCCAACCATCCCGGGTCCATTGCCTCAACATCATCATTCAGGCTCATGATGATCCCGCCTGAAGCCTCGCGAACACCCCTGTTGACGAGACGGGAATAGTTGAAGGCCTCTTCCACTCTCAACACGCGCAAATCCAGACATTGAGTGTATTGTTTATAAAGAGCCTCGTATCTCAGATCCGTGCTGCCGTTATCGACGATAATGACTTCAAGGTTGGGATAGTCCGTTTGCCTCGATAAACCTCCGAGACAGCGGTCCAAAAGGTCGGGTCGATACCGTGTCGGGATCACCGCCGAAACCAGGGGGCGACCGACGGCCCGTCGAATCATCGCGACAGATTTCGGCCGAGTTCTAGGCTTGTCCCCTCTCACTAATGGCAGGGGAATCCTCGACGATCTCGACGGCCCCACCTCGCGCAGTATGTCGCCCAGAGCCCGATTGACTCCATCAGTCGATACCGGAGTTCCAGCTCTAAGGAAGACCGGCGCATCGGGGAACACCCCTCCTTCCAGGAGTTCGGGGTCCCACGCGGGGACAGGAGCGATCAAGCCGTCGACCCATGCATCTGAATAGATCGCCAGAAGATCGGGATTGCGGCCAAACTCTCGGTTGACGATGGACATCGCTTCGGGGTGAAGTCTCTCATCGGCTTCGAGCCTTATGACAGCGTGATCATGCCGTTCGATCCGAGCGCTCAGCCTGGAAGCCTGGCCCGGTTCATTCGCAATAGGTACGCTCTTGAAGGCTTTTTGATCTGAAGATCCGGGAGATCCAGCGAGAGCCAAACCCATGGCTTGACCGGACCGTAACCTTTTTCCGAGGGCCAACAGCCGTTTCAGAAAACCGCCCCGGGTGAGCGCTCGAGAAAAAACAGACAGCAGCAGCCGACCTGCCTCGCTGTAAGTCAGCCGGACCAGCTCGAGACGGGAGATTTCATAAAATCCTGGCCACG
>JAGWYJ010000014.1 GCA_018969425.1 Alphaproteobacteria bacterium | reverse complement strand
GTAGTCATCCAGCTTCTTCAGACGCGCGGAATCAAAGCCTACCGATTCAGGGCTGGCCGCGGGCCTCAGGCCTGCAACGACGGCGGCGGACTTCGCAGGCGCGGCGGCAGGCGCCTGGCCCGAAGCGGGCATCTGCGCGCAGGCCGCCAGAAGCACGGCCGCCAGCGCCACAGCCGAACACGATCTTTTCAACATGGTTTCAGTCCTCCCGGAATTTGAATGACGCGCGAGCCTCGGAGCGAAGCCGACCGCCCCGGACGCGCCTCCCGATCTTCGCGCCCGGCCAACGGGCCGCATCTTCGACATGTCCGGGCCTATGTCCAGAGCGGGAGACGGGAAGAATGGCCGATCGCCGGCAGACTCGAGGCGTCCTGCCGGCGCGGCCTCGGGCGAGCGCAACGCCCCGATATCGGGGCCGCGAAAATCCGCCTGACGTCCGCCCTGCCGACGCGGAGACCTCAATGAGGCCCTCCGGCACTTGCCAAGACCCGCACAAAGGGCTGTCCTTACCGCGCGCAGACCCAGTCGCGCGCCGATCCGGAGGCACGTCTCATGGCGCTCATTTCGCTCTCCCGCATGATCGCCCACTGGGCCGCCCTTCAGGGGGATCGACCCGTGCTCGATCACCATGGAGCGACGCTGTCCTGGCGTGAGTTCGAGGCGTCGACCAATCGTCTCGCCCGCGCCTATGAGCGCCTCGGCGTGCGGCAGGACGATTTCGTGACCATCGCCCTTCCGAACGGCATCGCCTTCTTCGAGGCGTGCTTCGCCGCCTGGAAGCTCGGCGCAACGCCGCAGCCGGTTTCCTCTCGCCTGCCGAAGCTGGAGCGTGATCAGATCATCGACCTGGCGAAGCCCACCCTCGTCGCGGGATGCGCGCCGGGCGAGTATGGAGGGATTCCCTGCCTGCCGGAGACCTACCGTCCCGATCCGGATCTGCCCGACACGCCTCTGCCTGAGCGCACGGCCGTTTCCCTTAAAGCGATGACATCCGGCGGCTCGACCGGCCGGCCCAAGCTGATCGTCTCCAAAAATCCGGGCGCGTATGATCCTGATACCGCAGTTCTTCAGATCCCGATGTCCGGCGTGATGCTGATCCCTGGCCCCCTCTATCATAACGGACCGTTCGTGTGGGCGATGATGGCCCTGTTCAAAGGCTGCACCGTCGCTGTGACCACACGGTTCGATGCAGAGGAGACGCTGCGAACCATAGAACGGCTGAAGGTGGACACCGCCTATCTGGTGCCGACCATGATGCGACGCATATGGGCCCTGCCTGAAGACGTGCGACAGCGCTACGATCTCTCAAGCCTCAGAACCCTCTGGCATCTCGCCGAACCCTGCCCGGCCTGGCTCAAGGAGAAGTTCATCGACTGGCTCGGTCCCGACGTGATCTGGGAGCTCTATGGCGGTACGGAAGGCCAGGGATCGACACAGATACAGGGCGGAGACTGGCTGACCCACAGAGGATCGGTCGGACGTCCGGTCGAGACCTGCGAAATGAAGATTGTCGGAGAGGATGGGCACGACCTCCCTCCGGGAGAGATAGGTGAGGTGTTTCTCCGCCCGAAGGAGGGAGCGGGAACCACCTATCGATACATCGGCGCCGAGGCGCGTGCGATCGAAGGGGGATGGGAGAGCCTTGGCGATCTCGGATGGATGGACGCGGAGGGGTTTCTCTATCTCGCCGACCGTCTGTCGGACATGATCCTGGTCGGAGGCGCCAATGTCTATCCGGCTGAAGTCGAGGCGGCGCTCGACGCTTTTCCCGGCGTGCGCTCCTCCGCGGTGATCGGCCTGCCGGACGAGGACAAAGGATCGCGCCTTCACGCCATCATCGACCGGCCCGAAGGGCCGGCGGATCGGGAGGCCCTCCTCGCCCACCTCGCAGAGCGCCTTGTCGCCTACAAGATCCCCCGTTCGTTCGAGCATGTCAGCGAGCCGCTGCGCGATGAGGCGGGGAAAGTTCGTCGCAAAGCCCTGCGATCTGAACGTCTCGCATCGTCCTGAGGCCTTTACTCCCTTCAGTTTCCGCCAGTGCGAAAGATGCGACCATGATTGAAGTCCTGAGGACCAACGATCTTATCCGACTGGACTATGCGATGCGTCTTCTCGAGGCGGCGGGATGTCCGTGTTTCTGCGCCGACGGCCACATGTCATCCGTCGAGGGAGGGATCTCGGCCTTTCAGAGACGGATCCTCGTTCCGGCCGGGTGGAGCGAGATAGCGCGCGAAACCCTGCGCGACCTTGATCGACCGCCGGAGACGGCGACCGACGAGGAGATGGGGATTGAGGGCGACGCCGACCCCTCAGGCGACGACTGAGGACAGGTCGGTCCGAAGGAGGGACAATGTTGACGAACGCGAACAGGGCGTGCAAGGCCGAAACCATGACACATTCACTTCTGCGAACGATCCCGGTCAGTCTGCTCCTCGCAGGCCTCGTCTCCTGCGCCGGAGCTCCTGAGCCCCCGGAAACGATGGCGGCGCAGACCCAAAGGCCCGTAGCCGCCCGCGCCCCTTCCTCTCCCGGGATCGACGCCCCGGAGCTCGCCCGTCTCGGAACCTACGCGGTCGGAGTGAGCGAGGAGGTCATGGTCCTTCCCGAGCGTCCCATTCTCACCATCGAGGGGGTCGCGAGCGGTCAGCTTGAAAGGATGGAACGACGCCTGCCCGTCCGGATCTGGTATCCGGCGCAGACCGCCGCCGGCGCAGAGGCGACACGCTATCCCTATACGCTGCGACGTCCCGGAGTTGCCGATATGGAGCTCCTGACGCCGGGGATAGCCCGGAAGGATGCGCCGCCGGCGACAGGCGGACGCTTTCCTCTGGTGTTCGTCTCGCACGGCTATGGCGGGTGGAGCGCCTCGATGAGCTATCTCACCGAGAACCTCGCCTCGAAGGGATATGTCGTCGCCGCGATCGACCATCTGGACCGGCCGCCAGGCGGCAAGACGAACGCATCCCTTGATTTCGCAAACGTGCTCATCGATCGCTCGCGCGATCAGAGAGAGGCGATCAGCCAACTCCTTTCAGCGGCGTCAGAGACAAAATCCGGCTGGGCTGCTCTGATCGATCCGGGCGCTGTAGGCCTGATCGGCTACTCGATGGGCGGATATGGCGCACTCACCACCGCCGGGGCCGATATCGATCCGGAAAGTCCGACGGTCAGGCTTATCCCGGCCTCCGGACGCAAGCTGCCCTTCGAGGCGCCTGGCCCGGATGTGAGCGGCTCAATCAAGGCTCTGGTCGCCATCGCCCCGTGGGGAGGGCAGCCGGCCAATCGCACCTGGAGCGCGGCCTCGCTCGGGCGCATTCGCGCGCCTGTGCTGATGATCGACGGCGATCAGGATGATGTCGTCGATTATCGTCGCGGGGTCAGAGGCATATTCGACGCCCTCACATCAGAGCGTCATCTCCTCGTCTTCCGCGGCGCCCGGCATAATGTCGGAAACAATCCCGCCCCGCCGGATTTCGAAGGGCCGTTCTCCACATGGGAGTTCTTCGCCGATCCCATCTGGAGGGGCGACAGGATGAACGCGATCAATCAGCACTTCATCACCGCCTTCCTCGATCTCAATCTCAAGGGAGACGCCTCACGCCGTCCCTATCTCTCTCCTGCAACGGAACGCTCGGAGGATGGGGTGTGGACGCAGTCTCCCGGAGCGCAGGTAAGCGGGGCGACCGCAGGGGACGGCCAGCCCCGCTATTGGCGCGGGTTCCAGGCGCGCTCGGCGACGGGGCTCGATCTGGAGCATCGATCGGCAGGGTCGAGCGAACCCCGGTAGGGCCGGGCTCGAGCCGGACCGCTGCGCGGATCAGACGCTCCGCGTCGGATCTTCGCTGATCCTCACAAGGATCTTTCCGAAGTTCCGACCGTCGAGCATTTCGATGAAGGCCTCGGGGATCGTCTCAAAACCTTCCCTCACATCCTCGCGGTAACGGACGGCTCCGGACGCCACAAGCGGACCGATCTCTTCAAAAAACCTGTCCTGGTGCGAGGCGACAAAGTCCCCCACGAAGAGGTCGCGAACGGCGACGTTCCTGTCCGAAAAGATCCTCTGGCCGCGCTTCATCAGATCGCCGCGGGCGTCTGCGCCGTCCTCATCGCCGTAATGGGCGATGAGACCGCAGATGGTCATCCGCGCGCCTGGATTGAAGAGCGGAAGGACGGCGTCGAACACAGCGCCTCCGACGTTCTCGAAGTAGACGTCGACGCCCTCGGGACAGGCCTGCGCCAGACGCATCGCCAGATCGTCCCCAAGGTGAGAGACGCAGGCGTCGAATCCGAGCTCGCTGACGACGTACTCGCACTTCTCCCTTCGTCCGGCGACACCGACGACGCGGGCGCCGGCGATCCGCGCCAGCTGGCCTGCAATCTGCCCGACGCCGCCGGATGCGGCCGACACCACCACGGTCTCTCCCGCGCGCGGATGAGCCAGAACCGTCAGGCCGGAGTAGGCCGTCAGCCCCAGCATGCCGAGCACTCCGACAGCGTGCGAGATCTTCCCCTTCGCAGGATCGAGACGACGGGGGATCATGTATGAGGGGTAGGATACGCCCTCACCCATGAGAGCAAACTCGCTCCAGCCATTGGTGTTGAAGACGTAATCGCCCGCCTTCAACCCATCCATCCGGCTCTCCACGACCTGAGAGACGGTGCGGGCGTGGCAGGGCCCGCCGCGCGGCTCGGCGCCGCGACGCTTATATCCCCACTGGTAAGGATCCAGGGAAACGTAGATCGTCCGGGTCAGAGCCTGACCGGGACCCGGAACCGGAATGTCCGACGTCCTGAGAACAAAGGTGTCAGGCCTCGGCCAACGCGGCAGCGGTCCATCGGCGAGCGTCCAGTACCGGTTCATGCGCCTCTCCATCTCTCCTCTTGCGGCGATCGATCTCTAAGACGGAGGCGAGACAGAGGGCAGAGCGCTGCAATTGCCTGCAATCCTCTCGCCAGCGAACGCCTTGCGAATGAAGGCCGAGCTCTCCGCCGTCGAGCCGTTGACCGTGCCGCCATGATCGAGGGCCGGATTTAGGTTCTGATGTCTATACAAATATAACCTGTAATATAAATGCGTTACGTGTTGTAACGACCAAAGTGTGTCCAGAAAGGTGTCCAAAGAGTGTGCCCAAACCCTCGATTTTGGGCTCTCGGACGGCGTGGCTTGGCGCGCTTTTCAGCCCTCCAGACGCGCTAGGCTTGTACGGGATTCGGGGTCAGTTTCCGCACCATTTAAACGCACGAAAGCACCACCCTTTTCGGGCCGCTTGGGAGCGTCCTTTCTGCCATCGGTGAGGCTACGAAAAGCGGACATATCGAGTGGCGCCGACACACGCGCCCGAAGAATCTTGGCGAAGTTCTCCTTCCGTTCTAAGCTGTGATTCGATGGTCAAGCCCCCAAAAAAATCTCGCGGGCGCTCCAAGTCAGGGAGCACACCGCCCCCACCGCCAGCCAGACCGACAGAGGGCGGGGAGCGGTTGCGTCTAGTCGCCGATGACGACACGGGCGACCGCCTCCTGATTTATAGCGGGAGGGAAGGCATCACCGTCGATCTGCGCGTGGATGGCGAGACGTTCTGGGCCACCCAGAACCAGATGGCCGAGATGTTCGGCGTTTCCGTCGCCACGATTTCCCGCCATCTGAAGAACATCTTCGAGGAAGGCGAACTCGTTCCTGAGGAAACTCTTACAAAAAACGTAAGAGTTCGGGATGAAGGCGGACGCAGTGTCGCCCGCGAAATCGAGTTCTACAACCTGAATGCCATGATTTCAGTGGGATACCGTGTCGGCGGCAAGCTTGGCACAATGTTCCGCATCTGGGCGACGGATAGACTTGTGCAGCTTTTGACCAAGGGCTTCGTGATTGATGACGAGCGCCTCAAGCACCCCGAGGGCCGCCCCGACTTTTTTGACGAATTGCTGGCGCGCATCCGCGACATACGCAGTTCGGAAGCGCGCATGTGGATGCGGGTCTTGGAGCTGGCGGCGTTTTGCAGCGACTACGACGCTGACGATACCGAACAACACGTGACGTTTTTTGCCGAAATCCAGAACACGATGCACTGGGCCGTGTCGCAGCATACAGCGGCGGAAATTGTGCATGCGCGTGTCGATGCCTGCGCTGACAATGCCGGCCTCACGCACTTTTCGGGCCGTATGCCGACCGTGAAGGAAGCGCAGACGGCAAAGAATTTTCTCGCCGAGCTCGAAATCACGGCGCTCAATCTGATCACCAGCCTTGTGCTCGATTTCTTCGAAAGCCAAGCCGAGCAGCGACGGCCCACGACTCTGCCGCAGTTCATCGCGAAAATGCGCGATCTTGTCCGACTCGACGGTCGGCCCCTCAAAGCGGCGGGGCATGCGGGATCGATCAGCCGGAAACAGGCAGACGATAAGGCGTCCGAGCAAATCCGCTTGTACAAAGAGCGCAAGCGGTTCGAAGCGGAAGTCGCCGGGGAAAGGGCGTTGAAGAAAATTGCCGATACAGTGAAGGCGAAATCACGCAGGCCGCCCCAAAAAAACTGAACCCATGAACGTGTTCGTCCCCCCATGAACTTGAACGTAAGCGCTATTTGAAGGCATGATCAAGAGTTAGTCGCTTGAGCCGCTCACCGCCCGGAGTGACCACGAAACCCAACTCTTAGCATCGCTGAAGGCAAGCCTTGTGTCGCCTCGCGAAGTGAAGAGAATGCTCAGCGCTTATGCCGTGCTGGAAGCAGCCGTTCGCGGCGAGATATCGCTGTTTGATGTGCTCGCCTTTTCTTGGAGTCTCACCCAGTCGCCCGGTCTTCGCGATGCTATCGCCGCGAATCTGGACAAGCCCGTGGACGATCCTTCGCAGTCGGAATTGATCGACATGGTAGCGAGCAGCCTTGACAGGCGAAGTGCGGCAACTCCGGTCGACATTCTTAAAGACGCCGCCGAGGGATATGAACCAATTCTGAAAGCAGTGTTTCCGCGCTTTAGTGAGCGTGAAGCGGAGGACCACCGAGCAACGCGGATATGCCGTCGACGCAACCTTGTACGGCTGCTGTATCTTGGCAATCCGACGTGGATGGTTCCGCGCGCGGAAATAGAACTTGTTTGGTCGCTTGGGGACGGCGGTGAATTGGAGCGCAAGCTCCGCGCCATCAAGAAGGATGATAAACTGCCGGCCTTGCTTGACCGGCTCGACGATTTGCTGCCCGACCTTGCTCCCTCTGGGGATGCGGCGTTCTTTTCTGCGGTTTCGCGGGTTACAATAACGTCTTCCGACTGGATCAGGGAGCCTCATATCGACCGCGACATCGCCGAAGATGGAGCAACTTCGGTGCCCAGGCTGGGTTTGCTCAGAGCCGATCAGGCGCCGCGCGTGAAGTCCCTCGTTCATGCGCTGATTGCGGGTGGCGATCTGGCGCTGACGCGCTGGGCCAGATCGCGGAAATCGGAGTTTCGGATCGAACGAACCGTCGCCAGAGTGTCTGCGGAGATATAGTCCTCGACCCGGAAAGCCTTATCGGTCTGTTCAAGAAGAGACATGGCGAGGGAGTTGTAGACGAGGAGCGGGTCGACCGCATCTCGCGGATAGGCCGCCTCGAGGGCCGCCTGGGCCTTCGGCGAGAAGTACGGCGTTCCCGTCGCCACAACCGCGCGCACATCCAGCTCTGGAGCGTAAACCGGGGCCTAGTACTCGGAATCATAGTTGGTTGATACGGCGATGAACCGGTTCATGAGATACTCCTGTCATGGTTCGACCGCCGGGGGGAGACGTGATTGCACGCCCCGACGCAAGCGTCCTCGGAACAAACGGAATGCATCTCACGACCCCAGGCGCCGCAGGAACGGACCTCCCGAGAGCGGCGCGCCGCGCACACGAATGCGTCATTGACCCGGCGAATGTCCCAAGAAAGCCTCAACTCCACGATTATCGCCTGGCTCAAACGCTCCACCCCCTCAAAAGCTGCTTGCATCGGCCAGCGACGCAGAGTTGAAATCCCGTCAGAGATCCTGGTTTTAAGCGTATCGGGCCTGTTTCATGGCGACCCATCCTCCGGCCCTGACACGCACCGTCCGCGGCGTCGGACTGAGCGCTCTGGCGATGGCGGCCGCTTGCGCGCCCGCGCTCGCGCAGCTTCCGCAGACGGAGACCGCGTCTGAAGCCATTCTCCTTGAACCCCGCGAGATCGCAGGAGAGGCCGGGAGCAACATCGCCTCCTATCCGGCAGCCTATTTTGCAGGGTTCAATCCGGACACAGCCCTCGACATGATCTTCAGGATCCCCGGCTTCGCCTTCGACGGCGGATCGTCGGGACGCGGGTTTTCCGGGACCGGAGGGAACGTGCTGATCGACGGATCGCGCCCGCCGTCCCGAAGCGATTCCCTCGCTGCCGTCCTCTCGCGGATCGCCTCATCATCCGTTGAGCGGATCGAGGTCATACGAGGCGGCGCGGAAGGCGTCGACATGCAGGGCAAACCCATCATCGCCAACGTGGTGAGAAAGGTCGATGCGCCCGCCACGGGCGCGGTGGGAGGAGGAGCGAGCCTCAACGAGACCGGCTGGGGCGGCGGAAATCTCCAGCTTCAGTTCCAGACCCCTTCCAACGGACGACGCTTTGAGGCCGGGCTGAGGCTCGACGCCGGACAAAGCGACATTCGCAGCCAAAGGGACAGGACTGCTCCTTCGGGCCAGAGGCTTCTTGACGCCGTGTCGACCGGCGAGACCTCGAACGAGACCCTCTCGGCGACGGGATCCGTCGAGACGCCCGCCCTCGGGGGCAGGTTCAGGGTCAATGCGAAGGTTGATCTCGCTTCGGGTCGTTCGCATGCTCTCGAGATCCAGAGCATCCCGGTCGGAGGCCGCCAGCTCTCCAGGAATGACAATCGCTCACTCTACGCAGAGCTGGGGGGACGATATACCGGGTCGGTCTCAGGATACGACCTCGAGCTCGTCGCCTTTCAGTCTCTCAGGGACTCAACCGGCTCCGGTCTTGATGAAGCGACAACCTACGCCTCCAGCACCCGCGCCGAGGGATCATCGGGAGAAACCATCGCTCGCAGCATTGTCCGCCTGCCGGGCGCTGAGACGTCGCAGATCGAGGCGGGGGGCGAGGCGGTCTATAACTGGACCCGGTCTCAGTCCTTCAACACCTTTAACGGCTCAGCCTTCGCCCTTGTCGGCGATTCCTTCGAGGCTGACGAGTTACGTCTTGAAGGTTTCGGAACGCTCAACTGGAAGCCCACGCCAACGCTCAATGTCGAGCTCGGCGCCCGGTACGAGTGGTCGCGCATCACAGCTGAGGTCGGCCCCTCGGCCTCAGAGAAGACATTCAGCTACCTGAAGCCGAGGGCGAACCTCTCGTGGTCACCGGCACGCGGGCGGCTCTACAATTTTCTTCTGGAGCGGCGCGTCGATCAGCTCAGCTTCAACGGTTTCGCGTCGCGGGTCTCCTTTGAAGACAGCGTGTTCGGCGTCGGAAACGAGAGCATCGAGCCGGAAAAGTCATGGCGGATGGAAGGCCGCTATGAGCGACAGTACGGAGGCCAGACGACGCTGGTGGCGAAGGTCACCCATGAACTCACGGAAAATGCCCTCGGCCGCGGCGTGCTCACCCTTCCGTCCTCCTCGGGCGGAGCCGCCCAGGTGCTCGAGATCACGCGTAATGCCGGCCGTGAGACCCGCAGCGCCCTTGACCTGTCAGGAGACGTCGAACTGGACAGTCTGGGCTTCGGAGGCGGCATACTGAGCCTGGGCGCGGTCCTCAGACGTTCGGAAACCACCGACCCCGTCACCCAGGTTTCGCGCAGCGCCTCGGGCGACCGTCCGGTTTCGCTCTCCTTCAGCCTGCAGCAGATCCGCGATGCAGGCCGGTTTGTCTGGTCGGTCTATGTGAGAGACGACTCTGATTTCGATGTCTTCTCCCCTCGCAGCTTCGGACGTCAGATCTCCCTGCCCTATATTGGCGGCAATCTGAGCTGGAAACCCTCGCCAGGCTGGACCTTCGGCGCAGGCCTCAACAACGTCCTCGCCACGGGTCGGCGCAGCTGGTCGGTGTTCTACGACGCGCCGCGAAATACCGGCGCGCCGCTCTATCTGGCGAGATCGGCGGCCGACGGGTTTGCAAGCCTGTCTGCGAGCCTCAGACGAACCTTCTGACCCCAACCCTGTCTTGCGGGTTAGCCTCCTGCTTCGATCAACGCCCGCAGTCCGTCAAAGGGCGCCAGGAGAACGTCTCCAGGCGGCTGGGGTCGAATGAACGATGCGAGGGCGTCGGCGGACGCCGCCTGGTGAGCCAGATGGGTGCGCATAAGCTCATCGATCCGTGCGTCACGTCCGCCTGCGCGAAGGCTCCGATCCTGAAGACGTCCCAGGGCTTCCAGCGCCGCGTCCGACAAGCGGGAGAGATCTGAGGATGCGGACGCCGCATCCTTCAAGGCGGGGTTGCGCGCAAGCAGCGCCTGAAACGACGCATCATTGTCCCTCCACCTTGTCAGTCTGTCCGTCAGCACGCCAGCGAGGCTCCGGTCGCCCGCCAGATACTCTGCAACCTGGCGATTAAACCGGCGAGCAGGCAGGCTCTCGGGGGGCAGCGCATCGGCAAGATCCGCAAAGGACTGCAGGGGCGCGCGTCCGCCGCTTCGCGACTCATGATTGTGCGCGTAGAATTTCACGGGCTCGAGCGCCTCCAGCAGGGTGGCGACGACCGTCCCGCCCTCCGGCGCCAACCGCGCCTGCATCGCCTGCGGCGAGGCGACATGCCGGAGACCTGCGTTCTCCAGACGTTCAGAGACAGCCTCCAGCCGTTCATCGAGCGGGACGACCGTCGCCTCCGGCCGCGACCAGAGACGGTCAGCGACAGCGGCGGCGCGAGGCCAAATCGTGGCGTCGAGCTTCTCAGGCGTCACCAGTTCAGTCCACATCGCCGCCTCGCCTCCAAGGATGCGAGCTTCCTCCTCAGCTGTCAGACGAAGGGTCGGGTCAAGGACGAACCGCTCGCTGATCAGCCGTTCAAGGGGCGATCCCCTGACCCGATCAAATCCTTCCGGCGTGAGGCCCTGCGCCGTCAGATCCAGAGGGTCGCGAGCATGGAGGAAGGAAGAGGGCGTCAGCCAGTCAAGATAATAGCCCGCCGAGACGATCACCTTGTGGCCCGCGCGCGCTGCAAGACCCGTCATCTTGGAGCTGGTCCAGCTCTGAACGAGGACAGCCTTCGGAAGGTCCGGCGCGAAGATTTCGTCCCAGCCGATCATCGTCTTTCCGCGTCGCGAGACCATGTCATGAATGCGGCCGCTGAAATACGCCTGGAGATCTTCAGGGCGTGCGAACCCTCTCTCCTTCATGAAGGCCGATATCGATGCGCTGGCGCTCCACTCGATCCCGTTCACCTCATCTGCGCCGGTGTGGAAGTGAGGGTCCGGAAAGAGAGCGGTCATCTCTCCGATCAGACCATCCAGAAAGGCGTAGACCTCTTCGCGCGTCGGGTCGATCACGGCGTTTCTGCGCACAGGCAGGATCCAAGGCGGGTCCGGGACCGGAGCGCTGGCGAGCATGGGATAGGCGTAAATCATCGCGAGGCTGTGCCCGGGCAGATCGAACTCGGGGACGATCCTCACGCCCCTCGCTGCCGCATACTCGATAAGGCTGCGGATTTCGGCCTGCGAATAGAACTGTCCGAAAGATCCCACCTCGTGCAGGCGCGGATAAAGCCGGCTCTCGACCCGAAAAGCCTCCGAATCGCTGAGATGCAGGTGGAGGACGTTGAGCTTCATGAGCTCCATGGCGTCGATCTGTCTTTGCAGGGCCTCAATCGGCTGAAAGTGCCGGGCGACATCGATCATCAGTCCGCGCCAGGGGAAACGCGGATCGTCCCTGACGTCCCCGACAGGCCAGGAAAATCCCTTTTCATCCCGCTGTGCGAGCTGCAACAGGGTTGCAAACGCCCTCATGACCCCTACCTCCGTCGTCGCGCGGATCCTTGCGCGCGAACGGGTGATCATCAGCTCGTAGCTTTCATCCCCGCCCAGAGCGAAACCGGATCCGGGCGCGCACGCGCACTCGATGCGAACCGGAAAGGCGCGTCCGGCGGCGCTGAGGCCGAAGGCCTGCTTCATGCGCGCTTCGAAACGCGCTGCCGAGGCCTTGAGGACCGGCCCTGAACCGGCCGGCTGGCGAATGACGATGCGGCTCAGCGCGCCCGTCCGCGCACCTGACAGCGTCGCCTCACGCGGGGCCGGCACGAGGCGCTGAGCCGTCGAAGCCATCGCGGGCGGGGACAGGCCCAAAAAGACGAGACCCGTCCAGACGACAACTCCGGCTAAAACAGAGAGCCGCCTCAAGCGTCCAGAGCTCCATGCTGTCACGTCGCGTCTCCCGAACCATCTCCGCCATCGCAGGGAACATGTTCCCCTCTCATCGCCGTGCGTCCAGCCCCCTCCCCCTTAAAGACGCCCCGAAACGGGGGCCGGGCCGGCCGCGCGATGACAGGATCCGGACAATGTGAGATAAGAGGTTCGGGAATGGGAGGGGGTGTCGGGGATGGATCTTGATCAGACCTTCAGTTTGGCGAGCTCGGCTGCGGCGGCGTCCTGGCTCGTCCTTATCGCTCTTCCCCGGTGGCGCTGGATCATCGCTGCGCTGCGGTTCGGAGTGATCTTCGGCCTGTCAGCCCTCTACGCGACGCTTGTGTTCACGTCCTTCTTCACAGTCGAGGGCGGAGGATTTGGGTCGCTCGATCAGGTCGCCACCCTGCTGTCGAGCCGGCCCGGCCTTCTGGCCGGATGGGTCCACTATCTCGCCTTCGATCTCCTGGTCGGCGTCTGGATCGCCGAACGCGCCGATGCGCGGGGCATGTCCAGGGTGATACAGGCCCCGATCCTGCTCGCGACCTTCATGTTCGGACCGGTGGGTTATCTCATCTACGCCTCGATGGAAGCCGTGCCTCGGTTGCGCAAGCCTGCAGCCTCGGAGGCCGGCCAATGACCCCAGCGCCATCTCTCTCAACCCCGATCGCCCGAGGCCGCGCCGATCCGGCCGAGCTTCTGCTGATGACGGCGGCGTCGATGGCCGCGCTGATGATCCCGTCGGCTCTTGCTCAGTCCATCGACCCGCGGCTCATTAATGAGGCGAGCGTATGGGATAAGCCGCTGAAGTTTGAGGCGTCCCTGATCGTGCATCTTGTCACCATGGCTCTTGTCCTTCGGGCTCTGCCTTCGGAACGCAGGGACGGTCGCATCAGTCGCGGCATCGCGCTGACGACCGCCTTCTTCGCCCTTACGGAAGTTCTCTATCTCATTATCCAGTCCGCCCGGGGTCGGGCCTCGCACTTCAATACCGAGACCCCCGTTGAATCGATCATGTACAGCATTATGGGCGTCGGCGCGGTCTCGCTGGTGATCGGCTCCTTCGTCTGGGGCGTCATGGTCTGGCGTCACGCGTCGGACACCACCGGCCCGGGCACACGCCTCGGGGTCGGCCTGGGGCTCACTCTGGGATCGGTCATGACCCTTGTGATCGCCGGGCTGATGTCCTCCGGCGCCATTGACGGGCCGGGACACTGGGTGGGCGGGATCCGCTCGGACGCGAACGGCCTGCCCCTGGTCGGGTGGTCGTCGACCGGCGGGGATCTGCGCGTACCGCATTTCTTCGCGACCCACACCATGCAGGCGGTTCCGCTCCTCGGCCTGATCGCCGATCGCCTCGCGCCGGGTCAGGCCCGGGCGATCGTGATCGGCGGAGCGGCGCTCAGCGTTCTGGTCGTGGCCGGCCTGTTCCTTCAGGCGCTCGCCGGTCAGCCGCTCGTGCGTCTCTGATCGTCCGTCAGCCTGCATCGCGTACCCGGCCTAAACCCCAAGCTGTCCAGGCGGCGCGTGCGACAGCCGGCGCCGCTTGGGGGCCGCCGTGTCTCTCTCACTTCAGGATGATCGTTTCACGAAACGACTGCGTCGGACGGGGTCACAGGCGATCGCCCGGTCAGATCCGGCCGACGCGACCGGGAAAGGCGAGAGCGAGACGATGGGTTTCCAGAGGATCGGGAACGACCTCCCCGCTGGTCTCCCCGGGGAGATCTGAAAGACCCCGGACGGGCGTTCGCCCCAGGATAGGGCGATCGGGACAAATCTCGACCAGAGGCGCCAGAACAAACCGGCGTTGAAACAGACCTGGATGAGGCAGAACGAGCCCATCGGAGACAAGCTCGAGATTGTCATAGAAAAGGAGGTCGATATCGATCTCGCGAGGGCCCCAGCGCTCGCGAACCCTCCGACCGGACGCGAGCTCGAGCGCCTTGACCGTCTTCAGGACCTCCAGAGGCTGCAGCTCGGTCTCAATCAGAGCGGCCATATTCAGAAAATCGGGCTGGTCTGTCAGTCCCCAGGGAGCGGTTCGGTAAAGGCCTGAGAGGGCTGTCAGCCGAACGGAGGACATGGCGTCCAGCGCCTGAAGCGCCGAGATGATCGCCCCGCCACGATCCCCGAGATTGGCGCCAAGGCCAAGGCCCACCTCAGCCATTCCGGCGCCGTTCGATCTCGACCCCGACATGATCGACCGCATGGCGAATAGGAGCGGACGGCTTGCGGATGCGGACCCGGATCGCCGACACCGCCGGAAACCGCTCGAGAACCTCACCTGCGATGCGATGCGCGAAGGTCTCGATCAGATTGAACGTCGTCCGCGCCGACAACTGCTCGGCGATGTCGCACAGAGAGCCGTAGCAGACCGTATCGTCCATATGGTCGCTGTCCGGATCGGCTCTCTCCACCCAGCAATCGATGTCGACATAGAATTTCTGCCCCAGCGACTTCTCGGCTTTTGCGACGCCGTGAAAGCCGTGAATGCACAGATTGGTCACGAACACACGGTCAGTCATCCGGCCTCCCTGAACGCCCGGGCGATGTCGAGCGCATCGCGATGAGCGGCGACATCATGCACCCGGAGTATCGATGCTCCGTTCATGGCCGACAACAGTCCGCAGGCGAGAGACCCCGCCAGACGCTGGTCGACCGGACGATCCAGGCGCCGGCCCACAAACGATTTGCGCGAGGCGCCCACCAGCACAGGCAGGCTGTAATCAAGCAGAACGTCGAGACGGGCCATCAGAAGATAGTTCTGTTCATAGGTCTTTCCGAAACCCAGACCAGGATCGAGTATTACATGCTGTCGAGGGACGCCCGCAGCGAGCGATCGCGCCAGGGCCTCATCGAAGAAGGCGCGCATGTCGTCGAGAACGGAGAGGGTCGGATCAGCGACGCCCCGGTTGTACGTGACGCAGATTGCCGATCTCGTCTCGGCGGCCGCGCGCATCATGTCCTCGTCTCGCGTCGCGCCCCAGATGTCGTTGATGATAACCGCGCCGAGGGCTGCCGCCTTCCGGGCGACGACCGCCTTGTAGGTATCGATCGAGACCGGATGATCAAGGGTCTCGCAGATCAGACGGACCGGTTCGAGAACGCGGGCCAGCTCCTCATCCAGGGGTACGGGCGGGGCTCCGGGACGGGTCGATTCACCACCGACATCAATGATGTCTGCGCCGTCCCGAGACAGGTCGAGGGCGGCCTGAAGAGCCGCTTGAGCGCCATGAATCCGCCCTCCGTCCGAGAAGGAATCGGGCGTCAGATTGACAATACCCATGAGCAGCGTGCGACGGGCCGCATGGTCGAGAACGGCGTCACGAAGACGGCTCCGGCGGTCCGACACTGAGGTGGCTCCCCTTCGCACGCGAACTCCGACCGAGCGCGCTTCCACGCCTCTCCTAGCGCGGGGCCTGCCGTAAGGAAACGCCTCCAGATCTTTCCTCGCCCCGGAAAGGGTGGAATATCACACTTCCGCCCAACCCGGCCTCGAACAGGCCTGTCCGCTCCGCAGGCGCCAGGATGGAGACAGACGCATGCCCAACCCCTCTCGAAGACGCCTCACTCTGGGCCTTCTGGCGGCCGCAGCGGCGGCTCCCATCGCCTCCGCTCAGCAGACTTCAGGAACCCGACCCATGTCCCCCATCGCCCGGAATGAGAGACTCGAAGGGATCGACCCCGAGCTTCTGGAAGCCGTTGCGAACCTTCCGGACGAACCCATCACCGCCGAGACCCTCGTCTCTGTTCGGGCCCGGCCCACGCCAGGACCGCTGCCGCCGCCGGCGCCTCAGCTGCAGCGGATCATGATCCCAGGGCCGCCCGGCGCGCCCGAGGTTCTCGTTCAGCTGATCGATCCAGGCGCGGGAGATGATCGCCGGCCCGTTTTCCTGCACATGCATGGCGGCGGTTTCGTGGCGGGATCGGCCGGCCGGAATCCGGCCTTCCTCCAGACCGTCGCCTCGGAACTGGGATGCGTGGTCGCCTCCGTCGGCTACAGGCTCGCGCCTGAGACGCCGTTTCCCGGCTCGCTTGAAGACAATTACGCGGCGCTGCGCTGGCTCAATCGGGAGGCGGAGCGACTGAGGGTCGATACCGATCGCATCCTGATCGGCGGAGAGAGCGCAGGCGGGGGGCACGCCGCAATGCTCGCCATCGCCGCACGCAATCGCGGCGAGTATCGCATCGCCTTCCAGCTGCTGACCTATCCGATGCTCGACGATCGGACCGGAAGTTCGAAGGCCGCCGCCGCGCATACGGGGCGCGTCCGGTGGAATGCTGCCTCAAACCGTTTCGGCTGGAGCGCCCTTCTCGGACAGCCGGCCGGAAGCGATCATCCCCCCGAAGGCGCCGTCCCCGCGCGCGTCGAGGACCTCAGCGGACTGCCCCCGGCCTTCATCGGCGTCGGGGGCCTCGATCTCTTTCTGGAAGAAGATATCGACTACGCCCGCCGGCTGACAGCCGCCGGCGTCGCCGCCGAACTGCTTGTCGTCCCGGGCGCCTATCACGGGTTCGACGTTCTTGCGCCCGAGGCGGGCGTTTCGCGGCGCTTCCGGCAGGCGCGCCTGTCGGCGCTCGCCCGGGCGCTGGGTCGCACCCTATGAGAGCAGGCCGGAAAGGTTTCCCTTTCCGGCCTGCTTTCAGAGCCTGACGTTCAGATCCCGTCCCAATCTCAGGGCTTAGCCTTGGCCGACGCCTTGGCGCTGACCTCTCTGGCCTCCTGGACGCGCGCGCCCATCAGAATGCCAGGGAGCGCGTAATTGCCCTCATGGCAGGCGTACTCGTAGATCTGACCGTTCAGAGGCGAAAACTCGTATTCGCCGCCCCAGGCCTCATCCCAGACGGTCGGATCCTCAACAGAGAAGCGATAGTGAAGACGGTCGTCCGCAACGCGGGTGAACCGTTCGGTGACCTTGAGGTTCTCCCAGGATCCCATGAAAGCCTGGCTGCGCGGGATGTGGGTGGTTTCGACAACGAGGGTGTCGCCTTCCCACCAGCCGATCGCATCCCCGAAATAGGGACGGACATTGTCCGTACGATGCTTGCTGTTCAGACGAATGATGCGGGCGTCATGGTTCATCTCCACCTCGATCATCACCGCATCAGGCGATTGAACGATGTGGTAGTTGTTGTTGTAGAAGCCGTTCGGAAACATCGGCGGACCCGCATTGCGGCCGAACCCGATAATGCAGCGCTCGCCGAGGGAGCGCGTCTCGTAGCTGTCGTACGAATCGCCGCCGCCCCGGGCCGCCGCAGGCGCCGCAGGCTGAGGCTTGCGCGGAGGCGCCAGTCCGTTGGCGGTGGTGATGAGAGAGGTGCGCGGCTCTCCGTTCACGCGCATGACGTGATTGCCCGGATCGAGCCATCCGCGGTTATACCCGCCCACAGCGCCGCCAGCGGCGGTGAATTCCGGGCGGTTGACGCTGGTGGGGTTGCGATATTCAGCCGGAGCGTTGGGATCGGTCGGCTGATTGCCTTCCTCGATCTCCACCTGGACGGCGCCTTCCAGCTTCTTCACCTCTTCCTCAGTGTAGACGAGGCGGTCGCGGACGGCGGCCGGACGGGTCATCGGCGTGAGGGTGGAGTTGCTCCAGTATCCCCCGATATCCGGCTGACCGATCGCCAGACGGGGCGCCTTGTAAGGGGCGGGAGCGGCCTGCGCCCACGCGTCCGACTGAACGGAGACCATGGCCGGCAGAGTGAAAAGAGCGGCTCCCAGAGCCAGGAGAAGGGATCGACGCAAGGCGGACCTCCGGTTTGCGGACCGCACGACAGCGGCGGACCTTGGGCCCCTACTTAGGGTCAACCTCTCTGGGGATCAATGGCTCGGGCCTTAACACAGCCCCTACCCGGACAGTCGCTCCGGTCACAAGTGCGTGGTCGGACGGCCGTCCGATCAGCGAAGCCCCAGCCGGGCTGCAACGCCCGGATGAGGCTGGAGGTCTGATCGGCGGGCCCGCACGGCGGAGAGCGCCCAGTCCATCGCCTCGAGAGTCAGGGCGATATCGTCAGGACCGTGCGCCGATGACAGGAACATGTTGTGATAGGGGTGCACATAGACGCCGCGTTTGACGCATTCGGCGGCGAACGCGTAGCCGATACGAAAATCGGGGTCGTCTTCAAACAGGATCTGCGGCATCTGAGCCGGACCGGTCTGACGGACGGCCAGGTCATGAGCGGCGCAAAGCCCCCCCAGCCCTCGTCTGAGCTCCTCTCCCGCTGCGATCAGATCCTCCAGATAGGCGGTTTCCCGAATCTCTCTGAGGGCCGAAAGCGCGGCAGCCATGGGCGCGGCGGAGAACCAGAAAGATCCCGTCACGAAGACGCGCTCCGCGCCGGCGCGAGCGGAATTCGAGCCCAGAAGGGCGGAGATGGGATGGCCGTTCGCGATACACTTTCCCCAGGCGCTGAGGTCCGGCTCAACCCCAAGAGCGGACCAGCTGCAATCGCGCGCAAGGCGGAAGCCGGCGCGCACATCGTCCACGATCAGAAGCGCGCCGTGGTCATCGCATAATCGCCTTGCGGCGAACGCATACTCCCTCGAAGGCAGGCTCTGATCTGCGAACGTCTCGTGTCTGAAGGGCGTCGCAAAGACGCCCGCCACATCGCCGGCGTGCGCCCGGAAGGCCGCCTCAAGACTGCCTGCGTCCCCATATTCGAAATAGGTCACCCCAGCCCTGTCGCTCGGCAGAACGCCCGCAGGCCGCGGCGTGCACCAGGGGGCAGATCCGTGGTAGGAGCCGCGGGCGCACAAAATCGTGCCGCGCCCGGTTGCCGCCCGCGCGACCATCAGAGCCATGGTGGTGGCGTCCGTCCCGTTCTTGCAGAACATCGCCCATTGCGCGTGGCTGACCATGCCGACAAAGGCTTCCGCCAGGTCGACCATGATTTCCGAGGGCCCGCTCATGATGTCGCCGAGAGCCAACTGCGTGCGAACCGCCTCTTCGACTGGCGCGTAGCCGTAACCGAAAAGGCACGGGCCAAAGGCGCACATATAGTCGATATACGGGTTGCCGTCGGCATCCCAGATCCTCGCGCCCGAGGCGCGGGAAAAGAACTGCGGAAATTCGGGAGGCAGCAGGGCGGTGGACATGTGACCGTACATCCCCCCTGGTATCACCTCCCGGGCGCGCTCCCGCAGGTCGCGATCTCTTGTGCTCGATCCGCTCATGTCCCCATCCCAGAAAGTGTGATTGCGGCGCCGCGTTGTCCCGGCCATGGAGCCTGCGGCGAGGCCCATGACCGGGAGACGTCCGCCCGTCAGATCACGCCGAGAGCGGCGAGAAGCACCATGATCGTTCCCGCAAGTCCGACAAAGAAAGCAAGAGGCCTCACCATGGGCAGGCCGGCCAGATAGATAACCGCATGGGCCACGCGGGAATAGAAGAACAGCTGAGCGCCGAGGACAGTCCATTCATTCGACACGCCGGCGACCGCGGCCGCAAGCACGATCGGCGCGAAAACCGTCAGACCTTCGCGATGATTATCCACCACTCGCTTGGTGCGCGCCTGAAAGGGTGTGGGAGGCGGCGTCTCGTCCCTCGGCCCGGCGGCCGTTTTAAATCCCATCGCGCTCACGCCGACCGACGCCTGTATGCCGATAAGCACGATCAACAGGCCGGCTGCATAAACCAGCATCGTCAGTTCAGTCGTCATCTCGTTTGTCTCCCCTCGTATGAACGTTCCCATTCACCGGTCTTTGTCGCCGGCTGAAGACAAGCCTAACTCAGGGCATGGAGGACCGCCAGCCCGCTCTCTCGTCGGCTCATACAACGGGTTCGACGGGCAGGCAGGCCGGCCTTGCAACCTGATGCCGCCCCCTGACGACGAATGAAGGCATGTCGTCTCGCCCCCCTTCTGCGAGAGGGACGCACCCGCCTGAACGTATCAAAGCGCTCCCGGGGCGATCGGCTCACATCACCCATCATAAGGCTTCAGACGGACCAGGGATCCTGCCTGCGCCTCAGGCGATAAGACGGTCGATAATGAAGCGCAGCTGCGCCAGCATGATAAGACATGGCGTCAGGACCTGGAGCCAGGCGATGCGCGACCATCGCACCGAAACCAGGATCACAGCGGCCATAAGACCCATCACCAGACCGTCGATCTGAAGGTCTGCGGTCATCGGATCCATCATGATCGCCTGAACGATCGCCATCAGAAGATACGCCGCCATCGCCACAGCGTATCTGGGGGACTGACGGGCGTGAAAGGCTTTCAGATCGATCGGTCCATGTTCGGGAATGTGAGGGGTCACCAATGCCGAACACGCATAGGCCAGAATCGCGAGGGAGAGAGGCGTGAAGAAGATCACCGGCGTGAGATCGGTGAGGGCGTGATAGTCCCAGCTTTTCAGCCAGAAGCCGAGCTGCTGCAGGAAGATCGCCACCGCCCACAGCGCATGGATTGCGCTGAAGGTCACACGGTCCGCGTCCTGGATGAGACGCATGGCCGTTCCCAGAAGGGAGGCGAGACCGATCGAGATCACGATGGAGAGCAGCACCGTGTAGAATTCAAAGAGCCCCATGGCCACTCCTGCAGTCCCAACCCTCGTGCGGCGCTCGCGTGACGCGCACCCAAAACGGCGCCGACCCCGCATCGTCCGGTCTCTCAGACCGATGATCCGGGATCGATACGCGGGGCGCGACGGGAAACTTAGCGACCCTTGAACACCGGCGGACGCTTCTCGACGAAGGCCACCGAGGCGGCCTTGTGATCCTCCGTCATCATGGTGCGAACCATGTGCACCGCCTCCGCATCGAGGACATCCGACAGGGGGCCGTGGGCCGCGATGTTAAGATTGCGCTTGATGTAGCCGAGAGCGATCGTGGGCATCGCCGCAAGTCTGGCCGTCAGCGCTGCGGCCGCCTGCGGAAGTTCGGCGGCCGGAACGGCCCGATTGACGATGCCGAGCTCCGCCGCCTCTGCGCCCGTGATGACGTCCGCGGTGAAGTAGAGTTCTCTCGCCTTGGCGGCGCCCACGAGATGGGTCAGGAAATAACTTCCGCCGTAATCGCCGGAGACGCCTATCTTCGAGAAGGCGGTGGTGAGCTTGGCCTCGGCCGAGGCGATCCGCATGTCGCATGCGAGCGCAATGGACAGACCGGCGCCGGCGGCGGGCCCCGGTATGACGGCAAGGGTGGGCTTCGGCATCTCATGAAGGATGCGGCTCAGCTCCATTCCGCTGCGCAAGCTGTGATGCCGCTGCTCGAAGCTTGGACCCGCAGCGCCATCCGGTCCGCGGCCCGTGTCGGCGGCAAAGCCCTTGACGTCTCCGCCGGCGCAGAAGGCGCCGCCCGCTCCGGTGACCACCACCACGCGAACGGCAGGATCCAGCGCCAGTCTCTGAGCCGCCGCGGTCATGGCGGCGAGCATCTCTCCGGTGAGGGCGTTGCGCGCCTCCGGACGGTTCAGGGTCAGGGTGGCGACGCCGTCTTCAAACGTCTCGATCAGATGCTGGCTCATGTCGGCTCCGTCTTCCTTTACGATCATGAACACGAAGCCGGTCAGGTCTCTCCCCCTGCGTTCCGGCGTCATGTCCGCTCATGGCGAAAAGCGCGGCGAACTGCGCTTTGTGTCGAGGGCCGAGATAACGATATTTCCCGGCAAGATGTAAGCCCCGACCGGGGCGGGCGAGGCAGGCCCGGCCGGCCGGCCGGGGACGGACCGGAGGGATTGAGACCCGCCGCCGGCGCCTGCCGGTTCGGACGGCTCCCTTCTTTCGCCGATCATGGGCCCTTGCGAAATGTCCCCGCCTCGCCTCAACTGCCTTCCAGACCGCAAGGAAAGGGCCCATCGATGACGGAGACCCCCGCATCGGCCGATACGACGCCCGGGCCGACGACGCTGCGCCTGCCCTTCGGCCTCAAGGCGGCCTATGGCGCCGGCTCGGCCGCATTCGGGATCAAGGATGCCGGGTTCAGCTACTTTCTCCTCATCTTCTACAGTCAGGTGATCGGGGTCGACGCCCGCCTGGTGGGGCTGGCTCTCACCCTGGCGCTGATTCTGGATGCGGTCTCCGACCCGATCGTCGGATACTGGTCGGATCGGTTCCGGTCACGCTGGGGACGACGCCATCCGTTCATGTATTTCGCCATCGCCCCGACGGCGCTCTGCTTCACGCTGCTCTGGATTCCGCCCGCCGGATGGAGCGAAACGGCCCTTTTCTTCTACGTTCTTGTCCTCGCCATACTGACGCGAACCTTCATCACCTTTTTCGAAACCCCAAGCGCTGCGCTCGCTCCGGAACTGACCTCCGACTACGACGAGCGCAGCTCGCTCCTGTCCTACCGCAGCTTCTTCGGCTGGACCGGCGGGAACGCCATGACGGTGATGATGTTCTTCTTTCTTTTTCCAGCGTTCGTGACCGAGGCGATCCCGAACGGACAGTTCAATCGTGACGCCTACAGCGTTTATGGGATCGTCGCCGGAGCGCTGATGGCCGTGGCCATGCTGGCTTCCGCTCTCGGGACCCACGGGCAGATCCCGCGCCTGATCCGCCCGGAGGTCGGGCCGAAAGCATCGCTCGGCTCCATTGTAAAGGACATCCGCGAGACGCTCGCCAACCGGTCCTTCGCCGCGCTTCTCCTCGCGGCGGTCATCGCGGCCGTCGGCGCCGGGCTCGCCTCGTCCCTTTCGGTCTATTTCTCGACCTATTTCTGGGGTTTTTCCTCCGAGCGCATCGCTCTCCTGACCCTCGCGATCTTTTTCTCCGCCTTCCTCGGCGCCGCGCTCGCACCGATGGCGACGCGGAAGCTGGGTAAGCGAAACGCCGCCGTCACCCTGGGCGTTCTCTCAGCGCTCATATCGCCGATCCCGATCGCCCTGCGTCTTGCAGGGGTCCTTGCCGGCGGAAACGACGAAACGACGTTCTGGGTCGTGTTCGCGTTCGGGCAGATCGATGTCTGTCTGGTGGTGTGCCTTCAGGTGCTCGTCGTCTCGATGATGGCGGACATCGCCGAGGATTCCGAAACTCGAACGGGCCGCCGATCCGAAGGTCTGTTCTTCTCCGCCAACACCTTTATCGCCAAGCTGGTCACCGGGCTTGGGGTGATGGCTGCCGCTCAGGTGCTGAACTTCGCCGGCTTCCCGGTCGGCGCCCAGCCCTCGGATGTCGGAGAGGACGCCCTGATGCGGCTCGGGACGGCCTACATCCCCCTTATCCTTCTTCTCAGGCTGGCGACGCCCCTCGTCCTGCTGGGCTACACCCTTACCCGCGAGAGCCATCAGTCCAATCTGGACCTCCTCGCCTCGCGAAGGGGATCAGGCGATCTTGAACCGGGCCGGGACCGGGCCTAGGCTCCGAAACAGACTGCGGACAGGGAGGTCTCCATGATCGAGATGAGCGTACGGTCCCGTTTCGAGGCGCTCGCCAGCAGCGGTGCGGCGAGCCCGGGCGAGCTGGCGAAGGCCGCCCGCGGCGGAGACGTCTCGGCCGCCCGCGATCTGGCCGCCCTGTTCGCCCGGGCCGGGTTCATCGATCCGGGCGTCATCGCCTCGGTCTATGATGCGGCGGCCGCAGGATGGATCGATCAGGTCGCCACCCCTGAACACGCCTCGCAAGCCGGCGCGCTCGAAGCGCCCGCCCAGCTGTGGAAGGATTTCTGGGACTTCCTCGAAGATGACTCTCCGACTGACGCCGGAGGCTTCACCATGCGGACCGCCGCCCTCGGGGGACGGCTCGACGCCGGCTTCGAGGCGAGAGCGATTGCGGCCAGCCTCGAATTCAGCGGCGTGCGAGAAGCCGCTGCACAGGGATGGCCCGAACGCTTCCGCATCGAAGATCTGGCGCGCTGCCCCGAAGGCTCGCTGGGATGGGAGTTTCACGAGCTGATCGTGAAGAACGGGTTTGATCTCGAGGTGCTTGACCGCGACGCTCTGGGTCTGGCCAAGCTGACGCCTCCGCTCGACTATCTCAATGTCAGGATCCTGCAATGCCATGATCTGTGGCATATCATCGGGGGATATCGAACGACGTCCCTTCATGAGGTCGCGATCTCCGGGTTTCAGCTTGGGCAGTTCGGGCACAATTACTCCGCCCAGTTCCTCGCTGTCGTGACCGCCAAGGCCTCGCTCGTCCGACCTGAGGGCGTCCCGCTTCTTTTCGACGTCATCCTGACGGCGTGGCGTCACGCCCGCAACACGCCGCAGCTCCTCGGCGCCGACTGGCCTGCGCTGTGGAACCTGCCGGCCGATGCAGTGCGACAGCGTCTCGGCGTGACGCCCTACGCCTCGCCCTTCCCGGCGGACCTGTTCGAACAGCTACAGGCGCAGGCCGCCTGATCGCTCTTTCCGCTCGCGCCGGGCGGACCGACAAGGACATCATGCATGACGAGATCTTCGGTTCGGATCGGCGGGGCGGGCGGCTTTCTGGGCGACAGCTCCCTGGCGGCCCCGCAGCTGCTTAAGGGCGGGCGGCTCGACTACATGATCCTCGATTATCTCGCCGAGGCGACCATGTCCTCGCTCGGTCAGCTCCGGGCCGCGCGTCCGGATCAGGGATACGCCCGCGATTTCACCGACTGGGTGTGGAAGGACAACCTCCGAGAGTTCAAGGCGCAGGGCGTCAAGGTCGTCACCAACGCCGGGGGTCTCAACCCACGGGCCTGCCGCGAGCGCATGATGGCGCATGCCCGCGCCGCCGGTCTGTCGTTCAGGATCGCCATCGTCGAGGGAGATGATCTCTCCTCGCGCCTTCCCGAACTGACGTCACGCGGCCTGCGTGAAATGTTCACGGGCGCGAACATGCCCTCTCCCGAGGCGGTGTTCACCGCGAACGCGTATTTCGGCGCCTCCCCGATCGCCGCAGCCCTCGCGGCTGGGGCGGACATGGTCATCACGGGACGAGTGGTCGACAGCGCCCTCACGCTCGGCCCGCTGATGCATGAGTTCGGATGGAGACAGGACGCCTACGATCTTCTGTCTGCGGGATCGCTGGCCGGGCATGTGATCGAATGCGGCGCTCAGGCGACCGGAGGCCTGTTCACCGACTGGGAGGAGGTGCCGGACTGGACCCATATCGGTTATCCTGTGGTCGAATGCATGCCGGACGGAACGTTCTTCGTCGAGAAGCCTCCCGGAACGGGAGGACTGGTCTCGCCCGCCGCCGTCGCCGAACAGATCCTCTATGAAGTGGGGGATCCGCAGGGCTATGCGCTGCCGGATGTCGTCTGCGACTTCACGCAGGTCGAGGTCTCTGAAGCCGGGCCGGAGCGCGTCCGGGTGTCCGGCGCGCGAGGCTATCCCCCAAGCGGACGCTACAAGGTCTGCCTGACCTGGGGGGACGGATATCGCTTCATTGGCGCGATGCCCGTGGTCGGACGCGAGGCGGCTCAGAAAGCGGCGCGTCAGGCGCGCGCGCTCATCGAACGCCTGTCGGAGATGCTGCGGGACCGGAACCTGCCCCCGCTCAGAGATCACAGAATCGAAATTCTGGGCGCGGAGGCGAGTTACGGCGCACACGCCCGACCCGAGGCGCAGGCGACCCGGGAGGTCGTCGCCCGCATCGGAGCGGAACATGTCGACGCCGACGCCCTCAAACTGATGATGCGGGAGTTCAACTCGCCGACGACCTCCATGAGCGTGGGATCGACGGGATGGTTTGGGGGACCTCCCACCATCACGCCCGTCTCACGGGTGTTTTCGGTCCTTCTGGATCGTCAGGAGTGTCCGGCCAGGATCTCCATTGGCGAGGATACGTTCATGGACGAGCCTCCTGCGCTCAGCGATGTCTTTGACCCGACAATGGTCGAAAGGCCTTCGCCCCCGTCCTGCGCGCCTGCGTCAGGGGAGATGGTCGAGCGTCCGCTCATCGCCCTCGCCTGGGCGCGATCAGGGGACAAGGGCGATGCGTTCAATATCGGCGTGATCGCCCGGGATCCGGCCTTCCTTCCCTGGATCCGGGAGGGGCTTTCGGAAGCGCGGATGAAGGACTGGTTCGCCCATGAGTTCGAAGGCGCGAAGGCCCCGAGGGTCAGGCTCTATGATCTGCCGGGACTGAAAGCGGTCAATCTCCACTTCATGGAAGCTCTTGGCGGGGGTCAGTTCTCCAGTCTCCGACTGGATGCTCTGGCCAAAGCCAAGGCCCAGCAGCTGCTCGATATTCCGATCCGGCTGCCTGCATCATTGGCGCCTTCCGCCTGAGGTATCGCCTCAACGCGCTGTTTCCCGGTTCACCGTTGAAAAAGCTGGCGTCAGGACGAGCTGCAGGGTAATCCCCCATTCGTTGTGCCGATACTTTTCAGACCCGCTGCACGCCAGCTTCGTGGAGACGATCTCATGTTTACTCGCTTCGCCATCCTTGCAGGCGCTCTGCTGACGACGGGATGCGCGGAACTTGGGACCAGCCTGATGTATCTCGACGACGCCATGGCTATGGAGCAGGGCGCCTATTGGGATGACGTCCATTACTCCGATACGCTCAGCGGAGACAAAGGCTGCCCGTACCGGGTAGACTACGGCATTGTGAACAATCAGGCCTACGTCCGGATCGTCAACATGACCGATTACGACCGTGAGTTTGTCATCGTTTACAACTCGGGCCTCGAGACACCGGTCTACCTTGGCGGCGGGGAAGCCAGTGAGTTTTTTTACACCTCCCCCTCAGTTCATCTCAGCAGCACCAGGTTTGACTGCTGATCTCTGGATGAACTCAGAGGCGAGGACGCGCGTCAGCCCTGGTGGCCGCCTCCGCAGACCAGCGCCTCGGCCTTCGAACGCTGATCAGGGGTAAGACGTTCATAAAAAATCTCGCTCGCGCGTCGCAGCGACTTAAGACGCAGCAGATGATCGTCCATCATGTGTTCATGGGCCAGCAGGCGTTGGGGAAGGCTCATCTTGCTCCTCTCCGCCATCGTCATCATTCCCTCATGCCGCATCATCCGGAATTCGCCGATCGCCTGGACGAACTCTCTGAAGGCGGCCTCCTGATCCGGACTGAGTTCAAGGCTCGCGCTTAACGCATCCAGACGATCCGCCGAAGCGAGCCTGCCCGCCGGGCACGCCATCGCCTCGCCCGAGGCCATGTCCATCATCTTTCCTCCGCCCATGCTCATCGCCCCGGCGGGCGAGGCTCCGGACCCGTGCTCAGCGTGGGCCTTCACAGACGATGGGTGGGCCCCTCCCGGCGGAGACGCCTCGACGTGAACACAGGCGATCACGCTCAGGGCGGCGACCCCTCCCAGAAAACCGCGTCTCAGCATTGGAGCGCTCCTCCAGATCAGGACAACAACGGGAAGCTATTCCACGACGCGCGGCCGGCGCGCTTGCTCCTGATCAGGCGGCATGTCGCAGAAGCGTCATGCAAAGGAGGTTATCAGAGGAAGCCCTGCGCCTCCCCCCCGCCTTGGCGTTTCCGACGAAGTGTGGCCTGATCACTTTCATCGACGAGGATGTTCGACCATGACCCAGTTCAGCCGCCGCGCCATGATGATCGCCGCCGCCGGAGGGGCCGCCAGCCTCGCCCTCCCGCCCGCGATCGCCCGCGCCCGCGCCATTCCCGCCGATGTCCGCAAGGGCGACATCACGGATGTCGAGCACGTGGTGATCCTGATGCAGGAGAACCGATCCTTCGATCATTATTTCGGAGCGCTGAACGGGGTGCGGGGCTTTGCAGACCGCTTTGTCATCCCATCAACCGGAGAGATGGGGCGAGGCGCCACGTGCTGGATGCAGCCGGCGCCAGGAGCGATCGCGCCTGACGCGTGCATCGCGCCCTTTGCTCTGAAGACTGATGAGACCTTCGCCCACATGCGCGTCGAAGGGACGCCCCACGTTTGGGCGGACGCCCAGTTCGCCTGGGATGACGGCCGCATGAGCCGGTGGCCTCACCACAAGACGGCGCACTCGATGGGCTATTACGAACGCTCCGACCTGCCCTTCCAGTACGCTCTCGCTGACGCCTTCACCGTCTGCGACGCCTATCACTGCTCGTTTCAGGGAGGCACCAATCCCAACCGCCTCTTCCTCTGGACCGGAACCAACGACCCGTCCGGTCGCTTTGGAGGACCGGGCATATCCAACTCGCATGACAACTTCGCGACCAGGGGGAGCGCGAAAGAGGGCTATACCTGGACCAGCTATGTCGAGCGCCTGCTGGCGGCGGGGGTCTCCTGGCGCATCTATCAGGACATGGCTGACAATTTCGACGACAACCCCCTCGCCGGCTTCCAGGCCTTCCGGGACAGTTTCTCGAAGGCGCCCGGGTCTGACCCGAGGCTCGCAGAGCTCGCTCACACGACACGTCTGCTCGACGGGCTGAAGGAAGACGTTCTCTCCGGGGCGCTGCCGTCCGTCTCCTATATCATCGCTCCCGCCAAGGACTCCGAGCATCCCATGCCGTCCTCTCCCGCGCAGGGCGCCGACTATACCGCCCGCGTGCTCGATGCGCTGACATCCGATCCGAAGGTCTGGGCGAAAACCGTCCTGTTCGTGATGTTCGACGAGAATGACGGCTTCTTCGATCATGTCCCGCCGCCCGCGCCCCCGTCGATAGGACCGGGGGGGCCGGCGGGCTCCTCGTCGGTCGACACGACGGGGGAGTATCATCTCGTAAAGGCCCCCTCGGAGGCCTCGGCGGATCGCGATGCGCTGATGGGCAAGCCCTACGGTCTTGGTCCGCGCGTGCCGATGTATGTGATCTCGCCCTGGAGTCGGGGCGGGTGGGTGAATTCCGAGGTGTTCGACCACACATCCGTCATCCGGTTTCTCGAGACCCGCTTCGGCGTGCCCGAGCCCAATATCTCGGCCTGGCGGCGTTCGGTTTGCGGCGACCTCACGAGCGCGTTCGACTTCGCAACACCCAATGACACCTCGTTCCGCACGGACCTGCCCGAGACGCTTCAGGCCGCCGAACGGGCAGGACAGCTCGCGAAACGGACCCGGCCTCCCACCCCTCAGACGCCATCGGCTCCGCGTCAGGAGGCCGGCGTGCGCCCCTCAAGGCCGCTGCCCTATCGGCTCGACGTCAGGGAGACACGTCTCCCATCCGGCCTTCGCCTCGCCTTCGTCAATGATGGACGCGCGGGGGCCGTGTTTCATGTCTATGATCGGCTCAATCCCCTTCAGACGCCGCGACGCTACACCGTCGTCCCGGGCGCCCGTCTGGACGGGGACTGGACAGGAGATAATCACGATCTCTTCATTCTCGGCCCCAACGGCTTCCATCGACGTATCCGGCAGACGGGCGCGAACGGACCGTCGATCGATCTCGAGACCTCGCGCGACAGGCGCAGCCTCACGCTGGCTCTGTCAAACCCCACCGAACGCCCGCTCCGCCTGATGATTGATCCGCTCGCCTATCAGAGCCAGCATCGTGCTGTGCGCCTCGTTCTCGAACCCGGACGAAGCGCACGACGAACCTGGCGCCTCGGAGAGACCGGCGGATGGTATGATCTGGCCGTATCATCCGGCGACGCGGCCTCCTTCCACCGGCGCTTCGCCGGACGGATTGAAACGGGGCGACCCTCGATCTCGGATCCCGCCATGTCGGGAGAAGCGCTGCTTCACGATCCCCTGTCCGCCTGAGAAAGGCGGACGCTCTTCATCGCTGTAACGGAAAACGCCCGCCCGAAACCGGGCGGGCGTTTGTCTGTGAGACCGGTCGATCTCGGTCAGAGACCGATTAACGGCTCTGACCGGTCATCGCCGCCGTGCCCTTGTCCGGCGCCTGCGCCGCAGCCGCCCCGGGACGACGCATCTTCTGCATCATCTCCATGGCTGAGGCGAGTTCAGCCTTGTCCAGACCGCCATCCTTGTTCTTGTCGACCATCGGCAGGAACTGCTTGAAGGGCGCAAAGCGCGGAGAGTTGCGGAACTCGGCGACTTCGAGCTTGCCGTCGATGTTGTCATCAAGGGCGCCGAACATGATGTTGTTCTGCAGATCCCGCTGATAGTCGTCCTTGCGGGTCGTCGAAGTCTCGTCCTTCCAGCGGTAGCGGACGAAGGTGAACAGCATCTCCTCCGAGGTCTGCTCGCCGAAGGTCACGTCCTTGCTGGCGTCAGGATTGGACTTGTTGGCGGCGGAGTTGTCGAAGACATAATCCGCAATCAGTTTCGAGCCGGCCGGGACTTCGAGCAGCTCGTCGAAAATGTACTCCCTCTGCCATCCGAAGTCATAGCGCGGCTGGGTCAGAAGAACTTTCTCGGCGCCATCCGGATAGCGGATGGTCAGCTTCGTGGCGTAGCAGCGGGAATGGCAGTGAGGCTGCGTGCCGTAGATCAGAGCGTCATGAGGAAACTCAAGATAGGCGCGCTCTTTGTGACGGGCGGCGCCGGCGGGGATTTCCAGCGAGAAGTCGGTGACGCTCGCCTGACGGAGAATGTATTTAGGATCCTCCTTGTGGAAATAGAGACCCACACGGGTCTCATCTCTCATCGGCTTGCCGACGGGCGTGTAGTGCATCTGGAAGGAGAAGGATCCGCCGGGCGGGATATAGGTGCCTGTGGCGTCCGGCGAGAGGTTGGATTCCCCGCCCGGACCATAGCCGCCGAGCGACGTGTTCCAGCTGAACCCCCGCCCGTCCGCACGAACCTCAGGCATCCAGCCCGCCAGCACGTGGTGAACGGTCGGCACGGCGCCAGCGCGCCAGGAGGTCGCCTTCAGCCACTTGCCTTCGGTCAGACCCGTGGGGATCGACCAGTCCTGGTAGTCGACCACGCCCGTTGCAGGAACGTCGTATCCAGGGATCTTCACGATCATGTCTGGCTCGCCAAGAGGCCATTCAGGGGCCGGCTTGGCGGCGGACGGCAGCGGATCGGGACCCTCGCCGCGCGGGGCGCCGGCCTCAACCCAGTTGACGATCGTCTTCACCTGGCTCTCGGTGAGGTTCATGTCATTCTTCCAGCTTCCCCAGTGCGGATCGGCGTGGAAGGGAGGCATGCGCCTGGTGCGAATTGACTCACGGATCATGGGCGCGAAGCCCTTGACCGTCGTGTAATTGTTCATGGCGAAGGGAGCGAGCCCTCCCTCTGTGTGGCAGACCACGCACTTCTCAGCGAGGATGGGGGCCACCTCGGTCGAGTAGGAGATCTTCGCGAACTGAGCCGCCTTCGCGCGGTCCGGGAAGGCGAGAGCCTCTCCCTTCACCGCAATGTCGGTCGCCTCAACAGCGCGGCCGGCCAGCACGGCGTCGAGCGCCGCCTCAAGGCTGGCGCCCTTGACCTTCTTCCTGGCGAACGAGGCGTCCACCGGTCCGTGATAGGCGACGGTCCAGGTCTTCGGATTGATCACGAAGGCCTCGGCGGTCGAGGTCACGCCCATCGAGCGGCCGACCAGCTGCAGATCGTCTGAAAGAACCGGAATCTGGACGCCCGCAAAAGCCTTCTCGATCTCGAAGCGATCGTCTCCGAGCTTCGAGTTGAGGAAGAAGAACTCCACTCCCTTGGAGGCGTAGCTCTCGCGCAGCTTCGAGACCGCCTCGATCGCGCGGGAGGATGCGGGGTCGCCGATCGCGGTCGTGACAATCACGATCGCCGGCTGAGCGGCGTGGTAGAAAAGCTCGTGCCCCACGCCAAACTGATCGGCGAGCATGAAATTATCGACCCTGTCGCCGCTCACCGGACCGGGCTCGGTCCGGGAGGGAGCGCCGTTGGCGGCGAGAGCGAGGGCCGAGACGGCCAGCGCCAGTCCTGCGGACAGAACGCCGGCGGAGGTTTTGGAAAGGAGACGAAGCTTCATCATCAGGCTCCAGATAGAGTCACGTTGCGACAAAATGCGCGCGCTTTCCGCAAACGGCAACAGGGCGCCCTAAGGGCGCCCATGGGTAAATTTCCAGAGAGGGCCTCCCCGACACCATCCGGCTCACCGGCTGTGGGCGGGCTCAGACACGTCAAAACCGGCCTCACCGAGCTCGCGACGGGCCGCCGGAGAGGTCAGGCACCCCGCAAGGACCTTGCCGGCGGCGGATCCGCTGACCGGAGCCAGAGCATAGCGAATCGGACGGTGGGCCTCCGCCGGAAAGCGCCCGACGAGGGCGACACGCCCCTCTGCGGCGCGCGCGTCGGTCGCATAGACGATACCGGCGGCCGCCTCTCCCGTCTCAACGAAGCGAAGAGCGGCCCGGACATTGGGGGCCCGGGCGGCCGTCGCCGAAAGCGCATCCCAGGAACCCAGATAGGTCAGGGCCTCGCGGGCGTACCGGCCGGCCGGGACGCTGTCCGGATCGGCGAGCGCCAGACGCCCGCCCCTGAGAGCCGAAACGAGATCGGCGCCCGGCGACAGGTCCAGACTGAAGGCGCGATCGACCGGAGCGATCAGGACCAGGGCGTTGCCCGGAAAATCGACCCTGAGGGCATGATCGATCAGGGACCGGTCTTCGAGATAGTCGATCCACTCCCCATCCGCGCTCCAGAAGACGTCGGCCCGGGCGCCCTGCTCGATCTGCCGCGCGAGCTCCGCGCTGGAGGCGAAGCTGAAGAGCGGCGTCTGGCCGGCGCAGGCCTCCTGCACGACCCTCTCCAGAACGCCCTGAAGGCTTGAAGCGGCGAAAATCCTTACCTCCTTCGGCGGAGACGGCGCGCTGCAGGAGGCTATGAACAGGGAAACGAAGGCGGCGACCCCTCGCCCTGCACATTCTGACACGACACAAGCTCCCTTCGGCTCTTCAGAACGCATGCGTCTTCACCACCGCCCATACGGCGCTCCCTGGCCTCACGTTGAGCTCCTCAGCCGCCTCCTGCGTGACCCGCGAGAGCAGGTCTCCCGCTTCCGTCTCCAGACGAACCAGACACGCTCCCTCCGCCTCACGCCGGATCGAACGCACTCGTCCCGCCCACACATGGCGCGCGGAGAGACCTGAAGGCGCGCTCGAGGCGAGGATGACGGTGTCGGCGCGAACCCAGACCGCTCCTCCGCCCGTCTCCGCCCCGCTCCCCCTCAGCGGGGGCCGGGAGATACGGGCCCCGAGGTCGCGGTCTTCAAGCAGCGAGAGAAAGTCCTCGCCAGCCATCACCCTCGCGACATCTCCGGAGATGACGCATCGCCCAGCGCGAAGGGCCACGACTTGATCGGCGAGATCCACGGCATCCTCCACGAGATGCGTGACGACGATCATCGGGAGACCCGCCCGCGCGGACAGATCCCGCAAATGGACAAGACGTTCCCGGCGACGGCGGCCGTCGAGTGCGGCGAAAGGCTCATCGAGAAGCAGCCAGCGCGGGGCCGCCAGCAGGGCGCGGGCGATCGCGATGCGGCTCCGTTCTCCGCCCGAGAGGCCGCGTACGGACCGCCCAAGCAGATCCCCAAGCCCGAACTCCGCGACAATCTCATCAAAACTCATCTGCGCATCGAGGACCGCCGCGCGGGCCTCCGCATACCGAAGATTGTCGCGCACGGAGAGGTGGGGGAAAAGACGCGCATCCTGGAACACAAGACCGATGCGGCGCTCGTGAGCCGGCGCGCGGGGGGACGCTTCCGGTCCGTCAAGCCAGCGACCGTCGAGACGCACCCCGCCCGAGTCCGGCCTGGTGAGCCCGGCGATAGCCGACAGGAGAAGCGACTTTCCGGCTCCCGAGGGCCCGAACAGAACGGTTACCCCCTGCGGCGGCAGCGCGAAATCGGCCTCAAGGATGAAATCCCCGCGGGCGAGCCTCAGATGACGGATCTCAAGACCGGAGGAGGCCGAACTCATCCGCCGAGCCTCCGACGCGCGAGGGTCTGAAGGATCTCCGCCAGAGCGAGACCGGAAACAGCCGCGACCATCGAAACGCCGGCAAGCCTCAGAGCGGCGCTTTCGCCGCCGGGAACCTGGAGGGCGGCGTAAATCGCCAGGGGAAGCGTCTGCGTCTCGCCGGGAATGCTTGAGGCGAAGGTTATCACAGCCCCGAACTCTCCCAGCCCGGCCGCAAAGGCGGTCACGGCGCCTGCGAGAACTCCAGGCGCTGCGAGAGGCAGGGCGAGAGAGACAAACCGATCCCAGGGTCCCGCTCCCAGGACGGCTGCGGCCTGAAAGAGCGCCGGGTCGGTCGCCTCGAACGATAGGCGCAACGCCCGCACCTGAAGCGGGAAACTCATCACCGCTGTCGCGAGGGCCGCGCCCGCCGAGGAGAAGGCCAGCTGGAACCCGAAGGTCTCCTCCAGGAATCCCCCGACCGGCCCCCGGCGACCGAAAATAAGAAGAAGAAGAAAACCAACCAGAACCGGCGGAAGAACCAGAGGCAGATGGACCGCCGCGTTCAGGAGACTGCGGCCCGGAAGGTTCGGTCGCGACAGGGCGTAGGCCGCCGCAATCGCGAAAGGCAGGGAGGCCAGCGTCGCGCGACCGGCGACGCTGAGGCTCACGAGCAGGATCGACCACTCCTCGTTTGTCAGCACGCCCGCCTCACCGCCACGCCGCTTTTTTGTTTCTGTGAAGCGTTATATGCCGGGAAATATAACGCTGGTCCAGTCCGCCCCCTCTGGCGCAGGAGAGGGGAACCTGCTTGATGCCCGACCATGACCGTCACGGATCCGCCGAAGAGAGATGAGAGCGAGGGACGAGAGCGCGTTATCCTCGACGTCCTGCAGCTCGGCGCACGAGGCGACGGCCTCGCCGAGATCGACGGACGGCGCATCTTTGTCCCGTTCGGTCTTCCCGGAGACCGGGTCGTTGCAGAGCTTGAGGGTGACCGCGCCCGAATTCTCGAGGTGCTGACGGCGTCCGCCCGTCGGGTCTCGCCGGCCTGCCCTAATTTCCAGACCTGCGGCGGATGCTCTCTGCAGCACCTCGCAACCCCGGACTATCTCGAGTTCAAGCGCTCTCTCGTCGTTCGGGCGCTGGCCTCGGCGGGCCTCACCCCGGACGTCGAGGCGCCGCGAGCCGCAGGAGCGGGAACCCGCCGACGCGCCGCCTTCGCCGCAGCAAGACAGGACGGGGCGGTTCGCTTCGGCTTTCACGGGCGCAAGAGCTGGCGGATCGAAACGATCACCGGCTGCACCGTCATCACGCCCGGTCTCGCCGCCTTCCTGCCGGCGCTCGAAGCGCTGGCCCGCGTGTGCGCGCCGCGCAAGGGCGGCCTCAGTGTGACCGTGATCGAGACGCTGACCGGCTACGATGTCGCCCTCACCGGACTGGGACGGGACCTGCCTGCCGACGAACGCGCCGCGCTTGTCGCTCGGGCAGGCGATCCTCGGCTGGCGCGTCTGTCGGTTGAAGGAGAGATCATACTCGAGCGCGCCCCGCCGGCGATCAAGGTCGGAGGCGTGTTCCTGACGCCGCCGCCAGGAGGTTTCCTTCAGGCCTCATCCGCATCGGAAGGCGAGATGATCTCGCTTGTTCTCGGGGCGCTCTCAGGCGCGCGACATGTGGCGGACCTGTTCGCCGGATCCGGCACGTTCAGCCTGCCGCTCGCAGCCGCCGGAACGCGGGTTCACGCGATCGAAAGCCAGGCTGACGCCCTCAAGGCGCTTGCCGCAGCCGCTCGAAACGCTGCAGGCCTCAAGCCGGTGACGACCGAACGACGCGACCTCTTCACCCGTCCCCTCACCGCCAGCGAGCTTGCGGCCTATGACGGCGTCGTGATCGACCCGCCGCGGGCCGGCGCCGAAGCGCAGGCGCGACGTCTGGCCGAGGGAGGGCCGGGACGCATCGTATCCGTCTCGTGCGATGCGCAGACCTTCGCCCGCGACCTCGCCATCCTCGTCTCCGGCGGTTACCGGATCGACCGGGTCGTCCCGATTGATCAGTTCAGCTATTCCCATCATATCGAGATCATCGCCTGTCTCTCCCGGCGCACGGCGGGTCGATCGCGTAAGGGCCGTCCATGAGCATTGTTCTGTCCATCGTATTTCTGTCCCTCGCTCTGGCGGCCGACGCCTTCGCCGTTGCGCTCTGCCAGGGAGCCGTCGCCTCCCGGCGGCCCTGGAGGGAGGCCCTGATGATCGGAGGCGCATTCGGTCTCGCTCAGGCGCTGGCCCCGCTTCTGGGCTGGTCGGTCGGCACGCTGTTCGCCTCAACCATCGAACGCTTCGATCACTGGATCGCCTGCGGCCTCCTGAGCGCCGTGGGAGCCAAGATGATCTGGGAGGGGCTGAGCCATGACCCGCCCGGTGAGGAGCCTGAACGCGGAGAGCGATCAGCGACAGGATGGGCTCTCTTCGCCCTCGCCGTTGCGGTCAGCATCGATGCGGCCGCCGCGGGGTTCACTCTGCCGGCGCTCGGAGCGCCGATCCTGGTCAGCGTCGCGGCGATCGGAGGCATCACCTTCATGGCGTCCGCTGCGGGCGTCTTCATCGGACGCCTCTCAGGAGATTCCCTCGGGTCGCGGGCGGAAGCCGCCGGAGGGGTGATCCTGATCGCGATCGGCATTCGCGTTCTGTTTGATCATCACGCGTTCGGATAGGGCGCCGCGCGGGCTCAGCCGTCGCGCAGGCTCGCATGAAGACGCCTCGCCGCCTCGAGGATGTCGAGGTCGCGCTGTCTGCCATAGCTCGTTTTCGTCATCGCGATGAGGCCCGCAGCCGCCTCGAACCCGACCCATCGGACCGATGCGGTCTCACGGCTGAAGGGAGCGGGCTCTCCGACGGGAACAGCCAGAAAGAAGGCGGTGACGGTCGTCGTTCCCGGAAAAGCCGTCGGAATGACGGCGATAATCTCGGCGTCATACCCGGTCTCCTCCCGGACCTCCCTCAGAGCCGTCTGCGCCGGGGTCTCACCCGGATCGGAGCGCCCCTTGGCGAAGGTCCAGACATAGCCTCCGAAATGGCCGGACGGCTCCCGGAGGAGAACCTCCCCCGATGCGTTGACGAGAACGGCGCCATAGGCGTCCGCCTCAGGCACAGGGCCCATGATCATCCCTCCTCTGTCTGTTCTGATTTGACGTCGCCCCGTCCGGACACGCTCGGGCGAGCCTTGTCCATTCCCCATCCGGATTGCCTCGCCGACCCGACGCGTGCGGATTCGAGCCGTCCGGAAGAGCCTCCTTCGCGCCTCAGGCGAGGGGACAGCAAATCCTCGGCGAGCTCAAGGGCATCGTCCGGCCAGTACTCGGGAGGTCTCGGATGGATGACGCCGGGCGCGCTCGCCGGGCGACAGGTCAGGATCCGGTTTCGCCATTGAAGAGGCAGGCTCTCGCGCCCCTGCAGGGCGCCGATGAGCGCGCCGCAGATCGCCGCATTGGTGTCCGTATCCCCGCCTATGCCCACAGTCTCCACCAGCGCCTCCTCAAGGGGCGCGCCTCGCAGGAGCTGATAAAAGGCGTTCTGCAGCGCAGGCGGCGCCCAACCCACAGAGGCGCCGAGATCGGACGGCGCCGCGCGGCGCGCGGCGAGAAGCCTCAGCCGGATCACCTCTGCGTCCTCTCCCGCGCCGGCGGCCTGAAAGGCGACCTCGAGCATCGCTCCGGCGTCCGCCCCCGAGACGCCGACAGCGATGGCGGCTGCAACGGCCCGGTTTGCCGCCTGACAGACAGGATGGGGATGGGTCAGACGCCCATCGCGCTCCGCAAGGTCTGCGGCAAGACCCGGATCTCCATGCGCGAACAGGCCGATCGGACTGACCCTCATGAGCGCGCCGTTTGACTGACTGTTCTTATCGGGGTCTCCGGAGCCCGCGAGGGCGGTGAGGCCCCTGCTCGTGGTCGAGCCGATATCGAACGGACCGGAGCGCCGCCAGCGCAGATAGGCCGACGCGACAGAGGACGTATCATAGGCGCCCGCCTCACAGAGCGAGCGCGCCAGAGCGAGGGCCATTTCGCCGTCGTCCGTCGGCTGACCGGCGATCAGCGACCAGACCCCGCCGTCGGTCAGGCTGCGAACGCCCGAGGGATGACGTCGGCCAATCTCTGAGGCGGACATGAACTCGACCGCAGATCCCAGCGCATCTCCCGCCAGCTGACCGAGAAGACATCCCTGAGCGCGGGCGAGCAGGCGGGCGTCCGTCGCAAACGGACCGGCTCTTCGAGAGCGTGAGAGGCTCCTGCGCCCCGCCGAGGCGCCCCGAAATGTCCGGACCAGTCGCGGCGCCAGGTCAGGGGCCGCTCCGATACAGCCATCGGCGTAATCGAGCGGGAGAATGGGGCGGCCCTGCAGATCCGTGAGCGTGCGCCCCGAGGCTGCGAGAAGGGCCCCACCCGCCGCAAGATCCCAGGGGGCGAGACCGAAGGTGAAACTGACGGCCGCCTCCACCTCACCGACTGCGGCGAGCGCCAGCCTGTAGGCCGGACTGGGGAGGGACTTTATCCTCAGTCCCTGGAGGGGCCGTCCCTCCTCTGCGGCCCATTCCCTCGCATCGACGTTCATCGCAATAATACCCTGCGCTGCAGCAGGATCGATCCCGACCGGACGGCCATTGCGCCGGACGCCCCCGCCGCGCCTCCACGAAATCATGTCTCCCGCATCGTCAGGATAAAGAGGCGCGTAGACGACGGACAGAACGGGCTCTCCCTCGAAGAGAAGGGCTGCCGAGATCGAGGATCCGCGACGTCCGGACAGAAAATCGCTGGTTCCGTCATGAGGATCGACCACCCAGAGATGCGCCCCCTGGCCTTCCGAACGGCCCGTCTCCTCGCCCAGCCAGCCTCCCGGACAGAGATCGGACAGGCGACGCCTCAGCATCCTTTCGACCTCGAGATCGATCGGCGCCGAGGCGCCCCGCCGACGCGGCCCGCCCCCCCTGTGAAACTCGGCGCGGATCATGGCGCCCGCATCCCGGATGATGTCTTCCGCACGATTGAGCGTCTCATCGGATCTGGTATGGGGTGAGGTCATCGAGCGCGTCTCCGCCTGTTCGACGATCGGAATAATCGCCTCACGGGATTTCGTGCGAACGCTCGGGATTTTCCGTCGCCCGGATCGGCTCCAGAAGGACCTTCCATGATCAATGCGGTCGGCTTTTACTGGACGCTCCCTGCGCCCTGGGCCGGGTTCACCCAGCTTCCGGACGGGATTGAGGCGGCGGCCCGGGCCAGCGTCACCATCCGCTATCAGTGCGAACGGATCCGTCGATACGCAAAAGAGGAAGGCTATCGCCTGATCGCCGAAGAGGTCTTTCTCGAGATCGAACCGGATCGGGGAAGCGCATACATCCTGCCGGCTCTCGACAAGGTTGCGGAGGTCTGCCGGTCCCAGGATGCGCGCCTGCTGATCGTGGACTTCTCAGCGGTCTCCCGATGGCGCGACCACTCCATCCTCAATACCTGGTGGGCGGCCCGCCATGTCTGCGTGGAGACGCTCTTTCCCGACGAGATCGTGATGGACGGACAGCTCTTCGATCCGCATCTCCATTTCTCTGACTGGAGAGCACGAACAAACGCATGGCGAGACGGCAAGGCCGAACGCATCCGGCGCGCGCTGGCGGATATTCTGGCGCTGAGACAGTCAGGACAGACCTTCGGCCAGATCGCCGGAACCCTGAATGAGCGGGGCCTGCGAACCGCCACGGGACGAGACTGGTCGGCCGACAGCGTTCGCAAGCTGCTCAGGAGCGAGGGACCGGAGCAGTCCTGAGGCGCAATGACCGCGCGCTCATCCCTCAAACCGGTATCCGCCAGCCCTACGCCGTCAGGAGACTTGCCGCCGTTTTGAGGCGCCGGACCGTCACTCGCCCCGCAGACGGCGGAGAAAGAGCGGCGCCCGGACGGCGAGCCAGAGGAGGGTCACGACATTGCCGAGAACGAATACGCTGATCGCCAGCACGACGCCGAGGGGGCGACGCGGCTCGCACACGAGCATGACCAGCGCAGCGAACAGAAATCCCGCATAGAGATCAAGGAAGGTCACAATCCCCCAGGGCAGCGCCAGAATAGCCCCGCCCTCCTCGAGAATGGCGCCGGTAAAGGACGCCCAGAGGATCGAGGCCAGAAGTCCGAGCGCCAGGGCTGCGCCCGCCATCCTGACTGCAAACATGACGTTCTCCCAAACCAAAATCGACCTCGCCCTTCGGATCGGACGAGACGAGATCCTAGCAGCAGGAAGGCCGGCCTGTCGCGGTCTTGTTCGCCTCCCCCCGAACACTCTTGCCGGCTGCGGGGGGAGCATGAGAGACCGGATGACCGTCCGAAGGAGACATATGATCATGGCCGTCCGCAATCGCGTCACCGAAGCTCTCGGGGTGGAGTATCCGATCATTCAGGCGCCGATGGGATGGATCGCCCGCGCGCCTCTCGCCTCCGCCGTGTCGAACGCTGGCGGCATGGGAATCATTGAAACCTCTTCGGGAGAGCTTGACGTCATTAAGGGCGAGATCGCCCGGATGCGCACGCTGACCGACAAGCCCTTCGGCGTGAACATCGCTCAGGCCTTTGTCCGGGATCCCGGCATCGCCAATTTCGTGATCGACCAGGGCGTGCGCTTCGTCAGCACCAGCGCCGGGGATCCGACCAAGTTCTGCGGCGTGCTGAAAGCGGCGGGCCTCACCGTCTATCATGTGGTCCCCACCCTCAAGGCGGCCCTCAAAGCCATCGAGGCGGGCGTGGACGGGCTGATCGTCGAAGGCGGAGAGGGAGGCGGGTTCAAGAATCCTCAGCCCGTCATGACGATGGTGCTCCTTCCTCTGGTGGCCGAACGGGTCAATGTTCCGATCGTGGGCGCAGGGGGGATCACCTGCGGACGCACGATGGCCGCCGCATTCGCTCTCGGGGCCGAAGGCGTTCAGATGGGCACTCGCATGGTCTCGGCCGCCGAGAGCCCGGTCCACATGAACTGGAAGCAGGCCATCATCGATGCGGAGGAAACCGACACCCTGTTCCTCAACCAGTTCTCGAGGCCGGCGCTGCGCGCGCTGAGGACGCGCAAGACGGAGCGCCTCGAGCGAGAGCGGGGTCCTGAGTATTCCGGACCGCCCATCACGACCGAGTTCGGATCAGCCAAGGATCTTTACTTCGGCGGCGACATGGAGGCCTCGATCGCTTTGACCGGTCAGGTCGCCGGGCGCATCTCCAGCATCAAGCCGGTTGCTGAGGTCATCGCGGAGACGATGGCTGAGTTCCATGACACGGTGCGCGCCATGGGCGCGCGCTACGGATGACGCGAACCCGTGAGACGGGGCCTCCTGACGCCTCCGGGAGGCCACGTCAGTCGGACGAGGCCGGATCGGTCGGAATATAGACAAGGCGTCCGGATATCCGAGGCCTTTCGCCAGCCGGCAGATCCATGGGGTGGCGGATCCCGTCAAGAACGTCGACCGAGGCGAAGTCGAATGGGCTGAGCCCGTCCAGGCAGGCGACGTTCACTCCGTACTCGCCCGGACGCGACCTGCGTTCGTGATGGGTGTAAATCCCGCAGCATGAACAGAAGAAGTGACGCGCCGCGCCCGTGTTGAAACGATAGCAGGTCAGCTTATCCTCGCCCGAGAGGATCCTCAGGCCGCCAGGCCTGCCTGAGACCGCCACGGCGCCGCGCATCCGGCAAAAGGAGCAGTCGCAACGTCGCGCCGTGTTCAGGCCGTCGACAAGATCGACCTCGAACCGGACCGCTCCGCAATGACAGCCTCCCGTCCGTGTCGGGGCGTCCGGATCAGCGATCATCTCGAACCTCTCTCAGGGCCAGGCCGCACGGCTTGCGCCACGAGCGCTGACTTTAATTAAAAATGAGGCTCCGCAACAGATCGGATATCGAGCTTCGGGAGCGGACCTGAGGTCTTGCGGCCGCAGGCGGCGAGCGCCTATGGCTGTGCTCATGACCGCTGACTTCGACCTGCCGATCGATGACGTTCTGCCGGAGATCCTGAAACGCCTCGAGACGGCCCGGCGCCTTATCCTCGAGGCGCCGCCAGGCGCCGGGAAGACGACGCGCACACCCCTCGCCCTGATGACACAGCCCTGGGCGGCTGCAGGCCGCATCCTTCTCCTCGAGCCGCGGCGGATCGCGGCGAGGGCCGCCGCCGAGCGTCTGGCGGCCAGCCTTCAGGAGACGGTCGGAGAGCGCATCGGGCTGCGCACGCGCCTCGATGTCCGCACGTCTGCGCGCGCGCGCATCGAGGTGCTGACCGAAGGAGTGTTTACGCGCATGATCCTGTCGGATCCCTCCCTTGAGGGCGTCTCGGCTGTCATCTTCGATGAGTTCCACGAACGCTCGCTTGAAGCGGAGGCCGGTCTCGCCTTCGCCCTCGATGCGCAGAGCGTCCTTCGGGAGGATCTGAGGATCCTCGTGATGTCCGCAACCCTGCCGCCCAATCTCACCGCCGCCACGTTCGGGGCTGAAGTCGTTTCCAGCGCAGGACGATCCCACCCTGTTGAGACCATCTATGTCGAGCGCGATCCGCGCGAGCGCATAGACGCCGATGTCGCTCTCGTCATACGACGGGCGCTGCGCGAGCAGGAGGGGTCGGTTCTCGCCTTTCTTCCTGGGATGGCCGAGATTGCGCGCACCGCCGAGGCGCTGAGCGGTCTGACCGGACCGATCGACGTGGTTCCCCTCCATGGAAGCCTCTCTCCGGCCGAGCAGAGCGCGGCCATCGCGCCGCCCTCGCCGGGGCGGCGCAAGGTTGTGCTTGCGACCGATCTGGCCGAAAGCGCCCTGACGATCGAAGGGGTGCGGGTGGTGGTGGATGGAGGGCTCGCGCGCGTTCCCCGCCATGATGTGGCGACCGGCGCGACACGACTGGAGACCGTGCGGATCTCGATCGCGAACGCCGATCAGCGACGCGGACGCGCGGGCCGCACCGCCCCCGGGGTGTGCTACCGGCTGTGGAGGGAGGCGGAGATGAGGGGTTTCGCCCCGGCGCCTTCGCCCGAAATCGACAATGCGGACCTGACGGGCCTGCGCCTCGATGCGGCGCGCTGGGGGGCCCGATCGGTTCAGGATCTGACATGGCTCAACCCGCCCCGGGAGACCCCATGGCGGCTGGCGGGCGAGAGGCTCATCCTCGCCGGCGCGCTCACCCCTGCAGGCGAGCCCACCGCGCTGGGCGCGAAGGTGAGCGAGCTCGCCCTGCCGCCCCGGCTGGGCCTGATGGTCATGCGGGCGCGGGAGACGGGTCTCGGACGCCTCGCCGGAGAGATTGCGGCCCTGCTCAGCGAACGTGATCTGGGCGGACGCTCAAGCGATCTGGCAGACAGGCTCCTCCGCTTCCGAAGGGATAAGAGCGATCGGGCGCGGGCCATGCGCGATCTCGCACGGCGCTGGGGTGGGCCGCAGGCGGGTACAGAGACGGGAGACGAGGCTGCGGGCTACGTGCTCGGTCTCGGGTTTCCCGAACGCATCGCCATGGCGCGCCCCGGCGCGACCGGCCGCTTCCTGCTGGCGGGGGGTCGGGGCGGGCGCCTCGATGAGACCGATCCGATGGCGCGGGAACGCTGGCTGGTCGCCGCGGATCTGACGGGATCGGGAGCGGAACTCCGGATCACTCTCGCCGCCAGGATCAGCGAGGCGGACGCCCTTCTAGTCGGCGGGGCGAGCCAGTCGGAGGAGGCGCTCTACGATCCGGCGACGATGAGCGTCCGGGCCAGACGGATCCGTCGGCTCGGAGGCATCGTTCTGGAGGAGACCCCCTTGCCCCAGCCGTCCCGCCGGCTGGTCGCCGGGGCGCTTCTCGACGCCGTGCGCGAGGGCGGGCTGGATCTTCTGCCGACGGGAGAGGACCTCGGCAGGCTGATCGCCCGCCTCGCTTTTCTGAGAGCGACGATCGGGGACCCCTGGCCGGAGAATTTTCCGAAGATGCTGACGGATCGTCTCGAAGACTGGCTGGCGCCCCTCCTCGAGACGACGCGTTCGCTGAAGGACCTTGAGGGCCCGGCCCTGGCCCAGGCGGCCCTCTCCCTGCTCGACTGGCCCCTCGCGCGGGAGCTGGACCGACTGGCCCCTGGGTTGTGGACGACCCCGGCCGGCCGGCGGATCGCGATCGACTACGCGGCCGAGGGCGGTCCGCGCGCCGAGTGCAAGGTTCAGGAGGCGTTCGGGCCAGGGGATCATCCCACGGTCGCGGACGGACGGGTCGGCCTCACCCTCGCGCTTCTCTCGCCCGCAATGCGACCGGTTGCGCTCACCCGGGACCTGCCGGGGTTCTGGAAGGGCGGGTATGGCGACATGAGAAAAGACATGCGCGGACGCTATCCCAAGCATGACTGGCCCGAAGATCCCGCCGCCGCGCTCCCGACGAGCCGCGCGAAACCCCGGTCCTGAGGCGGCGGCGCAGCGACTCACCCTGCCCCACCCAACCCCACATCTGACGCTAGGGAAGCTACCGTCTGCCGCCAGCGTGACCCGCGTTAACCTCACGCAGGGTCACGCAGATGTGACTTTTTTGTCGTTTTCCGGCTGATTTGCCGCAGAAACGGGTCTGCGTCGCTTGACCGCAGACATCGCGGGAGTCAGCCTCTCCTTCAGTCAAGGCGGGGAGTACATCCGCCGATCGATAAGGCGGGTTCATCCTTCCGGCGCCCGCCAAATGGGGAAGTCAACGTCTTAGAGGGAGACCGCGTCAGATGGCGCCCAAAAACCGTTATACATTCGTCAGTCTTATGGCCCTGAGCATCGCCATGCCGGCTCTGGCCCAGCAGGCGCCGCCGGCTGCGCCTCCCGCCAAGGCGGCCGACCGCAACAGCAATGACGTGGTTGTCGTCACGGCGTCCAAGCGGGAAGAGACCGTCCAGGACATCGCCGTGGCCGTGACCGCGATCTCTTCGGAGCTTCGCGACGAGATCGGTCTGTCGACAGTGCAGGACTACACCAACTTCGCACCCGGCCTCAGCTATTCGACGGCGAACGACCGTCTCGGCATGCGCGGGGTCACAAGGACCTCGAACAACTTCGGTATCCGGTCCGGGATTTCGAACTATGTCGACGGCGTCTACTTCTCCTCCGCCATCCCCGCCAGCCGGGAAACCATCTTCGTCGACCGCGTCGAGGTCGTTCGCGGCCCGCAGGGCACGCTCTACGGACGCGATTCTATCGGCGGCGCGCTCAACGTTATCTCCAAGAGACCTTCGAACGAGTTCGAGGGCGAGGTGCATATCGGCTTCGCCAATTTCGACGAGCGGAAGGTCGAGGCCCGGATCTCCGGTCCGATCACGGACGACATCCGCTTCTCGCTGGCGGGCAACCGCTTCTTCCGCGGGGAGGGCTTCCTCACCAACGTGGCCGGCCTTGAGAACGAGGCCAACCGCCGGGACGACACCTATATCGAAGGTCAGCTCGAAGGCGATATCGGCGACCGGTTCAGCTGGTGGGCCCGCCTCGGCTCTCTGAGCTGGCACCGCGTCGGAGCTCCCGGCGGCCGGACCGGCGCCGGAGATTCGACGCCCTACGACACCCGCCTGTTCCCGGGCGGCTCGGCGAACATCAACTCGTTCTTCGGGTTCAGCGGCGTCGCCTCAGGACTTACGCAGGCCGGAACCCAGAAAACGAACCCCAATATCGGCGCCAACCAGCAACTGCAGTTCAACGCCGACTTCACCCAGTTCACGGATCTCTTCCCGACGACGGAAGGGGCGCTTGAGGCGGTCTACAGCTTCGACAATTTCGATCTCAAATACCTCGGCGGGTATGTCTGGTACCACTATAACCTTCAGATCGATAATGACGGAGGACCGGTCAGCGCGTTCAAGCTGCCCTTCGCTCTCGGCGGCGTGCCGGCTGGCAACAACATCTCTGTCGGCCGCATCACGGACTATAACGAGAACCGCGCCTGGTTCTCGAACGAGATCAACCTGATCTCGACCGGATCGGGCCCCTTCCAGTGGGTGACCGGGATCTATCAATACCAGGAGAACTACACCCAGCCCATCTATGTCTCCTCGCATCCGGGCATTGGCGGAACGGTTCTTCGCTTCCCGACCTTTACCCCCACGGTGGATCTCCCCGACTTCACGGGCCGCAATGCGAGCTCGGGGTCGCCTCAGGGCGGCGATCTCTGGTATTTCTCCAACAACCAGGGCCTGAACCACGCCTACGGCGCCTTCTTCCAGGGCGATTACCAGATCAACGACGCCTGGAAGATCACCGGCGGCATCCGCTGGTCGAAGGACGTGATGAACGGGGCCGACCAGGTGCGCTACATCTCGCACTACGCCCTCGGCGCGCCGCGGGTCGACGGAACGTCCGCATTCTTCGGCGGACCGGACCCGACGACGGTCACAGCGAGCAATCCCTGCGGCTTCGCCGGCAAGGGCATTGTCAACACCAATGTGACGGCGGCGAACAGCGCGGCGGGTTGCGGCGGGCTCGATAAGAGCCGCTACGGGATCTATCTCGATCCGGTCACGGGCATCGCGCGCCGTCAGCTGGCCGCCTCCTGGAACGAGGTCACAGGGGTTCTGGGGGTCGACTGGACGCCTGACACCGACACGCTGGTCTACGCCAAGTACAACCGCGGCTACAAACCTGGCGGCCTCGGCTGCGCAGACACCAACTGCAACCTCACGGCGACGCCCTACACCGACAAGGAACTTGTCGACGCCTTCGAACTGGGCCTCAAGCGGGAATGGCCGGCGGCGAACCTCACGACCAACGCGGTGGCCTTCTACTATGACTATCAGGGCTATCAGGTCTCCAACACGATCGTGCCGGACATCAACTCCTCCGGCGTGAGGCCGCCGACCTACGTCTCTTACATCAACCTGCCGTCGACGGTGACGACCGGGTTCGAACTTGAAACGATCTGGCGGCCGACGGACGCCCTGCGGATCCTGTTCAACTACGGCTACGCCAACCCGGAGATCGGAGACACGCCCGCTCTCGTGCACGCGCTCGACCCGTTCGGCCGCGATCCCGCCGCGAACGTGATCTCCCGAACGAACGGACCTTGCGGCAGCAGCGCCACCGCCTGCATCGCCGGCCAGAACCTGAACGGCAATCTTCTGCCGTTCAGCCCAAAGAATAAGGCCGCCCTGGTTGGGACCTACACCGTCGATATGGAAGACGGCGCAGAGCTCAACTTCACGGCCTCCTCCTCCTGGCAGGACATCGCGTTCAGCTCCGTGTTCAACCGCTGGGCCACGAAGATCCCGTCCTGGGTGCAGACCGACGCACGGGTGACCTGGACCAACGCCGATCAGAACATCACGCTCATCGGGTTCGTCCGGAACCTGTTCGACGATGTGATCTATGACGGGCGCGGCGGCGGACGCCGGATCGGCAACACGCGCGACGTGCCGCTCCAGATGTGCGGATCGTCTGCCGCAACGACGGTCAGCCATGCGGTCAACCCGACCGGCGTGCTGGCGCAGGACTGCCTGACGATCTCTGAAAGCTACCGTCCGCCCCGCACCTACGGGGTCGAGCTTCAGTACAAGTTCTAACCCGCTGGCCGGTCTTCGGGCCGGTCCGGTACGCCTCAACATGCGCCGGCCCCTCACGGGGTCGGCGTTTTTGCTCTGAGGATGACGTTACGGCGCCCGGCCTCGGAGGGTGAATCGGGGCCTTAAGTGCGACCAAAAGAACACACCTTCTCATCCTCGCGTGACCTTTTGGTCTCGCCCTCAAGGTTTCCGCACCGGGAAAGACCGGGAAGCGAAGGTTGACGTTGCGAACGGGATCGAGATGCGTGTAGGTCACTCGCGCGGGTGTTTGCCCACCGGCTGCGGCGCTGAGCTCCATGCAGAGACAACGCGCCGACGGAGAGGAACGTTTCACAGGGAGGTTGCGTCTGATGGCGCCCAAGAACCGTCTTACACTAGTGAGCCTGATGGCTCTCGGAATGGCCATGCCGGCCTTCGCTCAGCAGGCTCCGGCCGCAGCAGCGCCCCAGGAAGGCGACCGCATGAGCCGCGACGTGGTGGTTGTGACCGCCTCGAAGCGCGAGGAAACTGTTCAGGATATCGCGGTCGCCGTGACCGCCATCACCGACGAGCTGCGCGACGAAATCGGCCTCACGACGGTCCAGGACTACACCAACTTCGCCCCCGGCCTCAGCTACTCGACCTCCAACGACCGCCTCGGCATGCGCGGCGTGACCCGGACGTCGAACAATTTCGGTATCCGCTCGGGGATCTCGAACTATGTCGACGGCGTCTACTTCTCCTCCGCCATCCCGGCCAGCCGCGAACCGATCTTCGTTGATCGCGTCGAGGTTGTCCGCGGTCCGCAGGGAACGCTCTATGGCCGCGATTCGATCGGCGGGGCGCTCAACGTGCTCTCCAAGCGTCCTTCGAGTGATTTCGAAGGTCAGTTCAACATCGGCTATGGCAATTTCGACAGCAGCAAGGTCGAGACGCGCTTCTCCGGTCCGATCACGGACACGCTGCGCTACAGCCTCGCCGCCTCGCGCACCCTGCAGCAGGAAGGCTATCTGACCAACGCTTCGGGTCTCGAAACCGAAGGCGGCCGGAATGACGGCTACTATTTTGAAGGCCAGCTCGAAGGCGAGATCGGCGACCGCTTCGAATGGTGGACACGCCTTGCCCGTCTCCAGTGGGACCGCGTCGGATCGCCCGGCGCGCGCACCAGCGCCGGCAACACCGCGATCTACGACACGCGCTTTTTCGCGGCGACGTCGGACATCGCGCCGAACGCGTACTTCGGCCTGCTCGACCCGACCCGCGTTCAGGTCGGAACCCAGGTCACCAACCCGACCATCAACAACCGCTACAAGTTCAACACGGACTTCACCAACATCGCGCACCTGCGTCCGACGGAAGAAGCTGTGATCGAGGCGGTCTGGCACGCTGATGAATTTGATATCAAATATCTCGGCGGTTACGTCTCCTATAACTACAACCTCCAGCAGGACCATGACGGATCGCCGATCAAGTCGGCGAAGCTGGGAACCCGCACGATCAACCTTGAGCGCGTGTCGGACTACAACGAAAACCGCACCTGGTTCTCCAACGAGATCAACCTGATCTCGACGGGCGACGGCCCCTTCCAGTGGGTCATGGGCGCCTATCAGTACCAGGAAAACTACAACCAGACCGTCTATGTCTCGCAGCTCGCCAATCCGGGCGGATCGGTCCTCGCTCTGGGCGACCTGCTGGCGGGTAACTTCACCAAGCCCATGCCGATCCTGCCCTCGGGCACGGGACGCACATCCTACTCGGGCTCACCCATTCCGGGCGCCTCGCTGGTGTTCCACACCAACAACCAGGCGGTGAACAACGCCTATGGCGTCTTCCTGCAGACCGACTATGAGTTCAACGATCAGTGGAAGCTGACCGGTGGTCTTCGTTGGTCAAAGGATATCTCGGACGGCCGCGAATATGCCCGCATCGTCAACCATTACGTCCTGCAGGCGGCGCTTGCTCCGCTGTTCGGCCCGGCCGCAGCCCTTCTTCCGGCCCGGATCGACGTGACGCGCAACCTTGGCGGCCTCGACCCGGCGACCGGCAAGGTTGGCAAGGGCGTCATCAACGCCACCGTCGCCAATCCGCTCGGCATCTACTATGATCCGGTGACCGGCAACGGCTATCGCGATCTCTACGCCACCTGGGAGGAAGTGACCGGGGTCGTCGGCATTGACTGGACGCCGGACACCGACACGCTCATCTACGGAAAGTACAACCGCGGCTACAAGCCCGGCGGTCTCGGCGCAGCCGAGGTCTTCGGGGTTCTCCTGCCGACGCCTTACACGGACAAGGAGATCGTGGACGCGTTCGAACTCGGCCTCAAGCGCGAGTGGCCGTCGCTTAATCTGACGACGAACGCGGTGGCGTTCTTCTACGATTACGCCGGTTACCAGGTCTCGAACCTCGTGAACCCGGAAGCTCCGACGACGCCGGGCGCAGTTCGTCCGCTTCCCTACACCGCCTATGTCAACCTGCCGAAAACCCAGACGTCGGGCTTCGAACTTGAGACGATCTGGCGGCCGACCGACAATTTCCGGGTCCTGTTCAACTATGGCTGGACGAATCCGGAGATCAAGGAATCGCCGGCGCTCATCCACGCGCTCGATCCCTTCGCGCTTGATCCTCTGGCGAAGAAGCTCGGAGCTGCTGCGTCCAACGGCCTTCAGGGCCAGTCGCTCGCCGGCAACCTCCTGCCCTTCAGCCCGAAGAACAAGCTCGCCCTCAACGGAACCTACACCTGGAACCTCGAGGACGGCGCAACGATCGACGCGTCCGCCAGCTATTTCTGGCAGGATGTGGCCTACTCCTCGATCTTCAACCGCCCGTATTCGGAAATCCCCTCCTGGGATCAGACGGATGCGCGCCTCACCTGGACCAACTCGGACGGCAACGTTCAGATCATCGGCTTCGTCCGCAATCTCTTCGACGAGATCGTTTACGACAGCTTCGGTTCGGGCCTGATCGAAGGCACGAAGAGAAACGTGGCGCCTCAGCGCTGCGACACCTCCGTGGCGACGACGCCGACGCCGGGCGCGATCCGTGCGGAATCCTGCTACGCCTCGTCGGAAACCCTGCGTCCGCCCCGCACCTACGGGGTCGAACTGCAGCTTCGCTTCTGATGAGAGGCGGAGGAGAGGACGGCTTCAGCCTCCCTCTCCTCCCCATCGAACGATCCTGCGACGCCGGTCCCTCTCGGGGCCGGCGTTTGCATGTGAGCCGTCCGCATGCCGGACGGCAGCGTTAACTAAAAACTCACAAAAGGCGGGCGATTCTCCGGCGTTGTGTGTCCATGGGGCTGAAGGGTCACGCCGATGAACGCCTATGAGCAGCTGGCGCGCCGATACTGCGCACTGGTCGGGGAAGATCCCGACGACCGCATTGAGGGCGTTCCGGTCTGGCGCCTCGCCCTCGGAGATCTCGAGGCCGCCATGAACGCCCTCGACACCTTCGGCCTCGAAACGCGGACGACGTTCCACGAAATCTCAGAAGCCGCCCGTCCCGAGCGACCTCGAAAGGCGTTCAGCCTGATCCGCCGGGTCGCCTGACCCTTCAGGACGCAGAGAGCATCGCCTCCAGCTCGTCGCCGGCGAACCCCAGACCCTCCAGCACTTCGCGCGTGTGCTGCCCCAGGGTCGGAGGCTCCAGACGAATGTCGGCGGGCGTTCCGGTAAAGCGAACCGGATGCTCCATCGCGACATAGGGACCTACGACCGGATGCTGGCGTTCGTGAAGGAAGCCTGTCGCCCGAAGATGCGGGTCCTCAAGAACCTCCTCGAGCGTATTACAACGCATGGAGGGAATGTCCGCCTTTGCAAGAAGCTCGAGCCATTCTCCCGTGGTGCGGGTCGCGGCCACCTCCGCCACCAGCTGATAGAGCGCCGCGATGTTCTGCGTGCGCGCCGCATAGGTCGAAAAGCGCGGATCTTCGGTCATGATCTCAGGGCGGCCGCCGATCTCGAAAAAGGTGACCCATTGCGCGTCCGAATACGGCATGATGCCGATAAAGCCGTCCCGGGTCGGATAGGGCATCCGGTTGGCGCTGACGGAGCGGGTGTAGGCCATCTGGGCGAGAGGCGGGATGAACGTCCGGCCGTAGAGGTTCTCGACCAGGTTGAAGGCGGTGAAGCTTTCAAGCATCGGCGCCTCGATGAACTGTCCCTCGCCTGTCCGAGCCAGCGCGAAGAGGCCGGCGAGGGTCGCATAGGCGGCGTGAAGGCCTGAGACCTTGTCGGCCATGAGGGCGGGCATGTAGCGCGGCGGTCCGCCTTCGCGGATGGCGAACAGGTCGGCGACCCCGGAGCCGGCCTGGATGAGATCGTCATAGGCGGGCTTGCCCGCATACGGTCCATTGGAGCCGTATCCCGCGCAGTGGACGTAAACGACATCCTCGCGAAGGGCTCTGACATCTTCATAGGCGAGACCCATACGCCGAAGGCCGTCCATCCGGACATTGGTGAAGAAGACCTGCGAGCGGGCCGCGAGGCGGCGCATGGCCTCCATGCCTGAGGGGCTTTTGAGATCCAGAACCACAGACTTCTTGTTGCGGTTGAGGCCCATATAGATCGCGCCCATGCCCGGAGCGGGCGAAGGCCCCGCATGGCGCATGATGTCGCCTGCGCCGGTCTCAACCTTGATCACCTCCGCTCCCATGTCGCCGAGCAGCTGGGTCGCGTAGGGCCCGAGGACCACTGTCGAGAGGTCAAGAATGGTCACACCCGACAACGGGCCGGCGGCAGGCTGGGTCACGGCTCATCTCCCTCGCACGGGGCCGGACGCACCGTCGCCGTGGGCGTTCTGCTTACGGGTCGCGTCCGCGAGAAGGCAAGAGACCCCTTGTCGAAAAACCCGGTCGCGCCGTCTGCGAGACGGCGGCCCCCGCTCCCCTCCCGCCCTTTCGGGAGCCCCTCAGGGGCCTCGCGCCGTCCGACGCCGTTGACGCGAGTTAAATTCATTCTAATATACGGTTCAGGTAAAACGAGTGCGTCCCATGCCCCTGACCAGCCAGCTTCAGACCGCCGGACTTCGCGCGACCCCCAAGAGGCTTGCGATCGGAGGCCTACTGTTCGACGGCGTTGACCGACACGTCACGGCGGACGATGTGGCCGACATGGCGCGCAAGGCCGGGATCAAGGTCTCCCTCGCCACCGTCTACAATACGCTCAACCAGTTCGTCGCCGCCGGCATCCTCAAGCGAATCATCCTGGATACGGACAGGACGTATTTCGACACGAATGTCTCTGACCATCATCACCTGTTTTACGAAACCAGCGGCGACCTGCTGGACGTCCCAGGCGACAGCCTGAGGATTGAAGGCCTGCCGGCGGCGCCCGAAGGCGCCAGGGTCAGAGCCGTGGAGGTCGTGATCCGAATGAGCGGAACACCCGTATCCACTGGCAGCACAGCCGGCTGACCCAGCCCAGTGTAGAATTGTTCTAAAATAATTCTTGAAATCGTCGGAGACCTTGCTAAGTCAACGGGCACGCCCGGTGGAGGCATTCGTTTCCGCCGGACCGCTTGGCCACAAGGAGACCTCTTATGGAACTCAAGAACAGCAAGACCGTCGAGAATCTGAAGGAAGCCTTCGCCGGCGAGAGCCAGGCGAACCGCCGCTACCTCTACTTCGCCCAGAAAGCCGACATCGAAGGCTATAACGACGCCGCTGCGGTGTTCCGCTCCACGGCTGAAGGCGAAACCGGCCACGCCCACGGCCACCTGGAATTCCTCGAAGCGGTCGGCGACCCCGCCACCGGCAAGCCGATCGGATCGACCGCCGACAACCTGAAGGCGGCTATCGCCGGCGAGACGCACGAGTACACCGACATGTACCCGGGCATGGCCCGCACGGCCCGCGAAGAAGGCTTTGACGAGATCGCCGACTGGTTCGAGACGCTCGCGAAAGCTGAGAAGTCCCACGCCGGCAAGTTCCAGCGCACGCTCGATACTCTGGGCGCCTGATCGACACCCCGCGACCGGAGGAGGCCTAGAGCCTCCTCCGGCGCTTCTTTCCCACACTGCTCCATCCAGACGGAGACCGGCGATGTCGTCCGAAGGCAGCCTTGAAGCCCCTACCCGTCATCCCCTGCCCTGGAAGGAGGAGTCCTTTTACGACTTCGACCAGATCCATAAGGAGATGGAGCGGGTCTTCGACATCTGTCACGGCTGCCGGCGCTGCTTCAATCTGTGCGACAGCTTCCCCCGTCTCTTCGACATGATCGATGAAAGCGCGACCGGGGAAGTCGACAGCCTGAAACCCGAGGAACACTATAAGCCGGTCGTGGACGCCTGCACGCTCTGCGACATGTGCTTCATGACGAAGTGTCCCTATGTTCCGCCCCACGATTTCAATCTTGATTTTCCGCATCTGATGCTGCGCTACCGCGCCGCCGAGACGCGCCGCGACGGTCCGCCCAAGGTCGAGCGTCAGCTGGCGCAGACCGATCGCAACGGCCGGCTCGCCCAGCCGGTCGCCCCGATCGCCAACCTCTTCTCCTCAAGCTCCAATACGGTCTCGCGCGGACTGCTTGAATCCCTCGCCGGAATTGATCGCGAGGTGGAGCTGCCGAAGTATCATTCGCAGACCTTCACCGTTCAGGCCCGGCAGGACGACCGGGTGCGCGACGCCTCGGCGCCGGCCGCCGCCCGCAAGGCCGTCATCTACTCGACCTGCATTGTGGAGTATAACGCCCCCTCCACCGGCATGGCGACCAAGGCGGTTCTCGAAGCCAACGGCGTCCAGACAGAGATCCTCTATCCGGCCTGCTGCGGCATGCCGTATTTTGAGCACGGCGATCTCAAGTCTGTGGCGCGTCAGGCGGCGAAAGTGGCCAAGGCGTTCCGGCCCTATGTCGATAAGGGCTATGACGTCATTGCGCCCACCGCCTCCTGCGGCCTGATGCTGAAATTCGAGTGGCCGCTCATCCTGCCTGACAATGAGGATGTGAAGGTTCTCGCAGCGGCGACCCGCGATGTCTGTCAGTACGTCGTCGACATCGCCAAGAAAGAAGGCCTCAAGGTCAAGCCCCAGCCGGTCGAGGGCGGAGTGACCGCTCATCTCGCCTGCCACGCCCGGGCGCAAAACCTCGGACCCAAGTCCGCAGAGATGCTCAAACTCATTCCCGACACGCGCGTCGATGTGATCGAGCGCTGCTCGGGTCATGGCGGAACCTTCGGGGTCATGAAGGCCACGCGCCCGCTCGCCCGAAAGGTGTCGCGCAACGCGGTCAATGCAGCCAAGAAGGCGGCCAACGCCCATGTCTGCTCAGACTGCCCGCTGGCGTGCAAGCACATCTCCCAGGAGCTCGATCTCGCCGGGGCCCCCGCCCCGCGCGCGGAGCATCCGATCGAGATCTTCGCCGCCGCCTGCGGTCTTACCTGATCGTCCCCCCTCCCCCTGCTGAAGAGAGATCCAGACATGCCCGCCTCGCTTCGCCGCATCACCCCTCAGGACATCATCGACACGCGCACCTTCAGCCGGGAGCGCGCAGAGCGCCGCAAGGCCCTTCTGCCCATGAAGAAACTGCGCCGGATCGAGGTCGGGCCCGTGTGCACCTTCTATTTCGAGACTTTCGAAACGATGCTGTTCCAGGTCCAGGAGATGCTGCTCATCGAAAAAGGCGGCGAGGCGCAGCTCGCCGACGAGCTCACCGCCTACAATCCTCTGATCCCGCAGGGCTCTGAGCTGGTGGCGACGATCATGTTCGAGATCGATGACCCGAGGCGTCGCGCCAGCATACTGGGTCGCCTCGGCGGGGTCGAAGAACGCTTCTTCCTCCAGATCGGGGACGCTCGCGTGATGGGTCAGCCGGAAGGCGACACGGACCGCACCAATGAGGACGGCAAGGCGTCGTCCGTTCACTTCGTCCGTTTCGCGCTGACGGCCGAGCAAAAAAAGGTCTTCCGCGACCCTGGAATCCAGGTCCTCGCCGGCGTCGATCATGAGCACTACGGACATGTGGCGATTCTGTCGCCCGCTTCGCGCCGGGAGCTGGCCGAAGACTTCGCCTGACCCTCGTCCGCCCTCTGTGCGAACAGGGGAAAAGACCGCTCCGGGACCGATAAGCGCCTCGAGCTTCAGGGCGGCTGCCTGCGGCTCAAAAGCCGGCCTATTCCGACTGGGCGGCGCTCTGGTCGGCGCCGCAGCCTTCCGGCGTCAGGAAGGCGAGCTCGGCTCTGTTCCGGGTTGCGATGACATTGCGCAAACGGATGATGCGGACATCGTTGGCTTTGAGCGCCTGTCGTCTGCGATCGCCCGCACAGAGCTCGCATCTGCCTCACGCTCCCGGGCGCACCGAGGCGACGCTTGACGATGTTTCGCGCCCGGGCAAGGTAACCTGGTCTCCTTTCTTCCCAATGGACAGGTCTCATGACGCCCGCGGAACTGAAAGCCAGACGCGATGCGGCTCTGGGGGCCGGGACCGCGCTGTTCTACTCATCGCCCCTTCACATCGTGCGCGGCGAAGGGGTGATGCTCTACGACGCCGACGGGCGCGCCTATGTCGACATGTACAACAATGTTCCCTGCGTCGGTCACGCCCACCCGCGAGTTCAGGAGGCCGTCTCCCGCCAGCTGGGGCGGCTCAACGTTCATTCCCGCTACCTTCATGAAGACATCGTGCGCCTCGCCGAACGTCTGACAGGCCTTCATCCGTCAGGCATGGAGGCGGTCATCTTCAGCTGCTCGGGAAGCGAGGCCAACGAGATCGCCCTGCGCATGGCGCGCATGGCGACGGGCCGACGCGGGATCGTCTGCGCTCATGGAACCTATCACGGCAATACCGAGCTTGTGGGATCCCTCACCGGACGCACGCCGCTCGAGGTCAGCGCGGAAGGCGTATGCGCCTTCGCCTGGCCCGATCCTTACGCCCCGTCGTCGGCGGGTCTCAGTCTCGAGGAGCAGGCGCAGGCGAGCCTTCTCAGCCTCGAGGCGAGCCTTGAGGCTCTCGATGCGTCCGGCCACGGCCTCGCCGCCCTCATCCTCTGCCCCATCTTCGCCAATGAAGGTCTGCCGCTGATTCCCGAAGGATATCTCGCCGATCTCGCAGGTCGGGTGCGCGCCCGCGGCGGGCTGTTGATCGCCGACGAGGTGCAGTCCGGCTATGGGCGCACCGGTCGCTGGTGGGGCTATGAGGGCGCGGGGTTCACCCCGGACATTGTCGTGACCGGCAAGCCGATGGGCGCGGGCGTCCCCCTCGCCGCGACAGCTGCGAGCCGCGCGCTTATAGAAGCGTTTCGGGCGCGGACGCGGTATTTCAACACCTTCTCCTCAAGCCCGCTTCAGGCCGCCGCGGGCCTCGCCGTCCTCGACATCATCGAGGATGAACGCCTCAAGGAGAACGCAGCCGAGGTCGGGAGCTATCTCAAGGCTCAGCTCTCCGACCGTCTCGGCGGCCCGGTCGGCGCCGTTCTTGGACACGGCCTGTTCATCGGGGTCGAACTCCTGTCCTCCGACGGGAGCCCCGATCCGGTCTTCGCCTCGCGCGTCGTCAACCGGCTGAAGGATCGCGGCTTCCTCGCCAACAATGCGGGCTTCAGGGGCGCGACCCTCAAGCTGCGGCCGCCGCTTCCCTTCTCGCGCGCTCATGCCGACGCCTTCCTTGAGGCCTTTGACGATAGTCTGGCGCAGGGCGATGGAGCGCGCTGAAGCCGCCGCCCTCTTCACGCCTCACGCAGCCGAGGCGCTCGAAGCGTTCGGCGTGCAGCCGACGCGCATCGAGCTCGTCTCCCTCTCGGAGAATTTGACCTTCCGTGTCGAGACCTCATCGCCTGAAGAGATCTACGCGCTGCGTCTTCACAGACCCGGATACAATACCCACGCCGAGCTCGTGTCCGAGCGCATATGGACCCGAGCCCTTCGCAAGGCCGGTATCCGAACCCCGGAGGATATGACCGCCGGCAACGGGGACAGCTTTGTGGCGGTCGGCTCAGGGGAGGAGACCTCCCGCCTCGCAGGCCTCACCCGGTGGATCAGCGGCGATCTTCTCTCGACCCGCATCGAACGCGCCGTGCGGGCCGACGACACGCGGGAGGCGCTCCGCGGCCTGGGCGCCCTCACGGCCCGGCTTCACGACCAGACCCGGGCCTGGCGTCCGCCCGAGGGGTTTTTAAGACGCTCGCTGGAGGTCGAGACCCTGCTGGCGTCAACCTCAAGCTGGGGCGGGTTCTGGCGTCACCCGCGTCTGTCGCGCGCCGACCAGCGCCTCCTCGCCGCCGCCGCCCGCAGGCTCGTGCGCCGCCTCTCCGCATGCGAGCGCACCCCCGACACTTTCGGGCTCATCCACGCGGACCTGCATCCCGGAAACGTCATCGTTCAGGACGGAGGTCCGGCGGTTATCGATTTCGATGATGCGGGCTTTGGCTGGCGACTTTACGATGTTGCAGCCGCCCTCTTCCACGCCGAGGCGCCCGAAACGGAGACGGCGTTCCTTGAGGGATACGAAGCCGTCGGCGCCATCCGGCTCGAGGCCGATCTCCTGCCTCTCTTCCGCCTGATGCGGGCGCTCGCCCTTATCGGATGGCTCGCCCATCGGCCCGAACTCGACAATGCCGAGCGCTTCGAAATCATCCGGGCGCGCGCCGTCAGCCTCGCAGGGTCGTGCCTGTCGCGGTTCTGAAGGCGTCCGGCTTACGTCAGACGAGACGGGCCTGCGTCGCTGCGCGAACATCATCCATCGAAACGCCCGGGGCCAGCTCGACCACTGTCAGACCGCCCTCGACGACATCGAAGACGCCGAGATTGGTGATCACGCGATCAACGACGCCCCGTCCGGTCAGCGGCAGCTCGCACGCCCGCAGGAGCTTGCTCTCTCCGGCCTTATTGGTGTGGTCCATGATCACCACGACGCGCTTGACGCCCGCGACGAGATCCATCGCCCCGCCCATGCCCTTCACAAGGCGGCCCGGTATCATCCAGTTGGCGAGATCCCCGGTCTCCGAGACCTCCATCGCGCCCAGAATGGCGAGGTCGATATGACCGCCGCGGATCATCGCAAAAGAGGTCGAGGATGAGAAATAGCTCGTGCGGTCCAGTTCGGTGATGGTCTGCTTGCCCGCATTGATGAGGTCGGGATCCTCCTCCCCTTCGAGCGGAAAGGGTCCCATGCCGAGCATGCCGTTCTCGGATTGCAAGGTCACATCCACGCCTTCGGGAATGTGGTTGGCCACCAGGGTCGGGATCCCGATGCCCAGGTTGACGTAAAAGCCGTCCTGCAGCTCCTGTGCGGCCCGCGCCGCCATTGCGTCTCTGTCCCAGGCCATGCCCGTCTCCTCATTCCTCGCCCGGACGACCCCGAGCCGACGGATCCGTCCCGCCTTATCCCCACCGCTGGGGCGACCCATTCCTCAATCGCGCGGACGCACCGTCCTCTGCTCGATCCGCTTCTCGAACCGGCCCTCGAAGATCCGGTTCACGAATACGCCTGGAAGATGGATGTGATCGGGATCCAGCGTCCCGACCGGAACCAGCTCCTCGACCTCGGCCACACAGATGCGACCGGCCGTCGCCATGTCGGGATTGAAGTTCCTCGAGGTGCGGCGGAAGACCAGATTGCCCTGAGCATCTCCCCGCCAGGCCTTGACGATGGAGAGATCGGCGCGCAGCGCGGTCTCAAGAATATAGGTCTCTCCGTCGAACTCCCGATGCTCCTTGCCTTCGGCGACGATCGTTCCGACCCCGGTGCGGGTGTAGAAGCCGGGAATGCCGGCCCCTCCCGCCCGGCAGCGCTCCGCCAGCGTTCCCTGCGGGTTGAACTCCAGCTCGAGCTCTCCGGAGAGATACTGCCGCTCGAACTCCTTGTTCTCGCCCACATAGGAGGCGATCATCTTCTTCACCTGACGCGACTGGAGAAGCAGACCGAGACCGAAGCCGTCGACACCGGCGTTGTTGGAGATCACCGTCAGGCCCCCGACCCCGGACCTTCGGATCTCGGCGATCAGGTTCTCGGGAATGCCGCAGAGGCCAAAGCCGCCGGACATCACCGTCATGCCCTCGAAGAGCGCGCCCTCAAGCGCCGAACGGGCGTCCGCATAGACCTTGTTCGCCATCATCAACCCTTTCCTGCGCCCGGCGGACGATCTCAGGCTTCGACCGTCTGATCGATGCGTCCGAAGATGGAGCGTCCCCGCTCGTCGAGCATCTCGATTTCTACACGATCCCCCGCTTTCAGGAAGGATGTGCGCGCCGCGCCGTCGAGAAGGATCTCCGCCATGCGCTGCTCAGCGATACAGGAATACCCTACGCCGCCTCTTGAGACGGGCAGACCCGGACCGCCCTCAGGTCCCCGGTTGGAGACGGTGCCCGAACCGATGATCGTGCCGGCGCTGAGCGCGCGGGTGCGCGCTGCATGCGCGATGAGGGTCGGGAAATCGAACGTCATGTCGATCCCCGTATGCGCCCGTCCAAAAGGCTGGCCGTTGAGATTGACATGCAGGGTTCCGTGAAGACGCGCGCCGTCCCAGGCCTCCCCCAGCTCGTCCGGGGTCACGCAGACCGGCGAGAAACTTCCCGGAGGCTTGGACTGAAAAAACCCGAACCCCTTGGCGAGCTCGGCGGGAATGAGATTGCGGAAGGTGAGATCGTTGGCCAGCATGAGCAAACGGATTGAGCGTCCCGCCTGATCCCGATCCGCGCCGGCGCGAACGTCCCCGCAAACCACGGCGACCTCCCCCTCCATGTCGCAGCCCCAGTCCTCCGCTCCCAGCGGCAGGGGATCGCGCGGCCCGAGGAAGACGTCCGAGCCGCCCTGATAGATGAGAGGATCCGTCCAGTACTCGGGCGGCATCTCAGCGCCCCTCGCCCGGCGCACCAGGTCGACATGATTGACGTAAGCGGACGCATCCGCCCACTGATAGGCGCGCGGAAGCGGAGAGGCGCAATCCTTCTCCCGGAAGCGCTCGGTGGGGATAGATCCGAGCTCGACCTCGCCGGCCAGCGTCTCCAGACGCGGAGCCGAGCGCTTCCACGTGTCGAGCGCCGCCTGCAGGGACGGTGCGATGTGGGAGGCGTCCGCATAGCGCGTCAGATCGCGGGAGACGACCACAAGACGACCGTCACGACCATGCTTCAGAGAGGCGAGCTTCATGGCGGAACTTCCGGCTTTCTGGATCGGGCGGCGCGGTCATCCGCGCACGCGACAGGAACGAGTCGGACTGTAGCCGAGAGCCGGCGCGAGAGCGAGGATCGAGGATGCCGCAGGATCGGACGCCTCACCCCGGCGACCGGGCGGCGGGATGGGCTTCCGGAGACGCCGCCTGAAAGGCCGGATGGGCCCGCAGCGCCGCGTCGATGCGGGCGATGTTGGGAAAAGCCGACAGATCCACATTGAAACGACGGGAATTGGCCACCTGAGGGACAAGGGCGATGTCCGCCAGAGTGGGGACATCCCCGAAGCACACTCCGCCTGCGGACGGCAGCATCTGCTCGAGAACGCCGAACCCGCGAACGATCCAGTGACGGTACCAGGAGGCGATCGCCTCATCGTCGGCGCCGAACTGGGAGCGGAGACGATCGAGGACGGAGAGATTGTTGAGGGGATGAATGTCGGCGATGATCTGATCGGTCAGATCGCGCACATACGCCCGATCAGCGGGATGGTGAGGCAGAAGCGGCGGGGCGGGACGCGTTTCGTCCAGATAGGCGATCATGGCCATGGACTGACCGATCCTGCGCCCGTCGATCTCGAGGATCGGCACCCGACCGGAGGGGTGACGGGCCAGATGCTCGGGACGGGTCTGGTCGCCCTTGAGCAGGGAGACGTCGACGCTGCGCCAGGCAAGCCCTTTGAGGTTCAGAGCGATGCGCACCCGATAGCTCGCCGAGGAACGCCAGTACTCGTAGAGAACGACCTCTTCCAAACCCTCATCCTCCTGACAGGACGCCGTCATCGTCGACGGCGCCGATCTAGCACCTTCCCCTGGTCTGCGACAGGCGGGAGACTTCAGGTCCGCGCCCGGACGGCGCGCCAGCCGGAGACGAGCAGACGAAGGCCCACATAGGTCAGCAATCCGGCTGACAGGGCGAACATGATCTCCATCGAACCATGGGCCCGCTCTCCGAGACCATGGGCGAGCGCCCAGCCGAGAGGGGTTGTCGCCGCGGACGCGACAAGGGCCGCCAGAGGAGCGATCGAGGATCTCAGTCCCGTCTGAAGAGCGAGCAGCATCGCGGCCACGCCCTCCGGCGCCTCATGGAGGATAAGACCGGTTCCCGCCACGATGCCGGACACTTCGGAATGGCCGAATGAGGCGGAGTAGGCCGCCCCGTCGAGTGTGGAATGGAGCATCAGGGCGCCCAGGGAGACCCAGGCGCCGAGACGCGCGGGATCCGCCATCTTCGCCTTGCGTCTCTGAACAAGAAGCTCGGTCAGGCCGCCGAACGCCGCCCCGAGACAGATGAACGCCCACCCGTCGGATCGGAGGCTGAGCGCCTCAGGCGCAAGATGAGTGAGCACGCCGAGAGAAAGAACGACGCCCGCCAGAAGAACAAACCAGTCTGCGAGCGCCCGGGCCCGGGAGGCGGCAAAGGCGGCGAACAGGGCGCCGAGAGACGACATCCCGGCCGCTCCGGCAACGATCACGGCTTCGGGGCTCAGCATCCGGAACGTCCCGCGACAGCCGGACCCTCCGGCGGAGGCTTCGGTTAGATCATGCGGCCGGACGTGGCAAGCGCCGCGCCAAACATCAGATGCTGAACTCGAGCGGGGCGTCCTCCGCACGCGCGAGGACGCCGGCTATTCTGAGATACTCGACAACGGTCGCCGCGTGCGCGGCCGGATCGCCCTCGCCTGCCAGGAGGCGGATCTCGGGATCGACCGGAGGCTCATAGGGCGAGGAGATGCCGGTGAAGTTCCCGATCTCTCCGGCGCGGGCGCGACGATACAGGCCCTTGGGATCGCGCTGTTCGGCGACCGAAAGGGGCGTATCGACAAAGATCTCGATGAACTCGCCCGGCTCAAGAAGGGAGCGGACCATGTCGCGCTCGGCCCGGAAGGGGGAGATGAAGGAGGCGGTGACAATGAGCCCTGCGTCCACGAACAGGCGCGCCACCTCCCCGATACGCCGGATGTTCTCCACGCGATCCGCATCCGAGAAGCCGAGATCCTTGTTGAGACCCTGGCGCATATTATCCCCGTCCAGGGAGTAGGTGTGAGCGCCCATGAGCGAGAGACGACGCTCGACCAGACTGGCGATCGTCGACTTGCCCGCTCCGGAAAGCCCGGTGAACCAGAGCACGGCCGGCTTATGCCCCTTGAGCACGGAGCGGGCGGGCTTGGAGACGTCCATGGCCTGGGAATAGACATGGGTCGCCTTCTGGAGCGAGGCCTCGACCATGCCGGCGGCGACCGTCTGATGGGAGAAGCGGTCGATCAGAATGAAGGCGCCGGTCTCGCGATTGTCCCGGTAGCGGTCGAAGGCGACCGGCTGCAGGGTGGTGATCTCGCAAAGACCCATGCCGTTGAGCTCAAGGGTCTCGGCCGGCGCCGGGGACAGCGTGTTGATGTCGAGCCGGTGACGAACCGCCGAGACAACCGCCTGGACGCTCTGCGCGCCCATCTTCAGAAGATATGGCCGGCCCGGCTGAAGCTCGTCCTCATGCATCCACAGAACATGACTGAGGAACTGACGCGCCACCGTCGGTCGCGCACTGGGAGCGCACAGAATATCTCCGCGCGAAATGTCGATCTCGTGCTCGAGGACAAGCGTGACGGCGTCGCCCGCTTCAGCCCGGTCGAGGTCGCCGTCTGCGGTCACGACGGCGCGGATCTTCGAGGTCTTGCCCGATCGCGCCACAACCACCGGATCGCCGGGAGCCAGCGCGCCCGAGGCGAGGGTTCCGGAAAATCCCCGGAAGTCGAGATGGGGACGGTTCACCCACTGAACGGGAAAGCGCATCGCCGAGGCAAGGCGCGCATCCTCGACCTCAACCTCCTCGAGAAAACCCAGAAGGCTCTCGCCCGTCCACCAGGGCATGAGCGCAGACGGGGCGATCACATTCTCCCCCTCAAGGGCCGAAAGAGGGATCGGGGTCACGCTCTTGAACCCGAGACCGGCGGCCATCGCCATGTAGTCGGCGACGATCTCCTCAAAGCGGGCCTGAGAGTAGCCGACGAGATCCATCTTGTTCACCGCCAGAACAATGCGCGGCACGCCGAGGAGGTGATTGATGAAGGTGTGGCGCCGGGTCTGAACGAGCACGCCCTTGCGCGCATCGATGAGAATGACGGCGAGATCGGCGGTCGAGGCGCCGGTGGCCATGTTGCGCGTGTATTGCTCATGACCGGGCGTGTCGGCGACGATGAACTTGCGCCGGCCAGTCGCGAAGAAGCGGTAGGCCACATCGATCGTGATGCCCTGCTCGCGTTCGGCCTCCAGTCCGTCGAGAAGAAGGGAGAAGTCGATGCCGCCGCCGCGCGCGCCGCGGCGCGCCGACTCCATCTGGAGGCTCGCCAGCTGATCCTCGAAGATCAGGCGCGTATCGTAGAGAAGACGCCCGATCAGAGTCGACTTTCCATCGTCCACCGACCCGCAGGTGATGAAGCGCAGAAGCCCCTTGTCCGCAGAGGCGAGATGGCGGGCGTTGAGGGCCGAGGTCATCAGAAATACCCCTCGCGCTTTTTCTTCTCCATCGATCCGCTCTCGTCATGATCGATCAGCCGACCCGACCGCTCGGAGGTCGTCGCCGTCAGCATCTCGGCGATGACCGCATCGATATCTGCCGCCGGGCTCTCGACTGCGGCGGTCAGGGGATAACAGCCAAGCGTGCGAAACCGCACGCCGCGCATCTGCGGCGCCTCTCCGGGCGCAAGGGGCGTGCGATCATCGTCGACCATGAAGATCTGCCCGCCTCGCTCGATCGTCGGCCTCTGGGCTGAGAAATACAGCGGAACGATCGGGATCTCCTCCTCGGCGAGGTAGGACCAGATGTCGAGCTCGGTCCAGTTCGAGATCGGAAAGACCCGGATCGATTCTCCCGGCGCCTTGCGGGTGTTGTACAAGGTCCAGAGCTCCGGGCGCTGGTTCTTCGGATCCCATCCGTGAGACTGGGATCGAAAGGAAAAGATGCGCTCCTTGGCTCTCGACTTCTCCTCGTCGCGCCTCGCTCCGCCGAAGGCCGCATCAAAGCCGTGGGCGTCGAGCGCCTGACGAAGACTTTCGGTTTTCATCACCTGGGTATGCAGTCCCGATCCCGATGCGTACGGATTGATCCCCCGGCGCAATCCCTCCTCGTTCACATGAACCAGAAGGTTGAGCCCCAGCTTCTTCATGATCAGGTCCCGGAAGACGATCATCTCCGAAAACTTCCAGGTCGTATCGACGTGCAGGAAGGGAAAGGGCGGAGGAGAGGGCCAGAAGGCCTTCAACGCCAGATGAAGCATCACGCTCGAATCCTTGCCGATCGAATAGAGCATCACCGGCTTCTCAAAGCTGGCGGCGACTTCTCGCATGATGAAGATGCTTTCCGCCTCGAGGCGGCGCAGCTGGGGCGATAAGGGCTTCGCCCGTCCCGGCCGGTCGCGAAAGCGCCGCGCATACGCCTCAAGGGACGCATCGAGGGCGACCGTCGCAGGCGTCGCCCCCAACAAACTCGAACCGGACATGGCCGTCATCTCTTTCAAACGCCAGTCGGAGGGCCGACGGCGCATCGGGGTTGGGACCTAGACGGGCCGAGCTGAAAGGTAAAGCGCGCGATCCTCAACCGACAATCGATCCAAGCTTAACTCTCGCGACCTCCCCTGCCGGCCTGGTTAACCGCGCACAGGGCGCGGCTAAGGGCGGATCCCGGCTTTAAACCGGATATCTTAGCGCCGGACCGCGCACGCACAGGACGCCGCCCGGGCGAGGCGTCGCCTAGGATCCCCGGACAGGGATCACGATCTCCCGTCGCATGGCCTCGAGTATCAGGACGGCCTCCCTCTTCGGAACGCCGGCCTGTTCAGCGAAACTAGGCCATTTATCGACCTCTGCGCGCATATCGCGGATAATCCCTTCCGCCTTTTTAGGCTTCAGACCGCAATAGCCGCCAAAGGTTACGAGATCAGCCATCTCGAAATGATCCCGCTTCCCGTTCAGGCTCATCTGATGCTGGCTCGTCCACAGTCCGTCGGGGTTGTAGGCGTAGGCCACGTCGAAGGCGGGGGAGAGGCGCCACTCTCCCTTCCGGTTCATCAGAAAGGCGATGTTCTTGACGTGATCATCCTGGTTGCGGATCAGCACGTTGAGGACAGCCCGACGGAATTGTTGCTCGATGTCGCAGGCGGGCAGTCCCAGCATCCTCACGGTCTCTACCGCCTGCTCGTAGGAGTAGGCGCCTGCGGAATTGAAATCGTAATGGCGAAGCGCCGCCAGCGACTGCATGTGCAGCTTATGGCCTGCAGCGCTGCGATCAAACCGGCGGGTCATGAAATGCGCGCGACCGCCCTCCTCGTGGAGACGGCACTCGCTCATATCGACCCCGGCGGCGATTGCGAGCAGATGAAAGGCATATTCGATCCGCCCGAACCCCCGAGGATCGGCCAGCTCCCTGTCGCTGTTGTTCGAGACGCCGTCAAACTTCATAAGCCAGTGGCCGAAGCCTTCGCCAGCCTCGACCTGGCCTGAACGGAATTCATTCGTCTGCGCATTCCAGGCGAGGATCGCCTTGGCGCGCGCGCCGCCCGCCGAGACCCCGACCCGCAGGATCTCCTGAAGCGTGTCTCTGTCGTCGTCGCCTCTGAGGACACCCGCCAGATGGGTCCGATTGTTCAGAACCTGATTGGCGAGCCGCGTGAGCGCATCAATCTCCAGACGTCTGGACGTGCGCACGCCTTTCAGGATCGCCGGATGAAATTCGAGCGCGCCCATGCCGCGTGCGCCGATGTAGCAGAGGCGCTCCACCGGATTGAAACTGTCCGCCGCACGCCCCTGCGAGACCAGCCAGGCGTCGATCAGCGCATTGCCGAACTTGTCCGGCAGCGAGTCGGCCAGCAGGCCCGGCAGGCCTTTGAACGCCGGCCGAGACAGGCCGGGAAACTCGTAAGGATTGAGGCCAAGGGGCATCATGATCGGGGCCAGCTCGATGCCGCTCTGAGCGAAATCCGGCATATACTGGAACACGCCGACGTTTCGGTCCGCCAGCCAGCTTACCGCGCCAATAGCCTTGCCCCACAGGCGGACCGTCGCATCCGTCATGCCGGATCGTCCTCACCCCAGGCCCAATCCGTCGCCCTGACGATGGGCGCGGAGCCGCGCGCCCGCTGTCGTTCGCGGCCGTCCCGCCTCACCCGCTCGATGGGCCGGACCTGGGGGTCGGGAAGGAAGGCGGACAGATGCCCGATCAGGCCGAGCGCCGTCAGGACGCGGATGAAGGTGTCGAGCGAGACATTTTCTCCCGCCTCCAGCCGCTTGACGCTGCTGAGGGAGGCGCCCGCCTCCCGGGCCAGGCTCGCCTGGGTCATGTTTCGGCTCAGGCGTATTCTCGACAGCCTGTCCCCCACAACCCGCAGGGAGGCCTCGACCGAGGATAGATCTGAAATCTCATTTCGGTTCATTTTCGATCTCTTGGGTCGCCCAATACGCTTTAAGGGATTTTATATGAAGCGTTATGGATACGACGTCAATATTCAACAACAAAGCTTAAATGAGCTTTTAAGTGCTCATTTATTCATAAAGTGTCATTTTTGATTCTTTATGATCCATGCCCTCAGAGCAAGGCGCGTCGAGGGATCGCCCGACCATGCCAGACGAACCCACACGCTACTTCCCAGATGGTGGGAAGCCCCCCCTATCTCCGCGATGCGATCCGGAACGCCTGTCGAGGCCAAATCACAGGTCGGCTCAGGAGAAGGTTCGTCTCAGAAAATCGTCGAACATCGGCACAGTGAAAGCGATGTCGCCATGCGCAGGGCTATAGATCATTCCCTTGCTGATGATCGAGGCGCGGCGAGGACCCAGTGATTGCACGCTTTCACCCAAAGCGTCGGCGACATCCGCTGAGCGGTAGGGGCCGGAGCCCAATCGGGCCATAGCAACGACATAGTCTCTCTCCTTTGGCGTCAGCCGATCCAGACGCACCCGAAAAAAGCCCTCGTCCAGGCGTTTCAAGGCGTTGACGGAGGCCATCGCGACATCCCCCTCAGCGATCGGGGAAGACGCGGCCGCATTCCACGCCTGATATCCCCATTCCTGAAGAAAATAGGGAAACCCATGGGTGACCCGTACGATGGCGGCTAGCGCAACGTCCTCAATGTCTTCGCCTTCCTCCTGGATGGGCTGGCGGATGGCTGCGCGGGCGGACGCGTCGTCAAGGGCGCCGATCGGAGGAAAGCTGAAGAGCCGTTCGGCATAGGATTTGGCGTTGCCGCTTAAGGCGGCGATCTGCGGCGGTCCGGCTCCAAACAGGAGGATCGGCAAGTTCGTCTGGTTGGAGCGATGAATGGCGACAATGAGAGCAGCGAGCTCCGGCTCGTCGAGATACTGGAGTTCGTCAATGAACAGGCTCCACCCGCTTCCGGCCGCTTGCGCCGCCCGGCCGACGGCCTGGAACAAATCGACGAGGTCAAACTCGAGATTGCCGCTGTCAGCCACTCCGGGCTCTGGATCCACTGAAATCGCCACATCGCCGATCTTGATCTTGAACGCCCCGGCAAAGCCCCGGAGGGCGCGCAAACCGGAATAGGCTGCGGCTTTCGCAGCTTCAAAACCGGAAAGCTTACGCAGCGCCTGATGCACCTTAGGGTAAAGCTGGTCAGCGAGGCGACCCGTTTCGGGCGCCTCGATGAACGACGTGATGTGGCCATGCGCCTGCGCGAGGGTCTCAATGGCGTTCAATAGAACGGTTTTCCCTGTCCCGCGCAGGCCAAGAAGAATTTGCGACCGGTCGTGACGCCCATGGATGACCCTCTGAAGGGCGATGGCCGCCTCGTTAAGGATCACATCGCGCCCCGCAAGCTCTGGGGGCTTGGGCCCGGCGACGGGCACGAAGGGATTACGAACTGGATCCGTAGCCGATGTATAAGAAGTTTATGCCCGTATAGCATTAATCCGATATACTTGGACAAATAAGGTATATATCCAATCAACGGCTCGGCTGACCCTCACCGATCGCCCGACGGACGGGGCGCTTGTGCGCCCTCTCAGCGCCCATGGAGACGGCGCACATCGTTCGACCCGACAGGGTTTATCCATTTTGACGAACGCCTCGACTGTCCGCGAGACGGATCGGATCGGCATCGACCTGTCTAGGAGTGCAACCGCACAAGCACATCTTCACGCTGTGCGTTGACCTTGGCCGCCTCAGCGTCTGTGAGGAAAAACAGGACCGAGGACTGCCCATTGTCGGCCGCCCAGAAGTGACGGCCGTCCGCAAGTTCGCCTTCTATGTCCCGGAAGAATGCGCCCATGGCCTCGGGGTCCGCCCAGTCATGGTCGATCCTCGCCGTCAGCACACGTGTCCGGCCCCGGATCGAATATCGGATCTCGCAGGTTTCCGCGCCAGGACGAAAATCGTCATGCATATCCGTCGCCAGCTCAGGATGACCGGTTGTCCGAAGAATGCCCTCGAAGGCGCGCACATAATCGCCAGCCTCCTCGAGGCACTCCATGTCGAAATTCCACCCGCGCTCACAGAACACGCGCCCCCAGGGCTCCGCCTCCACTTCAACGCCGTACATGAAAAGGATGAGCCCATAGGGATCGCCTTCCTCGAACTCCGCGCGGGGGTAAGAGATCAAAAGCTCATCTATGGTTCGCCCCGGGGCCAGGCTCAGTCCCGCTTCGCTGAGCTTTTCGATCTGCGTTTCAAGCGGAACCGGGCCGCCCTTCCAGGCGCCGGGGAATTCAGCCGCCTGCGCCGTCGTCTGCTGCGGCGGGACGTCCGTCAGGCGGCGAAGCGCTTCGGAAGACGTCCATTCCCGCCAGGCCTGCCACACACACCATACCCCGACGCCTGCAAACGCGAGAACCCAAATCCATCCCGTCGGGCCTGTTGTCGGCCCGAACACTATCCGAACCGCACACAAACCGGCGACAGCCGCCCCCACCAGCCACGCCAGGGCTGCGAGCGCTCTCCAAACTTCGCTAAGACCATCTCTGATCATGACGGACCCCTACCCGGCCTGCGCGGACGCCGCACTCTGAATTAAGTTCATCCCGCACGCACCGCCCGACACCCAAGAGCCGCACGAAATGGAATTCGCTTGATTTCACGCGATCGTAAAGAGACCCTGCCCTCTGGCGAGCGGCGAGCTCAAGAGCGCTGCGTCCAACTCGATCCCGCCTCAGACCTGACAGGAAA
>JAGWYJ010000077.1 GCA_018969425.1 Alphaproteobacteria bacterium | reverse complement strand
TTCGGCGCATTGGGGCCGATGGGGAAGTTCGCCCGATAATAGTTCGTCATGAACACAGATCGACGCTCCATGCGCTCGTCTCCCGCGCACTCCTGCGATTTGTACAGACTTGTGATGTTTATGCCCGATCCTGTTAGCCGGCTCATTTCGTCGACTGTCATGTCCCGCGCCGCCACCTGCTGCCTGGGTCACGTGTCCCGAATAGCCGTGCATCGATCTCAAGCGGAGCTCTAAACAGGATTCCTTCCTCTCCTGCCTAACCCGTATCCTGCCGCACCTGCCGGGCAACGCAGGAAAAGTGGAGGCCGGGCGAGTCTCCCTTTATGAAACAGAAGGCCGCTATCAGAGACGTCGTGCTCATCGAGCGTCTCTGTCATTCGGGCAGCTCGAAGACCCTCCGCCGCAACCGACAGGTAATCGCTGTCCGCCCGGCCTGGCTGTAGGCCCTGTGTGCGCGCTCAGACTTACACGTGGGCGCGGACGCCCTGACCGGGAAAGGCGGAGCCGACGATCTGACCTTCATCGACGATTACATGGCCTCCAACGATGACATAAGGAATGCCCTCGGAGGGCGTTGTCGGTTTCTCGAAGGTCGCCCGGTCGATGACCCGTGCCGGATCGAACAGAACGATATCCGCGTCGGCTCCGGGCTGAAGCCTCCCCTTACGTCTCATGGTGGGTGAGATCGTCTCGAGACGACGGGCCGGGAGAAGGGTCATCTTGCGGATCCCATCCATCAGGCTCAGCAGCTTTCGCTCCCGGACGTATCGTCCCAGAACGCGAGCGTAGGTCCCTGCGCCTCGCGGATGGCCTGATCCGCGGATGAACGGCGCTCCGTCGGAGGCGATGATGACATCCGGATCAGCGATTGCGCGGTCGACCGTCTCGTCTGTGATGTTGTGAATGATGGCCCATCCTTCCGGCTGCTCGCGCCGGTAACGGGTAAAACTCTCTTCTGTCAGGCGCTCTCCGGTCAGCGGCCATTCGATGTCGCGATAGTCCGCTCCCAGGCGCTGGCGCCATCCCTCGTCGAAGAGCGCGCTGCCGATCAGAGTGCTGCCGGCCGTGTAGGGATAGACTTCGCTTGAGACATCAATGCCTCGGGCCCGGGCCCCGTTGATGAGGCGGAGGGCCGGGTCGATCATGCCCAGCGCCTTGCTGTTGATGTGACAGAGGTGCAGCGCTGCTCCCGTCGCTGCGGCGTTGGCGAGCATTTCCTGGATGGGCTCCATAGGGGCGTCGCCCAGGGCCGATGCGGTGCGACGCACGTGGACGAAGACCGGGGCTTTCAGCGCTGCGGCTTCTTCGAACACCTGAAGCACCTCCTCGCGGTCGGCTCCGGGAATGTACTCGGGAGCCAGCCCGATCCCGAGCCCTCCGGCCATGAACCCTTCCGTCAGCAGGGCGCGAAGTTTTCTGAGCTCGTCTGTCTTCAGATGGGCGTACGCCCAGTCCTGCACCCGCATCTGAATTCTGACCTGGGTCTCCGGCTCCGTCAGGGAGTGACCGGCTTCGATGCCTGTCGTGAGCAGGATGCGCGCCCCGCGATGCCCGGCGCTGGCGCCGAAGTGAATGCGGGAGCGACCTTCCCGCCGCTTGTAAAAGGGAGCGATCGGGAAGACGCCCGATTCCAGTTCGAGCGCCGTGGTCACACCGTCGCGAGCCTGAATGTCGCCATCCCCGAGGGTCTGTCCGTGCGCGTGCAGATCTATGAAACCCGGCGCCGCCACGAGACCGCGTCCGTCAATGACTGTGCGGGCGCTGATGGTCTGGCGTGTGACCGTGGCGACTTGCCCGTTTAGCACTCCGATATGGGCGACATCATCATGGCCGCTTTCGGGGTCCATGACCCGTGCTCCGAGGATCGCAAGGTCGAAGGGCTCAAAGGAAGCGCCGGTCTGGCAGGCGCCCGTCAGCAGGGCTGCGACCCCTCCGCCAAGGGCGAAATGACGTCGCGAGAGAGCAGAGCCGTGCGAAGAGGTCATGCCCGTGATCTCCCGTCATCGCTGATCGGTCAGCGTCCCGTCGTCGAAGTCCTTTCCCGCAGCTGACCTGTGTCCGGGTCACTTGCGGGGCGCCCCATTAAAATATTTGATACGTCCTATCCTGCCGTCAGTATCGATCCGGTCAATCAATAAAGCGACCTTTAAACAAGTAATTTGTCCTGATTTCCAGATGGTCTGTCCGGCGTCGTCGTTCACCGTCTTGACGATCTAATATGTTTATGTATCCCACTGAGCCGCGGAGCAGGCGAGAAGGGGACGCTCATGACGGCAGCGAGACCCTGGAGGCGCTACTCGGGTCTTGCCCTCCTGCGGGCCGGCTTTGAGCGACAGCGCGGATGGCCTCCCGCGTTCATCGATGCGACGCCGCAGTCGTCTTATGACGTGGTGATCGTCGGCGGAGGAGGTCATGGACTTGCGACCGCCTATTACCTCGCGCGCCATCACGGGGTCCGGCGCATCTGCGTTCTTGAGAAGGGCTGGATCGGCGGAGGCAATACGGGGCGCAACACGACCGTCATCCGGTCAAACTATTTCTTCCCTGAAAGCGCAGCTCTTTATGATCTCTCCCTTCGTTTATACGAGGGGCTGAGCGCCGAACTCAATTACAACATCATGTTCTCCCAGCGCGGCGTCTGGATGCTGGGTCATAGCCGGCATGACGAGGAGATCCTTCGTCGCTCAGCCAACGCCATGCTCCTCAACGGGGTCGATGCCGAATTCTACAATGACGCGGAAACGCACCGTCGTATCCGCGGGCTTCATCCCAATCCCAGTTTTCCGATCCGATGCGGACTTCTGCAGCCGCGCGGAGGCGTTGCGCGTCATGACGCCGTCGCCTGGGCCTACGCCCGGGCGGCCAGCCGTCTGGGCGTCGACATCATTCAGAACTGCGAGGTTCTGGGATTTGAAATCTCCGATGGTCGGGTCCGTTCCGTCCGGACAAGCCGGGGCGATATCCGCGCACCCGTGGTCGGGCTGGCCGCGGCGGGCCATTCCAGTCATGTTGCGGGCCTTGCGGGCGTGTCTCTGCCTCTGACATCCTATGCGCTTCAGGCGTTCGTCTCCGAGCCGGTGAAGCCCGTTCTCGATACGGTTCTGATCACGTCGGCGACGGGG
>JAGWYJ010000045.1 GCA_018969425.1 Alphaproteobacteria bacterium | reverse complement strand
GCAAACTGCCGAGAGTTCTGCGGGAGGACACCCCGGAGCACGGAGATCACCCAAAGGCCGCCATCCGCATCGCGATGGAGGCGGAGATGGCGCGCGCGGCGCAGGAGGCGAGATCACGCGGCGACGGGCTGAGATGCGTCGTCATCCGCGCAGGCGACTTCTTCGGGAGCGGAGGAGGCTCCTGGCTGGACCTCGCCATCGCCAAGGACATTGCGCGCGGCCAGATCGTCTATCCGGGTCCTCTCGATCGCGCCCACGCCTGGGCCTATCTGCCCGACCTCGCCGCCGTGTTTGAGCAGGCGGCGTCCGCCCCCTCTGAGGCGCCCTTCGAAACCCTGCACTTCCCGGGCTACACCGTCACGGGACGCGAGTTCACGGACGCCCTGTCGACCGCCGCCTCCGAGCTTGGCGTCAGGCCGCCTCAAGGGTTCCGGATCGGGGGCATGCCCTGGGGACTGATCCGAACGGTTGGTCTTATCTACCCGGCATGGGGGGAGCTCGCGACGATGAGCTATCTCTGGACCCGGCCCCATGGACTGGATGGCGGTGCGCTGGAAGCGCGGATCGGCTCCAGACCAGTGACGCCGCTGGTTGCGGCGCTTCGTCAGAGCCTGACGGATCTTGGCCTCGCGCCGTCCCGCGGTTCGCCAGCGCCTTAGACCTCAGAACCACCGTCCGTCGGCATCTCGCGACACGCATGAGGCGCCGGCCCGAGTGCGCGCCTTTCCGCGTGGTTGAGGCCAGGAGCGTTCGGCGCCCGACCTCACTCGCCCTTCTGAAACACGAACCAGTTGTTGAACCCTTCGGCGTTCTTCCAGTAAAACTCAAGCACGCCATCCTTCAGTTTCGCCCGGCCCTTGTTCCAGGCGACCAGCGATCCATCGAAGACAACCTCGTCTCCCAACTGACGATAGCGACCGCCTGGCTTGCCGTTGAGCTTATAAGATCCATCCCGAGTAAGTTCGAGCGACCCCGGCGTGCCGGCAATCCCGTACCAGACGCCGGCGAGAGCGGCGGCCCGAGGCGCAACAGCGCCTGAAGACGCCTCTTTGCGCGGAGCGACCCTGGAGGGCGCGGTCTTGCCAGCCGACTGGGCAGGCGGTTGGACCCGGGCCGGAGCGCTCGGCTCGGCGGCGCCGGTCAGCACCTCGAACCGCCCCTCGGCTATGCCGTCGATTACGTAGCGATAGCGACCAGGCTCCATGGTCTGACCATTGGCTATGAGAAGAGAGAGCCGCCCGTCTGACATGAGGCCCGCAGACTTCTCGATGATCACCGCGCCGGACGGGTTATAAACCCTGAGGATCACGCCCGAGGCGGCGAGCGCCGGCGCACGGCCGCTGAAATCCAGGGTCACCTGCCCCGCCATGAAGCCGGGCGTCACGCGGACTTCGCAGCTCACGCCGGCGGCACACGAGGGCTGAGGCGCGCTGATGCGCCGCGTATCATCCCACGCCCAGGCCGCCGGCGACATCGCCGCGAACAAAGCCGCCACAGCCAGCATCCGCATGTCTTGAACCTCCCTTCGCTCCCAGCAGGCGCAAGGCTGTGGAGACAGTCTGGAATCGAATTTCGGCGTGAATCCTATCGCCCAGAATGCCTCTCAAAAAGACCTTCCCGAGCGTCAATCTGTTGAGGCTACCTGGGGTCGCGCCTCACATTTCAGGATCATGGCGCGACCCATCGCGACGACGACGCTGGGAGGCGCCGTGAGGTGATCCCGAGCGCCTCTCGCAGAGGCCTTGTCCGAGGCTAGCTCCCCTTCGCGGCGCCTGCGCGCTCAAGGACCTTTTTCAGGCTCCGCGGCGACGGCCAAGGACAGGTGGGCGCAGAGGCCGAGCGCAGGGGCTCTTTATTCGACGAGGACGGATGCTCCGACCACGCCCAGCAGAGGCCTCCTACTCCCCCAGTCCCGATATCGGGTTGATGAGATCGTTTGTCCCAACGGACACTATCGACACCGCCGACCGGGAAACTCTTCATCGAGCTGATTGCAGGCTCATCCGGCTCAGGGCGCGGACAGCCTGAGTGAAGCGATCAGTTTTTCCAGCTTCGCAAGGAAAAATCTCTCGCTCCAAAGTTCCAGAGACTTAAGGTCATCAGGACGCAGGAAACGATGAACATCAGATCGCGCATCGCTCCAGTTTACGGACCCGATCTTCCGCCTGAACTCCATCTCCAGCCAGGCGTCGTCGACCATCAGATTCGTATGATCGGACCACGGACCGTATTGCATCAGTGCGGCCCGGAGATGCGGCAGATTAGGCGAGACACCTTTCGAAACATACCAGGAGAAGTCGTACCAGTCCCGTCCCTTGAGAAAGCCGCGACACAGCAGGGCATGAATTTTCAGTGCAAAGTTTGACGAAAGGTCCTGATGGCGAACCTCATAGTCTCTGGGAAAGTCCAGAAGGGTCCACGCGTCCTGAGAATGAGCCGGCGGCTCGACGTCAATCTCGAGCTTGATATTGATCTTCCGATCGGGACGGCGATCCGCAAAACCGAGCTCGAGCTGTCCGACGATCGAAGAGTCCTTAATAACAGCGGCGCGGATTCGTCGGTCCATCGCGCCTTTCAATCTGGCTTCTGATTTAATGCCGAAGACTTCGAACGTCTCCAGCAGCTGTCGAAGATAGGGAGACCAGTCAAAGTCGCGATCCGGCGCAAGGAGCATGAACTCCAGATCTTCTGAAAACCGTGGGAGCCCATGTATGATCCGCAGACTTGTGCCCCCCTGAAACACGGCTGTTTCAAAGAAGTCAGCCTTCCAAAGGCCGTAAAGAGCAATCTCCTGCAGGATCTCCTTGGTGGCGGCTTCCTCCTCAAGTCTGTTCTCGGCGCCATATGCGCGTAGCTTTTCGCGGATAATGTCAATCATGTCTCCGCCTCCCCTGAGTGCGGCTGCAGGTTCTTGGACGCGAGGAGTTCGGATTCCAGCCTCGTCAAAAATGATCGGGCTGCGAAGTGCTTGTAGACATCGCTCATCGCCGCGAAGTCACGCTTGCGCAGGGACTTGAGGCGATCTTCATCAATTCTAAGTCCGTCGACCAGCCAGCCGAGCCCCTGCCAGGGAGCCTTCCTCAGCGCTACAAGATCCATGAGAGCGCGAAGAGGTTGGGCGATAAATGCGACTGATGGGCCAAACTGAATACGATCGACGGCCGCATAAAACCCGAATCTTTCAATCGCAATCGTATGAAAACTGAAATGGCCGAACTGATCCGTGATCCGCTCGAATGACTTTCGCTCAGGCGTAATGCTCGCCGTCGTGAACACGCCTTCAGGGATCCAGCCATGATAGGACAAAGCTGTTTCAAGAGACACGTAGCTGCCTGTCTGCAGGGACTGGGCGACGATGAATGGGTGAAGCGCAGGCTGTCGCGGGCCACCAAGGGTGTAGAGTCCGCGCTTGATCCGAACCAGCGCTCCACTCTTCAGCGCACGGTTCACCAGACCATAGCGCCGCGCGGGATCACCGCCCACAATGCGCGCCAACTGGGTGTCGGAGATCACCCGACCCCGATAACCAGCGCACTCAATGGCCTCAACCAGCCTGAACATAAATTCCTGATACTTCCATAATTTGGAAGTATCAAGGAATATCTGAGGCGACTTCCCGAATTAACCCGGCAGGCGGCGGGGGCGGGTCAGGGGGTGCCGTGCGCCTTTGGCGGAGGTCTCCCCCTAAGCTCACTCCCCTTCGCGGCGGCTGGGAGCCCAGGGAGCGCTTGTTTCCGTCGCGACGCGGTGAGACTCCCTGCGAACGCCTCCCGCGTACGCCGTCGCCTTATCCCCGGCGGACCTTATGCTCGGACTGAAAGTTTGATAGTTTCACCAGAGATCGCGGCTCTGAGAGGGTGAACGACATGACCGACAATGAACCCCGCACCAAAGGGCCGAACGAGAAGTTCTGTCAGGAGTGCGGCGCCCTCATCAATGTGAAGGCTCAGATCTGCCCCAAGTGCGGGGTGGGCCAGACGGCGACCGGATCCATGGGCTTTGGCGTCACGCCCAGCGGAAAGAGCCGCCTTGCAGCCGCGCTCTTCGCCCTGCTTCTGGGCGGGATCGGGGTTCACAAATTCTATCTCGGCCGTATCGGCTGGGGGGTCGTCTATGTTCTCTTCTTCTGGACGCTGATCCCCGCCATCGTCGGGTTCATCGAGGGCATCATCTATCTTACGATGACCGATGAGGCGTTCACGGCCAAGTACGGCTAGAGACAGCCTGCGCTCCGGCTCACAGGTCAGGCCCGCTCCCTCGGGTCAGGCCGCCTCCGCGACCGGGCCCGCATCGAACAAATGCGGCCAGAACCGGACAATTCCGAAGGAGGAGACGAGCGCGACGCTCGTGAGGACGGCCATCTGAAGCCACTGCCCGTAAACGGCGCAGCCGATGGCGAACAGGCTGGCGTAAATCGCGGCCACCGACAGGGGAATGCAGAGCATGGCGCGGCCGAGATAGGCGGTTCTCGAGGGCGGAAGCTCGACACCCATCGCCGCCGCCTCCTTGCGCACACGTCTCCAACCCGGGCCTGCCGGATCAATCCGGCGCACGAACTCGAACAGCGTCTCGCGATCCGTCGGCGGCGTGAGCACGGTCACCAGCATCCACCCTGCGGTCGTGATGAAAACGGACAGGCATAACCTGAAGGCGTCGCTCCATTCAGGAGGGGCGAGGAAGGCCATGGCCAGCGACACGCCAAAGCTGATGACCATGGCTGCGAGCTCGGACCAGGCGTTGATCCGCCACCAGAACCAGCGGAGCAGAAAAAGGAGGCCTGTGCCGGCGCCGACGGAGAGCATGATCTGGAACACCTGAAGGGCGTCCGACAACGCAAGCGCAAGAAGGCTTGAGACCAGGATGAGGGCCGCGCTCGAGAGGCGACCGACCAGAACGAGCTCGCTCTCGCGCGCGGCGGGACGCACATAACGCGCCCAGACATCGTTGACGACATAGGACGCGCCCCAGTTGATCTGGGTGGCGGCGGTGGACATGTAGGCGGCGGCGAGGGAGGCGAGCATCAGCCCCAGCAGGCCGTGAGGCATGCCCGAGAGCATCGCGGAATACGCCAGATCATGACCGACCTTGGAGGCGGGAATATCCGGATAGGACTGTCTCAGCGCATCCAGATCGGGAAAGACGATCAGGGAGGCGAGCGCAACGATGATCCACGGCCAGGGGCGCAGGGCGTAATGCGCAAACTGGAAGGAGAGAATGGCGGCGGCGGCATGGCGTTCATTGCGGGCGGCGAGCATGCGCTGAGCGACATAGCCTCCCCCGCCCGGCTCGGAGCCCGGATACCAGACGCTCCACCACTGAATGGTGAGAGGAATGATGAACACGGCAAGGGCCGTCTCCCAGTCGCTGAAGTCAGGAAGGATGGAGAGCTTTGGAGCGACGTTCGGATGCGAGAGCAACCCTGAAAGGCCTCCGACCTCTGGCAGGGAGAGGACGTGGACGGCGGCGGCGACAGCGCCGATGATGGCGATGACGAACAGGACCAGGTCGGAGAGCACGACGCCCAGAAAGCCGCCCGCTGCGGAAAACACCATGGTGGCGAGACCCAGGACGAGGAGAACCTCGAGGGGGCCGGCCCCGATCATCACGGCGGCGATCTTAATGGCCGCCAGAGAGACCGAGGCGAGCGTGATGATGTTGAAGACGACCCCGACATAGACGGCCCGGAAGGATCGGAGCCCGCTCGCCATCCCCCCCGAATAACGCAGGGTATAAAACTCAAGATCGGTCAGCACGCCCGATCGCCGCCAGAGCCTGGCATAGATGAAGGCGGTGACCATTCCCGTCGGCAGCATCGACCACCAGAGCCAGTTTTTTGAAACCCCTCCGGTGCGGACAATATCGGTGACGAGATTGGGGGTGTCGGTCGAAAAGGTGGTGGCGACCAGCGAGACCCCGAGAAGCCACCAGGGGAGCTGTCGGCCGGACAGGAAGTAGCTTTCGCGGTTGAGACCCGAGCGTCGTCCCACGGCGATCCCGATCGCGAGGGACAGGGCGGGAACGCAGATGACAAGAAACCAGTCCAATCCGTTGAGCGTCACGCCGTCCGCCTCTCGCCAAACCTGAGGGAGGAGAAGCTGCCCCGAAACGGGCCAGAGGGAAAGCCTCGCTAAGTCCTGCGGCCTGGGGGGCCCCGTTGAGAGCCTCGTCTACGGAGACGCGGTCCGACCCTCCGGACAGGACGCCGCCCACTGTTCAGAGGGCCCTGTCGGGAGGCTGGGCGGGACCGGAGGTGTCGATCCGGCCCGTCTCCAGAAGGGCGACCACCTCGTCGTCAGTGAGCTGACGAAAGTCCTGATAGAATTCGCTGACCGATCCGAACCTTTCCGGCGCCTCGAGACAGATCACCTGATCGGCGACGCCCTTGAGGGTCTCCAGAGCCTCATGAGCCGCCACGGGCACGGCGATGGTGATGCGCAGGGGCGATTTTCGTCTGACCGCATCCACGGCCGCTCGGAGGCTCGATCCGGTGGCCGCTCCGTCATCCACCAGAATGACGTCGCGGTCGGTCACCTCGACCGGGGTCCGACGACCGACATAGAGCTCCCGGCGGCGCTCGATCTCCCGAAGCGCGTCAGCCGCTGCGGCGCGCACATCCGACTTGCTGATCGAACGGGAGCGCATCACCTCCTCGTTGAACACGATTACCGGTTTCTGACCGTCGACGACGGCGGCCGAGGCCAGCTCGGCGTAGCCGGGCGTGCCGATCTTGCGAACCATCAGCACATCCATGGGCACGCCGAGCCGACGCGCAACCCCGACCGCAACCGGCACGCCTCCGCGGGCGAGCCCCAGGACCAGAGGCTTCTCGAAAACGAGGCCGCGACAGGCTTCCCCGAGCCGCTCTCCGGCCTCAAGACGTGTGGCGAATGACATGACGGCGCCCTTCCTGCTGAGGACCAGCGATGCACGCCTGAAGAAAAGAGCCTTGATCCCACGCAAGCCGGAGCGATCCTCTTCGCCTGGCGCCTGACGCGTGCGATGAACGCGCGTCGGAGGTCGTCCCCAGAACTCTGAGCGGGATCTCCTTCATCCTTGAAATGAGGGAGGAGCGCTGATTGGCAGGGAGTAAGTCCGAGGACGTTCACAAGGCGGTCGACGCGGACCCTCAGGCAGTCTTCGCCATCCGAGCTTCGATCCGTTTGACGTTATCCGCCCGGACGCCATGCGCCTTTGCGAGGCGGCGCCATCCTGCGAGCGCTTCAAGCGTCTGATCAATGATGGCCCGTACCGTAGCCCTGGGGAGTTTTGCCTCTAAGCCCAGCTTTGTGAGGTGCGGCACGCCAGGGCTCCTGCCTTCACCGAGGACCATAGTGGATTGCTCGCCGCCCGGGCCGCCGGAAAAGGTGAGGTCATAGGCCGGCGAGAGCCGCCATTCGCCCCGCGCATTCATCAAAAAAGTAAAGTTTTTCGCGTGATCGTCGCGGTTGTGCGCAAGGACGTTGAATACGGCGAGGCGGAACATTTTTTCCGTCTCGCGGATATCCCGCGTGATGATCATGCTCAACGCCAGAAGATCCTGATAGTCGAGCGTCGGGGTTCTATGATCCGCATGCAGAATTCCTGACGCCGTGTGGGCGTGCAGGCGCGATGCGCCGTCCCGATCAAAACGTCTGGTCGCGAAATATCCCGCGCCCTTCTTTGCCGGAAACAGTTGCGTTTCAGTCATCTCTACGCCTGCAGCCTTCGCCATCAGGGCATAAACGCACTCAATAGCGCCGGCATCGGCGCCATCCTGAGCATGAGAGAATTTGACAAGCCAGGGGGCGAAACCCTCGGGCAGGACGGCTCTGCCGTGTACGATTGCACCCGTGGCGGAGTTGTATCCAATCAGCGCCTTGGGGCGTGCGCCCGCCGATGAACCGTTAAGGGCGATGAGTTCGGCGAGGACATCATCGGCCTGACCTTCCAGCACGTCCTGCGCCTGAGCCGCCAGACGATCGAGGTCGATGACGCCTCCTGCAGGTTCAGGCCCGATCTCCGGCTCGTACGTCAGCGCGCCCATACCGCCTTTGCCCACATGGGCGAGCCGGTCGAGCGGACTCACCTGCCCGGGACGCACGCCTTGCGCACGCATGGCCCGGTCAAACAACAGGCGGCCCCAGCCATCCGGAATGCTGTCGTTGAATACGCCCGCCAGGCCCTCGAAGAGCGCCGTATCAAAGCTGCGGAGCCCAGGCTGGAGGGGAAGGCGCTGCGGCGAAATCTCCAGTCCGCTCGCGATGAAGGCGCGATCGTACTCGAAATAGATTTTCTGCTGGCGGATCGCGAGCCGCCCGACCCTCTGCGGGCCGTCTCCGAAGTCAAGACTGACATGGACCGACCTGACGGGCGTGAAGGTCATGTCCGCCATCCATGCTTACGCGCCGGTCTGCGGTCCGCTTCAAGCACCTCCTCGATTGAAGCAAACTCGCCTGGCTCCGGAGCGCTGGCGTCGATCATGCGCTCAAGCCCGCCAACGACCATCAGGAGTTTGAAGAGCGTTTCGACAGAGGCTGCGCCAGTGCGCTCGAACTTGCGCAGCGTGCCCAGGGGAACGCCGGAGCGGGAGGCGAGCCCAGCCTGGGTAAGGCCAATCGCCAGACGCCGCGCCCGGACGTTTTCGGCGAGCGTCTCCTGAGCCCTGGTGATGGTCAAAATCGCTATCATGATAATAATTATGTCATAATAGCGATAAAAGTGCTACTATTTTATCAGTCTTGAGTCTGGGCGCGGAGCGCCACGCCGACCGTTGGCGCGTCCGTCACGGCCTGTCCGGCCTCGCGTTCAATTCCACCCGGAACGATACCGGTGATGCCCGCGCCACGCGGCGTTCCGAACTTTCACGCTTAAATTGCAACAAGGCTCCCACTGCCGGCCGTCACGCTCAGCGGTGAGATGCGCCTTGTTCGGAAACGCGGCCTGATCGTTCGCGACCGCCAAGGCTCTCAGACCTGCCGATCGGGATGAATGAGCGTTTTCAGGATCATTGTCTCGTCAGGACTGAGGCGGATCGTCCCCGGCCCCGCGAGCAACCGCGCCAGGCTCGAGTGTCCTATGGCCGCTGAGCGATCAGACCGCACGCCTTGTATCCGTCAGGACATCACGGATCGAGGTTCTGATCTATCGAAGGGCTGCGAACGAGGCCACAAATGGGCGCCGACCTGCCGACGGCCGAGCGTCGCGCTGTTAGCTCAGGATCTCCCGTCGCCGATCTGCAGAGCCACTCTCGTGAGATCGGGCTCGCTGGTCAGGGCCCAACCTTGTCACACCCCCGACCGCGCACCGCCCAAAGCGCCTCTCCTGTCGATCCGGGGAGCAAAAGGGCCACCCACCAGACGCAAGGGGGGTCACGTCGTGTCGGTCGCCTGGGGGGCCTGATTTGCGTTGACCTCAAGGGACGACACGGGTGACTGCGCCGTATTCGACATGAACCCTGTCGCCGGGAGCAAAGACGGCTGCGCCCTCCTGCACAACCGTCACCAGCTCGCCTCCGCGATTGAGGCGAACGGTGTAGGCGGCGCCCGTCTTGCGCGTCACGCCCTTCTCGATGGCCGAGCCCGCCATTCCTCCCAGAACGGCGCCCGCAATGGCCATGATCGTGCGCTCCTCGCTTCCTCCGCCGACCTGGCTTCCGGCGACGCCGCCAATCACGGCGCCCGCCGCAGGTCCGACGATCGTCTTTTCACCTTCAATGACCACTGAGCGAACGCGCTCGATGACGCCCGCCTCCAGCCGGATCGGAGTGTGGACGCTGGAGGCGGGATAGGACGGCGCTCCGTCTGCGCTCACACAACCGACCAGCGGCGCGCACACCGCCAGAGCGGACATGAGCGCGGCGGATCCGGACTTCCGACGATATCCCTTCATCGAGGGTCTCCTTTTTTCGGCTTCGGGCTTCTGCTTCAGGCTCGGCCCTCACGGCCCGACGCCCCGGCGCAGACACTGGCGCCCTTTCCGCGACCGGACTTGATCCTTCACAATCATCCCGACAGAGACATGACAGGCGAGAGTTCGCCCACGCTCGCCGAACGGACTGCAGCGCCGCTGTGATGAGGCGCCAAATATGCGCCTCTGCGTGTCCGGATGCGGACGGGACATCTCCCATCGCGACACGGATCGTCAGGGCTTCCAACCGATGGCGCATCGCTCCAGGCTCGGTCTCAGCCATGGCCGGACGTCGCCCGCCTCCTCGCCCTGACGAACCGACCTCGCTGACCGCGTTCGTCTCATGCAGCGCTCTTGACCATCATCAATCGCGCCGCGCCGGGTCGACCTCATGTCTCTGCGCAAGAGGGGCGTGCGCCGCGAAGCCTTTGCGCCTGTCTTGGCTGCGAACGCATAAACCGGAGGAGACTGTTATGGACATCGCTCATCGCATCGCCCACCTCGGCGCGTTTCTGCGCCAGACAGCCGGGGAGACCACGACCGATCTCAACGAACAGGGATTGCTCGCGCATTGCGCCCTCGTCCATATCCTCAAGACGGATCCGTCTCTTTCAGGATGGCCGGTTCCCAGATCCCGGGGGTCCTGGAGCGCTCTGGGCTCGGAGAGAAAGCCTCGCGAGGGCGCGCGACGCGCCCGGCCGCGGGAAGAGGATGCGGACTTTCCGCGTTTCGAGCGCATGGACGATCGTCGTATCGCTCTGCGCAGCGGGGAGGCGCCGGCTCTCTGAAACGCCTCAGAGAGCGCGGGTCTCGAGATTGAGCTGCCCGGCGAGACCCGCGATGCGGTGTTCCTCGATCTCCCGGTATTCCGGGGTCTGGGTGATGCGCATGAAGGTCTCGCGCGAGGGGTACTCGACCAGCCCCACCATATCCCAGAGGTCTTCAACCTCGCCGAGGAGAAGGCGGACGACCTGACTGGTGAAGATCATGCGCGCCCCGTGGGCCTCGCACAGGGCGCGCATCCGCTTGCCGTAGCGCATATAAGCCTCACGCCCCGAAATATCCTCCCCGCTCGCATAGGCGGCCCGATCCCGGAATTTAAGCAGATTGACCATCACGAATGGGCCGTCCTCGGGGGCCATGAACGTCGCCCGCATCTGCTCCGGGGTCGGCATGACGGCGTTTTCAACCTTCATCGTCTTATGTCTCCTTGCATATCCCGAAAGAGGCTTCGTTCAGAGCGCGCCGTCTTCAGCCTCAGGTCTGCTCGATCAGTTCAGCGATCGCAGCTGCGGCTTCAAGGGGCGCATCCTCCTGAATGAAATGCCCGCCCGACAATGTCCGGTGCGCCTGACCGGCCGCCCCGGGGATCCTCGCCTGGAAGAGCGCATCCCCGCCACGGGTCACCGGATCATTGTCGCTGAAGGCCGTCAGGAACGGCTTGTCGAAGGCCCGCAAACGCTCCCAGGCGCTTTTGTTCTCAGCGACGGAGGGATGGGTCGAGGTGATGGGCACAAGAGCCGGGAAGCGGCGCGCGCCGGCCTTGAAACTCTCGTCCGGAAACGGCGCATCGTAAGCGGCCCGCTCCGCCTCGCTCAGGGTTCGGGAGGTTCCCATCTGAATGATGCCGGAAATCGGCAAGGTGGGGGTCGTCTGACTGAACTCCAGCCAGCGCTGAAAGCCCTCCGTCGCCCCCTCGCCGGTCGGAAGACCGGTGTTGGAGACGACCACGCCGGCGAAGCGATCCGGGAAGGCGGCGACCAGACGGAGGCCGATCAGCCCGCCCCAGTCCTGACAGAAGAGCACGATATTGCGCAGATCGAGCGAGACGAGCCACTCGCTCATCCACGCCACGTGCCGCTCGAAGGTATAGTCAGACTGATCCTGCGGCTTGTCCGAGCGTCCGAACCCGATGAGGTCGGGAGCGATCGCACGATAGCCTCGCTCGACCAGCGCCGGGATCATGCCCCGGTAAAGGTAGGACCAGGTCGGCTCGCCATGCATGAGAAGGGCGATGCGGCCCTCTGCTGGACCCTGGTCGATATGGGCCATCCGTAACGTCGGCCCACCGTGGGAGGAAAGCTCAGAGTAGCGGGGCGGATAAGGCCAGTCGGCGAGCGCGGAGAAACGCTCATCGGGCGTTCGAAGAACGATCATGGAGATCCTGTCGCAGGGCAAAGGTGAGATCATGACAGGGACGGGGGGGCGCCCCCGTCCCCGCGAACGAACCGGACAGAGATCAGCCCAGAACCGTCCCGAGCTGCATGGCGAGACCCATATCGCCCTCGACACGAATCTTGCCCGTCATGAAGGCGTTCATCGAGTTCAGGCGGCCCGCCGAGATCTCGACGAAATCAGCCATCGAAACTTTCACGGTGCAATCAGCCGGACCATCCTCATTGTCGACGGTCGCCGGATCCGACGCTCCCAGGACCCGCACGACGCCATCATCGCCAAAGTGGAACTTGATGGTCTTGCCCTTGATGCCTCCGCGGGCGGAGACGCGGGTCTTCATTTCGCTGGTGATCTCGTCAAGGGTCATGGCTGGTCCTCTTTTCGACGCTGAAACCGATCGGTTTTTCCGACGTCATCCAGTGACTAATGGCATGATGACTGTCAACTCTTGCCGCATGCCGGAATGGGGGATTTTCTGATCCTCCCCACCCCGATCTCCGGATCGTGACCGTCTGGACGCCCGGCCCGGGACGGGGTTAGTCTCCTCGTCATGAGTTTGTCGCCCCGTCTTCGCCGCAGGGATGTCGTCCTCGCCAGCCTTGGGCTCGCCTCATTCGCCTGGGGAGCGCCTCCCGCCCGGGCGAACCAGACGCCGGGGTTCAGTCAGGCGGAGCTGAGCTCCAGCCTTCGCACCGCCCTCGATCAGGCGGTCCAGGCCTCCATAAGCCGGCTCGGCGCACGTGACGGATTTCTGGGGGATCCGAAAGTCCGGATCGCTCTTCCCCGGAAACTTCAGGAGGCCGCCCGTCTTGCGCAGCGCCTGGGGCTCGGATCCAGGCTCGAAGTCCTCGAGACAGGCATGAACCGCGCCGCCGAAGCGGCTATCCCCCGGATCCGGAATACGCTCAAGGCCGCCGCAGCGCGCATCACGCTTCGCGACGCGCTGAAAATCCTGACCGGGGGAGAGACCGCGCTGACCGACCATTTCCGGGCGCAGACGGAAAGCGACCTGCAAACGGCTCTGACACCCATCGTCGCGGAGGAACTGGCCAAGCTCGATCTTGTCCGGTCATGGAATGATCTCCTCCAGCGGATCGGGCCGCAGGGACAGGACATGCGCCTTGAAACGCATGTCGTCCGGGGCGCGCTGTCCGGGCTTTATCTCGCCATCGGGGAGGAAGAGCGGTCCATCCGAAAAAATCCCGGTCGGCTTGCGAGCGGGATCGCCCGCAAGGTCTTTGGCGCCGTCAACTGACGGGACGATCTCACCCGGCGCCGCCCTCCGGCGCAGGCTCAGCTCCGGATGCCTTCAGGCGCGGAGCGCCCGGAATGCCGAGATACGCCATCATCATCCGCGTCAGGGAGGCGGTCACCTCGGGGGAGGTGATCGGCACTGCATCGGCTGCGAGCATCATGCGGTGCAGCAGAACCGACTGAACGGATTTGAGAGCAAAGAGGCAGTTGGCCTCAGAGGCCGACCGGGAGCTGATCCCTCGCGACTGCAGGAACAGGGCGAGACGGCGACCGGAGTTTTCATCGCTGGCGCGCAGATCGGGCAGATAGGGATCAGCCGCTCCCACGAGGCTGCGCTCGAACAGGGCGCGGAAAAAGCCCGGATGACGCTCCATGCTCCGCGCCGTGTTGCGGATGAGAGTGCTTATAACCTCCCTTAAAGGCGCATCGGCCCAGCGCGGCATGGCGAAAAACTGATCCGCCTTCTCCCGGATACGGCGCGCAAACTGACGCTGAAGCGCCAGAAACAGGGCGTCCTTGTCGCGAAACCGTCGATAAAAGCCGCCAATCGAGCACTCGGCTGCGGCAGCGATGTCGCTGATATGGGCGGCGTCATAACCGACAGCTGCAAACACCTGCTCGCCCGCACGCAGAAGGCGGGCCTGCGAATCACGGCTACGGTCCTGGGTCGCCGGGATCACCCCGTGATCCGGCTCCCTACCCAGCTCCCGCCTCTTCAAAGCCGTCGCCGACCCAACGCCCCCCTGCGTCATGCCGCCCCCCCTCCCATTATCCCGCATGAGGGCGATCGCTCACCCCTAACGCAGCATTCACGATCAAGCTTCCATGAAGACAGCATGTTGTCCATCACCCGTGCGATGGGCCGCATCCCCTGCGGCGCAGAGACCTCCTTCAGTCTCGTCCGGACAACGCCTCTCGGCGCTCTCTCTCCTCAGACGCCTGAGCGGTGCAGACAACCGATCCGACGAGGATGATACGCGGGAGAAACTTCTGGGCCGGATCGGATGATCGCCTCCGACTGTCGCTGCTTGGCTGTGCCTCAGCCCTCATGACGATGCGCGATCGCCGCGTCCCAGACGGGAGGCGAACCGTTTCGCAGGGGCGGCTTGTGGGGGCGCTCTTTCGCCGGAAGAGGTCCTTGCCTATAACCCCCGGAACTCAGGCGAGCCCGCCTGTCAGACAAAGGATCCCCCATGTCGCGAGAAGCCGTCATCGTCTCCACCGCCCGTACGCCGATCGGCAAGGCCTATCGCGGCGCCTTCAACAACACCTCCGGGGCAGAGCTCGGCGGGCATGTGATCGCCGAAGCGGTGCGCAGAGCCGGGATCGATCCGGCCAGCGTCGACGATGTGGTGATGGGCTGCGCCCTCCAGCAGGGGTCGACCGGGTTCAACATCGCCCGTCAGGCCGCGCTCCGGGCCGGACTTCCCAACACCGTCTCAGGCATGACCATCGATCGTCAGTGCTCGTCAGGCCTGATGGGGGTCGCGACCGCAGCCAAATACATCGTCCAGGACGGCGCCGATGTCGCCATCGGAGGCGGCCTCGAAAGCATCTCGCTCGTTCAGAACGACAAGATGAACCGCTTCCGGACGGTCGACCCGTGGATCAACGACCACATCCCCGAGCTTCTGTTCACCTCGATGATCGAGACCGCGGAGATCGTGGCCGAGCGCTACAAGGTGAGCCGCGAGGCGCAGGACGCCTACGCCCTGTCCTCCCAGCAGCGCACCGCGCGCGCGCAAGGAGAAGGTCGGTTCAACGCCGAGCTCGCCCCGATGGACTCGGTCATGAGCGTCCAGGACAAGGCGACCGGAGAGATCTCCGAACGACGCGTCCGCCTCGAGGCCGATGAAGGACCGCGCCCGCAAACGACCCTCGCCGACCTCGAAAAGCTCGCGCCGGTGTTCAAGGGCGGACGCTATATCGCCGAAGGACGCTGCGTGACCGCAGGCAACGCCTCGCAGCTCTCGGACGGCGCCGGGGCGCTGGTTCTCATGGAGGCGGCGGAAGCCGCCCGCCAGGGGCTGTCGCCTCTGGGCGCCTATCGCGGCATGGCGGTTGCGGGCTGCGGGCCCGAAGAAATGGGCATCGGGCCGGTCTTCGCCATTCCCAAACTGCTCAAGCGCCAGGGCCTCAAGATTGAGGACATCGACCTCTGGGAGCTCAATGAGGCTTTCGCCTCGCAATGCCTCTACTGCCGCGATGCGCTCGGCATCGACCCGGACCGTTATAATGTCTCCGGGGGCGCGATCTCGGTCGGCCACCCCTACGGCATGACCGGCGCGCGCTCGACCGCCCACATCCTTCATGAAGGCAAGCGGCGCGGCGCCCGTTACGGGGTGGTGAGCATGTGCATCGGCGGCGGCATGGGCGCAGCCGCCCTGTTCGAGATCTACTGACCGGCGACGCCTCGGGCCGAAAACGCTTTCGGCCCGAGGCGAGATCGCAACGACACGCCGACCGTCAGGATCGCGAGAGGGTCAGTCGTCCGAGCAGCAGGATAGCGAGCAAGCCCGCCTCAATGATCATCGGAGGCGCCATGGCGGGCTCCAGTCCATTCAGGACAAGGGTCAGCGCTCGGCCCGACAGAGCAATGGCGACCAGAAGCAGGGGCGGGGTCAGAAGGCGCGCATCGTCGCGAAGCGCGGCCATGATCGACAACAGGCCGCCGCCTGCAAAAAATCCAGCGATATCGGCCCTTATTGTGGCCTCTCCGAGCCCGCCGACCGGAGAGAGACCGAGCTGGGCGCCGACCAGGCCCGGATCGCTCCAGGCGCGAAGAGCGATCAGACACCCGAGAGCGCCCATCACCCCCAGACCTACCCTCAGTCCGCCTTTCAGCATCCGTTTCATCGTCCGGGCCTCCCTTGCGCCTGTCGGCCGACAGGCGACCCTCCAGACAATTGACAATCGGAGCGACAGAAGATCGGATGCGGGCGGAAATGCAAGTCCCGTTTCGTCATCGGCCCGCCGGGCCGGATCGGACGAGCGGCTTGAACGGCCGAAGGCGGGAGCGACCCAAGCCGCCGGGAAACACCCATCCGGGTCGAAGGACAGACAGGCATGAGATCGGCCGGCCTCCGGACACTCGTCAACGACAGGATCGGCGACAGGAGCGGATACGGAGCCCGCTTCGCCCGTCGGATCGAACAAATCCTGCCGGCCATCGCGAGGACCCTTGCTCTTGCGTTCGGCGCTCTCTGCTGCCTGGCCGCCGGAGCGCACGCCGAGACGCCTCAGACGACCTCACGGCCCAACATTGTGGTCATCCTGTTCGACGATGTCGCGCTGATGGATCTGGGCGCCTATGGAGGCGAAGCGAAGACGCCCAATATCGATCGCCTGGCGCGCCAGGGCGCGCTCTTTCGAAATCACCACACCTCGCCGCTTTGCTCTCCCTCGCGCGCCATGCTGCTCACCGGCCTCGACAGCCATGAGACGGGCGTCTCGACCATCGAAGAGGTTCTGCCGGCGGCTCAGAAAAACCGGAAAGGCTACTCCCTTCGTCTTGAAGAGGGCGTCCTCACCATCGCCGACCATCTGAAGGCTGCGGGCTATCGCACGCTCATGGCCGGCAAATGGCATCTGGGACATGGCGAGGGAGATCTTCCCTCCTCGCACGGGTTCGACCGCTCCCTCGCGCTCGACGCCTCAGGGGCCGATAACTGGGCGGCCAAGCCTTACATGCCCTATTATGAAGATGCGCCCTGGTTTGAGGATGGCCGGCCGGTTCAGCTGCCGGACAGCTTTTACTCCTCCGAACTCCTCGTCGACCGCCTCATCGGCTATATGAACGAGACCCCGGCCGGCTCAGCGCCCCTGTTCGCCTATCTCTCTCTGCAGGCGGTCCACATCCCGGTTCAGGCGCCGGCGAGCTTCACCGGCTCCTATGCCGGACGGTTCGACGCCGGCTGGGAGGCCTTGCGCGAGGCGCGCTGGAAGCGCGCCCAAGAGACGGGCCTCATCCCGCAAAATGCGCCCCTGGCTCCGATGCCCGAAGGGCTCAGGGCGTGGAGCGATCTGAGCGCGGACGAGCGCGCCATCTATGCGCGCAGCATGGAGGTTTATTCCGGGATGCTCGAAGCGGCCGACCATCATATCGGCCGTCTGATCGAAGCGATCGAGGCGCGCGGAGACCTCGATAACACCCTGTTCGTAATCACCTCGGATAACGGACCTGAGCCCAGCGATCCGGTGCACGCCCCCGGAATGAACCTGTGGATGAAGCTCCACACCTATCACTGGCGGCTTGAAGGTCTGGGCGGTCCGGGGAGCCTCGCTTTCATCGGACCGGAATGGGCCGCCTCGCTCTCTTCTCCTGGCTCGATGTTCAAATTCCTCGCGTCCCAGGGCGGACTCCATGTCCCCCTCATCCTCTCGGGACCGGGGGTCGGTCCGGACCTTCGCATCGCCGAGCGCTCATTCGTCTCCGACGTCACGCCCACCTTGCTGGATCTGGCCGGGGTTGCGCCCCTTCGTCCGGAGGGGTCCATTCCGATCCGGGGCCTGAGTCTCAAAGGGCTGGTGACCCCTCCCGATGCGGAGGGCGGCGCGCCGGGCGCCATCCCGGAGCGGGGTCTCGGCGTCGAGGTCTCTGGCAATTCCGCTTTCTTCCGCGGGGACTATAAAATCGTGCGCAACATGCCGACCTGGGGCGATGGGCGCTGGCGGCTCTACAACCTCACTCTCGATCCGGGCGAAACGCGCGACCTTGCGGCCGCAGAACCCGACGTGTTCGCCTCCATGCTCAAAGGCTATGAGACCTATGCCGCCGAGGTGGGAGTGCTGGAGCTGCCGGACAATTACAGCAGCCAGATCCAGATCCTCATCAATTCCCTGACCCGGCAGGCGGGATTTTACTGGCCCTATCTCGTCGCCCTGCTCGGCCTGATAATTCTCCTTCCGGCAGGCGCCATCGCGCTCTGGCTCCGCGGTCGGCGCCGGCAATCGGGCTCATGATGAGGACGTGGACGCCTCAGCCCAATTAAGGAGCCCTCTTGACGACAGGACGCGGGTTCGGGACAGCACACAAGACGTTTGACATACGCCAGGATCGGGACGTCGAGGACGCCGGATCGACACGGGAGAGAAACGGATGACCGAGGTGATCAGCGTTCGCGATACCGGACATGTGCGGACGATCACGCTCAATCGTCCTGAGCGGAAAAATGCGCTCAGCGACGAGCTCGCCTGGGCGATCGTCGGGGCGATTGAAGAGGCGGCGCGCACGGACGACGTGTGGGTGGTGGCGCTGACGGGAAACGGGGATTCGTTCTGCGCCGGGCTCGATCTCACCGGCCCGCCCAAAATGTCGCCCCTTACCCCGCAAAGCGCCCAGCTTGACGATATCCACTGGGTGGGACGCTTTCTGATCAGCATCCGCAAAGTCTGCGACAAGCCTGTGGTTGCGGGCGTCAACGGCTCAGCGGTCGGGGCGGGCCTCGGCCTCGCCATGGCGGCCGATGTCCGCCTGGTTGCGCGAAGCGCCCGGCTCATGGCCGGCTATACGCGCATTGGCGGATCTCCGGACGGAGGGCTTACCGTGACCCTGCCGCAGGCGATGGGCTATGAGCGCGCCCTCCGGTTCATGATGGAGAACCGGACAGTGACGGGAGAGGAAGCGGTCCATCTGGGAATGGCGGGCGAAGCGGTCGACGACGCGATGTTCGCCGAACGCCTCGAGGCCTATTGCCAGGACCTCTGCCAGTGGTCGCCCATCACGCT
>JAGWYJ010000076.1 GCA_018969425.1 Alphaproteobacteria bacterium | reverse complement strand
AGAAGGACGGTCCGAATGCCGACAAGATCAGCCACCGCACATGCATGCTGGCCGCCCGCTCCTCCGAAGGCGCAAAGAACATATCCGGCGGGATCATATCCGCGCTGGATCGAGATCTGACGGATCGCCTCGGCCATATGTCGATCTGCAATGTCGATGAACCCCTGGGCGAGCACGTCTTCGGGAATCGCTGAGCCGGCGGCGCTCTCAATCTGGGAGGCGATGTCCCGCAGCCTCGCCCTGCTGGCTTCCGGGTCGGGCGGCTGATCGCCTCCGGGACCAAAGATAGCGGGGAAGCAGTCCGTTCGAATTCGACCCAGGACGAGATTGCAGTCTGTGATGGTCAGGGGGCCGCCCCGTCGATAGCAGGCTGGTCCCGGATCGGCTCCGGCTGATTGCGGTCCGACCCGGAGGCGCGCTCCATCGAACCGGCAGATCGATCCGCCTCCGGCCGCCACGGTGTGAATGCGGAGCATGGGCGTGCTGATCCTGACGCCATCGATGACAGTGTCGCGTGTGTGTTCGAATGATCCTGCGAAGTGCGAGACGTCGGTCGAGGTTCCGCCCATATCGAAACCGATGGAGTGGCTGAAACCTGCTCCACGCGCCGCCGCCGCCATTCCGGCTACGCCTCCTGCGGGTCCTGACAGGATCGCTGAACGACCGTCGAAAGCGTTGGCCCGCGCGAGGCCTCCGTTCGACTGCATGAAATAAACGCGTCCCCCCGCGCCGAAGGCGGAGACGATTCTTCGGGTATAGGACTGAAGACCTGGCGAGAGGTAGGCGTTGGCGACGGTCGTATCCGTTCTCGGTATGAGGCGGATGAGACCTGACATATCCGAGCTCAGCGACACGTGGGAAAATCCCGCCTCGCGCGCAAGTTCTCCGGCCCGTTGTTCATGGCGAGGATAGGCCCAGGCATGAAGGCATGCGATCGCGCAGGCCTCGAAGCCGTCCGCCCGGGCCTGCGCCAGATCCTGACGGAGACGGTCCTCGTTGAGCGGGATCAGGACCTCGCCTTCGGCTGTGACGCGCTCGCGAAGGGCGAATGCCCGCGTATGAAGGCGCGACGGCTTGACGATCTTCAGCGCGAAGATGTCGGGCCGAGCCTGATGTCCGATCTCAAGAGCGTCCGTGAAGCCTTCCGTGATAAACAGAGCGACTTTTTCTCCGCGTCGTTCGAGGAGCGCGTTCGTAGCGACGGTGGTTCCCATTTTGACGACTTCGATGTCGTTCATCCCCGCATTGTAATCAGTCAGAATCGACTGCACGCCTTCGATCGCGGCATCTTCATAGCGTTCCGGATTGTGAGACAGGAGTTTGCGGACGAGTTCACGTCCTTCGGGCGTTACGGCCACAATATCGGTGAACGTTCCCCCGCGATCGATATGGAATCTCCATCCTCGCATGGCGGATCCTTCACGATCTCATCGCGTCTCGCGACGTCCCGTCATCCGTTTTCGTCTGTTCAATGCGATTTCTGGACGAAGACGGTTCCAGCCGAGTAGCCGGCCCCGAACGAACAGATCAGGCCTTTGTCACCCGGCGAGAAGTCTCCGGAATGGAGATGGAAGGCGATGATCGATCCGGCCGAGGATGTGTTGGCGTACTGATCAAGAACGGTGGGGCTCTCGGTTTCATTCGCCTCCCGTCCCAGCACCTTTTCTGCGATCAGGCGGTTCATGTTTGCATTGGCCTGATGAAGCCACATGCGTTTGATGTCCGAGGCGGACATGCCCAGTCGGTCCAGTTCCGACTGGATCATCGAGGCCACCATCGGCACCACTTCCCGGAAAACCTTGCGACCTTCCTGAATGAAAAGCTTGTCCGGAGCGCCCACGGTTTCCGGAGCGGTCCTGTTCAGGAAGCCGAAGTTGTTGCGGATATTGTTGGAGAACTGCGTCTTGAGGTTGGTGCCGAGGATTGTCCAGGAACCGGCGGGCGCCATGTCTTCAGCTTCGATCAGGACGGCGGTCGCCACGTCTCCAAAAATGAAGTGGCTGTCACGATCCGTGAAATTGAGATGCCCGGAGCAGATTTCGGGGTTCACCATCAGCACGGACCGCGCGCTGCCGGAGCGGATGAAGTCCGCTGCTGTCTGGATGCCGAACGTCGCCGAGGAGCAGGCGACATTCATGTCGAAGGCGAAACCCTTCGCGCCGATAGCGTCCTGAACCTCTACGGCCATGGCGGGATAGGCGCGCTGCATGTTGGAGGCGGCGCAGAGGACCGCGTCTACGTCTGATCCCGAGCGGCCTGCCCGCGAGAGAGCTTCGTTGGCCGCTTTGACCGCGATTTCCGCAAGGATCGAGATCTCCTCATTGGGACGTTCGGGAAGGCGCGGGGCCATGATTCGCGGGTCGATGACGCCGCTTTTGTTCATTACGTAGCGCGACTTGATTCCTGAAGCCTTTTCGATGAATTCGACAGAGGAGTGCGTCTTGGGTGTCGCAGTCCCGGCCTCAATCTCTGCTCGGTGATCGGCATTCCACAGGTCCGCCCAGGCGTTGTAGCTGGCGACGAGCTCCGCATTTGAAACTGACTCGGCGGGGGTGAAGAGACCGGTGGAGGAGATGACCGGGCGAGTCATGGGTACCTTTCGCGGCGCTGTCGCCGTCTGAATGCGATAATTCTCTGATAAGCGGTTTAGACCGAGCCCGGCATGTCCGTCGAGAGGGGGCGGGGTCTGCGTTCAGGAGGCGCTTCCGACCGGCCTCCCCGGAGCCGACGACGTCCAGACCAACCCGGTCGTCAGTCACATGTCATCGGGCGGGGCCGTTCGCAGGCTCATAGCGGTCAGTTGTGGGGGATCTGTCTTCAGGGCTCCTCAGGGGCTGTCCGCCCCCGGGTTGGGATCCCTCCTGATCGCGTCTGCGACCTCCTCCCCTCCCGGCATAGCCCTCGAGGTCGCCTGCCGGGCGAAGCGGCGTCCGGCTATCGCAGGCGAAGTCGTGTCTGAGCCCCTCAATCCGGCGCCGGACATCGGCGGCCGCTTGCTGGAACCTTATGCGGTTCGAATTCTCCATGGATCGAAGGGGCCGGAGGAGTATGGGCGATGACCGGCGCCTCTCGCGAACAGGCTCGGTGCTGAGGGATGGGAAGGCGAGGCGGTTCAACAAAGACGCTGAGATCACAGGCGTTTTGCGAGCGCAGCTATTCGCTTGGACAGGCGTCCGTTTCTCGTTTGGCCTGATTCGT
>JAGWYJ010000013.1 GCA_018969425.1 Alphaproteobacteria bacterium | reverse complement strand
AGGAATCGTCGCCTCATTCTTTCTCCTTCTCATTGTTCGGGAACCGCGACGAGGAGCTCAGGAACAAATCTCGTCAGAGCCTCAGCCGACCGCGGTCCAGACCAGCTTTCTGAGCACAGTGAAGATGTTCTTCAGTCGCCCCACACTCCTGTTCACAGCTCTCGCGTGCGGAGCGACAGCGTTTGTAGGCTATGGCGTGCTGAACTGGACGGCGCCCTTCCTGACCCGGGTAAAGGGTATCAACATGGGAGAAATCGCCCTCTACTATAGCCTTATGCTTGCGATCTGTATGGGAGCAGGAACTTTTCTGTCCGGCCAATTAGCGGACTGGCTGTCGAAACGAGCCAAGCATTGGTACGCTCTGGTTCCCATGATCGCCCTGATCGCGGCGGTGCCTTTTTACATCGGCTTTGTCTGGGCTCCGACCTGGCAGATTTCTATGGCCTTCCTGGCCGTACCTACGCTGTTGAACAACGCCTATCTGGCGCCTGCGCTGGCTGTCGTGCAGAACTCCGTCAGACCAGAGCAGAGAACCACGTCAGGCGCCCTCTTGCTGATGGTGCTGAACCTGATCGGACTGGGCCTGGGTCCGACTTTCGTAGGGGGGATGTCTACAGCGCTCACGCCTGAGCATGGGGAAGTGATCGCGCTTCAGCTTGCAATGTACGCGCTCGCTCCGTTTTACGCGGTTGCGATCTTCTTCCTCATCCTCGAGGCCGGAGCTCTGCGACGGGAAGAAAAAAGGGCGATCGAAGCGATGTGAAGGGTCTCGCCGTCTGATGCGAGACCCTTAAGTCGTGCTGGCGGAAGACGCACGAACGGATTAGTTTTCCCGGAAAACAACAAGGGGAGGCAGATTAATGGTCCGCGTCAGACGCTTCGGCGGAATTGCATTCGCAGTTTTACTTGGTCTGTCGGCCTGCGAGAAACAAGGCCAGGAGACGTCTCAGACACCGACAGTCGAACAAACCGTCGGCCTTGAGGTCAAGCCCGAAGAGCGTACCGCCCTCGACGCCTATGTCGAAGTTAGGGACCCTGTTTACGGGTGGAAAGAAGTGTCAAGCTTCGCTGGCGAAGGGTACACAGGCCATGTGCTCGAGCTGACCTCCCAATCGTGGCGTACTGAGACGGACGTCGACCGGCCTGTCTGGACCCATTGGCTAACCGTCCTCATCCCCGCCAAGGTCACAAGCGACAAGGCGCTTCTGTTTATAGGCGGAGGCGACAACGGAGATCCTGCACCGACAAAGGCCTCGGACCGCGCTGCGCGAATTGCAGTTGAGACGCAAACCGTGGTCGCAGACCTCGGAATGGTCCCAAACCAGCCTCTCTACTTCACCGATACCCCCAAGACGGCGCGTTATGAGGATGATCTGATCGCGTATTCGCGAGTCAAGCATTTCACGACGAAGGACGACACATGGCTGGTGCGACTGGCCATGGTGAAAAGCGGCGTAAGGGCGATGGACGCTGTTCAGGAGTTCATTGCGTCCAGGCAGGACGCTGCCCTGAAGGTCAATGAATTCGTGGTCGCCGGCGGTTCCAAACGTGGATGGACCACCTGGTTGGTAGGGGCCGTAGATCCGCGTGTCATCGCCATTATGCCCCTCGTCATCGACGCCCTAAACAGCGAGGCGATCACGCGGCATCATTTTGAGGTCCTCGGCTTCTTCGCTCCTTCGCTTCAGGATTATGTCAACAACGGACTTTTTCCTCACAAGATCGGAACGCCCGAGTATCAGGAGGTTCTGGCGATTGAGGACCCGTACAATTACCGAGGTCGCGCACGCCTGACGATTCCAAAATTCCTGATGAACGCGTCGGGAGATGAATTCTTCCTGCCTGACAATTCTCAGTTCTACTATGCGGACCTCCCCGCTGAGAAACGATTGAGATACGTTCCCAACTCGCGACACAACCTTGCAGAGACAGACGCGGTCGATTCGATGCTGGCCTTCTATCGGTCAGTGATCGACGGGAAATCTCGCCCGGAATACTCTTGGACGAAGGAATCTGACGGAACTCTGATCGTAAAGACAGAGACCAAGCCCTCGGCCGTAACGCTCTGGCAGGCGACCAATCCGAACGCACGGGACTTCCGTGTCGAGGAAATCGGGAAGGCTTACACCAGCACGCCGTTAGAGGCGCAGGCGGACGGATCATTCGTCGCGAAGATAGCTCCGCCCGAAAAAGGCTTCACAGCGTTTTTCATCGAGTTGACCTTTGACAGCGGCGCATCAACGCCGTTCAAGTTCTCGACTGAGGTGAGCATTGTTCCCAACGTGATCCCCTACAAATTTGAGGATGCGGCAGCGAAGTATCCTCTCAAAACGCAACCCTGATTGGCGAGCGCGCGAACATAGACGCTGGTTCAGACGGTCGGGAGCACGATCCCGGCCGTCATGGCGTCACAGACGCGTCTGAGTCCATCCGCGTCAACCGCGTCAAATGCGTTTGGTTCTGTCGAATCGACATCAAGAACCGCAATCAGGGTTCCGACAGGCGAAAACACCGGCACGACAATTTCGGATCTCGACCGACTGTCACAGGCTATGTGACCAGGAAACTCGTGAACATCGGGAACAATTATGGTCTCACGCCGAGACGCGCAGGCGCCGCAGACCCCCTTTTCAAACGGAATGCGAAGACACCCGAGAGTACCCTGATAGGGTCCGACAACCAATTCCCTGTCCTTGAGGGGGTCCACCTTATAAAATCCGCACCAGAAAAACCTCTCGCCGAATGCGCTGACCAGCAATGAGACCGTTGTCGCATATCGGGCGGTCATAGAGGTCTCTCCGACGGTTATGGCCCCGACCTCAGCCACCAGATCCGAGTAGCGCTGGGACCGATCCCCTGACCATACAGCCTGACGTTCAGCCAAATGCGGCCTCCCTTAACACCCGAACAGTCATTCCAAACTCTCTGGCGAATGACTTCGGAGACGTTCCGCTCAGTCTAATCGACAGCCCGCATCACCCCGACACAACCGTCATGCGAAAAATGCAATCGACGGTACGCTTACATCCTTTTTATGAAAATGTATAAGACGTCTCTCGCACGATACCACTTACGGAGACACACCGGTGTACATTCCAGGGATCTTCGCCGAAACGGACGAGGAGCGTATCGCACACTTCGTGGATACGCATCCTCTGGCGACGTTGGTGGGGATCTCTGAAGGACGGCCAGTGGCCGACCATTTGCCATTTGTGTGCGTTAGCCAGTTAATCGAGGGAGGTGTTATGGCGTCGCACGTTGCGAAGGCCAACCCGACCTGGAGACTGGCGGACGAAAGCCCCGACGTTCTTCTGGTTTTCTCAGGAGCGGACGCCTACATTTCACCATCCCTTTATCCGACGAAACAAGAGACCCATGAAGTGGTGCCCACCTATAACTACATCAGCGTCCATGTACGCGGTCGACTGACCTGTTCTCATGATCGGGACGACAAGCTGAGATGCGTGTCTCTTCTCACTCAGAAAATGGAACGGGGCAAAGATCAACCGTGGAGCGTTACGGACGCCCCGGAGCGCTATATTCAAAAAATGCTTGAGGGGATCGTAGCCATCAACCTCGAAATTCAGGACGTCCAGGCGAAAATCAAGGCCAGTCAGAACCGTATCATGAAAGATCAGCTTGGCGTTCTCAATGGTCTGAGGACTGACGCACGCACCGTCGAAGCTGCAAACGCCATATCAGCCCGGATCGGGTGAGAGACTGCTGAAAGTCTTGGGCCGTTCGCACGCGGAATGGAACGATAAAGGGCGCACCGAACACTGAGCCAACAGAGTCTCTTCTGGCAACAAGACGTCTGGAGCGGGTGAAGGGAATCGAACCCTCGTCGTAAGCTTGGGAAGCTTCTGCTCTACCATTGAGCTACACCCGCGACAGTGAGAGATTAGACCAAGCCCTTCAGATGGGGCAATGCTCTTGTCATCGAAACCGTCTCAAGCCCTTATCCTTTCAAGAGGTATGGTCGGTTCGTACCGTTCTCCCTCTGGGGCGAACCCTATGCCAGTTCTGAATGCGAGGAGGACAGCACGCGTTCGGAGGAGATATTTCCCAAAGGGATTGAACATTGTAGGAAGAGTGGGACAGACCAAGAGTGTGTACTCGACCTGAACCTGGGATTTGCAAGGGCCCGAATAACTCATGACCGCTAATCTGCGCCTGACATTCTTATTGGCTGTATCCGGACTGCTTGCAGGCTGCACGATCAACGTCACAAGTCCTCCTCCGCACCCGCTTGAACCATCCCCTCGCATGGAGATTGCCAGAACTCTTCAGTTGAGAACGCTCAGCGAGAACGAAGCGCTGTCATTGACGGAAGGCTGCGAGCGTCAGGAGACCATGGCGACAGAGGGACATGCGGGGGCGGGCGCGAAACGAATCGTCATCGTGACCTGCGGCCATGGAGACAAGGCGCCTTCGACCGCCCTCGACGCATTAATGGGGGCACGAATGCGCTTGGATGGCGACACCGCCCTGTCGGCCGAAGACCGAAAGGTCATCCTCGACACGCTGGACGAAGAGATCAGACGCCGATCTGTGAAAAGCGCTGACTGAGGTCGTCACGAGCCGCTGAGATCTTGGATCACAAAGGGTAGCGCCATCGCGCCCGTCCCCTACAGTCGCGGACGGCTGTCTCCAAGTTGCGACCCACCTTCACAATCGAGAATAGTGCCGGTGATATACGCTGCGGAGCTCGTGCTCAGAAATACCGCACTTTCCGCCACTTCGGAAATTTCGCCAAACCGACGCAGAGGGATTCGGGACGCAAGCGCATCGGCGATCTCCCGCGTCGGGGCCAACCGGGCCATTCCCTCCGTCCCTGCAATTGGCCCAGGGGAAAGGCCGTTTACCCGAATACCTTCAGGACCCCATTCCATAGCCAGGACACGAACCAGCTGATTCACTCCGGCCTTGGCCGCGCATGCATGAGCCTGAAAGGGCATCGGATTAACAGCCTGACCAGCGGTAATGGCGATGAGCGATGCGCCCGGCTTTCGAACGAGATCATAACATCCCTTGAAAACATTGAATGTTCCATTGAGGTCTATATCGACCACGGTCCTGAAACCGTTTGAAGATAGGCCGGCGACTGGCGCAAGAAAGTTCCCAGCCGCGCCTGATACGACGACATCGAGGGGCCCCCTCGCCGAATGTATCCGCTCAAGCACCCCGCGCACCGCTTCATAGTCCCTCACATCGCAGGAAAACCCCTCGGCGCCCCTGCCGATTGACTCTGCGGCCGCCCGGGCCTTTTCGGGATTCCTGCCGGCGACAGCCACATAGGCGCCAAGCTCCGCAAAACGACGAGCGATACCGAGGTTTATTCCACTGGTTCCACCGGCCACGAAGACCGTCCGACCGTCGAACAATCCGTCCCTGAATGCGCTCATCCTCAAACTCCGTTCACAATCCATCGATCCGTCATTAAGACCCACCCCTGAGATGACACCTGGTCGCATGAACTAAGCAAGACGAAACGAACGCGAGCTGGCGAGGAAGAGACCGCCAGACGGGGCAGGGATAACGACTTCTGAAAACAGTTCCGGCGATAAAGCTGGTCGATGGCATCGACAGAGGAAAAACGATGATAAACCCAGGCGTGCTGGTGATATTCGGAGCGACAGGAGACCTTGCCCGGCGCATGCTCTTTCCGTCACTTTATTTCCTCGACGCAGATCAGCTTCTGACCTCAGAGCTGAAGATCGTCGGGGCCGCACGCTCCGACCTTACCGACGAAGCCTTCAGAGCTGAAGTGAAGGCCTCGGTAGAGGAGCGATTGGGCGCGCCCGTTCCAGATGCAATCTGGAATCGGTTTTCAGACCGTCTTTCATACTGCCCGGGAGACGCATCGGACCCCGGAACCTATAAAAGACTATCCGCAATGATCAGCGGCGATCGCGAAAGGGTCTACTACCTTTCGACGTCACCGAGTCTTTACATTCCCATTGTGAACGGACTGGCGTCGGAATCTCTGACAGCAGCGCCCAGTCGAATAATCGTAGAAAAACCCATCGGGAAAAGCCTGGAGACATGTGAGGCGATCAACGGCGCCATCGGACGGCACTTCGATGAGCCCCGGATCTTCAGAATCGATCACTACCTTGGGAAAGAAGCCGTTCAGAACCTCATCGCCCTGCGCTTCGCCAACACGCTATTTGAGCCCCTCTGGAACCGCCACACAGTCGAGCATGTGCAGATCACCGTCGCAGAGACCCTCGGGGTTGGAGACCGGTACCCTTACTATGACGACTTCGGCGCCATTCGGGACATGGTGCAGAACCACCTTCTGCAGCTCCTGTGCCTGATTGCCATGGAGCCCCCTTCAAGCATGAACCCTGAATCGGTCCGTAACGAAAAGGTCAAGGTTCTGAGAAGCCTCAGACCCCTCAGGGACGTTGATCTCCCGGTGAAGACCGTCAGAGGTCAGTATGCCAGGGGGATGAGCGAAGGACAGGCGGTCGCCTCGTATCTGGAGGATGGGTCGGCCTCAGAAAGCGATACGGAAACCTTTGTTGCCCTCTGCGCGCATATTGACAATTGGAGGTGGAAAGACGTCCCGTTTTATCTTCGAACCGGCAAACGGCTGCCCCACAGGTCGTCACAAATCGTAATCCAGTTCCGAACGGTACCCCATTCGATCTTCGGCGACACCCACCTCATGGCCAATCGTCTGACCATCCGCCTTCAGCCAGAAGAAGAAATCTCGCTCTCCCTGATGAACAAGACCCCGACCCTATCCCAGGGCGGCTACGAGCTCAGGCCCCTGGCGCTAAACCTCAGCCTGTCAGACGCGTTCAGGAGCGAAATCAGACGCCGCATCGCATATGAACGCCTGCTGCTTGAGGCGATCAACAACAACTCAACCCTGTTTGTCAGGCGCGACGAGGCGGAGGCGGCCTGGACGTGGGTGGATCGGATCATTGAAGGCTGGTCCAGATCCGGGATCAAGCCGGCCCCTTATCCCGCAGGATCCTGGGGACCGGCGGGTGCATTCGCGCTGACCGAGAGAAACGGACATACATGGTGCGAATGAACCCGGAACTATCTGTCTACGCAAACCGGAAAAAGATGTCGGCAGGCGTCGTCGTCCGTCTGGAGCAAGCCATCAGCGCAAGGCTTCGTCGCAAAAAGAAGCTTTTCATCGCACTGGCAGGCGGAACCACCCCAGCGCCGATTTATACCGCTCTTTCTTCCCGGGACCTGCCCTGGAGCCGGATCGCGGTGACCTTGACAGACGAACGCTGGCGACATGCAAGGCAGCGAGGGAGCAATGAGAGGATGGTGCGCTCGACGCTTCTCAGGCGCCGCGCGGCCAGGGCTCGCTTTGTGTCTCTGAAATCGCCGCACACTACTCCCGCGGGCGCACTCGGACAGATTGAGCAACGCCTTTCATCCGTCACGCCGCTTGATATCTGCGTTCTGGGAATGGGCGCCGACGGTCACATTGCGTCTCTGTTTCCTGGAGCCGTCGGTTTGGAGACCGCCATGAAGTCCTCAAGGCGACGAGCGGCCGCAATTTTCGCTTATCAGGCCGACGGATCGCCCAATAGAATTACGCTAACCTTTGGAGAGATCTGTCGTTCGAAGGAGATATTTCTTATTTTGACCGGCGACGACAAACTGCGCGTCCTCAAGAATTCGATGGCCGACACTAACGTCTCATCAGCCCTGTCCCTGCTGCTCGCGCGCAGGACGAGTCCCGTTCACGCTTTCTGGGCGCCCTGAGCGCCAGTCTGGAACCCAGTCATGACGGACATTCATCCTACGATAGACGCGGTTACAAAGCGCATCATCGAGCGTAGCCGCGACACCCGAAAACGTTATCTGGAAAGAACGGCCAGGGTCCGCAGACAGGGTCCGCGGCGTTCACACCTCTCATGCGGAAACCTTGCTCATGCGATGGCCTCTGCGGCGCCGGCTGAGAAGCTTTTGCAGCGCACCAGGGCGGCGAACATCGGCATTTGCACGGCATACAATGACATGCTGAGCGCGCATCAGCCGTTCGCCACCTACCCCGATCTCATTAAGGCTGAAGCTCGCCGTCGAGGCGCGACAGCGCAGGTCGCAGGCGGCGTGCCGGCGATGTGCGATGGCGTCACCCAGGGCCAGCCGGGAATGGAACTATCACTCTTCTCGAGGGACGTGGTCGCCATGGCGACTGCGATCGCATTAACTCACGATGTCTTTGACGCGGCAATCATGCTCGGCGTCTGTGACAAGATCGTTCCGGGGCTCGTTATCGGGGGACTGTCCTTTGGCCACCTTCCGATCATTTTCGCCCCCGCCGGGCCCATGCCGTCAGGACTTCCCAACAAGGAGAAGGCGGCGGTACGGGAGAGATATGCTCAAGGCCTCGCTACTCGCGAAGACCTCCTGAACGCAGAGACCGCCTCCTACCACTCTCCGGGGACGTGCACCTTCTATGGGACAGCGAACTCAAACCAGATGCTGATGGAAGTCATGGGCCTTCAGCTTCCTGGGACATCGTTCGTTCAGCCCGGGAGCCCGCTCAGAGACGCCCTGACGAAACGCGCCGCGGCGAGAGCCATAGAGTTGGCGGAAACAGAAGCGAGCTCGCTCAGCGAAATCATTGACGAGCGGGCCATCGTCAACGGCGTTGTCGGACTGATGGCCACGGGCGGGTCGACCAACCACGCAATTCATCTGCCAGCGATAGCCGCAGCGGCCGGAATTCTGATCGACTGGGACGACTTCGCAGAAATCTCGAGCGTCACCCCGCTCCTCACCCGCATCTATCCCAACGGTTCTGCCGACGTAAACCAGTTCCACGCCGCAGGCGGCATGTCTTTCCTGATACGGGAATTGCTGTCATCCGGGCATCTTCATCCCGACGTCGAGACAATCATGGGACGCGGTCTGGAGCTCTACGCTCAGGAACCATGGCTGAATGAAGGTGAAATAGCCTGGCGACCCGCGCCGGAAGTATCTCTTGATGAAACTATACTTCGCCCCTCATCCAATCCGTTTGAGACAGAGGGCGGCCTTCGGCGACTTGAAGGTTCGCTCGGACGAGGCGTCATCAAGATCTCTTCAGTAGCGCAGGATAGACGCAGGATTGAGGCGCCGGCGGTGGTGTTCGACTCTCAGGAGGCGTTCCTTGAAGCGTTCTCTGCAGGGCGTCTCAACAAGGACCATGTCGCAGTTATTCGCTTCCAGGGCCCAAGAGTGAATGGAATGCCCGAATTGCACAAGCTGACGCCCTCGCTGCAAGCTCTCCAGAATAAGGGATTTCGTGTCGCGCTTGTCACTGATGGCCGAATGTCGGGAGCGTCGGGCTCGGTTCCGGCGGCGATTCATCTTTGTCCAGGCGCAGAGGAGGACTCGACACTGTCTCGCATACAGGACGGCGATCTTATTGTTCTGGATGCAGACACCGGACGCCTCGACGTGATGGTGGACCAGGGGGAACTCATGCGGAGAGCTCGGGCTCCGCTACCGGAAGAGGGCATCGGATGGGGACGGGATCTCTTTGAGATCTTTCGCGTCCACGCAGCCTCTCCCGAGGCGGGTGGAGGCGTCTTTGGGATGACGAATGGAAATCGGTCATGAAGACAAGCCGCATCCGTGAGATTCTGGTCCAGGCGGGCGTGATCCCCGTCCTGACTGTCGATCGAACTGAAGATGCGTGTCCACTGGCGGAAGCGCTTCGAACCGGAGGCCTTACAGTCCTTGAGGTCACGCTCCGCACGCCGGTCGCCTTTGAGGTGATACGGGCCATGAAATCAGTCGAGAACGTGATTATCGGCGCGGGAACAGTTCTGACAGCGGCAGACGTGGAACGCGCCTGCGAAGCAGGCGCAGACTTCATCGTCACTCCGGGCTTATCCCAAATCACGGTCGAGACTGCGCACCGTCTGGGTACGCCCATTCTCCCCGGCATCGCCACTCCGACCGAGATCATGACAGGTCTCCACCTTGGCCTGGATACGTTCAAGTTTTTTCCGGCCGAGCCGTCTGGCGGACTTCCGATGCTCGCAGCCTTTGAGGGACCGTTTCACTCGGTCCGCTTCTGTCCGACAGGCGGCATCAGACACGATCAGGCTGCGTCATATCTGGCGCGGCCGAACGTGCTGGCGGTAGGCGGCGGCTGGATCGCGCCGATCGATCTCATTAAAGCGTCATCCTGGACCGAGATAACCCGCCTCGCACGTGACGCGGCCGCTCTGCGCCAAAGATGACTTCTCCAGGTATCGCGCGCGGATCAATCCGGCGCTTGGCCGAAATACTTGGATAGTCGCAGCCCCTGCCCCTGATAGGTCGAGTAGGATCCCTTGGCGCCATAGGGAACCTCGGGAGCACGGCTCATGGGTTCAAAGACAAGTCGGCCGACAGGTTGACCATCCTCAAGGATAAACGGCACCTCCCTGGACCGAACCTCCAGCACCGCCTTGCCGCTCTTTTGCCTGACGCCGAACCCGGGATCAAAAAAACCCGCATAATGAGCACGAAACTCTCCCAGTTCAGGAGCAATCGGAGCCATCTCCGCGGCTTCCTCGAGAGGAATCACGATCTTTTCCTTGGAAGCGAGAATATAGAACTCGCCAGGATCGAGAACGATACGCCCATCTCGCGCGCGAACCGGCTCCCAGAAGTCGTCGACTGGGTGCGAACCGATTTTGGTCAGATCGATGACCCTGGAATGACGTTTCGCCCGATATCCGACGACCCCTGAAGATGTCGGGAACAGATCAAGACTGAACGTCATATCTCGCGTGGGCCGATGCGGCCCCTTCCTGACGCGAAGCTGAAGCAACCGGTCCCCCTTTCTGGCGAGGACCGAGAATGTGCGGGGAGAAATCTCAGCATACAGTGTGCCGTGATAACCCGACGGAACGCCGTCAAAAGCTCGGGCGCGATCAGAGACCGCTCGCACAAAAACATCGATCCGACCCGTTGAGCTCTTCGGATTAGCAGACGCGGAGAGACCTCGCGGGAGGGCGAGTCTTTCCTGCAGAGGCACAAGATAGACGCAACCAGTCTCAAGAACCGCGCCTTTTGACAAATCCAGCGTGTGCATGACCAGGCTGTCGTCCAGCCTGGCGGAGACGTCATGTTCGCCAGGCAGGAAACTGGCTCGCAGCCGAAAGGCTTCGTTCCCCAATCGGAGATCAAGGCTCGCCGGCTGAACCTGATCAGGCTGCAGCCCCTCCTCGGCCCAAATGCCGCCGGCAGACAGCAATTGCCTGAGCTGTCGATCCGAAAGAACGCCATCAGGATCGGCGGGCTCGGTTGTTTGGCTGACTTTGCGGCTCGTCATCAAAATATCCTGAAGAGGACCGTGAAAGGTCCGTATCGCTCAGGCCTCCGGGGAGGGCGCAAGCGACCGGACGGCCGAAAACTCACCTAAACCGATATCCAGGCGAGGCAAAGTCCCTCCTGATCGATAGGCGGATGAAGGACCGGATCGCCCTCTTTATTTCCTCATTCGTCGAACGACAAAGACGACCATAGACGCTGGCTTTCGCGCGAACGCATTTCAGCTTATGTGCCTGCTCTTGGACCGAACAGAGTGATGTCATGTCTGATCTTCCGCCTGATGAAGCGCCCCGTCGCCTTCGCCCTGCAACGCTCCTCGTCCGAGGAGGAACAACACGTTCATCCTGGGCTGAGACCTCGGAAGCGCTGTTCCTGACCTCAGGGTTCGCCTATCCGAGCGCTGAAAGTCATGCCGCTCGTATGGCGGGACAGGAGGAGGGGTACATCTACTCTCGCTTTGCGAACCCGACCGTGCGGATGTTTGAAGAACGCCTCGCTCTGCTTGAAGGCGCAGAAGACTGTCGGGCGACCGCGAGCGGAATGGCTGCGATCCACACCATGCTGACCGCCCCCTGTAAACCAGGAGATCGAATCATAGCGGCGAGGCAGTTGTTTTCATCCTGCGTTTGGATCCTGAAAAATATCTGCCCAAAGATGGGGGTCGACGTTGAATGGATCGATGCGACCGACCTGAATGCATGGCGACAGGCATGCTCAAGACCGGTTCGCCTGGCCCTGGTTGAAACTCCCACAAACCCTATGCTTGACGCCATCGATCTCGCGAAGGTCGCCGAAGAAGTTCATAACGCTGGGGGCGAACTAATCGTCGATAACGTCTTCGCCTCGCCCATCCTTCAGAAGCCCCTTCAGCATGGGGCCGACTGGGTGGCCTACTCCGCCACAAAGCACATAGATGGACAGGGCAGGGTTCTTGGCGGAGCCATATTAGGGCCGCGGAAGGCTATCGAAGATCACATCCAGCAATACTATCGCCATACTGGACCCTCACTATCGCCATTCAATGCATGGGTTCTTCTGAAAGGTCTGGAAACTCTCGACCTGCGTGTCCGGCGGATGGCGGCGAATGCGGCTTTGATCGCTGACTTTCTCGCCAGCCATCCGGCGATCGAAAACGTGCGATATCCCGGCCGTACAGATCACCCGCACCATGAAATTCACAAGCGTCAGATGGAAACGGGCGGAACGTTGATAGCGTTCAACCTGACAGGCGGGAAAGATGCGGCGTTCTCATGCCTCAACGGCTTGAAACTGATTGATATCTCGAACAATCTCGGGGATGCGAAGTCGCTTATAACTCATCCGGCGACAACAACGCACAGAACCCTGACCGATGAGGAGCGATCCGCGATCGGCCTGACAGAGGCTTGGGTTCGCTTGTCTGTCGGCCTCGAGGACCCGAATGATCTGATCGAAGACCTCGACAGGGCCTTGCGGGGTTGAAGGAATGGGAGACGGACGGCCATGACCACCCTGCCCTACGAAGCGGAAACAGAGGGTGTCGTCGTGCGTGTACGCCCCACATTTCTGGATGACGAAAGCTCCCCGACCGAACATAGGTTTATGTGGGCCTATCGGGTCGAAATTGAGAATCGCGGCACCCGGACGCTCCAACTGGTCACACGCCACTGGCGTATAACGGATCGGGATGGTCGTGTGCAGGAGGTCAACGGAGCAGGAGTGGTCGGCCAGCAGCCGATCCTGCCGCCGGGAGGACGGTTCGAGTACACCTCGGGCGCCCCCCTGTCCGCCCCGTCCGGTTTGATGCAGGGCATCTATCGCATGACTGACGAGCAAGGCGGCTATCTGGACGCTCGTATCCCTCTTTTTGCGCTGGACAGTCCCTACGACCAGAGAGCGCCGAGCTGACGCCCAAGCGTCTCCCCGGGCCCAGCCCGACTTGGAGCGATCATCCTGAGGAACTGGACAGTCTCAGGAGGACGGGAAGAGATCACTCGCCGGGAACCGATAGACGCGAGAACAGAACTGGCAATCTGCGACGATTGCTCCATCCGCCTCGGCAAGCGCCATCACCTCGTCCTGAGGCATAGCTTCGAGGGTTCTGCGCAGGCGGTCTTCCGAACAGGAGCAGGCGTCAGCGACCCTGCGAGGGGTTTCCAGGCGAACGCCGCTTTCATGAAAGAGCCGGTAAAGCAGGCGATCTGACGACAGATCCGGATCCGCAAGTTCCAGATCTGTGACAGTATCGAAAAGAGCGCGGGCATTATCCCAAGCTTCTTCAGTATCCCCCCGCGCCTCATCTCCCGCTACCTGCTGAAGAAGCGCTCCTCCCGACCGCCAACGCCGCACTCCGCCAGGTTCGGCAAGCTCCGCGACTGCGAGCCTGACCCGCGTCGGGATCTGCTCAGACTGAGAGAAGTAGGTCTGCGCGCAGGCCTCAAGCGTTCCCCCATCCAGAGGAACAACGCCTTGGTAGGGCTCCTGGTGCGGATCATTCGGCGCAAGGATGATAGCCATAACCCCGGCGCCGATCACCTGAGGGATATGTGGCCGCGCGCCGCGATTGATACGGTCCAGTTTCTCCCACTTCTCCCGATTGAGCCGGAGATACCCTCTCATCCCGCCGTCCGATCGACCCTCGGCGACAAGAAGCGATATGGGACCGTCTCCCTGGGCCTGAACAATGACCTTCCCGTCGAACTTTAACGACGCGGACGTGAGAACCGCGAGAGTGAGAGCTTCCCCCAGAAGGTGAGCGGCCCATCGCGGATAATCGTGTCTCTTGAGAATAGAATCGAGTGTGGCGTCACCAAGTCGGGCGATGCGACCGCGAACGGGCGCACCCTCGATCTGGAATGTAGCGACGAAATCGTCACCGGACGCGCTCGGAGCTTCGAGATGATTAGACATGGGGCCCGTTAGCATGATGGCGAACTGACGCCAACAACTCGCTCGACACAATTCAGGCCTGACCCGGATCGGATGCAGAACCTTAAACGATGTCGACGCCTGATTTCAGGCCACGCGGATGAAGGCGGGCTCGCTCCCGGAAGCGCACAATCTCTCAGTATCGTCCGCTGTCGCCGGCCTCCCGAATAGGAAGCCCTGGGCATGCAGACATCCCGCCGCAAGAAGCAGGGAACGCTGTAGCGGCGTCTCCACGCCCTCCGCCATGACGGTCAGACCGACAGCGCTTGCAAGGCGGATCATTGCCGAGATAACGCCGGTTGTCTCATAATCCGAACCGAGATTGGTGATGATGGATCGATCAATTTTGATCTTGTCTACCGGGTAGCGCTGAAGATTAGTGAGGCTCGAATAACCGGAGCCGAAGTTATCAAGGGTGATCCTGAAGCCCGCCGCGCGTATGCTGCGCAAGGTCCCGTGAATATGAGGATCGGCTCCGAAGAGGACTCCCTCTGGTATCTCAATTTCGAATGAGGCCGGACGCACGTCAAATTCGTGGACGAGATCCATCAGTCGATCTGCAAAGTCCTTTCTTCTGAGCTGTGCGCCCGAAACGTTCACAGAGACTGTCAGATGCCCCCACCTTCGACTGTCAGCAAACACCTTTCGGAAGACATACATCCCTAGATGATCGCTCAGACCGCATTCATCAGCGATCTTCACAAACGACGAGGGCGGCTGAGGCCCCAGGTCGGGGTGGTCCCATCGAACAAATGCTTCAAGGCCTACGATACGGCCACGATCATCGACCTGGGGCTGATAGTGCAGATCCAGCTGATTAAACGCGATGGCCCGTCTAAGGTCAGCCTGCAGAAGATGACGTGCGCGAACGGAAGCATCCATAGCCGGCGCAAAAAAGGCGTAGCGCCCTCTCCCTGCCTCTTTGGCGCGGTAGAGAGCAAGATCGGCCTGACGGAGGCACTCCTCCGCATCCACTGCCTGTTCGTGCACAACCGTAACGCCCACGCTCCCGCCGATCGACAGACTGCCGACGGCGAGATGGAAGGGTTCCGACAAAAGAGTCACGACCCGGTCTGCGAGAGAGCCTGCGCTCTCAGGTGTCACATCACGCTGAATGATTGCGAACTCGTCGCCTCCAAGCCTTGCAAGCGTGTCGCTCTGACGGCAGGCGCTGGACAAAAGCTGAGCGGCTGAACGAATGACGTCGTCACCCACCGGATGACCATATGAGTCATTGATCGCTTTGAACTTGTCCAGATCGATGCAATGCAGTGCGAACGCCCGGCCATCACGCTTGGATTCTGATAGCGCCTCCCCAAGACGTCGGGAAAAGAGCGTACGATTGGCGAGCCCCGTGAGCGCGTCATGAAAAGCCAGATGCGCAGCGCGAGCCTCACTGGCGACGAGGCTGTCATAAAGTCTGCGCGCCCGTCTGTAGAGCACGATCGACAGAACAAGGAAGAAAGCGATCAACGCCAGCATGATCGGCAGTGAACGCACGAAGGCGTCCCTCGCAACATGGGTCGGCTTCCAGTCGAGAACGGCGATGGACTCACCGTTCAGATCACGCACGATAGCTCGGGAATACCCCCTCTCAAGCGCAGGGGTTCCGGGAAACAGAGCGGCGTTCGTGAGAAGAAAACGCTTTTCGATCAGGGATACGAATGATCGATCGACAGGGCTGACAGCAAGAATGATGGCGGACCTGTCGGCATCAGGAAGGCTGCGGCCGAAATCCGGTTGGATGAGAGCGGCCGTCATCAGCACGACGCGGCCGTCCGCATTGACCAGAGACGAACGATAGATGGGCTTTGAAACTGAACGACTGTTCTTGAGAATATCTCTGACAGAGCCACGCTGACGTTCAGCAGCGCGGACCTGATCCACCAAAGGTTGGGACGGCGGCACATAAGCCACCAGGTCCTCGATCCGGCTCCGTTTGCCGGCCCTCATCCCATAAACAGGTTTGTCGAGGCGATCGAGGATCAGAGCCGCCTCAAAGCCAAGTGTCCGGTAGAGAAACTCGCTGATGTTCTCGTCCGCCCATTCAAGATTAAGCTGATTATCGAGATTCCCAACCGCATCGTCCCAAAGAGCGACAGAGGTTGTCGTCCATGCGGTCTCCTCCACCAGCGTGGAGAGCCCTTGCTCGACCATCAGGCGCTCTCGAGCCGCAGCGGCGCGATCCGACAACCATGCAAAATAGATCTGCCCGCCAACGAGAGCGATCGAGCCTGACGCGATGACCAGGATCATCAGAACAAACAGGTTCTCGCGAACAGAGCGCTGCAGGAACGCTCTCAGACCACGAACACCTGCGATGACCGGCGGTCTAAACAACGCCAGAAACTCCGAACATTTGTCGGGCCCTTCTAGGCGCAAAGGAGTAAATTAAGGGCGCCAAACAGGCGCTGGATTGATGACGTTCACTATTTGGAAACTATGGAAGGCCGCGGTCACTGAACCGCTGAGCCTCCTGGCGAACCTGCTAGCGACGGATCAACCCTCAAAGCACCATTTCAGGATCGCCTTCTGCGCGTGCAGACGGTTCTCCGCCTCATCGAACACGAGAGACTGCGGTCCATCAATAACCGACGCATCGACCTCCTCGCCCCTGTGAGCCGGCAGGCAATGAAGAAACCGCGCCCCCTTGCCTGCGAGCGCCATCAGATCGTCCGTCACACGAAAGGCCGCCAAATCGGTCAGCCGACGATCTGCGTCGCTGTCGCCCATGGACACGAAGGTATCGGCGACGACGACGTCTGCGCCTCGAACCGCCGAGTGGGGGTCGTTGAAAAGCTCGATCCGCCCTCCCTCCGATCGCGCCCTGTCAACATCCTGCCCTTCGGGGCCGTAGCCGGCGGGACACCCCAGGGCCAGAGAATATCCGAATTTAGGGGCCGCATGGATGAAGCTCGCCGCGACATTGTTCCCATCCCCCACCCACGCGATGCGGGCCCCCTTAAGCGAAAGACCAGCCTCCTCAAGCGTCTGGAGATCGGCCAGAATCTGACAGGGATGAGAACGATCCGTGAGACCATTGATGATCGGAACGGTTGAGGCGGCTGCGAAAGCTTCCACATCGGCATGTCGACGGGCCCGGATCATGACAGCGTCAACATATCGCGAAACGACCCGAGCCGTGTCCTCCACGGTCTCGCCGCGGCCGAGCTGCATATCTCCCGCATTGAGAACTATGCTGTTTCCGCCCAACTGCCGCATCGCCATATCAAAGGACAATCGCGTACGGGTGGAGTTCTTCTCGAAAATCATCGCCAGGGAACGACCCGAAAGCGGTGAGTCAGCGTCAGCTGCACCTTTAGGAAGCAGCCGCCGCAACGTCTTGCGTCGCTTAGCTTCATCGAGAATGGAACGCAGATCCGATGATGGGGTCTGCCACAGATCAATGAAGTGACGGGTCACGCTCCGCCCCCCGCAGCCCGGGTCTGCGCCTCGGCGCACAGGGCGTCGTCAATGATCCGAACCGCGTCCAGAACATCGGTCTCAGTCACGATGAGTGGGGGGGCCAGCCTGAGAACCTGGTCGCCAGCTGACCCGACCAGGAGGCCCCTGTCAGAGAGGGCCCCACGCAGAACAACCGGATCGAACGACAGCTTCAACCCTCTGAGCAATCCGCGGCCCGTGACCTTCAGAACAAGCTCCGGATGACGATCTCTAAGGCTTTCGAGCCCCTGGGTGAACGTTGAAGACACGCGGCGAACACCCTCGAGGAAACCATCCCCAGTAAGAATGTCGAGCACGGCGTTACCGACCGCCATCGCCAGCGGCCCTCCTCCGAACGTCGAACCATGGACGCCTTTTGCCATCCCGGAAGCGGCCTCCTCCGTGGCGAGGCAAGCGCCCATCGGAAAACCGCCGCCTATGCCCTTGGCGGCGGCAAGTATGTCAGGCTCAGCCCCATCGACCCATTGATAATGAAACAACTGTCCAGTGCGACCGGCGCCGCACTGGACTTCGTCATAAATCAGCAAAGCGCCCGTCTCGGAACAGAGCTGACGAAGCCCTCTGAGGCAAGCTTCCGGCGTCTCTCGAACCCCACCCTCACCCTGGACCGGTTCAATCAGTACGGCGGCGACGTCAGGCTGAGCCAGGGCCTGACGCAGAGCGTCATGATCTCCGAAAGGCAGAGTTTCAAACCCGGGCATTCGAGGACCGAAACCCTCGCGATACTTATCCTGCCCGCCCGCGTTGATGCCCGCGTACGTTCGTCCATGAAATGATCCCGTGAACGAAAGGATTTTGATCCGCTCAGGCGCGCCGCGTGACCAGTGATATCGCCGGGCGATCTTGATCGAAGCCTCTATCGCTTCCGCACCGGAGTTTGTGAAGAACACTCGATCTGCGAACGTGAGCTCAGCATATCGTTGCGCCAAGCGCTCCTGACCAGGAATCCGGTACATGTTGGAGACGTGCCAGAGCTTTCCTGCCTGTTCGTTCAGGGCGCGGACAAGGGCAGGATGGGCATGGCCAAGACTGTTGACCGCGATCCCTGCAATGAAATCCAGATAGCTTCGGCCGTCACGATCAAAAAGGCGAACGCCCTCGCCTCGCTCGAATACGACCTCGGATGGACCGTAAACGGGAAGAATAGCGTTCGACATCAGCGTCTCCCTTCATGACAGGAAATGCGCATTGATCAGAGAAGGGCGGACCTTTGAGGCCCCCCTTTCCCCCTGTCAATGCAGGAAAAACGAGAACCTAGGCTTTAAGCTTGTATCCCGATCGCAGCAGACGCCAGGAGGCGAGGCACAGGATGAGCGACAGACCGAGCGTGTAGGCGGCGCCCAGGGCGAGATCACCCTCATGTCGCCCTATAAAACCGTATCGGAAACCGTCGATCAGATGAAAAAACGGATTCCAGTGCGATATCGATGCAAAGGGCTCCCCCAGACGGCTGATCGGATAAAACGTTCCGGACAGCATCGTCAGAGGAGCGACGATGAAATTCTGAACGGCCGCCATGTGGTCGAACTTATCGGCCCAGATCCCCCCCAGGAGGCCGATTGCGCCCATGAAAAGAGACGCAACAACGGCGTAATACAAGACGGCCCACAAATGCTCCACGCGGAATGGGACAACGCGCATAGCCCATACGCATGCGAAGGTGACCGCCCCAACAAGGACGCCACGCGTTACGGCGCCTGACAGGAATCCGACCGCGAGCTCACCGGATGACAGCGGCGGCATCAGGAAGTCGACAGCATTACCCTGAACCTTAGCGATGATCAGGGAAGAAGAGGTGTTTGCGAATGCGTTGGTGAGAATCGCCATCATCACCACCCCAGGGGCGAGAAAAGATGGAAAATCCACAGCCCCAGGGGTCCCGCCGCCGGGGATGGCGAGTGCGAAGACAAACAACATGAGGATTGATGAAACGACAGGCGCAAACAGCGTCTGCATTCCCACCTTCCAGAATCTCCGGGTCTCACGCACGCACAGCGTCCAGAGCCCTATCCAGTTGACAGGACCGTAAGCTCGCGGGGATTGAAGCGCCGGAGAGCCGGCGTTGGTGCCGAATTTGGACATGTCACGCCTCTTCACAGCGCTTCTAAAGCGCATCGCCGACCCTACGCCACACAAATCTTACGGCCCCAACACGAAGCTTCGCCGCCGCCAAGACAGCGAAATCGCGGCCGAGCGACCTCAACCGTCGTCAAGATATTGATTAACCTGTTAGCAAGAAACGCAGGATGTTGCGTCTTAGCGATTGGAGACTACTATCCCTTGATCGCAAAAGGCGACCGCAGACACGACGCTATCAACATGTTGTGTCTCTCATGATTCGCCGCGGCTGAGGAGAAACTTCATGGGCTGGACCGAAGAACGCGTCGCCGAACTTAAAAAGCTTTGGTCGGAGGGACATAGCGCCAGCCAGATCGCGAAGCGCCTGGGGTCGGTCACGCGGAATGCCGTCATCGGCAAGGTTCACCGGCTGGGCCTTTCAGGCCGGTCGACGCCGTCGAGACCGGTTAAGCGCCCCCCTCGGCTGGCAAGGCCGAAACCGCAGACCGCGGCGCGGCCTGCAGCGCCGGCGCGCTCGCCGGGCCTTCAGGTTCCCGTCGTAAGAGAGCCGGTTCTCGCCCAGAGGGCGAGCGAACCTGCAGCCGTGATAGAACCAAAGCGCCTCCCCAACGGCGACATGGTCACCGTCCTGACGGTTAAAGATTCCATGTGCAAATGGCCGATTGGTGACCCCGCGGACAGCAATTTCGGCTTCTGCGGGCAGGCGTCCTGCGCAGGCTCGCCCTATTGCTCAGACCATGCCCGTGTCGCCTTCCAGCCGGCTAAGAAGCGAGAGCGCCGATCGCGGGAATTCGACTACATTCACAGACTGGCTGGCTAAAAAAGCCGTTCGCTGATCGAACTCGGTTGCTCGGTCTCCCGCAACTTTCAGGAGACCGAGCCTCGCCAGAATCTGGGCGCCGACGGACGGCGCCTGCCGAAGCTCCGACACAACACGGGACCGTCAGGAAAAACTGAGCGAGTACCCTGCAGATCGAACGGTCCTGATCGGATCTTCGCCGCCGGCCCGGGCGAGAGCCTTTCTCAGGCGCCCGATATGGACATCGACTGTGCGGGTTTCGACATAAACATCGGACCCCCAGACCGCATCCAGAAGCTGCTCTCTGGAGAAAACACGGCCCGGATGCTGAATAAGATGGTCCAGGATCCGGAACTCAGTGGGCCCGAGATGAATTTCGACGCCATTGCGCAGAACGCGGTGGGCCGATCGATCAACGACGATATCTCCGATTTCAACCCGCTCCTCCGCCAGCGCAGGACGAATCCGGCGCATCACGGCACGGATACGAGCGACAAGTTCGACCATCGAAAAGGGCTTGACCATGTAATCGTCAGCGCCCGTATCGAGGCCCCGGATGCGATCAACCTCTTCCGCCTTCGCGGTCAACATGATGACCGGAAGATTACGGGTGGCCGGCCTGCTGCGAAGACGGCGGCAAACTTCAATCCCTGCAATCTTGGGAAGCATCCAATCGAGAATGACAATATCCGGCAATCGCTCCTCAATGAGAAGCAGCGCCTCCTCACCATCCATGGCGACACGAACATCATATCCCTCGCGATCAAGATTGTAACGAATAAGCTCGATCAGCGACGTCTCATCCTCAACCAACAGCGCGAAAGGACGGGTTCGCCCACCGCCTCCGCGACCAAGGTCATTTGCTTGTAAAGACATCGACTTTCGGCCTTTCGGTCGTGAGAGTCTCGCCAGTCACAAGGAAATGAACTTCCTCGGCAATATTGGTGCAATGATCACCGACGCGCTCGAGGTTCTTCGCCACAAACAGGAGGTGGGTGCACGACGAAATCATGCGAGGGTCCTCCATCATATAAGTCAGAACCTCTCTGAAGAGCGACGTATAGTGCTCATCCACCTCTTCGTCGCGCGTCCAAACGGAGGTCGCAGCATCGGTCTCCAGGGCTGAATATGCGTCCAGCACCCTCTTGAGCTGAGCAATGACGAGACGCCCCATCCGCGCTACACCCTTGAAAGCGGCGGCTGGCTCCGCAGCATCAAGAACCCTCGTTCGCTTGGCTATGCTCTTCGCCAGATCGCCGATCCGCTCAAGCTCGTAGGCTATCTTGAGCCCTGAAATTGTCTGTCTAAGATCACGGGCGAGAGGCTGTCTCAGTGCGAGCAGCCTGAGGATCCTCTTTTCAATTTCGACCTGCATGGCGTCGATCTGCGGATCGCGGGCCACGACGTTCGCAGCAAGCATCGGATCCCGGGTCGCTATCGACTGAATGGCGTCAGACAACGCGTCCTCGGCGAGCCCTCCCATTCGCGCGATTTCCCCCGACAACTCCTCAAGATCGGCGGAAAAGGATCTTACGGTATGTTCTGTCATGGCATCGCCCCTCCCTGGCGAGATCGGCCCCGGGAACGGTTATCCGAATCGACCAGTGATATAATCCTGTGTTCGCGTATCGCGAGGATTGGTGAAGATGAGCTCCGTGTTTCCTGTCTCCACCAACTTCCCCATATGAAAGAACGCTGTCTGCTGGGACACGCGGGCAGCCTGCGCCATTGAGTGGGTCACAATCACAATGCAGTAGTTCAACCGCAGCTCATCGATAAGTTCCTCAATTTTAGCGGTCGCGATCGGATCAAGCGCTGAACACGGCTCGTCCATCAGGATAATCTCGGGATTGACGGCGATCGCTCTGGCGATCACGAGGCGCTGCTGCTGACCTCCGGATAGTCCTGTGCCAGGCTGGTTGAGACGATCCTTGACCTCATTCCAAAGCCCCGCTCGCTCGAGAGAGCTTTCAACGATCGACTCCATCTCCTTCTTGGTTGAGGCAAGACCATGGATTCGGGCGCCGTAAGCGACGTTATCAAAAATGGATTTCGGGAAGGGATTGGGCTTCTGGAACACCATCCCAACGCGCGCTCTCAGCAACACCGGGTCAATCGAGCGATCGTTGATGTTTTCTCCGTCAATGTCGATCTCTCCCTCGACGCGACATCCCTCTATCGTGTCATTCATCCGATTGATGGAACGAAGGAAGGTCGACTTCCCGCATCCGGACGGGCCGATGAGCGCTGTCACAGTCTTTTCAGGCATGTCCAGGCTGATGTCGAACAACGCCTGCTTTGATCCATAGAAAACGGACACGTTTCTGGCGCGTACCTTTGTCTTTGCGACAGCCTTGAGACCAGCCTCTACCGTTGGTCCCGTCCCTGAAACAGCACCGGACGCCATCACCACCTCCGCTCCAGCCGGCGTCGCAGATAAACGGCCAGCGCATTCATCGCAAACATGAATATCAACAGTATGATGATCGCCGCAGACGTCATCGGCTGCCAGGCTCGTTCAGCCCCGCTCGACCACTTATAAACAAGGACCGGCAGAGCCGTCGCGCTGTCGAGCATGGACTCCGGCGGATCAGCGACAAACGCGACCATCCCGATGAGCAGAAGAGGCGCAGTCTCACCCAGAGCGCGTGCCAGACCGATAATCGCACCTGTCAGAACTCCGGGAGCCGCCAGGGGAAGGACATGATGGAATACCGTCTGAGGAAGAGACGCGCCGACAGCGAGCGCCCCTTCTCGGATCGAGGGCGGAACAGCCCCGAGAGCCGCCCTGGTGGCGATGATGATCGTCGGCAAAGTTATCAGGGAGAGCACAAGTCCCCCGACAAGAGGGGAGGAACGAGGAAGATCGAAGAAATTGATGAAGACTGCGGCTCCCAGAAGACCAAACACAATTGAGGGAACCGCCGCGAGGTTATTGATGTTCACCTCGATAAAATCAGTGAGCCAGTTCCGGGGAGCGAACTCCTCCAGATAAATAGCCGCCATCACGCCAACCGGCAAAGATAGCGTGAGAGTGACCAACATGATCCAGAACGACCCGGCAAGCCCAGCGGCCAGACCTGCGAGCTCCGGATACGTAGAATCGGCATGGGTAAGAAGAGAGGTGTTGGCCTGCCGGACAATATCTCCCTCCTTCATCAATTGATCGGCCCACACGATCTGATGGTCCGTTACAAGACGGTCCGCCTCAGGCACGAGAAGCTCCCTGATTGACCAGGTTCCTCCGGCGAACGTGCCGTCTGAGGAAAGCGGTATCAGCTCACGCCCCACCACTTGGCTTTCACTGATCCGCTGCGCCTTGACCACGCCGCCGGCTATTTCAACCAGGAGGGTTGGTGAAAAATCGTCCAGGACGATTCCTGCCGACGGATTGGCCGCCACAGAAAGAAGATCGGCAGCCGCCTTGAGGTCTCGGTCACGCTTACGCTCCAGACGGAGCTTATCAGCACGGACTTTTTCCAGCTCCCGATCAAGGCGCGCGGTCATCAGGGCCCTGAGTTCCGCCTCGGCTCCAACCGCCCCTCCCTCAAATCTCCCCAGCGCATAAGCGGCGGCGGCGGCCCCTCCCAGATCCAGCCCAAGCTGAGCTTCCGCCTCAGTCTGCAAGAACTCCGTCAAATCAAAGAGGACTGCTGATGGCGCTACCGCGGCGTTAGGAGCAAGTACGGCGGCATCGTCGATGATCGGATTGGTCGCAGCCGGATCATCACCGGCGCTGACGGCGGGCACGGGGGAGGCGAGACGCACCCCCGTCGACTTCAGAACAGCAAGATCCCTTTCGAGGCGGCGCAACTTGGAACGGGCGGCCGACAGACCCTCGTCCGCAAGAGCCTCAGCACGTTCCGGTGCAACGGGTTTGAGGGTCCCGACACGAGCTTCGATACCCGCAATTCTCGCAATCTGGTCTGTAACAGCCGCCTCAGCAGCGGCTATCTCCCTCTGATTGACCTCTTTGACTGAGCGAAGCAGCATATCTTCGTTCGCACTGCCGACGACACGACCCAGAGGCGACAAAGGTCGGGAAGTGAGGAGTGACGAGGTAGCCGCAAGAGCCCCGACGTCGAGATCGGAAGCCGAGCGGACAAGCTCCTCAAATCGCGTCGCATCGACTTTTCGACGGTCACCGGCGAGATATGCGGTTCGCGCCTGAATGCGTCGGGTCTCAGCGTTCGGCTCACCACGCGCCTCAGCCTCAAGCGCCTTTCTTTGAAACGCATCGCCTCGGGCGAGCAGCTCATCCGCCTCACGATTTGCATCATCAGCTCGTTTCGCGAACGCGCTCCCGAGCGCTGCTCTGAAAGTCTGGACATCACCAGAGGCTTCGGCGCGTCCCGCAATCCGCGACAGAGCTGACAGATCTTCGCCTTCATCGATGACAGACTGGCGGACAATGTCCGATAAGCTTTCAGCCCCCAAAGACGCGAGTTTCGTTCGCTCAGCCTGCAAAGCCCCAATCCGTTCATCCGCGCGCACGATCGCAGACTCTGACGCACCAGCGAGCTGCTTTCGTCCCTCCGCCTCGTCAGCCAGACGATCCGCCAGAGCCCGATACGCCTCAGAGAACGCACCCTGAGAACGAATCTCTATAACCTCAGACGTCTTTAAAACGTCGGCTGATCCGACGCCCTCCCAGACAGTCTGACCGGTCACCAGACCCTTGAGATAGAGGTCGATTCGATCAGATAGCGGTGCCTCGATCCGCAGAGTGCTCCCCACAAGCTCTGGTGAGCGCGCCACGCGAGCCGCGATCTCTTCAGCAGACAAGGTCGAGACCATCCGCGCGAGCTGTCGCCTAAGGTCGCGATCCTCAGCTGCGTCGGGAAATAGTTCTCTCAGCTCGCCTCGTATCAGGTCTGAAAATGCAGAAACATTTGCGCGTATCGCCTCGGGGTCGCGCTCACCTGACGGGTCAACGACGGCAGGATCAAGATACAGATCGATCGATAGGTCATGACGAGAAAAGGCGGAAACCGCCTCAGTGACGATCGAGACCAAAAGCACGCAAAGGGAGGTGATCGCAAACAATATGGCCGCAACGCCATAAGACCGAAAGCGAAGTTCCTCCCTGTAGCGTCGGCGCAAGCGCTTGGATCTCTCGGCGCCGGGGCGAGACAAATTCCCGTCACTCATACTTTTCACGGTAGGCTTTGACCACGCGCTGCGCGATCAGGTTGAACAGGAGAGTGATAAGAAACAATCCGAAACCCAACGCAAAGGCGGAGAGAGTCTTGGGACTGTCAAACTCCGTATCGCCCGTGAGAAGGTCAACGATCTGCACCGTTATGGTCGTGACGTCCTGGAACGGATCAGGGGTGATCTGGGCTCTCTGGCCCGCCGCCATAACAACGATCATCGTCTCCCCCACGGCTCGGGACACCGCGAGCAACAGGGCGGCGACAACACCAGGCAGCGCTGCGGGCAGTATCACGTGACGCACGGTTTCAGACTTCGTCGCGCCAAGAGCGAAGGCGCCATCCCGCAGCGACTGGGGGGCGGCGTTGATAACGTCGTCGGACAGGGAAGATACGAAGGGAATGATCATAACCCCCATCACCAGACCCGCCGCCAGAGCGCTTGTCGGCTGAGCGTCAATGACTGGCCCCTCTAACCAGGGCGCCGCAGCAAGAATTAGATCATTGAGCCAGTCTCCAAAGGCTCGAACTGCGGGAGCGACGGTAAGAAGGGCGAAGAACCCATAAACAACAGTCGGCACCCCTGCGAGCACCTCGAGGATCGGCTTGACCGATCGACGCAGCCGGGGACCTGCATATTCCGAAAGATAAATCGCAGAAAAAAGCCCAACCGGAGCCGCAACGACCATGGCGATAAACGTGATCAGCAGAGAGCCGTAAAAAAGAGGAACGGCCCCGAACGCCCCGGAGGAGCCCACTTGATCGGGGCGGATATTGGTCTGGGCGCTCCACTTGAGACCGAAGAGAAACTCCGTCGGCGGAACCTCTCCGAAGAAACGCGCCGTTTCGAAAACAAGCGACAACACAATCCCCAGCGTCGTGGCGATTGCGACGCCTGAGCAAATCATCAGAAGAGCCCGGATTGCCCCCTCGACCTGATTTCGAGCGCGCAACTCGCGACGAATCCGTATCAAGGCGAACGCGAGACCTATAAGGGACAGAAACGAGGCCAGCGCCACAGCCGCCAGCTTGACCTGCCCCCGGATCTCAGCAGCAAGTCCTGCGTAGGCTCGGACCGAAGGGTCAATCGTCTCCCCCTCAAGAGCGAACGGGTCCGAAAGAGGACGCTCCGCGAGCTCATGAGCGGCGCTGATACGCTCGAGCTTAGCAGCGGGGTCTAGGCTGGCTATATCGGCAGGCAGTCGTGAAAGAGCCATCCGATCGGCGAGAACTTCGCCGAGGATGGCGTTAAACGCGAGGACTGCAAGCCCGGGGAGCAAAAACGTGAGCGCGACGAGGTAGCCATGATAATTCGGACGCGAGTGGAGATCGCGGGTCTTGCCGGACACAATGCCAATAGCTCTTCGGCGACCAAGGAAGAACGCGACAAACGCCCCTATGGCCAGGACGGCGAGCAGGCCGACAGCCAGCCTTGAATGGGCGATCTGTTCGAACATCAACGCGTCCAGCCTGCGACCCGAGATATATGCCTTATCCGGCCTTTTTGACAGTCCTGTGACGGCTGGCCGCCGACTTCCTTACTTGCGTTTGGGGTCAGCATTCAATGGGCGTCGCGCGGGGAGGATAACGTGACTTGGATACCTCGCCTCCCGGCGGCCGTTCGACCTGAAAGAACCTGAGGCAACGCGAGACAAATCTGAACGCCGGCGGATCGTAATGACCGTCTACAGTCAACCGAAACAACACCCTAGCCCGCATCTGAACCCGGAGAGCGCACAGAAGGCATCGATTCGAGCGGTCCGGAGGGCAGAACAACCCCAAAGGCCGCGCCCCGACCCAATTCGCTTTCGACAACGAAATCGCCCCGATGGCGAGTTACGACATGCTTCACGATCGCCAAGCCGAGACCAGTGCCCCGCCGAAGGCCGCGCCCCGGATCCACCCGATAAAACCGTTCCGCTAATCGAGGGAGATACTGGCGGTCAATTCCGGGACCGGAGTCGGACACCCGAAGCAGGGCGAAGCGTTCCGCTTCGCCTCCGTGTCGAACGGGTGCGGTGGCGATCGACATGCGGCCCGCCGCATCCCATCTGCGGCCTGCGCTCAGAACAGCCGCCTCATGATCAAGACCATCGCGAATCTCGATCTGAACGACGCCGTCCGGATCAGAATACTTTATTGCATTGTCTATAAGGTTCTGAGCGACCTGACTGAGCTCGTCGCGTATGCCCTGGACGATCACGTCTCCGTCGGAAGCCCTCACCTCAAGAGTGACGCCTCGTGAACGTGCGACCGGTTGCAACGCATCAACGACCTCGCGAACGACAACAGCAAGATCTGTGAGCGTTTCAGGAGGGCGATGCTCGTTGAGTTCAATTCGAGACAAAGACAGAAGATCGGAAATCAGACGCCTCATTCGATCGGCCTGACCCTGCATGATCTCAAGGAACCGATCCCAGGCAGCAGGATCGTCGCGGGCGGAACCGCGCATTGTCTCAATAAATCCGGCCAGGGACGTTAGCGGAGTGCGCAATTCATGACTTGCATTCGCCAGGAAATCCACGCGGGCGAGCTCCGCCCTTTTTACATCTGTCAGATCATGCATCGTTACGAGAACGCCGGAACTGGCGGTGGTGAGAAGCGGTGCGGCGACGCAAGAGTAATGGCGATCCGTCTCTCCTCTGTCGACAAACCCAAAGATCTGAGGGGCCCCGGACCGCCTCGCCTCTGAGACCGCATCCACAAACTCCGCCCGACGAACGACAACCGAAAGAAGCGGCTCTGGTCCTACGATGCGAAAGACCCGACGAGCGCTTTCGTTAGCGGCCTCCACCTTGCCAAGGGAATCTATGTACAGAACAGGTTCGGGCAACGCCTCGATCATGGCCAGACGGAACCGCCGTTCACTGTCGACCCTTGCTTTACGTTCGTCATCTCTCATCGCCGCGTGGGTCGATCGCAGCGCCTCGGCAGCAAGATCTGAAGTGCCTGAAAAATAAGCGAAAAAAAACGCACCTACGACGCACGAGGCCAGAAGCGCAGCCCACGCCGATGTCGCCCCGACAAGAGCGAGGATCATGAACCCCGCCGTACATGCGGCCCACAGGACAACAAAGTCGGTGAATCGCCGATCCCGGACGGAGCGGTAGGCGCCCTCCGGGGGGGCGACCTCGGTAGCCCTTTTCGGCGCCCCATCCATTGACACCCCGCCTAACGTCCCGATCCGAGCGATCGGACCTCCCTTCTAGACGTCTTCTTTATGAAGTGCGACCGGCTGTCGCCGCAATAAGGGCCCTAAGCTGGAACGTCGAGGGACAACGAATTGAACTGCACGGCCCCCGCATCTTTTATTGACTTGCCCGTTAGATTTGGACCAGATCCCGGTCGATTACCACGGTGCCGCCGTCCGTCCCCTCAAGTTCAAGAGGAAAGCCAATGAGAACTCTTTTTCTGACAGCTGCGGCCATTACGGGGATTCTGGCGGGTTGTTCGCCAAATAGCGCGCCCGCAGAAGAAGCGGCCAAGGCAGAGATCGGATCCTTTGGGATCGACACTGGGGCGATCGACGCCTCCGTAAAGCCCGGCGACGACTTCTACACCTACGTGAACGGCAAATGGCTGGCGGATTTTGAGATTCCGGCTGACAAGGCGCGCTATGGCGTGTTCGACGAACTGAGCGATCGGGCGGAAACAAATCTTCGGGCGATTGTCGACGAACTTGCAGCGTCTGCGCCAGCGTCGGGAACAAACGAACAGAAGGTTGCCGATCTCTACTCCAGCTGGATGGACGAGGCTTCGCTCGAAACACGGGGCGTGTCACCTCTTAAGCCGAAGCTCGACCAGATTAGCGCCATTGCGTCCCGCTCCGACCTTATGAAGCTGACGGGTGACATCTTTCTGACGTTCCCATTCGGGGCCGGCGTCGAGACAGACCCCTCGGACACCTCGCGTTATGCGGTCTGGATCGGCCAGGACGGCCTCGGCATGCCTAACCGCGACTATTATCTGAAGTCCGGAGACCGCTTCGACCAGTATCGGACCGCCTATACTGCTTATCTCACGCGTATTTTCGAATTGATCGGCAACCCGAACCCCGCCACGGCGGCGCAGCAGGTGCTTAATCTTGAACGGAAGATAGCCGAAATTCACTGGGCGCCCGAAAGGCAGCGGAACGTGAAGGAGGCGGTCAATCAGATGAGCCTTGCTGAACTCAAGGCTCTGGCTCCGACTGTAAACTGGGACGGAATGCTGACGGATCTTGGATTACCCGGGGTCGAGCGTGTCGTTGTTCAGGAAACCACAGCGATCTCAGACGGCGGCAAGCTAATGCAGTCTGAGCCCCTAGAGAGCTGGAGAAATTATCTTGCTTTCCACTACGTGAATGACAACGCCTCGTATCTGACGAAGGCCTTCGACGACGCAAATTTCGAGTTCTATTCACGGACGCTCCGAGGTGTGGAGACGCAGAGAGACCGATGGAAACGTGGCGTCGGGCTTCTGGACCGTCTCTTGGGAGAAGCGCTCGGACAGATTTATGTCGCGCGCCATTTCCCGGCGGATCACAAGGCCAAAATGGACGAACTGGTGGTCAATCTGCGCGCAGGTCTCAAATCACGACTTGAGACCCTGGAATGGATGGACGACGCGACACGCCAGGAGGCGCTCAAAAAGCTATCCACGTTCGAACCCAGAGTGGGATATCCCAGCAAGTGGCGAGATTATTCGGCGCTCTCGATCGAACCTGGTAAGCTGTTTGAGAACGTGGCGGCGGCGCGTCGCTTCGAATGGAACCGGAATGCTTCGCGCATTAACTCGCCCGTTGACCGTGAAGAGTGGGGAATGAACCCGCAGACCGTTAACGCCTACTACAATCCGCTGATGAATCAGATCACCTTTCCCGCCGCGATTCTCCAGCCGCCGTTTTTTGATCCGGCAGCCGATCCCGCGGTGAATTACGGGGCGATCGGCGCCGTCATCGGACACGAGATAGGTCATGGTTTTGACGATCAGGGACGTGAATTCGATGAAACCGGAAAGATCCGGAACTGGTGGTCCGAGCAGACCAACGCAAACTTCGTGGCGTCAACGGATCGGCTCGCAGCTCTTTTCGACAGCTACTGCCCTCTCGCGGACGGATGCGTGAACGGTCGTCTTACTATGGGTGAGAACATCGGCGATCTTGGCGGATTGCAGATGGCTTACGAGGCCTATCGTCTGTCACTGAAAGGTGAGGACGCTCCCGTCATCGACGGATTTACGGGGGATCAGCGCTTCTTCATGGCCTGGGCTCAGGCCTGGAAGGCCAAACAGAGAGAGGACGCGCTGCGCAATCAGCTTTTGACCGATCCGCACTCTCCGGCGATGGTTCGCGGAACTGCCCCCCTTAGAAATATCGACGCCTGGTATGAGGCCTTCGGCGTCAAGGAGGGCGACAAGATGTACCTTCCGCCAGATCAGCGCGTCAGGATATGGTGATCGAAGTCCTGCTCAAACCTCCGGTCTCGTTCAAGTATGGCGTGACCGGAGAAGAGCGGGACGACATGGACTTGACGTGCGAATTTTGATCTATCCCGCCGTGACCATTCGGGCACGACCGATGACGGAGCGAGAACAGCGGATGAGCGGCAGGATAGTCACGGTTTTCGGCGGGTCAGGTTTTGTCGGACGAAATGTCGTCCGCGCCCTCTGCCGAAAAGGCTGGCGGGTTCGGGTCGCCATGCGTCGCCCCCATATCGGGGGTGATTTACGCCTCGCAGGAGACGTCGGCCAGGTCCAGCTCGTTCAGGCTAACGTCCGCAACCGGGCCTCGGTCGCGAGGGCCCTCGAAGGGGCGGATGCAGCTATCAATCTTGTTGGCATTTTGGCGGAACGGGGCGCCCAGAGTTTCAGCGGAACTCAGGGCCAAGGAGCGGCGAACGTCGCCGAACTGGCGGCCGAAGCAGGAGTGAAGGCGTTCGTGCTTATGTCCGCCATAGGTGCGGACAAAGCGTCCTCCTCCGCCTATGCCCGGAGCAAGGCGGCAGCTGAAGCCGCAACCCTGAAAGCGCTTCCGTATGCGACCGTTCTGCGATCCTCGATCGTATTTGGACCAGAGGATGGGTTTTTCACACGATTTGCGGAAATGGCGCGTTTAAGCCCCGCGCTTCCTCTTATCGGCGGCTCAACCCGCTTTCAGCCAGTCTATGTCGGCGACCTGGCGCAGGGTGTTGCGGCGGCGTTGGATGCGGTCGACGCGCGCGGGCGAACCTACGAAATCGGCGGCCCCCGCACTTACTCTATGACCGAGCTGCTGCGTTTCATTACTCGACAAATAGACAGACCGCGCCTGCTTCTGCCGATCCCATTCGTGATCGCCTCGCCCCTGGGCTACGCTATCGGAGCGATCTCAAGGCTGAACCCGCTTTTCGGGCCGCCGTTAACCGGAGACCAGGTGCAGCTTTTAAAATCAGACAATGTCGCCTCACCTGGCGCTCCTGGACTAAAGGACCTTGGTGTCTCCCAACTTGAAACGATAGAGACCGTTGTTCCTACTTACCTGTGGCGACACCGCCCCTACGGTCAGTTCCACGCTCCGAAGGACGATGGCGTGTCGAGAGTCGACGCCTGACCGGAAAGCCAGACGGATCGGCCTCGGACAAACCACGATCGGCCCGAAACGACGCTCTGAGGCCTCATGGGGTAAGCTGCAGCATTGCGAGGCCGGCCACGCCGACTGCGATTCGCCACCACCCGAACGGCGCGAAGCCCCGCTTCTGGATAAACCCGAGCATGGTGCGGATCACGACCAATCCGGACAAAAACGACACAACGAATCCAACGGCGACCACACCCATTTGATCCGCGCTGATCAGATCTCGACTTTCCCACACATCGAGACCGAAAGCCCCGACCATGATCGGAATGGCGAGGAAAAATGAGAATTCCGCAGCAGCACGCTTATCCACCCCCAAAAGCATGGACCCGACGATCGTGGATCCTGATCGGGATACCCCGGGCACGATAGACAGAACCTGAAACAGACCAATGAGGAAGGCCTTGGACAGGGACAATTGCATCGCGTCATGATCGGAAGCAGGCGGAGCGGTGCGATCAATAATCAGCAAGACAACGCCGCCGATGATCAGAGACCAGCAGATGAGCAGCGGCGTCTCGAAAAGAACAGTCTTGATGTAGTCATGCAGAACGGCCCCGGCGAGGAAGGCCGGAGCACAGGCGAGTATGACGCTTATGGCGAACCGTCGTGACGAGGCCTGAGTGGGCAGGCTCGCAACCACGGCCCAAAGGCGCTGGAAATAGACCACCACCACCGCCAAAATCGCACCGAGCTGGACGAGCACCGTGAAGGTGTCCCAGGAAGGATCGGTGAGCCCCATCGCAGCCCCGGCCAGAAGCAGATGCCCCGTCGAGGACACTGGAATGAACTCGGTGAGACCCTCGATCAGTCCGAGGATCAAAGCCTGAAGGATTGTCTGCGCCTCCATGTAGCCCCCGCTCGAGTCGCTTCTTGCCCGCCTCAGAGCACGGTTTGCCGACGATCGCCAGCGAGATGAAAGATACCAATTGGTACTTTATATGCTCTGAAGAGGCACCAAAACGCTCAAAATTGCAACTCGGCCTGATATTTAAATACCATATGGGGCTTAAATGCAGGCTTTGGGCTTGCCGCCCCTCCCCTCTCCCCCTAGTGACTTGCGTCCTGAGGCGAACAAGGCGGATCCTCGATGACAACGTCGAACATGCTGAAATTTGTCACCACCGATCAGGAGCCCCCGGAAAAGCGGGCGGCCGCCGAGCGGCGAGATGATTTTCATGAGATCTATGCGGATTTTATAGCCGCCAAGGCGCGTGAGCAGGCGTCACGATGCTCTCAATGCGGCGTCCCGTTCTGCCAGTCTCATTGCCCAATAGGCAACAACATACCCGACTGGCTTATGCTGGCGGCGACAGGACGCCTCCAGGAGGCGTACGAAGTATCGTCAGCGACATCCAGCATGCCGGAGATTTGCGGCCGCATCTGCCCCCAGGACCGGCTGTGCGAAGGCGCCTGCGTGATCGAACAGTCCGGTCATGGTTCAGTAACGATCGGCGCCGTGGAGCGCTACATAACAGACACAGCGTGGACGAACGGATGGGTCGCCCCGATCGCACCGACACGGAGCCTAGATCAGTCAGTTGGCATCATCGGGGCGGGTCCGGCCGGCTTGACAGCCGCGGAACAACTCAGGTCCGCCGGCTACGGAGTGACGGTCTATGATCGTCACGACCGTCCGGGAGGCCTGCTGATGTACGGCATCCCCAACTTCAAGCTCGAGAAAGAGATCGTAGAGCGCCGCACTCAGCGTCTTGAGGAAGGCGGAATTCGATTTCAAAGAGGCGTCAATATTGGCTCAGATCTTTCTCTGAAAGACTTGCGATCACAGCACGACGCCATTCTGATCGCGACGGGCGTTTACAAGGCGAGATCGTTGTCCATCCCCGGCGTAGGCGCTGCTGGCGTCCACCGAGCCCTCGATTATCTCATCACATCAAATCGAGTGGGTATGGGACTGCCGGCAGAGGGCTTCACCTCCGGAGATCTGAATGCAGAGAACCGCCACATCGTCGTGGTTGGCGGAGGCGACACGGCGATGGACTGTGTCCGCACCGCTGTTCGGCAGAAGGCAAGGTCTGTCACTTGTCTCTACCGTCGCGATCGGGAGAACATGCCCGGCTCGCAACGGGAGGTCGCGAACGCGGAAGAAGAAGGGGTTAGGTTTCAGTGGCTGGCCGCCCCCCGCGCAATTCTGGAAAAAAAGACTGGAGGCGTAAAAGGGGTCCGGGTCCAGCGCATGCGCCTCGGCCCTCCGGACGCGTCCGGTCGAAGATTGTCGCAGGTCATCCCAGAGGAAACGTTCGATCTCAAAGCGGACATGGTGATTGAAGCCCTGGGCTTTGAACCTGAAGACCTGCCTGTCCTCTTCGCCGAGCCGGACCTCGCAGTGAACCGCTGGGGCGGCGTCAAGATCGACCATCGAAACATGATGACATCGATCCCAGGGGTGTTCGCAGCCGGAGATATCGTTCGGGGAGCGTCTCTTGTCGTCTGGGCCATCAAGGATGGTCGGGAAGCAGCGACGGCCATGGACACATACCTGAGCTCAAAACGGCGTACGCCAGCCCTCGCAGCAGAATGACCGCAGACGGGAGATCCCGACCCGTCAAGCATCCCCCAAAGAGACACGAGATGATCGAGACATCAGCGCAGACGTGGTTGCAGGATTACCTTGATCGTCGAGACAGACTGATCGCCGCAGGAACCTATGACCCCGCGGACGAGCACGACGCATGCGGCGTCGGCCTCGTCGTTCAGATAGACGGAAGTCCCCGGCGGGAGATCGTCGACATGGCGCTGCGGGCGCTCAAGGCGGTCTGGCATCGCGGTGCGATCGACGCGGATGGAAAAACCGGAGACGGAGCAGGAATCCGACTCGACGTTCCGCAAGCCTTTTTTCGCGATCAGGTGAGAATACAGGGGCACTCCCTGCCCGAGGACGCGAACATCTGCGTCGGCCAGATCTTCCTGCCTCGAACCGATCTCAGCGCACAGGAAAAGGCGAGATCAATTATCGAGACCGAAGTCGTACGGTTCGGCTTCTACATCTATGGCTGGAGACAGGCCCCCATCAACACCTCCGTCATAGGGCTTAAGGCGAACGCGACGCGTCCTGAGATAGAACAGATCCTGTTCGTGGACCGCCAGGGACGAGACGAAAGCGAACTTGAACGCGCACTGTATGTGTGTCGGCGGCGGATCGAAAAACGGGCGCGTGAAGCGGGAATGGCGGAGCTCTATATCTGTTCATTCTCCGCCCGGACTATCATCTACAAGGGGATGTTCCTGGCCGAGGACATCGACAGGTTTTACCTCGATCTCGCTGACGCCCGATTTATCTCGGCAGTCGCCATTTATCACCAGCGTTATTCGACCAATACCTTTCCACAGTGGCGTCTCGCGCAACCATTTCGGATGCTGGCTCACAATGGAGAGATCAACACCCTGTCCGGCAATGTGAACTGGATGCGATCCCACGAGATCAAAATGGTCTCAAACAATTTCGGCGAATACGGCGACGACGTTAAGCCTGTCGTGACGCCGGGAGGATCGGATTCAGCCGCCCTCGACAACGTCTTCGAATTGCTCGTTCGCGCGGGACGCTCCGGCCCGATGGCCAAGACGCTCCTGGTTCCCGAGGCGTTTTCCTCCGATGAAGCCGTCATGCCCCGGAAACATCAGGCGCTCTACGCCTATGCGAACTCCGTCATGGAGCCGTGGGACGGCCCAGCCGCCTTAGCCTGCTTCGACGGACGCTGGGCCATAGCTGGAATGGACAGAAACGGACTCCGACCGATGCGCTACGCGCTCACGGAGGACGGTGTGCTAGCGGTTGGATCTGAGGCCGGCATGTGCCCCCTCAACCCAGAAACCATAATTCGCAAGGGCCGTGTCGAGCCAGGCGCCATGTTGGCTGTCGATATCCGTGAAGGTCGCCTTTACGAGCACAAGGAGCTCATAGACACCCTTGCTGAAAAACATCCCTACCAGCAATGGCTGAGAAACGTCGTCGAGCTGGAGCCGCTGATCGGACCAGGTCCAGAGCCCAGGCTCTATCCGCAACGCCAGGACATTCTGCGCAGACAGAGCGCGGCCGGCGTTACTATGGAAGACATGGAGATGATACTCGCCCCGATGGCGGAAGACGCCAAGGAAGCCATCGGATCCATGGGTGACGACAGCCCTTTGGCTGTTCTCTCAGACCATTTCCGCCCTTTGTCTCATTACTTCAGGCAAAACTTCGCTCAGGTGACAAACCCTCCGATCGACCCCCTCCGAGAGGGGCGGGTTATGTCGCTTCGCACCCGATTCAAGAATCTCGGGAACATTCTCGCAGAAGATGAAACTCAAACAAATGTGTTCGTGCTTGAGAGCCCGGTCCTGACCAATGGAATGTATGCGCGAATGCTTGAACGCATTGGCGAGGGCGTGGCGGTGATCGACTGCACCTTCCTTCCGCCGGACACCCCGGGAGACGGAGAGGCTCTGAAGGCCGCCATCGCGCGAATTCGGGAGGAGGCGCGGGTAGCCGTATCATCCGGTCGTGGACACCTGATCCTGACTGACGAAGGACAAAGCAGGGACCGCGCGGGGATCCCGATGATCCTCGCGGCAGGAGCAGTTCATTCTCACCTCGTATCTCACGGACTAAGAACTTTTTGCTCCCTCACGGTCCGATCAGCTGAATGTCTCGACACTCATTACTTCGCAGTTCTCGTGGGAGTCGGAGCAACATGCGTGAACGCATATCTCGCACAGGAGGCTCTCGCTGATCGCCACGCAAGAGGCCTTCTAGGCGACATGTCGCTCGAAAAAGCAGTCGGCAACTATAAAAAGGCGATAGAAGGCGGCTTGCTGAAGATCCTCTCGAAAATGGGCATCTCGGTCATCTCATCTTACCGGGGCGGATACAACTTCGAAGCTCTTGGCCTGTCGCGAGCCCTCGTCGCGGATTATTTCCCCGGCATGCCGAGCCGGATTTCAGGCATAGGTCTCTCCGGTCTCGAACGAAAGATCATAGATGCTCACTCAAGAGCATGGACAGGTCCGTCAGCTGTTTTGCCGATGGGAGGCTTTTATCGGGTACGGGCGAGTGGGGATACCCACGCGCTGTCGGGTGACCTCATTCATCTCCTTCAGACAGCGTGCGGAGACAATTCCTACGCCGCTTACCGCAAATACGCGCAGCTCGCGAATGCGCGAACGAAGGCTGTGCAGCTGAGAGACCTACTCGATTTCAAACCACAATCCGTTCGCACGTCTCTGGATGACGTCCAGTCCGTCAACGAGATCAGAAAGCGGTTCGTCACTCCCGGGATGTCGCTCGGAGCCCTCAGCCCGGAAGCTCATGGCGCTCTCAATATAGCGATGAACAGAATCGGGGCGAAATCTGTCTCAGGTGAAGGCGGAGAAGTCCGCGAAAGATATCGTCCCATGCCTAACGGCGACAACGCGAACTCTGCAATCAAGCAGGTCGCGTCAGGTCGCTTCGGCGTCACAGCCGAGTACCTGAACAACTGCCGTGAACTGGAAATCAAGATCGCACAGGGCGCGAAACCGGGCGAGGGCGGACAGCTTCCCGGTTTCAAGGTGACGGAGTTTATCGCCCGCAATCGCTACGCGACTCCCGGAGTTATGCTGATCTCGCCACCGCCTCACCATGACATTTACTCGATCGAAGATCTTGCGCAGCTCATCTACGACCTCAAGCAGATCAATCCCGAATGCAGGGTCTGCGTGAAGCTCGTGTCCAGATCAGGGGTGGGCACCGTCGCAGCAGGGGTCGCAAAAGCCAAGGCGGATATCATTCTCATATCCGGTCATGTCGGCGGGACCGGCGCATCGCCTCAGACATCAATCAAATTCGCAGGCCTTCCATGGGAGATCGGTCTTGCCGAGGCGCATCATGTTCTCACATTGAACAACTTGCGGGATCAGGTGACCTTACGCACTGACGGCGGTCTCAGAACAGGCCGCGATGTTGTGATCGCCGCTATGCTGGGAGCCGAAGAATACGGCATCGGGACAGCATCACTCATCGCTATGGGCTGCATCATGGTCCGCCAGTGCCACTCCAACACCTGCCCTGTCGGAGTCTGCACACAGGACGAAAATCTGCGCGCCCGGTTTTCCGGATCTCCTGATAAGGTCATCAATCTGATGACCTTTATCGCTGAAGAGGTCAGGGAGATTCTCGCAGAGTTGGGCTTTACTCGTCTGGATGAGGTGATCGGTCGTACAGACCTATTGAGACAAGTGTCCAGGGGATCGGCCATGCTTGACGACCTTGACCTGTCTCCCATCCTCGTCAGAGCAGATCCGGAAGCAAAGATCACCTACAAGCCGAACCATCGTAACGCCGTTCCTGAAGCGCTCGACGAAAACATTCTCAGAGACGCCTCGGGCTTCTTTGAACGCGGCGAGAAGATGCAGCTGGACTATCACGTCCGAAATGTCCACCGGGCGATCGGGACAAGGGCGTCATCCCACATCGTGCGACGCTTCGGCATGGATGCTCTCCCGGAGGACCGCCTCAAGGTCACGCTGGAGGGATCTGCCGGACAGTCCCTAGGAGCATTCGCGGTCAGGGGACTGACCCTTGAGGTCACAGGCGACGCCAACGATTATGTCGGAAAGGGACTATCTGGAGCGACCATTATCCTGAGACCGCCTTCAACATCCCGGTTCGTAGCCCAGGACAATACGATCATTGGAAATACGGTCCTGTACGGCGCCACCTCCGGCAAGCTGTTTGCCGCGGGTCGCGCAGGCGAACGATTCGCTGTCAGGAACTCAGGCGCTCAGGCGGTCGTCGAGGGATGCGGGTCAAATGGCTGCGAATACATGACGGGCGGAACAGTCGCGATTCTCGGCCCGATCGGCCGTAACTTCGGAGCCGGCATGACAGGCGGGATGGCCTTTATTCACGACCCCGACAAGCGGTTCCCGATTGAGGTCAATCCCGATACAGTCATCTGGAGACCAGTTTTGACTGAATATTGGCAGCAGGTTCTTCATCAACTGATCGAAGAGCACATGCTTAGGACCGGATCGGCTCAGGCAGGCTCTCTTCTCGCCAACTGGGATCGTGAAATTGCCAATTTCGTTCACGTGATCCCTAAGGAAATCGTCAGCCGTCTCCCCGCGCCCGTCGAATTGTCCGCCGCTGAATAAGAGAAGACCCGGGCCTCACGTCTGCGATGCCGCCAGGCGCGGACAGGAGGGGCGTGCCAGGCCCGGCCGCTAAATTCTTATAGTCGGCAAGCCGTGAAAGGCTTCTCGGAGCGCGTTCGCCCAGCTGTCGGAGATCTGTCGGAACTCCCTATGGTCCTGTTCAATCCGCTGACTGAAGCTCGCCCGACATTCGTCAGCCTTTATGACAAGAAGATCGAGCGGCATACCCACTGAGAGATTCGACCTGAGAGTGGAATCCATGGACACAAGAGCGGCTTTGATCGCGTCATCAAGCGGAGTGTCAGGACGGATGACCCGATCAAGAATCGGCTTTCCGTACTTGTGCTCTCCAATCTGCAGAAACGGCGTATCGTCCGTGGCCTCTATGAAGTTCCCCGCTGAGTAGATCTGAAACAGACGCATCTCGCCGCCGCGACGCTGCCCAGCGAGAATTATGGTTGCATCCGCAGCCGCCCCTTGCGACTCGATGCGGGCGCGGTCTCGCGCCTGAACATCGTGCATCGCCTCCCCGACAAGCTGCGCCGCCCGGTACAGGGTCTCGCAGGTCATGACGCTCTCGATATCGGAGTCGACAAGGCTACGCTTCACAGTCGCCTCGATTTTCGTAACCACGCCCTGAGTGATTCCCAAATTGCCTGCGGTCATAAGGGCGACGACGCGCTCACCCGGATCCTCGAAGACAAACATCTTCCGAAAACGTCCAATGTTGTCGATACCCGCATTCGTTCGCGTGTCCGACAGCAGAACCAGACCGGCCTTGAGCTTGAGACCAACGCAATATGTCATGACTTCGACCGTCTACTGCTGCGTCTGAGAATGAGTGACAAGGACGTCCGCCGTAAGCGCCTCGTCGCTCTGACCAACAAAATGTCCGCGAACTGGAGCCGCATCGTCAGCATCAAATCCGACCCCAAGACGAACATATCGATCTGTCGGACACAAGCGGTTTGCGGGGTCAAAACCGATCCATCCTAAATCGCTCGCATAGGCCTCCGCCCATGCGTGGGTCGCTGTTGATTGATTATCCGAGGACAAGAGATATCCAACGACATACCTCGCAGGAACGCCCATCATTCGAGCAGCCGACACGAAGACATGCGCATGATCCTGACAAACGCCCGCCTTCTGCAACAAGGCCTGCTCGGCAGTGGTCTTGGAACGGGTCGACCCCGGAACATAGTCCATCGCGTCCCTGACCTGACCGCAGAGCGAATGCAGACGATCAAGCACCGGCCCTACCGGCACAGACCGAGCCAAGGTCTCAACGGCCTCCCCCGCCTCGGTCAACGCCGTCGGCCGCAGGAAGAGGACGGGCCGTGAAACATCCCTCAATCCTCGAACACAGCCTGCCGCGTCCTCAGTTTCGATCTCGCCTTCTGCAACAATCTCCACCCGGCCGATCGCAGAGTGGGCCGCCCAAACGGCCTCGCGATCTCCAAATCCTGTTGTGATCATGGGAGGGACAGACAGGCCGTTTACTGTCACCGACCATGATCTGACCCTCTGACTGGCGTACGCGGTAGGATAGAGCCGTAAACGGAGCGCACAGCGCTCCGCAGGCGGAGAGTAGTCGTAAGCAGTCAGATGCCGGATGTGCAGTCGCATGGCGCCTAAAAATAATATTGCCGGCTGATCTCCGCCGCCAGGCGATGATTGGTGGTGATGCTGTCAAAGATGAAATCGTAAAGACCCGCCTGAAACAACTGCTCTATGTGAACTCCGTCCAGCCGAGCCACTAACTCAGCCGCAGTGTCATGACACGGTCCACGCTCACCGTAGTAATCTGCAATATCGCTGAGAAACCGCTGTATCGTACGGTGACAATAGCTGATGGAGCGGGGAAAAGTCGCGTTCAGTATTAGAAAATCAGCGATACCCCACGGGTTATAATCGCCCTTATAGACATGATGATACGCCCGCAATGCTGATGTCGCCCTCAGGACTGAGGTCCACTGATGGTAGTCGCGCCCTCCTCCGACGACGTCAGTCTCAGGCAGCAGCACGTAGTACTTCGCCTCAAGAAGACGCAACGTCATGTCCGCCTGCTCGATCAGCCCTCCAAGGCGAAGAAAGCAATACCCGTCATTTCGGAGCAGAGAAATCTCAGAGGCCCCCCGAAAGGCCGCTGTTCGGTTCTTAACCCACTCCAGCAAGGTCGGAAGATTTCGCTTGGCGGTTTCAGGATCCATGTCGTCCAGCTGTCTCCACCCTTCGTTCAATGCCTCCCACATATCTTGTGTGAGGGCCGTTCGAATGGCTCGACCGTTCGCGCGCGCCTGAACCAGACATGACCGGATCGAGGAGCGGTTATCGACGGAGATCAGAAGATCATGAATAACGTCAGCCGCGGTCTCATGAGGCTCGCCTTTCATCGCGCCATGCGCGCCGGCGGCAAGGGCTACGGAGCGCCACTCGTCCATATCGCTCGACCCTGGGACCATGCTCATGCGATGACCCATCTCAAGCAAACGTGCGGTCGCATCCGCTCGCTCCATATAGCGACCCATCCAGAATAAGTTCTGCGCGGTTCGGCTCAGCATCTCAATCCGCCAGTATCCAGGTATCCTTGACCCCGCCGCCCTGGCTGGAGTTGACGACGAGCGACCCTTTCTTCAGAGCCACACGCGTGAGACCTCCTGGGGTGAGACGAATATCTCGTCCGACAAGGCAATAGGGCCGAAAATCCACGTGACGTTTCTCAACACCTCCATCGCCGAGAATAGGGGCCGTAGAAAGCTCGAGAGTGGGCTGGGCGATAAAGGCCGAGGGATTGGCCTTCAGCTTGAGCCTGAACGCCTCGATATCCTTCTTGGACGCATGTGGTCCGATCAGCATTCCATAGCCCCCCGAACCATGGACTTCTTTGACAACCAGGTCCTTCAGATTCGACAGAACATAAGACAGATCGTCCGGAGAAGCGCATCTCCACGTCTGCACATTCTCAAGCAGGGGCTTCTCGCCGAGATAGAAGCGGATCATCTCCGGCACGAAGGAATAGATGGCCTTATCGTCGGCGACGCCAGCGCCGGGGGCGGAGCATAATGTGACCCCCCCGGATCGATAGACGTCAAAAAGACCCGCAACGCCAAGCAGGCTGTCCGGCCGGAACGCCAGAGGATCGATGAAGCTGTCGTCGATCCGGCGATAGATGACGTCAACCCTCTGCGGCCCCCGGGTCGTCCTCATCCAGACCAGGCCACCTTCGATAAACAAGTCCTGCGGCTCGACAAGCTCGATACCCATAAGGTCAGCCAGAAAGGAATGCTCATAGTAGGCCGAATTCAGGGATCCCGGCGTGAGAAGAACCACCGTGGGGTCGATATCGCACTTCATCGGCGCCGCTTCTTCCAGGGTCTTCTTGAGCAGAACCGGATAGCTGTCGACTGGCTCGATGATGCCCGCAGCGAACAATTGCGGGAACATTCGCATCATGATTTCGCGGTTCTCGAGCATATAGCTGACGCCGGAGGGAGTCCGACAATTGTCCTCCAGAACCTGAAACCGGTCTTCGCCGGTGCGGACGATGTCGATACCGCAAATATGGCTATAGATCCTGCCAGGCGGATCGATACCGACCATTTCAGGCAAGAACGCTTCGTTACGATAAACAAGCTCCTCCGGAATCACGCCCGCGCGCAAAATCTCACCCCGATGATAGACATCATACAGGAAGGCGTTCAGCGCGCGGCTGCGCTGCTTGATCCCTCGAGACAAAAGTCTCCATTCCGACGCGCCGAAGACCCGCGGAATAAGATCAAAGGGTATAAGCCTCTCGGGATCTCCGCCTTCTCCGTAGACGGCGAAGGTGATGCCAATTCTCCGAAAAATAGCCTCGGCCTCGCTCTGTCGAAGCTTGAGCAAGTCGACGCCAGCCGCAGAGATCCAGTCCGCGACCCGCTCATAGGGAGCGCGGACAGCGCCCTGAGATCCGTACATTTCATCATACATGGCCCCCTAGTCGTAACGCCTCGGTGGAGGTTGTGAAGGCGGGGAGCGCTCCTTTTTAGGCTTGCATGACAGACGCCTTCTTTTTGGGCGCCGCAGGGCGATCAATCCGATGGAGAATATCCTCAAGGCCGATGGGACGCCCTGTTCCTAATGCAGGCAATGAGCTAGCGTTTCGTAGGAGGCCCGGGATGCAATCAGCCGAACAGCACCTGAAAGATAGCGCGAAGGCCCTCGGCTTTGATGTAGCCCGTATAGCAGGCGCTCGGGACGCGTGGACGGCCAGCGCCCGACTGGCCCGGTTTCTCTCGCTCGGTCGAGAAGGAGACATGGCCTGGCTGCGCGACACGTTCGAACGCCGTCAACACCCGACAGGGATGTGGCCGGACGCCCGATCAGCTGTGGTGGTCGGCTTAAACTACGGCCCGGCCTCGGACCCACGGGAGAATCTGGAGCGCCGCGGGTCCGGCGCCATTTCGGTCTACGCTCACAACGCCGATTACCACGATGTGCTCAAGCGGCGTCTCAAATCCCTGGCGCGCGGCTTTGCCGCCGCAACAGGGTCTGACGTCAAGGTTTTTGTCGATACCGCCCCGTTAATGGAAAAGCCCCTGGCGCAGAGAGCCGGTCTCGGCTGGCAGGGAAAGCATACGAACCTCGTAAGTCGGGACTGGGGATCGTGGCTCTTTCTCGGGGTGATGCTCACGACAGCTGATTTATCGCCCGATGAAGAGGAGCAGGATCACTGCGGATCATGCTCCGCCTGCCTCGACATATGCCCGACGAAAGCGTTTCCGCGCCCCTACGAATTGGACGCTCGTCGGTGCATCTCCTATCTCACGATAGAACATCGCGGCGCCATTCCACGGGAATTCAGAAAGCCGATGGGAAACAGGATCTACGGCTGCGACGATTGCCTGGCCGTCTGTCCATGGAACAAGTTCGCTCAGGTAACGCGAGACCTGTCCTTCCACGCACGACCCGAACTTGTATCTCCGCTTCTCGACGACCTCGCTCGCCTGTCCGACAGTGACTTCAGAAGCATTTTTGCAGGCTCTCCCATCAAACGAATCGGACGGGAGCGGTTCGTTCGTAACGTTCTGATCGCCATAGGAAATTCCGGAGATCCAGGATTGGTCTCGGCGTGCGTTGAGCGTCTTGAGGACACCTCTGAGATCGTTCGGGGGTCAGCGATTTGGGCCTTGGGCGTTCTCTCTCCGCTTGCCTTCGAAAGCGAACGTCGGCATCGACGCGAGGCGGAAACGGTTCCAGACGTACGCGAGGAGTGGGATGCCGGACCCGACGTCAGATAAGCCGATCGCCGGGGAGGAGCCGTCAACAGCGCTCCAGCCCATCCGGCCGTTGCGACGACAGCCCGCCTGGCGAAGAGCTGTCCATCTGGTCTTCAAGAGTCTGATCATCGGGATTGTCGGATTTCTCGTACTGAGCATAGCCCTTGTCGCTCTTATCGGCTGGATCGGGCCGCCGCCGACGATCAATATGGCGTTGAACGCACTCGATGGCGGAACCATCCGACAGACCTGGAAACCTCTCAGTTCAATTTCTCCAAACCTTGCGCGCGCTGTTATAGCGGCGGAGGACACACGCTTCTGCTCACATCAAGGCTTCGACCTGGTGGAGATTCAGAAGGCCATCGAAGCGGCGGAACGGGGACGCAACCTCAGAGGGGCTTCAACCATCTCGCAACAGACTGCAAAAAATGTCTTCCTTTACAATGGAGGGGGGTTTGCCCGTAAAGGCCTGGAGGCCTGGTTCACCGTCCTCATAGAAACGATGTGGTCAAAGCGCCGGATCATGGAGATCTATTTGAATATCGCCGAGTGGGGTGACGGCGTTTACGGAGCTGAAGCGGCGGCTCAGGCGCGTTTCGGAATTCCGGCGAGTAAACTTACATCTCAACAGTCGTCTCTTATGGCCGCAGTGCTGCCGAGCCCGAACCGCTGGAAAGTGACCGGTCGGTACGCGGGACGCCGATCGGGACGAATTCAGGCTGTGATGAACGCCGTTCGAAGAGACGGGCTCGACCAATGCCTTTCGAAGGACAAGTGAAAGACCGATCAGAGGTCCGGAAGCCCCTTGAGCCGACGGGCCTCTCGTATAGCCCCTCTCAGAACCAGAAGGTCGACATTTCGAGGCGTCCGTGAAAGGGCGGCGCTTACATCTTTCCACGCCTCATCGAGCCGATCCAGCTTCAGCATCACCTGGGCCCGCTGCGCCAAGGCTGTCTCATGCCCGGGAGACGAAAGGATCACCGCATCAAGATCGGCCTCGGCCTCCCCCCACTTATCCATAAGCATATAAGCCCGGGCTCGATCGACCTTAAGATCAGGGTCTCGTGGCGTGAGCTTGATGGCGTTGGTAAGGGCGATGACGCTTGCCTCAGGCGCACCTGCGAGTAACCAGGCGTTGCCAGCCTGAGCAAGATAGATAGCTCTGGCCTCAAGGGCTCCGGCGTCAGGATCATTCGCCAGAGCTTCAAGACGGGCGGCGCCCTCCTCTTCCTGCCCCAGGGCTATCAACGCGAGGGCGGCGCACTGCCGGGCGCCCGGACGGCCGCCGACACCCAGCCACCCGATAGCGTTTTCGTAAGCCTCATCCGGGCTCTCATCGATCAGCGCAATGCACCTCGTCAATCGCTCGGACTCATCTCCGGCCTGAGCAAAGGCATGCGCTGAAGACAGAAGACACGCGACAACGAACATCAAGCGCCACATCATCGTGTCTCCATAGATCCTGCCGCGACGCCTCGCTTCGCTGGCCAAGCCCCCGTCGAACGGGCATATCTCATACACTAAGCATTGGTGATAAACATGATCCTGAAGCAGCTGGCGGCATTCGGCTGCGGCTATGTCGCAACCGCACTGGCGGTTAGATTGATCCGGCGAGGGGTTTCGGTCACAGGAACCACGCGGACAGATAAGAGCGCCGAGAGCCTGCGAGAGATCGGAATCCGCCCGTGCATATGGCCGGGGGAGGACATTCCCGTCGCGCCAGAGGCGGCCTGGCTGATCAGCGTACCGCCGGATGGGAACGGATGCCCCGTTTTCCGATCATTCGGACGACGAGCCGATGAAAGTTCATGGATCGGATATCTCTCGACAACGGGAGTTTATGGAGACCTGGACGGAGGATGGGCGTTTGAGGAAACGCCCCTTGCCCCTCAAAGCCGGGAGGCCGTCAACAGAGTTTCCGCGGAAACCCAATGGAGGAACGTCGGCGCGCATATATTCCGTTTACCAGGCATCTATGGACCTGGACGATCCGCAATTGATCGCATCAAGGATCCTCAGACGCGCCGCATAGTGAAACCTGGGCAAGTCTTTTCCCGAATACATAGGGACGACATCGTCTCGGCTCTGGAGGCCTCGTTCTCAAGGCCGTCGCCCGGATCGATCTACAATGTGTGCGATGACGAGCCCGCCCCCGCCGATGAAGTCCTCAGTTACGCCGCCGCACTGATGAGACGACCTCCGCCGCCGGCGATCGCATTTGACAAGGCCGACCTCTCGCCGGCAGCCCGAAGGTTCTATGCGGAGTGCAAACGTGTATCGAATGCGCGGTTGAAAGCGAGCCTCGGCTGGAGACCGCTCTACCCTGACTACCGGTCAGGACTGGCGGCCTGCATGTCCGAAGAAAGTGACAACGTCGTAGACGCGAAGTGATAGGTCGACTGCAGCCGCTGACGACCTTGTCTGCGCAGAAATCCAGCTATGCTGCCCGGATTCGACCCAGCTTCTTATCGACGAGATTTTGAAGACCTTCGACCAGCTTTTCTCGCGCATCGTGCTGACCGCTGGGCAGCATCCCGAGCGTATGCATCGCATCGATATGGGTCTTGACTGTCTCTTGATCGAGCATGCCGGCAGCGCCGACGGCCTGTATGTATCGCGCGAGGGAGCGGGCGGCTGCCGCCATCAGCGCATCACGGGTCTCATCAGCATGGGCCTGAGTCTCCTTCACCATCATGAAGACTTCCCGAAGCTTCTTGCGATCTCCCGCAGAGAGGTCAGCGACACCCTCGCTGATCTTCTGGACCGCCATTCGCACGACCTGACGGGCGGATTCGGATTCCCAGGGAAGCGTTCCTTCTGCTTCATCAATCGGATCCATGAACCGCCTGAACGGACCCTGATAGTCGTCGGCGGTGCGACGTCGACGACAGGGCCCGATATAAGTGGCCGCGTCGATGAATTCCCGAGGACTGTCGAGCACTGCAAACACCCGATCGATGATCGCTTGAGCCGTGAAGGGACGAACGATGATCTCATCTACGCCGCTGTCGCGCGCGATATCGAGGAAGACCTTCGTGGGAGTATTGGTCATCACAATAATCGACAGTTCGCGGGGAACCTTTTTGTAGCCCGCGCGGACAAGTCGAGTGTACTCAAGACCCGACAGCTTCGGAATTCGGGATGTAGTGATCACGATACGTGGATCGTAATCCTCCGTAAGATGAACCAGCTGCTCCCCATCAGCGGCATGCATAATGTTGTCGAAACGGGCTCCGCGTAAAACGTCAGAGAGAAGATTGCGGGTCTGCGCATACGGATCGGAAATCAGGATCAGCGAATTGCGATAAGGATTCGACATATGGGTCGCCCGAACTTCCAAACCGAGAACTGACACCCCAGCGCCGCGATCATCCCAGATGCGCTCTGGCCGTGACACCCTCTCTCTACCCTGCATGCTTAACTTGGAAGTGTTTAAATCCTTCTGAAAACTAGGAATCATTTTCAGGTTCGGCCTTATTGAGTTTAAACATCGGCGACGAAGGCTCGTTCGGGCCGCTAAAAACCCGTTCCAATGCGTTAACTATCAAGGCGACCGAACGGCCGGAAGACTGATGCAGGAGACGGTGAAGCTGATGCCTTTGACGGGCGCAACGATCCTACAGGTCATCCCTGAGCTGTCGGCCGGAGGAGCCGAACGCACCACGATAGAAATTGCGACGGCGCTGAAGGCTGCGGGAGCCAGCGCCTTGGTGGCGAGCCGGGGGGGACGACTGGAGCAGGAGCTTGCGGCGGCCGGGGGCCGTTTGATCCGTATGGACGCAATTGGCGCGAAGAACCCCATAACGGCGCTCCTGAACACCCGGGCGCTTGCACGCATCATTCGATCGGAGGGGGTCGACATCGTCCACGCGCGTTCCCGAGCACCCGCATGGAGCGCCCTCTGGGCGGCTCGATTAACCAATCGCCCCTTTGTGACGACCTATCACGGAACCTACAATGCCCGATCGTCCCTCAAACGCCTCTACAACTCGATTATGGCGCGAGGCGATGTCGTCATAGCAAACTCAGAGTTCACCGCAGGGCATATTCTGAAAGAGCATCCGTCCGCTGCGGGCAGAATTGTGTGCATTCCCCGAGGAGTGGATGTGCAGCGCTTCTCCCCCGTCTCGGTGGGACCAGAACGACGTGAAGCTCTCTCGCGGACTTGGAACCTCCTGGAAGCACGCAAGGAGATAGTCATTCTGTTGCCAGGTCGATTGACCGCCTGGAAAGGACAACGCCAAGCAATCCGGGCGGTCGCACGACTTCCCCGGGCGTCGGAAAATCCATGGAGATTGATCCTCGCAGGGGACGCGCAGGGACGAACCGCCTACGTCCAGGAGCTGGAGAGCCTTATCGCTGAGCAGGGCCTCATTGATCGAGTGAGTCTTGTGGGTCACTGTTCGGACATGCCGGCGGCGTTCAGCCTCGCCGATATCGTTCTCGCTCCATCAGTAGAACCGGAGGCGTTCGGACGCGTTGCGGCAGAAGCTGGGGCCATGGGTAAGCCCGTAATCGGTTCTGATCTCGGAGGGCAGAAGGAAGTAATCGTAGATCATGTCACTGGTCTTTTAACGCCCCCGGGAGACGTCGAAGCCATCGCTGAAGCCGTTCAGACGCTTATTGACGCCGGCCCTGAGAGGCGACAGCGCATGGGAAGCGCTGCACAGACCAGAATTTGCGACAAATTCACCGCCGGCGCCCTTCAGCGAGCCACGCTCAGCGTCTATGATGACCTGATCGGTCGGTCAGCATGAATGAACAGTTAACCTTTACGCCCCCTGCCAATCCCGGTGACACCCTCAGGCGTGTGCTGGTGATTAAGCTCGGCGCTTTGGGGGATTTCATTCAGGCTCTGGGGGCGATGCGCGTTGTTCGAGCGACACACCCATCGGCGCGGATCACCCTCCTGACGACAGAACCTTTCGAAACCTTCGCAAAAGCCTGCCCCTACTTTGATATCGTCGAAGCCGACGGCCGTCCGCGGGATCTGAAAGGACGCGCCGACCTCATCAGGCGGATCCGGCAGGCCGGATACGACATGGTTTACGACTTTCAGAACAACGACCGGACCAGCCAATACTTCGCGGGACTGACGGGTCAGAAGCCGCGCTGGTCAGGCGCAGCTCAGGGCGCATCGCATCAGCATAGAAACCCTGATCGGGCCATGATGCATAATTTCGATCGACTGGCGGAACAGATGCGCCATGCAGGCCTGGGTCCCAAACCGCCTGGCGATCCATCCGGCTGGGTTATCGGACAGGATCTCCTGCCCAGCCTAGACTGGATTCGGACCACGTTCAGGGATCCCCCGCGATTTCAGCCGGCGTTCTTCAACCTTTCAGGTCCTTACGCCCTGCTGATCCCAGGTTCGTCCGCCGATCACCCGGAAAAGCGATGGCCAATCGAGCGCTTTGCGGAGATCGCCCGATGGCTCGCAGGTCTGGGGGTAACCCCAGTCGTCATTGGGGCGAAGGCCGAAGGCGAGATCGGAGCTTCAATTGTCCGAGCCGAGCCCCGCGCCCGAAACCTGGTAGGACGAACCGATCTGTTCCAGCTGGCGGCATTAGGCGAACGAGCCATAATCGCTATTGGCGGAGACACAGGGCCCATGCACCTGGCAGCGGCAGCGCGCGCGCCGGGTATTTGTCTTTTCGCTCAGGAATGGACGCCTGAAATGGCCGAGCAGATCCGATCCGTATGGAACCCGGCGACCCGCCTCGGCCGGGCGGCCCCCAAAGGCGGGCCAATGATGGTTCTTTTCGCAAGATCCCTGGAAGAGCTCAGCACGGAAGACGTCAAGAAAGCCGCTCGCGCGCTCGGCGTCCTGCCAGAGGAGCCCCCCCGGGTCGAAACGATCCCTCTTGACCCTCAGGAAAACACAACGCTTGCCGAGCGTCGGAATTCTTGAACATTTGGCCCCGCGGGGGCATAGTCCGCTTCGCAAATTCGTCAACAGCTGGGAGAAACTGCCATAGCCCGTCGTCCTCAAGCGGCTCCGCCGCCGAAAAAAGATGGTCCTCAGATCAACGAGGACATCCGCGCGTCCCGAGTTCTTCTCATCGACGAAAAGGGCGAGAAGCAAGGCGAAATGCCCCTGGATGCGGCACTGGACGCCGCACGGGAGGCTGGCCTCGACCTGGTGATGGTCGCCCCTGACAACGACCCGCCGGTCGTCAAGATTTCGGACTATGGAAAGCAGCGCTTTCAGGAGCAGAAGAAGAAGGCCGAAGCTCGCAAAAAGCAAAAGTCGGCGGATCTCAAAGAGATCAAGATGCGTCCGAACATCGACAAGCATGATTACGAAGTCAAAGGCAAATCGATCCGACGCTTCTTTGACGAGGGCGACAAGGTTAAAATCACCATGCGGTTTCGGGGGCGGGAGATGGCCCACCAGCATCTCGGCATGGAGCTGCTGGCAAAAGTTCGGCAGGATTTCTCAGACGTGGCCAAGGTCGAACAGGAGCCGAAACTAGAAGGTCGGCAAATGGTGATGGTTCTCTCGCCGAAGTAAGGAGAGCACTTCGAGCGGCTTTGGGGAATCGACGGCGGCCAGCTTGCTTTCTGATCGCACTGGCGTATAGACACCTGCTTCCACGCACCGGTTGGGGCCAAATTGGCATGCCTCACCGGTCTTTTTCGGCGTCGCGCCGTCAGAAATGGCGGGTCGGTCTGTCGCCCTCAGGAGATGAAAATGCCGAAGATGAAGACGACCAAAGCCGCCGCCAAGCGGTTCAAGTTCACGGCGACTGGCAAACTCAAGCACGGCGTCGCGGGCAAACGTCACCGACTGATCAGCCATAATGCGAAGTACATCCGCTCGAACCGAGGCACCGAAGTCGTGGCCGCGGTGGATACGCCCCGCATTGTGAAAAAGTTCCTGCCCTACGGCGACAAGTAAAGATCCCTGCAGGACGCCCTCCAAACCTGATCATTCTATCGGAGACGACATATGCCACGCGCACGCGGTAGAGTTCCGGCACACGCCCGGCACCGTAAAGTCATCAAGGCGGCTAAAGGCTTCTACGGCCGCCGCAAGAATACGTTCCGCACGGCCCAGGCGGCGGTGGTTAAATCCAGCGTCAACGCCTTTAAGGGTCGCAAGCAGAAGAAGAGAAATTTTCGCTCGCTCTGGATCCAGCGCATCAACGCGGCCGTCCGGGCCTTTGATGAAACGCTGACCTATTCCCGCTTCATCGACGGCCTGACCAAAGCCGGCGTAGGGGTGGATCGCAAGGTGATGGCTGAGCTGGCGGTCAGCGAGCCGGCAGCGTTTGCCGCCCTTGTGCAAAAAGCCCGCGCAGCTCTGGCCTGAGGCCTCCAACGAAGGCCGGGGAAGAGATCCTGCGCGAGCGGCGGCTGCGCGAGCCGGGTCAGTGCGGCCGTTCCTCGGAGTTCAACATCCGGTGAGTGTGTGGGGCCGCTATGACGATGCTGGATCAGCTTTCCGAGATTGAGGTGCACATAACCGCAGCGGTCGCAGTCGCTCCCGCGGAAGCTGATCTCGAAGCGATTCGGGTGGCGGAACTCGGAAAAAAGGGTCGCATATCCCTCCTGATGCGCGAGCTCGGAGCGATGCCTCCGGAGGAGCGGCTTCGCGCGGGACCGGCGCTGAACGGTCTCAAGGATCGGGTCGCGGCGGCCATCTCCGCTCGCCGACAGGCTCTCGAGGTCGAGACTCTGAATCGCCGACTGGAAAGTGAGCGAGAGGATCTAACCCTACCTCACCGACAGGAAATGCACGGGGCCCTGCATCCTGTGATGCAGGTCTTTGAGGAGATTGCGGCGATTTTCGCGGATATGGGGTTCTCGGTCGCAGAGGGACCCGACATCGAGGACGATTTCCACAATTTCACAGCTCTCAACTTCCCGGCGGGCCATCCCGCGCGGGAAATGCACGACACCTTCTTCCTTCGACCGGCTGCAGACGGCTCACGAAAAGTGCTGCGGACGCACACCAGTCCTGTGCAGATCAGGACCATGATGAGCGCTCCGCCCCCCATCCGCATAATCGCTCCGGGCCGCGTGTATCGGAAGGACTGGGACGCAACCCACACGCCGATGTTTCATCAGGTGGAGGGGCTTGTAATTGATAAGACCGCCCATATGGGACACCTTAAGCAGTGTCTGACGGACTTCTGCGCCCGCTTCTTCGAAGTGGAACGCGCCGAAACGCGCCTGCGTCCTCACTTCTTTCCCTTCACGGAGCCATCAGCTGAAATGGACGTTCGGTGTGACCGTTCCGGCGGAGAGATCCGTGTTGGGGTCGGATCCGATTGGCTGGAAATCTTGGGATGCGGAATGGTTCACCCCAATGTCCTTCGACAATGCGGGCTGGACCCTGAAGAAGTTCAGGGCTTCGCTTTTGGAATGGGTGTCGACCGTCTCGCGATGTTGAAATACGGAATGCCTGACCTTCGCCCCTACTTCGAAGCCGACGTCGACTGGATTCGTCACTACGGCTTCCGTCCCTGGCTTCTCCCGACCGTATCAGGAGGACTGAGCTGATGAAGTTCACCCTCTCATGGCTGAATGATTACTTGGAGTCCGGTGCCGATCTCGCCGCAATAGTCGACGCCATGACCCTGGCGGGGCTGGAGGTTGAGGATATTCACGACCCTCGAGAAGCCCTTTCAGCGTTTTCAGTCGCGCGGATCATCGACGCGCGTCCTCATCCCAACGCCGACAAACTGCAGGTATGTCAGGTGGAAACGAAGGATGGGACCAAGGAGATCGTGTGCGGAGCCCTCAACGCTCGAGCAGGACTGATAACGGCCTACGCGCCGATCGGTGCGTTTGTGCCCGGCCTGGGGGTCACCCTCGCAGCTCGCCCGGTTCGGGGAGTGGTTTCGAACGGCATGCTATGCTCAGGCGGCGAGCTTGGGACGGCTGAAGATCCCTTCGGCCTTAGGTCTTCGCGGGAAGATGCGTGGATGCCCCGGGCGGCAGCCCTGGGAGTCACCCCTGATGCGGCCCGCCTCGATGGCGGCATTTTGGAATTGCCTGACAACTTTCAGGTCGGCGCGCCGCTCGCTGAGGCGCTCGGGGAGACAGACCCGGTTATTGATTTCGAAGTGACGCCCAATCGCCCGGATTGGTTAGGCGTTATGGGCATCGCGCGGGATCTTGCCGCTAAAGGCGTCGGACGATTTTCCCCGCGCGCGGTCTCTCCGGTGACGGGACAGTTTCCATGTCCGATCAACGTCGTGCTCGAAGCGCCAGACGCGTGCCCCATTTTCGCAGGACGACTGATCCGCGGCGTCAGGAACGGCCCCTCTCCGGACTGGCTCCAAAAACGACTGAAATCGATCGGGCTCAATCCCAAGAATCTTCTCGTCGATGTCACGAACTATATCTCGTTCGATCGTGCCAGACCTCTTCATGTCTATGACGCATCAAAGCTGAGAGGGGATATCATTGTTCGCACCGCCCGGTCGACGAAAGACGCAGAGGTTGGGGCGACCGAACCAGACATTCTCGACGGTCTGGACGGAGTGCGACGTGAGGCCCCTGCTTCCGCCTGCGTAATTTCAGACAACGGCGGCCGACGATGCATCGGACTTGGCGGCGTGATGGGAGGAAATGAAACATCATCGCAGCTGGACACCACAGATGTCTTTATTGAAAGCGCATGGTTTGACCCGCTGACAATCGCCCGCGCGGGGCGACAGACCGGAATCCTGTCCGACGCTCGCTTCCGCTTTGAACGGGGTGTGGACCCGAATAGCTGCCTCGAAGGACTTGAGCTGGCGACCCGTCTGATCCTGGAAAACGCCGGAGGAGAGCCGTCAGAGGTGGTTGTGGCGGGCGCCCCGCCGAAGGTCGACCGAACTATTGTGTTCAAGGTCCGCGACATGGAGCGCCTGACAGGCGTCGCCATGAAACCCAAACGAATGGAAGAAATCCTCAAGGGACTCGGCTTCCGTCCTGAGGCCCCCGCTAAGAGTTGGCGTTCAGGCGACGGAGAGTGGCGGATCCAGGTTCCTTCGTTCAGACCCGATATCGAGGGCTCTGCGGACATCGTTGAAGAACTCATTCGCATTGAGGGCTTCGACAGCCTGCCGACCGATTCCCTGCCGCCTCCGGCGAGAGCGGCCCAGATCGTCGTCACTCCAATGCAGAACAGGATCCGGATCACGCGTCGGGTTCTCGCTGCGCGAGGATTTCTTGAGACAGTCACGTGGAGCTTCATGGACAGCGCCAAAGCGGCCCTCTGCCTGACCGATGGACGAGTTATCGAGGATCGCCTGCTTATCGAGAACCCTATCGCGTCTGAGCTCTGCTACATGCGGCCGTCCATGCTTCCGAATCTCATCGAGGCCGCGCAGAAAAATCTGGATCGCGGCGCCAGGACGGTACGTTTTTTTGAGGCGGGCCCAGTTTATGAAGGCGACAGACCCGAAGAGCAGAAGACGCGGCTGGCGGCGATAGCCGCCGGGACTGCGGAGCGTCACTGGTCAAGCAGATCCTCATCCTACGACGCTTTCGCCGCAAAAGCGGATCTCTTCGCGACACTGGAAGCCCTCGATCAGCCCGCGGACCGCTTTCAGATCGGTCCGCCAGCGGGACCTCTCTGGCATCCGGGTCGAGCCGCAACCGTTCGCCTCGGCCCGAAGACAGTCATAGGCAGCTTTGGAGAAATCCATCCGGCAATTCTGAGGACGCTCCGGGCCGAAGGACCGATGATCGCTTTCGAGATCGCCCTCGACAACCTGCCGGCGGCAAAAGCAAAACCCTCAAAAACCCGACCCCTTCTTGAGCGTCGCCATCTCACGCCGATCCGCCGCGACTTCGCTTTCGTGGCGCTTGAACGCGTTACGGCGGGAGAGATCGTACGCGCGGCGATGAAGGCCGATCCTAAGCTTGTCGCCGCAGTCAGCGTATTCGATATCTTCCGCGGCCCATCGCTTGGAGAAAATCGAAAATCCGTAGCGATAGAAGTGACGATCCAGCCGAAATCTGAAGCTCTGAAAGATGAGCAGATCGACGCGATCTGCAAATCGGTCGTTCAGTCGGTGGAAAAGGCCACTGGTGCGACCCTGCGCTCCTGAGGCGCTGGCGTGCCGTCAGATATCCGACGCGACCTTGCTGTCAGCGGGCGACGGTCTAATCCGGGAGAATCAGGCCGCCATCGGCCCGAAGCGGAATAACGGGATTGAAGGCGACCTCCCAAGGGTAACCGTCGAGGTCGAGAAAGTATCCCGAATAGCCGCCCCAGAACGCATCATGAGCCGGAGCCTGCAGATGCGCTCCAAGTTCGACCGCTTTCGCCAGACACGTGTCGACTTCATCCCGAGTGCGAACATTATGAGCGATCGTGAAACCTCCAAACTGTCCGCAATCTTCGGGAAGACGACAGTCCTTGGCGAGCTTCTCGATCGGATAAAGTCCGAAGACCACGCCGCCCGCATCGAACAGAGCGATCGACTCGAACGCCCGCGCTTTTCGCCTCCATCCCATGGCCTCCCAAAAAGCCACGGAACGCTGAAGATCGCGAGACCCCAGGGTAATGATGCTTATCCTTGGCTCCACCCTGAACTCCCCCTGGGGTCTGCGCCCCATGTATGGGGCCGTCCGAACCGGCCACTCGACGAGAAACGAGTCTTCGGACTGAATCAACCCCTGGCGACGGGCAGAGACCGCAATCTGTTGCGGCGGACGATCGATGCCAGCCGGGCCTGCCGTCAGCCCTGAGGCGTCTGGCAGGCGGGAGACACCTTCATCCAGACGCCCTCCCGATCCCCCTGGACACGCTCCACCAACAGTCGCGACACCTGGCTGTCATCATGAAAGACAGCGCCGCAGGCGCTATCGAGCAGGGCCTTTGCCAGATTATCAAGATCCATCCAGGGCGGATCCCCCATGAACTCCATGCGGATATGAACCTCGAAATCACCCCATCGGGGACGCACGTCCTGAAATGTCTTGCGAAAGAATTCACGGACAAGAGGCTTGTAGTACTTGGTCTGCGTGGTGAGCCCGTCTACACGGAGCTCTACGCCCCCCCCCTCCCTGAGCCTCGCGCGAACCTTGCCGCTGCGAACCCATGGCCGACCTTCATCTTCAGATCCCACCATGTCGGACCTCGAGTCCTCGCCATGGACCGGTGAGAGGAGCCCTTAGCGAGTTGACGCCGGACCGGAAGTAATCACGAATATGGCCCCGGAGGCCGAATGAGCCACAGCCCGACCATCGCCTCCAAAAGATGGCAAGATCGACGAATGGATCGCTGGGCATGTTGAACCCGTCTCTGGATTTCGCGGCGTTGAGGGAGGCCTTCAACTCCCATCGTCGCATTCGGATCGCTAACGCGCTGCCTCCCGAAATAGCTGAAAGCGTCCGGCAAGACCTCGCAAAACTTCGCTACAGCCTTTTCTGCGCGACGTCCAAGGGTGTGGCCGTCCTCGAACATGATGAGATCGCGCGATGGCCGCAAAGCCGAAAGGATGAGTTGCGCGACTTCCTGATGAAAGGGGCCGCGGATGGCGAAGGGTTCGCATACAACGGCTTCCGCGTCACCGATGCGATCGAACGCCTGTCTCCGACAACAGCTCTCGGCCGCTTCGCTCGGGATATTGAATCGCCGGCCATGCTGGAGATGATCCGCACGATTACCGGTCCATCTGATATCGACAGCGCCTTCGCTCAGGCGACCCAGTTCATGCCAGGGCACTACCTGACCCGACATCTCGACGATCCCTCAGGCGAGCGACGGCGTTTCGCTTTCGTGTGGGGTTTCACGCCAGCCTGGAGGCCCGATTGGGGGGGGCTTCTGCAGTTTTTCTCCCCCGATCTGGAGCTGTCTCAGTCGCTCTCGCCGGGTTTCAACACTCTGGACCTCTTCGATGTCAGTCACTGGCACTCGGTCACTTACGTCGCCCCATTCGCTCAGGCGCCCAGACTGGCGATATCAGGCTGGTTTACAAAGCGTTAGGACTATCAGTGCCGCTCAGCGGCGGCAAATCCACTGAGCGGGTTGAACCTTCGCCGGCTTGGGTCTAGTCCCAAGGCGCCTGAATGGGAGCGCACCTCACATGACCGAGAAGACCCGCATCGAAACCGACACGTTCGGCCCAATCGAAGTCCGCGCCGACAGATATTGGGGCGCCCAGGCGGAAAGATCTCTGGGAAACTTTCGCATCGGATGGGAGCGTCAGCCGACCGCGATTATTCGGGCCCTCGGCATTGTGAAGAGAGCCGCCGCTGAAACCAACATGACTCTTGGGAAGCTCGATCCTCACCTCGGAGAAACAATCGTCAGAGCCGCCAACGAGGTGATCTCAGGATCATTGAATGACCACTTCCCGCTCGTCGTATGGCAAACCGGATCGGGCACTCAATCGAATATGAACGCCAACGAGGTGATCTCAAACAGAGCGATCGAGATTCTCGGCGGAGTGATGGGATCGAAGAAACCGGTTCACCCGAACGATCACGTTAACATGAGCCAGTCCTCGAACGACACTTTTCCGACAGCAATGCATATTGCATGCGCGGAGGAGATCCATCACCGCCTCCTTCCCGCGCTTGGCCGCCTGCACCAGGCGCTGTCCGAGAAGTCGAAGCTTTGGGCGGACATCATCAAGATCGGGAGAACGCATACTCAGGATGCCACCCCTCTGACCCTTGGTCAGGAATTTGGGGGATACGCTCGTCAGATTGAACTGGGAATAGAGAGAATACGCATGTGTCAGCCGCATCTGATGGCGTTGGCGCAGGGCGGCACCGCAGTCGGCACAGGGCTCAATGCGCCAATAGGATTTGATCGGCTGGTTGCAGAAAAGATCTCTGACATAACAGGCCTTCCCTTCACCACGGCTCCGAACAAGTTTGAGGCCCTGGCTGCCCACGACGCCATGGTGATGAGCCATGGCGCCATAACGACCGTGGCCGCCTCGCTCTTCAAGATAGCGAACGACATCCGACTGCTGGGATCCGGACCGCGAGCCGGCCTGGGTGAACTGTCCTTGCCTGAGAACGAGCCCGGGTCTTCCATCATGCCTGGGAAGGTCAATCCGACCCAATGCGAGGCGCTGACACAGGTTTGCGCCCACGTCATGGGCAACAATGCGGCGATCGCATTTGCAGGAAGTCAGGGCCATTTCGAGCTGAATGTCTACAACCCTATGATGGCCTATAACTTCCTTCAGTCGGTTCAGCTCATGTCAGACGCGGCCATCTCATTCACCGACAATTGCGTGGTCGGCATTGAACCGCGTCTGGATAACATTAGATCGGGTGTGGAACGATCCCTGATGCTGGTGACAGCGCTCAACGAGCGGCTGGGCTATGACGCCTGTGCGAAAATCGCGAAGACCGCCCACAAGAATGGAACGACACTCCGGGAAGAAGCTGTGGGAGGGGGATATCTGACGGATGAGGAATTCAGCGCGATAGTCCGTCCGGAGACCATGATCGGACCCAAATGAAGCGACGCTGACGCGATCCGCCGACTGGAGTGGCCAATGCCTTACGATGCCCCGATCTCCCAGATGCGCCTGACGCTCGAGCGCGTTGGCCGCCTTCACGAGATGAAAAAGGGCGGCTCGGCGCCAGATCTCGACGACGAAACTGTGACCGCCATTCTGGACGAGGCGAATCGCCTGGCGAGGGATGTGCTTGCTCCCCTGAATTCAATTGGTCATCGCGAAGGCGCCCGCCTGACTGATGAGGGAGTGATCGCGCCCCAGGGGTTCCGGAACGCTTATGCAGCTTTTCGCGACGGAGGCTGGATGGGCCTCGCCTTTCCCCACAGGTACGGGGGCCAGGACCTACCCAAATCCCTCGCGCTGGCGGTGATGGAAATGATCCACGCCTCCAACATGGCCTTCGGTCTTTGTCCCCTTCTGACATTCGGAGCCATCGAAGCGATCCTTGCCTACGGGACCGAAGATCAGAAATCAGCTTACCTGCCGAAACTGATTTCGGGCGAATGGACAGGGGCGATGAACCTCACCGAGCCCCAGGCAGGGTCAGACGTAGGCGCCCTGAGAACGAGAGCCACTCCCAACGAAGACGGCACCTTCTCTCTTCATGGCCAGAAGATTTACATCACCTGGGGCGATCATGATCTTGCGGAAAACGTTATCCAGCTGGTCCTGGCACGCCTCCCGGATGCGCCGGAAGGTTCAAGGGGCGTGTCCCTGTTTCTCGCTCCCAAGTTCCTGCTTGATGAGAACGGCGCCCCCGGTGATCGCAACAACTTCCGTTGCATAGGCCTTGAAAAGAAGATGGGCATTCATGGATCTCCGACCTGTGTCATGGAGTACTCCGGAGCGAAAGCCTGGCTGATCGGAGAAAAAAACCGCGGCCTTGCGGCCATGTTTACGATGATGAACTCCGCGCGCCTGAACGTCGGATTGGAGGGTGTCGCCATTGCTGAAGCGGCCCGACAATCAGCGATTTTGTACGCAAGCGAACGAAAACAGGGCTCGGCAACGGGTGTGGAAGGCGCCGCGCCCATCATCAGGCATCCGGACATACGACGATCAATTGGCCGGATCACCGGCTATGTTCGCGCTGCCAGAGCTATCTGTTACGCCTGCGGGGCAGCGGCGGACCGGGCACGCCAAGCAGAGGACCCTGCTGAACGAGAGGCGGCGAGACTTCGCGAAGATTTACTGACCCCCATCGCCAAGGCCTGGTCGACTGACCGGGGCGTCGCAGCGGCGGACATCAATGTCCAAATTCATGGTGGAATGGGCTTCATGTACGACACGCCAGCCGCCCAACTCTATCTCGATTCACGGATCATGCCGATCTACGAAGGAACCAACGGAATTCAGGCGATTGATCTTGTTGGACGCAAGCTGGCCCAGAACAATGGTCAGGGCATGCAGGACATGATCCGCGAGATCAGAACCAGTATCGCGAAAGCGCGGCAGTCCAATGACCCGCACCTTCTCGCAGCATGCGAAAACCTGGAGGCGGGAACGGATGCGCTCGAGGAAGCGACAGACTGGATGATCCGACACATGCGGACAGATCGGGATGCGGCGCTGGCGGGAGCCAGCGATTATCTGAGGCTGGCGGGCGATGTGATAGGGGGACATTTTCTCACAGTCCTGGCCATGGCCCCTTTCGAAGACAGTCAGTCATCCTCCGCTCTCGCGACAGCAGCATTCTATTGTGGAGACAATCTTGCCGGCGTGCGCGGGCGGGTCCTCGCCATCACCCGCGCCTCCTATGTCGTCAGTCAGATGTCTGACAGCTTCTGTGGTCCCTGAGCCGCAGACGACAGACGCGACGATGAATCAGTGAGTCGAGCGGACGCTCACAGCCTGACCATCAATGTCGAAGGCCATAATCCTGTCCGGTTCTATGTAGACGCTTTTCATAAGGCCCGCGGAGAGGACGTTCCCGGCCGCTGGAGCCCTCCAGAGACCGTGGGCCGACTGAAACCTCAGGAAGTGTCGCCCGGCAATCATTTCGTCGCCGTCAGAACGGACAACAACTCTGAATGCCTGAGAACTCGTCCGTTCAAGCGCAAGATCTTCAGGTCTGAAGGCAAGAGTGATGCGGCCCTCCGCCGGCAGGTCGAGACCGCCGGGAGGATGGAAACGTGCGCCGTCATTCGTTCGTATCCCGTCGGCGAAGATCTCAAGCTGCATAGCGTTGAGACATGGAGACGATACAGATCTGGCGACGGAGAGATTCACTGGAGCTAGCGCAACGTCCTCAGCGGGCCCCGACTGAGCCAGACGTCCGCGGTCTATAACAACGCTCATTCCGCTGATAACCAGAGCTTCTCGACCTTCGGACGCGAGGTAAATCACAGCTGCTCCCGTCTCCGGAAGAAGTAAGGAGAATTCCTCAAGGAGCCGCGCACCAGACACAGAATTGATCCCCTCAAACGGATCGTTGATAATCAGCACATCGGGTTGCGCGGCGAGGGCTGCGGCGAGTGTTGCTCGAATGCGCATCTCAGGGTTCAAGGCCTTGAGGGGGAGATCGGCCCGCCCCTCCAGACCGGTTCGCTGCAGCGCACTCTCAAGATCCGTGACTGCTGGCAGCGCTCCAGCGACTTTCCGAACGAGACGCTCGACGCTCGAACGAACCGTTCGACCCTTGAGGGAATGTCCCTCCGCCCCGAGCGCCATCATTCGAATACGCCGACGGCGGGATGGGCTGCGGGAAAGGGATCGGACGAAACCCGACGAGGGGCGTGCCTGCCCTCTCAGCAGTCTCGAAACGGCACGCCTCTCCTCGGATGACAGACCAAGAACAACGCTGATCTCGCCTGGGCGAAAATCGACGGTCACCGCATCGAGTAGCGGCCGGCCGGAGACGACATGCGACACAGATCTTAACTCAAGCATCGTCATCCGCCATCAGACGTCTGATCATCGGCTTTCAGCCGCCTTCGCCATTATGATCGATCGCCCAAACGCGTCAAACAGTCCTTCGCCCTTCAGGCGAACTGCCCGGGACGGGCGTCCTCAGACCCTCGAGACATGAGCCCGGGCGGTCTTGGGACCGAATTTTATGAAAGGGCCAACGGGAATGCAGTCCGTCAGCGTTCAACAGACGTAGACTTTTAACTGCTAAGCCTCGTCGAGCGACAGGGACTTTGCCGGAGACGCACCAAATGGATTGGAAGCAAATCATCCGTTCGCCACGGAGCGCGATTTTCGGTCTCGGAGCAGTCGCTGTGACAATCGGCGCAGCGGTACTGGTAACGAATAGCCTCAAGGGAGCATCCCCGAGCGGACAGGTCAGCTTCGAAACAGCAAAAGTTGATCGAGGCGATGTCGCACGAATTGTGACCGCCTCGGGAGCAGTCCAGCCTCTCGACAAGGTGGATGTCGGATCAGAAGTTTCCGGCAAGATCACAGAGCTGTTCGTCGACTTCAATGCACGGGTAAGAAAAAATCAGGTTCTGGCCCAAATCGATCCTCAGACCTTCAGAACGGCGGTCGAATCAGCCCGTGCCCGTCTGCTCCAGTCTGAAGCGGCCGTAGCGACAGCCCGAACTTCCATAGAACGCTCGAAAGTCAAACTTGACGTGATGGAGAAGACCTACAATCGCCAGAAGGCGTTGTTCGCGGAACAGGCGATCTCGCAGGCGGCGTGGGAACAGGCGGAAAGCGACTACGCTTTCGCCAAACTTGACGTTGAGAACAATGAGGTGGCTCTGCAGTCCGCTAAAGCCGGACTGGCCCAAAGTCGAGCCTCGCTCGACGAGGCTGAGTTTCGCCTGAGCCGGACGAAGATTATCTCACCCATCGACGGCGTCGTCATAAACAGAGAGGTCAATGTAGGTCAGACAGTCCAGTCCTCTATGAACGTGGCGAAGTTTTTCACGATCGCCAACGATCTCTCGCAGATGCAGATAGAGGCGGCTGTCGTGGAATCCGACATTGGCGGGATTGATGAAGGCGACCGGGCGAGTTTTACGGTCGACGCATTTCCTGGAGAAACGTTTCAGGGCGTCGTCAGACAGGTCCGCCCGAGGGGCGAGGAGCGGGCCAACGTCGTCACCTACACGGTCGTTGTTTCGGCGCCCAACCCGACTGGTAAACTCATGCCCGGAATGACGGCGAACGTGGAGATTACAGCAGACAGGGTGGAGAATGTCCTTCGGGTAGCGACGGACGTGACACGCTATAACCCGCCCAAGGAGATATTGGCCGCACTCGAGGCAGCTGAGGGAGGAAACGACGGAGCGTCAGCGAGACGAGGAGGTCAGGAGGGAGTCGGCCCCGGCGGACCTCGAGGATTTGGCGGTTCAGGGGGCGGTCGCAGAGGGGGGCCTCCCACCGGCGAATGGCTGAAGGAAATCGGCGTCGACGACGCGAGGATAGAAAAAATCAATGCCGAAATGCGAACGGAGATGCAGAAGATGCAGGCCTCCATGCCACGGCGGGAAGCGCAGAGCGGACCTGCAGGGCTGACCGGAGGCGGCGGCCCTCCCGCTGCCCTGTTTCAGCAGGCGGACATGCAGGCCTTTCGCCAGAAGATGATGGCGTCACAGGACGCCGTGATGCGCCGCAATCTCTCCGAAGAGGAGTTCAACGAATTCAAGAAACGTCGGTCCAGTCAGCAGTCGCAGAAGCGGGCGGCGGTTTACGTCCTCGACGCAGAAGGACAACTGAAGCGACAGATGCTTGTTCTCGGAATTTCAGACGGCACTTTCACGGAGGTGCTTCGCGGCGCGGAGGAAGGTCAGGAATTCGTCATCCGGACAAAGGCTGAGGATAAGCCGGCGGCGAAATGAACATGTCATCCGAACCATCAGGTGATCTGCCTATCATCTCGTGCCGGGACCTTTCCAAGGTCTATCGGATGGGAGACCAGGAGGTCCGCGCCCTGAACAACGTGTCGTTGGACATCTGGCCTGGTGAATTCGTTGCGATCATGGGGCCCTCAGGATCCGGCAAGTCATCCCTTATGAACCTGATTGGTGCGCTCGACCGACCGACATCCGGGGAAATGTGGATAAAGGGCCGCGAACTGTCGGCCATGAACCGAGACGAACTGGCGGACCTGCGTAACGAAACCTTGGGGTTCGTGTTTCAGCAGTTTAATCTGCTAAGCCGACAGGACGCCCTCTCCAATGTGAAGCTGCCGCTCCGTTATGCCCGCAGAGAGATAAGGGATCTCGACGCCAGAGCACGCGAATGCCTCGAGATGGTAGGTCTGGGAAACCGCATGGACCACCGCCCGATGCAGCTGTCAGGCGGACAGCAGCAGAGGGTCGCGATCGCCCGGGCATTGGTCAATCGCCCGAGCATACTCCTGGCTGACGAACCCACAGGCGCCCTCGATTCCCGGACCACCGCCGAGATCATGCAGCTCCTGGTTCAGCTATCCAAACAGGGCATCACCATCGTCCTCGTCACACATGAAGCCGACGTCGCAGCCTATGCATCCCGGCAGATACATTTTCGCGATGGCGACATTGAGTCAGACAGCGCATCTCAGCGCACGAACCTGTTGAGCGAGCAGTCATCATGAAGCTGAAAGTCGCCTCGACGTCGGCCTTAGAGGCCTTGATTTCAAATCCTTTGCGAAGCCTTCTCACGATGCTTGGAATCATTATCGGCGTGGCGTCCGTCATGGTGATGATGTCCATCGGAGAAGGCGCCCGAGCTCAGATAGACGCTCAGATCGCCAGCGTAGGCTCCAATCTCCTGACGTTGAACCCCGGCGGCATACAGAGGGGAGGGCGAAATCAGGGCGGCGGATCTGGACGTCCCTTCACCGAAGCGGACGTAACAGCGATTGCAGACCTGCCCTTCGTGGAAGCGGCGACCGGCGTTTTGAGCGGGCAGGCGACAGCGGTCTCTGAGGAAGGGAACTGGGTAACGACAGTTCAGGGCGGGGGACCGGATTACTTTGCCGTCAACAACTGGACGATCAGCGAAGGACGACTGTTCACGGATCAGGAAGCGCGTTCAGGATCTGCCGTCGTGGTGATCGGAGCCTCGACTGTCTCAAACCTTTTTCCGAACGGAAACGCGGTGGGACAGAGGATAAGAATAAACAGCGTCCCGGTAGAAATCATCGGAATTCTCGAAGCGAAGGGCCAGAGCGGCGGGGGCATGGGAATGGACAGGGACGACACAGTCGTCGGGCCTCTGTCGATGGTCCGCAATCGCGTCGTGGGCGGTAACCGATGGGTCTCCCGGCATGTGTCGCGGATCCAGTTTCTGGTGAGAGACGGCTATGATATCGCCTCGGCTCAGGATGAAGTCGCCCAACTGATGAGAGACCGGAGAAAAATCGCGCCAGGAGAGGCCGACAATTTTTCAATATTTAACTTCGCTGACATGATTAAGCAGAGGGGGGCCGCCATGAACACAATGAGCATGCTCCTCGCCTTTACTGCGGCCGTATCGTTGTTGGTGGGCGGAGTTGGGGTAATGAACATCATGCTTGTGTCTGTGACCGAACGGACACGGGAGATAGGGCTTCGAATGGCGATCGGCGCCCGAGGAGGCGACATTCTGATCCAGTTTCTGGTAGAAGCAGTTCTGCTTTGTACGCTGGGAGGCTTGATCGGCATGTCGCTGGGATGGCTAGGGGCCTTTGGGGCCGCCCAGGTCGGGAAATGGCCCATGTCGGTCAGTCCGGTTATCATCGGAACAGCTTTGGGGGCGGCGGCCTCCGTCGGGCTGATATTTGGCTTCTTCCCGGCCCGCCGCGCCGCTCAACTCGATCCAATTCAGGCATTGCGACATGATTGATTCGACACTGACACGTGGGTCTGCACTCGGAGTTCTCGCCGCCATGCTGTCGGCATGCGGACATCTGCCTGTCGCCCCTCCGGCCTTCGAGGAGATGGCGGTCCAGAGAACGGGACTGCCTGCAGACTGGACGTTGGCCCCGATGTCAGGAGACGCCTCGGGCGTCATTGCCGATTATTCGGTCTTTGGGGACGCTCAGCTTACGGGGTTCCTGAAGGAAGCGCTCGATAACAATCGCTCACTGAAGGCGGCGCTTGAAAGCGTGCGTCAGTCAGAAGCCTTTCTGAAGCAGACACGGTCAGGGCTCTGGCCGTCGCTGAGAGCCGGTGCGGGCGTCCGATCATCATCGTTGACCAACGACCTGAGCTTTGACAGCGAGACATACTCTTTTGACGTCACAGGCGCTTACTCGCTCGACATCATGGGAGACTTGTCAGCGTCAATCCAGGCGTCCACAGCGGGCCTGCGTTCTACAGAAGCCACCTACGAGCTCGCTCGCCGACAGCTTGGAGCGCAGGTGGCGCGGGCGTATTTCGCGGTGATTGAACAACAGCTTCAGTTGGAGCTCGATCGCCGAGCCCTCGCCCGGGCCGTAGATACCTATCGCATTACTCAGACGCGTTTCGATGCGGGATCCGCAGCGCGAGATGAGCTCGTCCTGGGACAATCCACCCTCGCCTCAAGCGAGGACAATGTGATCGCGTCTGAAGCGTCAGTTCGAACCGCGATCAGAGCTCTGGAGATACTTCTTGGAAGATTTCCGACCAACGCACTCAAGATCGGCGCCGCGCTGCCCGAACCTCCCCAAGCCCCGCCTCTTGGAATGACAGAGCTGACCATCAGAGCACGTCCTGATGTTGTGGCGGCTGAGTTCAACCTCATTCAGGCTTTCGCCAACACACAGGTGGCCAAGCTGTCTCGCTGGCCTCAGCTGGATGGAACCGTCGGCCTGGGCCTTGCAAACCGCACCATTGATACGACGGAGAATCTCTTCGATTTTGACAATCTCGCAATGACGCTTGGACTGTCGCTCGCTCAGTCAATTTTCGACGGCGGCGCGATTTCGGGCCGCATCGAAGCCGCTGAAGCCTCCAAGCGCGCTGCTCTTCAGCGATACGGACAAACCGTGATCGACGCCTACGGATCGATCGTCAATGCGGTCGATCAGTTCAACACCCTCCAGTCGCGTTCGAAGAGTCTCCAGACCGCTTCAGATGCGGCGCGAGAGACGGTTCGCCTGAGCGAACTCAGGTACAATGAAGGCAGCCAAAACCTTCTTGACCTGATCAACGTCCGTGAAAGAGCAGACCTTCAGGAATCTATTCTCATCTCGAACAGGCGCGCTCGTATCGATCAGTGGATCGTGCTGCACCAGGCTCTCGGAGGCGACCCTTCCAAAGCGACGCCTGTCGCGACGCAGGCGGACACGGCCGAGGGAAGATGAGAGGCCGCTAAAAAGGGGAAACGTCTCTACGGCCGACTTCAATCGAGACCCGCACCCCTCTGCCGGTCATGTTGACCCTTTGATCAGAAGAACTAAGGTTAGCCCTCCGCGCCTATCCGCGTTCTGAACTGAGGAATGACCATGAAAGCCTTGCTGGCTTGCGGCGTGTCCGCAATCTGTATTCTCCTTGCCGGCTGTGACGGAGGCCCTAAGGCGAAGTCGGCAGCTGATGCGGCGACCTTCCTGGAAGCAGCGGAACGCGAACTCACAGAGCATGGCGAGTTCGCCGCTCGAACTGAATGGGCCCAACAGACGAACATCACTTACGACACGGACTGGCTTCTCTCTCGGGCAAGCGCGATAGGGACCGAACTCGCCGTGCGCCTCGCGAATGAAACCAAGGCGTTCGAGGGTTTAGACCTTCCGCCTGAGCAAGCACGAAAGATGTCCTTTCTTCGATCGGGCATCGTCATGCCCGCCCCGTCGCGGGAGGGGGCAGCAGCTGAACTGGCGGAGATTACGACACGGCTGTCCAGCACCTATTCGACCGGCAAATACGAGATGAACGGCAAATCGCTCAATCTCGACGAGCTGTCGACGATCATCGAACAGTCGCGCGATCCGAATGAACTGAAAGAAGCATGGGAGGGGTGGAGAACGATCTCCCCCTCAATGGCGGGCGACTATGCTCGCATGGTCGAGATAGCCAACGAAGGTGCTCGTGAATTGGGCTTTAGCAATCTCGCCGATATGTGGCTGTCGAACTACGACATGGCGCCCGAGGCGATGCAGGAGGAAGCCGATCGCCTGTGGAGTCAGGTTGAACCTCTTTACAAGGAATTACACTGCCACGTCCGGGCACAGCTTCATGAGAAATATGGAGACACTGTTCAGCCGTCGACAGGCCCCATCAGAGCCGACCTTCTAGGCAATATGTGGGCTCAGCAATGGAGCACGCTCTATCCGTTGGTGGCGCCCAAGGCGGCTGACCCGGGATATGATCTGACAGAGGCTCTCAGACAGAAGAAGTATGATCCAATCCGGATGGTGAAAACTGGAGAAGCTTTCTTCTCGTCTCTCGGGTTCGACCCGCTGCCTGAGACATTCTGGGAGCGCTCGATGATCACCCGCCCCAAGGACAGGGAAGTGGTATGCCATGCGTCCGCCTGGGATCTCGACAATGTGGACGACATTCGCATCAAGATGTGCACGGAAGTGAATGCAGAAGACTTCCAGACTGTCCATCACGAGCTCGGCCACAATTACTATCAACGCGCCTACAACAAGCAGGACATCCTCTTCAGGACAGGGGCGCACGACGGGTTCCATGAGGCCATCGGCGACTTCGTCGCTCTGTCGATCACCCCGGAGTATCTCAAGCAGATCGGACTGATTGACACCCTACCCTCACCGGAAGCCGATTTAGGCCTTCTGATGGACCGGGCGCTCGAGAAAATTGCGTTTCTGCCATTCGGCCTGATGGTGGATAAATGGCGCTGGGGAGTGTTTCGCGGGGAGACAACACCTGAGACCTACAACTCGGCCTGGTGGGAGTTGGCCAAGCGTTATCAGGGTATCGCCCCCCCAGGTCCAAGACCGGAAAACGCGTTCGACCCGGGTGCAAAATACCATATTCCAGGGAACACCCCGTATCTGCGCTACTTCCTGTCCTTCGTCATGCAGTTCCAGTTCCATAAGGCCGCCTGCGAGCAGGCTGGATGGAACGGCCCACTTCATAGATGCTCGATTTACGGCAACAAAGCCGTCGGAGAAAAGTTCAACGCCATGATGACGGCGGGCGCCTCTCAACCCTGGCCGGATACGCTAGAATTGTTCACGGGCACCCGGGACATGGATGCCTCAGCGATGGTCGAATACTTCGATCCTCTCATGGTATGGTTGAAGGACCAGAACAAGGATCGCTCCTGCGGCTGGTAAAAAGCGCAAGCGCCAGGCGCCAGAGAGTGCTTAACCGCCTCGAACGGCGCTTGCTCCGGATTGAAGGAATGCGGACCATGAGACTGGAAGCGCTCGCGACGTCTCTCATCCTGCTAGTGGTCGGGTGCGCGTCTCAGCCGCCAGCGCCGTCGACGCCGCCCCAGTCTCCTGACGGGACGAATGAGATCATTCTGACAGCCTCCCTGGCTCGTGCTGACCATCAAACGTATCGGAAGCTGCCGTTCACGGTTCCGCCAGGTGTGCAGAGGATGACCGTGACCCTCACGTATTCGGGCCGGGAGAAGAAAACCGTTGTCGATTTGGGACTTCGCGATCCGCAAGGCGTCAGAGGATGGAGCGGAGGCGCCAAACAGACCATCGAAATCGCCGAAGCTTTTGCGACACCGTCCTATCGCGCAGGCCCCCTGACGCCGGGCCGCTGGTCCGTGATCCTCGGAGTTCCCAACATCCGCGATGGGGAAACATCAGACGTCGAGGTCAAAGTCAGCCTTCACTCAACATTCCAGAACAGGACCAGCGTGCTCAGCTCAGATGATCTGGGTCAGCCGACTGGGCGCTGGCGACGCGGCGATCTTCATATGCACACAGGTCATAGCGATGGAACCTGCGCAAACGCCCACGGCTTTAAGATCCCCTGCCCCGTCCACAAGACTGTAGAAGCGGCTGCGGCGGCAAAACTCGATTTCATCGCGATAACCGACCACAATACGCTGTCCCAGGGTCCCTTCATAAGCGAACTCCAGCCCGCCTTCCCTGACTTGCTGATTGTTCCGGGGATGGAAGTCACAACATTTTTCGGCCACGCGAACGCGCTCGGCCTTCAGGCGCCGATCCCATTTCAGCTCGGACATAATGAACTGAAGGACTTATCAGCCCTTCTGGATACAATGGGGCGACAGGGAGCGCTCTTGTCAATCAACCATCCCCGACAACCCTCAGGCGAGGCTTGCATGGGATGTGGGTGGACCCTTGAAACGACGCCCTGGGATCGGGTGTCCGCCATCGAAGTGGTGAACGGAAGCAGTCTTCGTCTGGGCGGGGCGGAAGGAGCTTTGTCAGGGATCCCGTTCTGGACACAATTGCTCCGTGACGGCCATCGGATCACAGCGATCGGCGGAAGCGACAATCATGACCCGACAGACGCCGCGGGACTGAGGCAGTCGCCCGTCGGCGTCCCAACCACGTATGTGTGGATGAACAGCCTCACCCAGAGAGGACTGCTTGACGGCATAGCCTCCGGACGTGTGTTCATCGATCTCAAGCCAGGGCGTGAAAAGGCGCTGAGCCTCTCAGTCAACAGCTCCCTCGGTCGTTCAGAGATGGGTCAGGACGCCTTCCTCCCTCAGGGAGAGACCGCCCTCGCTACAGCAGCCTTTGAGGGCGTGGAATCCGGACAGGCGGAATTTGTAAGTGGGGGCCTCGATGTGACCCTAGCCGAGGGCCTCGCGAACACGGCTCGGATCAGCCTAAAGAATGGCGCTTCACGGGGTTGGATTCGAGTGAACATTCGCAGCAGCGCCGGAGATCTGATCCTGATCGGAAATCCGATCTACATAACAGACAAAGCAAACAGATAGTCCAACAGATCCAGGCGTCGCGAACTCACAGGAAGCTGGTGGACGAGCGATAGCGAGCTGAGTACCTTCCCAGAGATCCATAACCATAGGGGAGCAAACACATGAAACGACTTCTTCTGACTGCGGCGGCGATCATGACTTTGGGCGCCGGAGCCGCATCCGGCCAGACGCTCGCCAGCCTGAACCAGCAAGGTCTGGATCCAGCCTCCGGTAAATCGCCATCGCAATTGGTGATCTTTTTTCACGGATACGGCCAGAAGGGCGAAGCCATGAAGCCCCTGGCGGCGGCCCTTGCCGCACGCCTCCCGAATGCCGCATTCGTATTCAACAATGCGCCGCTCACTCAAGGAAACGGCTTCAGCTGGTATGATTTCGCAGGAGAGAAGGCCGCAGCGACGCGCCAGTCTGCTCAGGAGACCTCCGCCGCTCTCGTCGCCTCTCTCAGCAAGACCTACAATGTGTCAGCTCAGAATATCGTGACGGTCGGTTTCAGTCAGGGAGGAGGTGTTGCGGTCATGGCAGGGACATGCGGCGGCCCAGACGTGAAAGCGATTGTCTCTCTGGCTGGCGTCGTCCCGGTTGCCTGCAACAAGGAGGCCGCGGCCCCGGCATCGAATGTGTTCATCGCCTGGAACGAAGGCGATCCAACCGTGAAACGCGAGAGGATCGATGCAGGCATCGCCACCATGAAAACGGCAGGCTATGAGCCCGCTCTCGAAGTCTTCCAGGGATCCTCGCATTGGCCGGCGGAGGCAGGACTGACGGCCGCCGAAAACTTCATCGTCACTCAGCTCGGCGGGAAGTAACGTTGAACGGCTGCGTCACGGCCCAACGCCGGGACGCAGCCGCTCCCGGACTCAATCACGGCGCAGAATAGGACATGACGGCCTCAGCGGCTACCGAGCCGACGGAGCGTGCGACGTCCGGGGAAATCTGATCCCATAGCTCCAATGTGATGCCGGGCGCCTTGAGAACGTCAAGCGCCCAAGCCTTCGAGGTTCCACCCTCTGGGTTGTGAGAATAGCTCCACGACGGCGGGGGTTGGACTTCCGTATCAAATCGCATCTTCATATGAGCGAGCAATCCGATAAACTTGGAAGGCGCATCAACGGGCGGCGCATAGACGACTGTTCGATTCGTGGAATGGAAATCGATAAAAGCTGCGACAGGCCGTCCGCCCGTCTCCTGAAGTATCCAGGACGCCAGAGAGGCCGTTTCGGGTTGGGAGAAACGACCCCAATCGCGATTGAGATCAATGCCTCCCGAATTGAGCCTCCAGTGCCCTCCATCGACACCATCGGGGTTAGGCATCGGCGCAAGAATAACCCTGTAGCGCCGTAGAAACGCGCCTGCAGACAGGTCATTGGCGGAGGCCAGACGCGCGATGAAGGCCTGAAAGGCATCTTGGCCGGTCGTCTCAGGAGGATGCTGACGAGTGACGGCGACGACCGAC
>JAGWYJ010000075.1 GCA_018969425.1 Alphaproteobacteria bacterium | reverse complement strand
GGCGAGCGTGTGGACGTATATGACGCCATGCGGTTTTCCGAGCATGACGTCGAGATTGTGCTTCGGCGGGGTCGGCATGATCCTGAGGCGCAGGTTCAGGATATTCGGAACGCAGTGACCTTTCTTCAGTCTGAATCAGGGGTCGATCCCTCGCGTATCGCCGTGATGGGTGAGGGCCTGGGGGGCGGTCATGTGGCTTCGGTCATGGGTCTGGATGCGCGCGTGAAGCTCGGTGTCGCTCTGGATCCCGACATTCCCGGCGCGGGAGAGGCGCCTCACGCCTTTTCTCCCGCTCCGTCGAGTCAGGCCGCCATGATCCGTCTGGCCCGTGAAGGCGCGCCGCCCCGATCCCGTCGGGAGGCTCAGGAGCGTAACGCCATCGAGAACGCTCTCCTGCTGGAGGAGTATCGTCCGTTCTGGAGATTGTCGGATATCCCTGCGGACGCGCATCTGGCTTTGATTTCGAGCGCGGAACCGGTATCCGCCCGCTCGACGTCTGACGCGAGGGCCGCGGCCGCTCTTCTGGGCGCGCGGGGTGTTCTCATCGAGGCGGGTCAGGACCGGCTCGGTCAGGCGATCCGCTTTCTCAGGGATTATCAGCCGAAGACTGACAGTGTTCAGTGATCCTACCAGTGACTAATAGCTCGTGTTCCGACACTGCGCGCCGAAGGAGAACCCAGGACATGAGACGACCAGGCGGAGTGTGGAGTTGTGATGGTCTCGCTGCGGCCTGCGCCGGATTTTTCGTCCTGACCGCGTGTGCGAACGGTCCTCAGCATGCTGATCTGATGTTTACCAACGGCATCGTGTTCACGGCGAATGAAGCCTATGACACGCATCGGGCCGTGGTCGTCGATAAGGGCCGAATTCTCGCTGTGGGCGGTTCAGAGATCGAGGCGACCTATCGCGCCGACCGAACGATCGATCTCAGGGGACGCCTGCTTATTCCCGGATTTAACGACGCTCATACTCATATCGATGGTAACCCCGAAAACTGGGCGGATGTGTCCCGTGCGACCTCCATTGCCGAACTGCAGGCCGTCGTACGGCGCATGACGGACGTTGTTCCTGCCGGCGGATGGATCATAGGTTACGGATGGAGCGAAGACCGTTTCTCGGATGGTCGAAAGCCGACGCGTTTTGATCTAGATGAGGTCTCCGCCGGCCGGGCTGTTGTGTTCACCCGAGAGGGCGGACATGCCGCCATTGCGAATTCTCTCGCTCTGGAACGAGCGGAGATCACGCAATCAAGTCCTGATCCTGAAGGCGGTAGCCTGGAAAGGGATGAGCAGGGACGACTGACCGGCGTGATCGCAGAGCGTTTCGATCTTGTGACCCGCGTCATGCCGCGCGGTCAGCCTGAGGATCTCGCGGCTGATCTGGCGCGCAATCTGAATGCTCAGCTTGCGCTAGGAATCACCAGTCTGACGGATGCGAGCGCATCTCCGAAAGTCTTCGACCGACTGTGGAAGCTTGTTTATGCGACCTCCGATCTTCCTCTTCCAAGGGCCCGGGTCCAGATTAATCCCGGGCTGGATGCAGGAGCGTCCGGGGACGCCATCCGAGCTCTGATCGCGTTCGGCCGGAAGACCGGTGACGGGGATGAGCATCTCAGCGTCGGACCGCTCAAGGTTTTTGTCGATGGCGGGTTCACAGGCCCAGCGGCGTTCACAACAAGACCCTATCGCAACGATCCGGCCTACCATGGCTCGCTGACAACGCCGATGGCGGATATCGAACGCCTGGCGAAGGCGGCGCACGAGCTTGGCTGGCAGTTCGGTTTTCACACGATCGGGGATAGGGCTATTGACGAGACCGCCGGCATGATGGCGCGGGTCATAGCATCGGGTCCTGCGCGCGATCACCGGCACTATCTCAATCATTTCTCCATGACGCCGCGTGCGGAGACCCTTGACGTGATGGCGCGTCACGGCATCGCCATCGCCCAGCAGCCCAACTTCACCTACAGTCTCGAGGGGCGTTACCGGACCTACCTGCCGGATGAGGCGCTCGCCCTCAATAATCCAATCGCCACGCCTCTCGCCGCAGGGATCCGGATGGCCTTTTCTTCGGATATCATTCCGATCGGCCCTCTTGTCGGCGTTTACGCAGCCGTCACGCGCAAGGGTCGCTCTGGAGCCGTCTACGGGGAAAGCGAACGCGTCAGTCTTGCCCAGGCGTTACGTCTTTACACCTATGGCGGAGCCTATCTTAGCTTCGAGGAGACGAAGAAGGGCCTTATTGAGCCAGGATATCTCGCTGATCTTGTGGTGCTCAGCGAAAATCTCCTCGATGCGCCTTCTGAACGGATCCTCGAAACGAAAGTCGACATGACGGTGCTCGACGGTCGGGTGGTGTTCGAGCGGACCCCGTGAGAGACAGTTTTTCATTTCGCCTGTCGCCGTCGGGTTGTAAGACCCGTCTGTGACGTTTCCACGCTCCTTAGGATCGACCGATGCAGTTGCTGTCTTCGCCGACTTCTCCGTTCGCCCGCAAGGTTCGGATATCCCTGATTGAGCTTGGCCTTGGCGATCGCGTTTCCGTTACCGACGCCAATCCTATGGGAGAGGACGGCGTGGTTGCGGCGGCCAATCCGCTTGGCAAGATCCCGGCCCTTCTCAGGCCGGGCGAGCGCGCCATCTTCGACAGCACTGTGATCTGCGAGTATCTCGATGCGATCGCTGGCGGCGGACGGCTCTTCCCGACACCCCTTTCACTACGCGTTGACGCGCTGGTCCGGCATGCGCTGGCGCAGGGTGTGATGGAGGCCGCATTCAGTCTTGTCATGGAGACCAGACGGGAGGAGGCCGCCCGGTCGGCTTACTGGATGTCGCGATGGGCGGAGGCTATCCGTCGGGGTCTTCTCGAAATGTCAAAGCGCGAAGGCGTCGATCCGAGTCCTTTCGATATCGGGTGGATCGCTCAGGCGGCCGCGGTCGGTTATGTCGAGTTTCGCCTTCCTCATCTGGCAAACCCCGAGGGGAGCGGTGCGCTCAGCGACTGGTGGATCGCCGCACAGGCTCGTCCCAGCGTTGCCGCCACGAGGCCGCCGGGGTGAACCGCACGATCGCCATGTCGGACCAGGGGCGCGAGGCGGCGCTTGTTGAGGTGAGGGAGATCGTCAAGACTTACCCTACATCCGAAGGGCCTCTTCCGGTGCTTGGCGGGGTGAGTTTTGACCTTCGTGCCGGCGTCAGTCTGGCGCTGACGGGAGAGTCGGGCAGCGGAAAGAGCACTCTTCTTCACCTTCTGGCGGGGTTGGATCGGGCTGATAGCGGATCGATCC
>JAGWYJ010000002.1 GCA_018969425.1 Alphaproteobacteria bacterium | reverse complement strand
GATTGGCTGCAGCTGGTTGAAGTACGCCTCATCCGGGGTTCGCCGGTCAAGGCTCGAGTGGGGGCGCCCCGCATTGTAGAAGGCGAGATAGCGACCGATCGAGGCTCGGGCTTCCGAGACGCTTTCATAGGCGCGCAGGTAGACCTCCTCGTATTTTATCGTCCGCCACAGCCGTTCGACGAAGACATTGTCCCGCCAGGCGCCGCGGCCGTCCATGCTGATGGCGATCTCAGCTTTCTTCAGCACGTCGGTGAACGCCATCGACGTAAATTGACTTCCCTGATCCGTGTTGAAGATCGCCGGCTTGCCATGGCGCGCCAACGCCTCCTCCACCGCCTCAATGCAGAAGCTTGTGTCCATCGAGATCGACAGCCGCCAGGACAGCACCCTTCGCCTGAACCAGTCGACCACCGCCGCCAGGTAGACGAAGCCGCTCGCCATGGGCACGTAGGTGATGTCCATCGCCCAGACCTGGTTGGGAGCCGTCACCGGGACCTTGCGCAGGAGATAGGGGAAGATCTTGTGTCCCGGCGCTGGCTTCGAGGTGTTCGGGCGACGGTAAATCGCCTCGATGCCCATCTTCTTCATCAGCGTCGCGACGTGCAAACGCCCAACCTCATGGCCTTCCTTCTTCAGAAGCGCCTGGAGCATCCGGCTCCCAGCAAAGGGATAGTCGAGATGCAGCTCGTCGATCCGGCGCATCAGCACCAGATCAGCAGGCGGCGTCGGCCGCGGCAGGTAATAGACGCTGCCACGGCTGATCCCCAGCATCTCGGCTTGACGCGCGACCGGAAGATCGTGGCTCCTGTCGATCATCGCTTTGCGCTCGGCAACAGACCCGCCTTGCCGAGCGCGCCGGATAAAAAATCGTTCTCCAGCGTCAGCTCTCCGATCTTCGCGTGCAACGACTTCACGTCGATCGTTGGGACGGCCGCCTCGGGCTTCTCCGCGCCGCCAAACACTTCGGTCGCCCCTTCCAGCAGCTGGTCTCGCCACGTCGAAATCTGGTTGGGGTGGACGTCGAACTGCTCAGCCAGTTCCGACATCGTCTTCTCGCCGCGAACCGCGGCCAACGCCACTTTCGCTTTAAAGGCCGGGCTGTGGTTCCGGCGGGGTCGTCTGCTCATGGTCTCTCCTGCTATCGGCCATCATGCCGATCTCAGGCGGAAATTCCACCTAACCCCGTGTGCAGATTTCCCGAGCCACCTCTCATGGCATCGAGCCGACTTCCAGCGCCGATCTTATCCCGCCGCAACAATATCAACTCTGTCATGGCGGCCCTGGCCGAGGACAACTCGTCGCCGAGCGCGCGGACAGCATCGGTAAGCTGGTCTGTCAGTCTTACCTTGCGCCATCCAACCCCCGGGTATCCGAAGCGGGAGACTTAAGCTGTCTGACGCAGCTGAGCCTGGACGAACTCGTTTCGTATTTGCCAGCCGATCGACGTCGACGTCCGCCGACGCAAAGGACATCCTGCAACCTGGCGACGAGCGCCACGTTGGTCTCAGCGGTTGAACATCAGCTAAGGATCGTACCGCTCGCAACAGAGACCCGCTGACGGGTCAGGGCCCCCACCCTGCACGTGGCGCACAGGGGATGTTAGACCCTGCCCCCGAACCCCGAACGCGCCGCTCCCGTGATCGACTTTTACGCCGACCTCGCAAGTAGCCCTTCAATTTTCCAGACTGGAGAGAAAAATCATCGTCCGCCGCGACAGTTGCGGATCAAAACCGCTGCTGCCGCAAGAACTGATGGTGGGCGGTACAAGGATCGAACTTGTGACCCCTACGATGTCAACGTAGTGCTCTACCGCTGAGCTAACCGCCCATCTCGTTACACGGAGCGGGTCTAATGCAACGGGTCGCCGATCCCGTCAACGCCTATTCGACGCAGAAGCGAGCTGCAGCCAGCTCAAGCCGCCATTACCCGTTCCACCTCGTCTACCAGCTCGCGCAGATGGAACGGCTTGGAGAGGACCTTCGCTCCAGCGGGGGTCGCGCCCCCGGGAGACAGGGTGACGGCTGCAAAGCCTGTAATAAAGACGATCTTCATCGCCGGATCGAGCTCGGCCCCTCGTCGCGCCAGCTCGATCCCATCGAGGCCCGGCATGACAATATCTGTCAGAAGCAGGTCGAACACCTCCCGCTCCAGCGCTTTGAGAGCTGCCCGTCCCTCGTCAAAATCCTTCACGAAATGACCAGCGCGCTTGAGCGCATTGACCAGGAAGCCGCGCAGGCTGTCATCGTCTTCGGCTAGGAGTATCTTGGCCATTGAATCTCTCGGACCTGCTCGAACCGTGTCGCAATCTACAGTCTGTGCCCGGCCGTGGTAAAGCGCGGGTGAATTTGCCAGCTTGACCATCTCGGGAACACCGAAAATATCTTGCGATGACCGTCCGTCGCTCCCCTCAAGCGCCTTTCGCGCCCGATATGGCCCTTGAGGCCTCCCCAACCTGTCCAGGACACCGTATCGGCGGCCCGAATGGTCGAGGATCGGCAGTCGTCTTTTCCTCCCCCCACTCCGGCCGGATCTACCCAAACGCCTTTCTCGAGACGGTTGGGACCGATCTGCTTGATCTCAGACGCATAGAGGACGCTTATCTCGACCTGCTGCTGACGGACGTCGAAGCCAGGGTCGCTCCGGTGATCTGCGGATTGATCGGACGTTCGGTCATCGACCTCAACCGTGATGAAGACGACATGGATCCAGCCATGTTTTCAGACCCCAGAACCGAGTGGAGCGCCTCTTCCTCAATTCGGGTCCAGGCCGGTCTTGGCTGCCTTCCAAGGATCGCGCGCAGCGGAGAGCCGATCTACCGGCGTCTCCTCCTGCGGACTGAGGCAGAAGACCGGATCTCCCGTATCCACCGTCCCTATCATCAGGCGCTCGAGGACCTCCTGGAACGCGCCAGGACGGAATTCGGGGAGGCCTGGCTCATCGACTGTCACTCAATGCCGAGCCGGACCCCTGACGGAGGCCGAGCCCCAGATGTAGTCATCGGAGACCTTTTCGGGCGATCCTGCGGCCACGGTCTCGCCGCTCATATCGAGACACTGTTCCGTTCACGGGGATACACCACCGCTCGAAACGTTCCCTACGCGGGAGGCTACGCCACTGCGCGCCATGGACGCCCCGAGCTCGGGCGGCATGCGGTTCAGATCGAACTCAGACGAGGCCTCTACCTGGACGAGGAAGGGGTCGAACCCCATGAGGGCCTCAACATCCTTCGCCGGGATCTGACCGCGATTGCAGAGCTGATCGTCTCCTACGCTGAGGATCGACTTTCGCCAGCGCCGCGCGGAAAAAGAAAAAGGCCGTTCCGAAAACCGGAACGGCCAAGGCAAGGGAGGAAACGCCCATAAGGGCCGCAGCGCCGAAACACTGCGCCTCGGTTTTACGTTGCAGCGCAAAAAAAATCAAGATTGAATCGATCGGATGCGTCAATTTTGAGCGGTATCTCTCTGTTTATGACAGTTACGAGCCTCACTTCCTCAACTGCGCCTAAAAATGCGGCATTTTTCATGCTGCAACGCAACATCAAGATCTCAATCAAAGGAGACGTCGATCTGGCCTGAGGATTGCTACGACAGATCGGTCGCTCCCGCATTGGCACATGGAGCGCGTCCTGGAGAGGCAACCATGGCCACGGATGTGGATATCTATGTCGGCAAACGGCTCAGACGACGCCGGAGACTGCTTGGCCTGACTCAGCAGGACCTAGCAAGCCATGTCGGCGTGCGCTTCCAGCAGATCCAGAAGTATGAATGCGGAGCCAACCGTATCACCGCCAGCCGCCTGTTCAGTCTGGGCGCGGCTCTCAATGTCAACATCAACTATTTCTTCGACGGCCTCAGCGCAGACGGAAAGCCCGCGCCGGCTAACGACCCAGCCGACCGCCTGTCAGGCGATGTGCTGTCCCACAAGGAAACACTTGAGCTCGTTCGCGCCTATTACCGTCTCGATGAGCGCCCCAGAAAACGCCTGCTGGAACTGGCGAAGGCCCTCGAAAGCGAGAGTGCCGACAGCGGAGCAGCCTGACACTTCGAAGCGCGCCGACCGCCGCCTGACACCAGGGGCGTCGCGCGCCCGATTGCCATCCGCGCTCAGAGCACTATTGCTTGGGAATGCCTCCAAGCGCTCCTGACCTCGTACCGTTTGCGCGCCGCCTGGCGCTCACCGCCCGACGGGCCACCCTGTCCTATTTTCGGACGGAGCGTGCGCGTCCGGACAACAAGGCTGTGTCGGGATACGATCCGGTGACACAAGCCGATCGGGCCGCCGAACGGGCCATCATCGACATCATCCGCAGCGAACGGCCGCTGGACGCCATCGAAGGCGAAGAAACGGGGTCGCATGAGGGATCCAGCGGATTCACCTGGCATCTCGATCCCATCGACGGAACACGGGCCTACGTCGCCGGTCTTAACTCCTGGACGACACTCATCGGCCTCGTGGAAGGCGACCGTCCGATGCTCGGCGTGATCGATCAGCCATGCCTTGACGAAATGTATATCGGAACGGGAGCCGAGGCCTGGCTTGAACATGCCGGAACACGGCTCACTCTCAGGACAAGCGCGTGCGACCGGCTCGAGGCCGCCATTCTGTCGACGACGGACCCGTTCATCCTCACAGCAACCGAACAAGCCGCTTTCAGTTCTCTCAGAGCAATTACTCCGATCACTCGCTATGGCCTCGACGCCTACGGCTATGCGCGCCTCGCCGCCGGCGGGATCGATGTCGTGGCGGAGACCGGCCTTAAGGCTTACGACGTGGCGGCCCTCATCCCTGTCATTCGCGGAGCGGGCGGCGCCGTGGCGGACTGGGACGGATCTCCCGCCAAGCTTGGCGGCCGCATTCTCGCCGCAGCCACGCCGACCCTACTTCAATCGGCCCTGGACCTGCTCGGACGAACCCCACTGGATCATCAAGCCCCTTCGCAGGGCGACTAGATCTTCGCCCGGCGGCACAAATCGTCGAATGAAGCGAAAAACTTCTCACGGCGCTCGTCCGTCTCCATCAGGATCTCGTGTGACGCGCCCTCGACCAGCAGCGTCTTGCCAGACCCGAAACGCCGCGCCAGCTTCTTCTGCGAAGCCTTACGAACGATCGCCTCTTCGGTGGCGATCGCCACCAGGACTGGCGTCCTGCGCAGGTGATCCAAAGCTGCGGGGCGAAAAAATCCCTTGATGACATCCAGGGACGAGACGATCCACGCGATTGTCGGCTGCCCAAGAGCGAGGGCGGGTTCCAACTCGATCAAGCGACGATGAAGCCGCCATCGACGTTCATCATGTGTCAGCAGATTGGTCTCAAACGTTTCCTCTGGCCCCGGCGGCAGGGGCTGCGCCGCTCCAAATCCGAACAACCGCGCCAATCGTAAAAACCATCGCTGGAAAAACCACACCGAAAGCCCCCACATGGGAGCGCTGAAGGCTGCGGCGGCGACCTTGAGCCGCCGCGAACGCAGGGCTTCCAGCGCAATGGCGCCGCCCATCGAGTGCGCCACGATCACATAAGGCTCACGCGCCCGTCCGCCAAGCGCCTGCAAACCCTTTAGAAGCGCGTCGACATAGAGCGAATAGCCTCCGACGTGACCGGCCAGCTTCTCCTTGTGAAGGCGGTCGGACAACCCCTGGCCCGGCCAATCAAAGATCGCCACCGCAAATCCCCGGGCCTGAAGGTCGCGAGCTGTCTCGAAATACTTTTCAATAAACTCCGTGCGTCCCGGGCACACGAGAGCGAGCCCCCGTGTTTTCACGCCGCCCTTCGGATCAGGAGCATACAAGAGACGTAACCGGCGTCCTTTACGCCCCTTGTACCATATGACCTCCGCACCCTCGGGAGCGGGATTGTCCTCAAGACATACCAGATCCGGACCCTTATTGTCGGATGACGCCATGAGGTCCAGCTCCGCCTAACGAAGCTTGGAGAACAGGGTCTGGAGCTTCATCGCCACACCCATGTCGCCTGCTACACGCAGCTTTCCCTGCATGAAGGCCATCGTCGGATCGAGCTGCCCCTGGGCCAGCTTCAGAAAATCGTCGAAGGCCACGGTGATTGTGGCGTCCGCCGCTCCGTCGTCATTCGAGGCCATCGAGCCGACCCCATCGATCAGCAACTTGCCGACCGCGCCGAAGTCGAACTTCACCCGTTTGTCAAAACCCGTTCCGCCGCTGAGGGCTTCCTGCACCTTGGCGGTCAACTCGGCGAGATCCATACCTGTCTCCTGTAGAGGCTATCTTCCTTTGTCGCCTGTCCCGGCCCGATAGGCAACTGCGTCCGAACCCTCCTGATCCCACCGCCTCTGCAGCCTCGGATCAGCCGCATGCGCAATGCGACCCGCTCCCCCATGAAGGCCCTCGCCTCCCCGAGCCCGCATGGCTAGGATCACTCCCTCGAAAGCGGAGAGACAGGCACCATGGGCTGGCAATCGCATATCGACGAACTCCGCGCCCGCGAGCGCCTGGCCGAACAAATGGGTGGTGAGGAACGCGTCGCCCGACAAAAAAGTCAGGGCAAGCTCACCGTTCGCGAGCGGATCGCCTTTCTCGCAGATCCAGGCTCCTTTCACGAGGTCGGTAAAATCTCAGGAAAGGCCTCCTATGGGCCCGACGACACGATCGCTGAATTCCTTCCGGCGACCATGGTCTTTGGGCGAGCCCGCCTTGAGGGGCGACCCGTCGTGATTCTCGGGGACGATTTCACGGTTCGCGGAGGCGCCTCGGACGCCTCCATCGCCGGTAAAATGCTGATGGCCGAACAAATGGCTCATGAATACGGCCTGCCCATCATCCGCATGGTCGACGGCACAGGCGGCGGCGGTTCAGTCAAATCCCTCGAGTCCAATCCGAGGACCTACATCCCCACAACGCCGGCCTGGGAATGGGTCGTCGCGAACATGGCGAGAACGCCGGTCGTTTCCCTGGCGCTCGGCCCCTGCGCCGGACTTGGCGCAGGACGCGTCGCCGCCAGTCACTACAGCGTGATGGTCCGGGGCATGAGCCAGGTGTTTGTCGCGGGGCCGCCGGTCGCCCGAGCCATCGGCGAAACGGTCGACAAGGAGGGCCTGGGCGGCTGGGAGATCCAGGCGAGAAACGGCACGGTGGATGACGTCGTCGACACCGAGGCGGACGCCTTCGCCCGGGCGCGTCGGTTTCTTTCCTACCTTCCGTCCAATGTTGAAGAGATTGCGCCGCGCCAGACATGTGGAGATCCGGCCGACAGGCGTGAGGCCTTTCTGATCGATATCGTGCCGACGGACGGCAAGACGCCTTACAAGCCCCGCCGAATCATCGAAGCGGTGTTCGATCGCGACAGCTTCTTCGAAACGGGCGAACTATGGGGTCGCTCGGTCGTGACCGGCTTCGCCCGTCTGGACGGGTATGCGGTCGCGGTGATCGCTGGAGATCCGTTTTTCCTCGACGGCGCCTGGACCGCCGACGCATGCGAGAAAGTCGTCCGTCTTGTTGATCTCGCAGAGACATTCCATCTCCCAATCGTCCACCTGGTGGATTGTCCGGGTTTCGCAGTCGGCGCCCGACACGAAAAGGCCGGCGTGACCCGCAAAGGGGTGCGCGCTATGGCGGCAGTCTACCAGGCCAGCGTACCAATCTGCCCGATCATCATTCGCAAAGCTTACGGCCTCGCGGGCTCGGCAATGTTCAATCCGTCACGGACGCGCTGGCGGTATTGCTGGCCGTCGGGAGACTGGGGAAGCCTTCCAATGGCTGGCGGGATCGAGGCCGCGTACAAGCGCCAGCTTGAAGCTTCGCCCGATCCGCAAGCGGAACTCGCGGATCTCTATCGAAAATTTGAGGCGATGAGATCGCCCTTCCGAACCGCCGAGGCGTTCATCGCCGAAGAAATCATCGATCCGCGTCACACCCGGCCGCTGCTCTGCGAGTTCGCCATGCATGCCTACCGGGTGCTCAAAACAGGACCCAGATCCTTCGGGATGCGTCCCTAAGGCGCCGGGGACGTTGTCAGAACCGGGGCCGCAGCGTCCAGCGGCTTCACGAATTTCAGCGTCATTCGATCGCTCTCTCCGATGGCCTTGTACACATCGGCGGAATACGACGCGGCTAATGGATCGTCCGGTTTAGGAGCGCGCAAGGTCGGAGGCAGCATCCAGACGCCAAGAGGGTGATCGGCAGTGTCGGCCGGATTGGCGTTAATCTCCGAGGAGCCCACGAATTGAAATCCCGCCGCTTCGGCAAGCTGAATAACAAAAGACTCCTGCACATAGCCCGTAGATCCTGTCGGATCCTGATCTCGTGCGGAGGGCAGACGATGTTCCTCGACGCCCAGAACGCCCCCGGGCTTGAGCGCGCGAAACGCATCCGCAAACATCTTGTCCGCGAAGCCGCCCATCATCCAGTTATGAACGTTCCGAAACGTCAGCACGACATCTGCAGAACCGTCCGGGGCCACACCCTCACTGGTTTTTGAAGCGACGGTCACGGTGATATCGCCGAACGTTTCCGGCTTGTCGACAAAAGCAGCCCTGAAGGCCTCAAGATTGGTGCGGGCGTAATCAGACGAAGCGGGGTCGAAGTGTGCGGCGTAGAGCTTCCCACCACCCGCCTTGAGATAGGGGCCGAGGATAGCAGTATACCAGCCTCCGCCCGGATACAGCTCTACAACCGTGTCCGTCCCCTTCACGCCGAAAAACGAAAGGGTGTCCGCCGGCTTGCGCCAGACATCCCGGGCGCGCTCCTGATCAGTGCGCCACTCGCCAGAGACCGCCCACTGCAATGATCCATACCCAGGAATTGGAGCGCCCTGCTCTGTCGCGCTCCCCTCGGCACCGACCTTGCCGGCGGGCTCGCAGGCGCCCAGAAGCGCCAAACTCGCCAGACACGCCCTCACCCAACCTGACGTCATCGTCCGTTCTCCGAACTCGTGGAATTCAACGCGCGCACAATATCGCATTCCAAGGCCTTGACCATGCCCACCCGCCTTCCCAGCTAACTTCAGTGAGCGCCGAACATCGGGCTCTCGGGGGTCGGGTGAGGGACGTATGTCGCATCCGCCCGGATCTAGAATCGCGGCCAGCCCCAATGGGTCGGCCCTGTTGCTTCAACAAGGACAGACACAATGAGTAATTTTGATTTTTCCCCGCTTTATCGCACCGTTGTCGGATTTGACCGCCTTGCGTCCATGATCGACACTGCCCAGCGTCTCGACGGCGCTCAGGGGTACCCCCCGTACAATATCGAACAATCCCTCGACGATGAGAATGTCTACGCCATCGAGCTTGCCGTGGCGGGTTTTGGCGAGGCGGACCTCGATATAGAGGTCAAGGAGGGCCAGCTTCTGGTCGTCGGGAAGAAAGAAACCGGTGATGACAAGCGGCGCTTCGTTCATCGCGGGATTGCGGAACGCGGCTTCATTCGGCGCTTCCAGTTAGCGGATCACGTCGTGGTGACCGGAGCGGCCCTTCGGAACGGTCTGCTGAGGATCGAGCTACGACGCGAGCTGCCCGAAGCCATGAAGCCGAGAAAAATCGCGATCGAACAGGTGGCTTCCGCACGCGCTGCGGAGGTGATCGAGCACCCGACGCCGCCTACCAAGGTTCGTAAGGCCGCGCCTGTCGCCTAACGACTGCCTGCAGCATGCGATCATAAGCTGTCCCCGGCCGCTCCCCCGGCTGGGGACGGTCGCTTGCGATCGTCGGAAGGGGAGCCCCTCACCGCCTCCCGTTCGGATAGCTCTGCCCAGACGACACGGATTTTCTGGAGCATTCTGCGCACGCCAAACCGCCAGTGCGTGTTCCCGGCCAGCCCGTTTAGGCTTCCAGTCGCGCCGCATCGGTATTCGATGGAGCCGCTCCCGGCACCGCCGGGTCCCGGACGCTCTAGGCGCCGGCTTCGTTCCCGTAGGACGAAGTATCGGGCCCATCCGTCGCCGCCTCCGAAGGCTCGTCAGCCGTGACCTCGTTCCCGCCGGAGGCCTCCGCTTCGGTCTCGGCTTCATCCTCACCCTCGGTCTCCGCCTCGCTGTCCGCGCCGTCATCAGCCGCAAGGCCCTCCGGTCTCTGACCGCCTCGGCGACGACGCCTGCGGCGTCGACGGGATCCCCCCTCGCCCGCTTCGCGGGCCGGGGCAATGTCACCCCCCCCCGAGGGGGTTTCACTCGAGCTTTCTACCCCCTCATCACCAGAGGTTTGACGAACCGGGACGTCAGATCTCGGCTCGCGCTGAGGACGCTCAGGCGGAGGCGGACGCAGGAGATAAACTGTGGCCCCGACTTCATCTGTAAAGGACTTAAGCGACTCCAGAGCCTGAGCGGTCACAAACTTCCGGCGCAATTCGCGGAAAGACCGAGCTGAGGAGCGAAGCGGAGCCAGCGTCAATGTCTCGCGCCCGAACGCGACCTCGAACGTCTCATGACCGGCCAGCGAGCTTTCCAGATTCTCGGCGGCCCAAGGAAGGAAGGCTGCAGATAATTCCGAACTGAAGATAGGGACCAGCGTTTCGCGCAGATCCTCTAGCGCGGCGAACGGGCCGCCCGCCTTGGGATCCGCCATGAACTCGCACCACTTGACCACGAACTCCCCATCTTTCTCGATGATCTTCGAGGGAGTGGGGTCTTTCATCAACTGGATGAGCTGACCGGCTATCGCAAAATCAGCTATGGTGGGACGACCGCCGAAGAGAAACAGATGTCTACGAAGGTGATCATCGAGGCTCTTTACAAAGCGCTTGAAGGATTTTTCCAGCACCGCGCCCAGATCGCCTTCAAGGCCCATGAGCTTCATCTGTCCGAGCATTGAGACGATAGCGGCATCCTCAAGGGCTTTGCGGTCTGCGGGCGCCTCAGCGCCGAAATAGTCCTCAACGGCTCTTTGCGCAGCCAGACGCTGGTCCTTTTTTCGGGTCCAACGATAGTGAAAAACAGTTTTTGCGAGCCAGCTGTCCGCATACTCTTCAAGGACCGAGGCCAGGAAGGCGAGCGCGGGGTCCGCGGGGGTCGCCGACGGTTCAGGGCGGTCAGCCTCAAGGGCCTCGATCATCGGAGTAGTGTCATGGACGGCGAAGCCGCTGGCTGTCACGAGTACGGGCAAGGTTGCGAATTTCGCGAGGGACTGGAGCTCTTCCTCCGTCTCCCGGGTCCGGGCTCGCCACTCGTGGTCGACTCCCTTATAACGCAAATAGCTGCGCATCTTCGTCGAATATGCGGACGTTTCAGCCCCAAACAGACGATAAGCGCCACTCATGACAGGTCTCCGCACGGTCGGCCCGGACGCTACGCGCAAGCGCTCCCGCCTTCAACCGGAGTTTACGTGTTGGGCGCTAAGAGTTAACCGGTCCGCAACGACGCCGAAGCGGATTTAAGGAAAGCAGCCAAAATGCGGATCTTGCACGTCATGGCGGGCGCCCCCGAGGGCGGAGCGGAAAACATCATGCTCGAATCGACCCTGGCGCTCGCCGGGGCGGGGTTCAAGCAGGCGGTGGTGACCCGCCCGGACAACGCCTGGCGGATTTCTCGCTTGGGCGAGGCCGGAGTTGAGGTCACGACCGCCAGCTTCTCCCGCCTCTGGCCCTTCCCCACCCGAGGAGTGATTCATCGGACTATTGAAGCGTTTCAACCGGATGTCATCGAATACTGGATGGGGCGGGCCGGCCAGTTCGCTCCCGCTCGATGGCGCGACCGGTCGATCGGATGGTATGGGGGTTATTATAAGCGATCTCGGTTCAACAATTGCGACTGGCATGTCGGCCTGACCCGCGACCTCCTCAGGCACATCAGAGATCAGGGCGTTGGAGAAGACCGCTCGTCTATCATTCATACATATGCTGATTTCGAGGGCTCACCGGCCGTGGAGCGATCCGCTCTCGGCGCACCGTCCGACGCTCCCCTCGCTCTGGCGCTCGCACGTCTTCACCCGAAGAAAGGCCTCGACACGCTGCTGGAGGCGACCGCCCAGATTCCTGAGCTCCATGTCTGGATCGCCGGAGACGGCCCAATCGAGGCAGAGCTCAAAGCCCAGTGCGCACGACTGGGCCTCGGATCCCGGGTCAGGTTCCTGGGATGGAGAAATGATCGAGGCGCCTTGCTCGCCGCATCGACGTTTGTCGCGTTCCCTTCACGCTACGAGCCCTTTGGAACTGTCACAGTCGACGCATGGGCCGCCGGCCGACCGCTCGTCGCAGCCGACGCCGTAGGTCCGGCGGCCTATGTCGAGGATGGAGTGTCAGGCCTGCTGGTTCCGAAGGACAACCCGGCTGCCCTGGCGGCGGCCATGAGACGCGTCATCTCCGAACCAGGCCTCGCCGCGCGCCTGGTTGAAGGAGGCCGGATATCCTACGAAGCCCAGTTCACCAAGGCCGCGTTCATCCGCGACAGCACCGCTCTCTACGAGCGGATCCAAAAGGCCGCGACCTCCAAGTTTCCTGCACGCCTTTAATCACGAAACTCAGCGCGACCTGGCTGTGAGACGCACGGGCATCCGAGTGTAGCCTTTCACAAAGGCTGAGGGCACGCGGGAAGGCTCGTCCAAAACCTCCACCGCATCGAAGCGCTTAAAGAACTCCTCCCACAGAACCTGCAGCTGCATCTCGGCCAGTCGATTGCCAACGCAGCGATGGATGCCAAATCCGAAAGACAAGTGACGCCGCACCTGAGGCCGTTCAATCCACAGCTCATCAGGCCGGGAGAAGTGCTTCTCGTCTCGATTGCCCGATACATACCACATGACGACTTTGTCGCCCTTGCGGATGGTTTTACCCCCCAACTCGTAGTCGGCCAGCGCGGTCCGGCGCATGTGGGCGAGAGGCGTCTGCCACCGAATGATCTCCGAAACGGCAGACGGAATAAGAGAGTGGTCCGCCTTGAGCTTGGCGAATTGATCAGGCCACTTATTGAAGGCGTAGACGCCGCCCGTCATGGAATTTCTGGTCGTATCATTCCCCCCCACGATCAGGAGGATGAGATTTCCCAGAAACTCCTGGGGGGTCATGTTCCTCGTATGCTCTCCATGCGCAAGCATCGAGACAAGATCCCCTCGCGGCGGAGCGTTGACGCGCTCGTTCCAGAGGCCCGTAAAGGTCATCAGGCATTCCATCAGCTCGGCGCGCCATTGCTCCTCGCCAGACACGATATCGGGATTGGCGCGGCCGGTCGCGACGTCGGACCAGCGCGTGAGCTTCCTGCGATCCTCGAAAGGAAAATCGAACAAAGTGGCGAGCATCATGGTGGTGAGCTCAATAGAGACCTTGTCCACCCAGTCGAACTCCTCGCCAACAGGAAGGGTATCAAACAAGGCGCTTGTACGAGAGCGGATAAGCGTCTCAAACGATTTGAGATTTTCCGGGCCGACAATCGACTGGACAGTCTTTCGTTGCAGATCGTGTTTAGGCGGATCCATTGCAATGAACATGGGCAGCGCGAAATCTTCGTCCTGATCCACGACGGTGATGCCGCCCTCGGACGAAAACACGCCATGGGTCGTGTCAACCGTCATGATCTCGTTGAACGTGGTGACGGACCAGTAAGGACCGAAGGGACTGTCCGGACAGAAATGTACCGGATCCTCTTTTCGCATCCGCGCAAATCGATCCCAATGGGCATCCCTGCGCCAGATCTCCGGATCGGTGATGTCGTAGGTCGCCAAATCCAGCTCCGACGCCGGAGGAATAACGCCATCCCGCGGGATGCCGTTAACCCGCAATTCCTCCAGGCTGGGCTTGTACTGAGATTGACCGGTCGTCGCCGTATCCGCCATGTGAACCTCTCCATCGCGGGGCGCCTGGGCCCCACACCGCGTCAGCGGCCAGCCTTCGCGCACTGTACCAGAACACGACTTGCGACGCATCCCTCGAAATTAGTCGGGAGCGAGCGCTTCTCCCGCGACCGTTTGACCGGGATCATCGGGATAGTCGCGCGCGAGGGCGAAGCGAACGCCCGTCACCTTCGAGTACACTGCGGCATGAAGACATTCCGTCTCCCCTTGCCTTTCGGCGGCGGACCGAAAGGCCGCATCCAGCTGGGCCAGATCGCGCGTTTCGATCATAACGTGAAACTCTCCAAGGATTTCAGGACCGAAGCCGAGCTTGCGTCTGAGCAGCCGCCATCCGCAAATCCGGCCCTGCTCCTTAAAGTGATCCAGATAAGCGCGTACGGCCGCAGCAAAGGCGCGATCCTCACGACCGTCTTTCAGAGAACACCAGATATGGTAGACATCCATCTGCGTCTCCATCCAGCCGCCCGAGGCGGCCGTCGCCGAATGCTGCGGGGTTCCCTTCGTGTCCGAAACGCCCCCCTCCCTCTCAGTTCTGATACCCTTCTACAACGAGGCGGGAAACATCCTGCCGCTTATCAATGAAGTCCACGCCGCGCTCGCGGGTCTGGATTACCAGATCGTGTGCGTGAACGACGCCTCAAACGACACGACTGCCGAGGAGCTGCGCCAGGCGCACGAGGCCGCCCCGAATCGTATCACGGTGCTGACCCACATCGAGCGACGTGGGAAGTCCGCCGCCCTTTTCTCGGGGCTGAGGAGCTGCAGAGGCGAGTGGGTCCAGCTGCTCGACGGGGACGGACAAAACGATCCAGCCGACACCCGACGCGTTTTCGATACGCTCATTCTCGCCGGACACACCCCTGCTCTTGGCATTATCTGCGGACGACGAACCAGCCGGAACGACAGCGGGTTCAAATGGCTGCAGTCAAGAATCGCCAACGGGGTGCGGCGCTTTTGCCTTCGCGATACGGCGACCGACACCGGCTGCGGCTTCAAGCTCATTCGCCGGCGGGCGTTTGAAGACCTCCCCTATTTTGCAGCCATGCACCGCTTCCTGCCTGCGCTTATCAAACGCGCCGGCTGGGATGTTGTGGAAACGCCCGTCACGGATCGGGAGCGTATCCACGGGGTCTCCAAATACGGATTTCTCGGACGTCTGGGCGCCGGCGTCATCGATCTTGCGGGAATGATATGGCTCGTTCGCCGCGGAGGCTATGGAGTCGCCGAGGAGTGGCGAGATCCGCGCCAGCGCACCTGAATCGTGTTCGGTGAAACCCTGTCCGAAGGTCCTTAAACCGTGCCGTCTCGCCCCACTTCTCGCAGGTCAGACCGCTCAAAACGGCCTGCAGAGATACGTGTGAGCTGGATTTCGCGCGTTTCGCGCCTGGAAGGCTCGTCTGTCCTCCAAATCATTTTTCTCTTCTGCCTTTGTCACTGGGCGCTTCGCGTCCTCATCGCCCCGGTCGCGACCCTTGAAGAGGCCGAGCAAATCATTCTCTCCCAGTCTCTTCAGGGAGGATACGCCGGTAATCAACCGCCTCTCACAGCCTGGCTGATTTCAGTAACGTCGTCGTGGTGGGGCCGAACCGCTGAAGCAGCTGTCGCCCTCAAATACGTTTTTCTCTTCATAGCTCTCAGCTTTTACTACCTCACAGCTCGCATCATCATTACCCGACCCGGCGCCGCCGCGGCCGCGGCGGGCGCCCTGACGCTGACCTATGGACTCGGATGGGGCGTCCATGAAGACATGCTAGGCCTCGCAGCACTGACGGCGTGCCTGTCGCTGACCCTCCACGCCCTCGCACGCGTTCTCACGTGGAGACGGCAGGGAGACTGGATTTACCTCGGCCTCGCCACAGGTGTCGGGCTGCTCACACACCCGCTGTTTGCAATTCTGCCCGCCGCATGCCTTGCAAGCGTGTTCTCTGTCAGGTTTTTTCGGCAGGGCATCAGTCCGATCAATTTTGTTCTCGCTACCCTAACTGCCGGGGCGGTCGCCTCTCCGTTTCTTATCTGGCTCGCCGCACAGTCCACTTCGGGACAACCGTCTCACGGCCTCACGGTAATGGCCTCGTCGTCAACTTTTGTGGACCTTCTCCCTGCCAGTCTTGATGCAGACGATCTTCATTCGTGGTGGGAAGGCCGCCTCCACAGCTTTGCCTCTCTGGGACGCGCAGCCCTCGGCTTCAGCCTACCCTTTTCACTTCTCTGGAGCATCCTGTTCTGGCCTCTGTGGGCCCCTGTGCTTTATCCGGTCTTTGCCCGTCGCTCCACGGACGAGGAGGCCCACGACGTCGCGTGGAGGTCGGTTCTCGGACGAGGCCTGCTGCTATTGGTCCTCCTTTATCTCCTCGCTGCTCTCGCAGGCGTCTCATCCTTCAGAACCGCGTGGACGGCGCCAGCCCTTTTTCTTCTTCCTATGTGGCTGTTCGTCCACGTGAAGCGCGCTGGGGACTTCCCGGTCCCGATGAGAGGCTTCGCCGCCCTGGTCACACTATTCGCTCTCAGCGTCTTCGCAGGACGCCTGGTGGAAAGACCTCTTGAGATCCGGACATGTCCGGATGAAAAGTGTCGTCCCTACGCTCCCGTCGCGGCATGGGCGGAGGAACTCAGAGAAGTGGGCTTCGAAGGAGGCACACTTGTGGGGGCAGACACACACCTGATGGGAAATCTTCGGGCCGAACTTCCTGAAGCGCGGGTTCTGGACGCGGGACTCCCGGTCGTCAGCCCGCCGTCCGCAACCTCCCACGGGGCCTGTCTGGCGGTATGGCGAAATTCTGGAACCCTGCCGGACGACCTCGCCTCATTTTTGACCGACCAGCTTGAAGTGCGGATCGAAGATCCGTCGCCGGACGGCGCAATCGTTCGAACACTGCTCGAAAGCAGCCGGATGGCGAGCCTTTATTACAAGTTCGTATCTCCCTCGCCCGCCTGTCGGTGAAGGCTCTCAGGCAAGAACGCCTCCGGAGGTGAGATCACCAGCCTTCGACCCTCAAGGTCAATGTCAGGCACACACTCCCGGGTGAATGGGAGAAAGAATGCCCCTCCCCCTTCAGGCCGAATTTCAAGGAGGTCCCCGGCTCCAAAATTCGGGGCGTCAATCACCACGCCGATCAGCCGACCGTCGACATGGCGCACCTCACATCCGATGAGGTCCGCGACATACACCTCCTCGTCCTCGAGGGCTGGTAAGCCGGCGCGCGGAGCGTGAAGCAACGTCCCACGCAAAGCCTCCCAGTCCTCCCTCGAGCGGACCTCAGACGAGATCACGCCGAACAGATCGCCAAGGGGTCGGGTCCGCAGAGGAGTTATCAGCGCCTCACCCTGAGCATTCAGAAGCGTTCCAAGTGAGAACAACGTCTCAGGATCCGAGGTAAACGACCGGACCCTCACCTCTCCGCGAACCCCGAAGGCCCCGACGATCTGTCCGACCACAACAAGACGAGGTGACGAGGACGTCATGCGTCCTCCAAGGGACGCTCAAGCATCGCCACCACCTTTCCGGATCCCGAAGGCCGCGAGAGCAGGAAGCGGAAGCCAAAGGCAAGATGAAAGGCGAGGCTTTCCGGATTCGGAGGCTGCTCATTCACCTCAGCAGTCAGACGCGTCTCACCCAACTCGCGAGCCAGCGTGCAAACGCTCTGATAAAGGCGTCTTCCAATTCCTTGTCTCATGGCCGAGGGGCTGACCGCCACCCGATCGATATAAAGGTGCCGCTCGAAACGCTGCTCAAACCAAGCGTAGTTGTCGCTGCCGTAGGCTGATCCGGGCCTGAAGAGCACCATGAAAGCCAGCCGCTCCGCCGCCGTCTCCGCCACGAGGACCCGAAAGGCCAGCGTCTTCAGACGATCCCAAGACGACGCATCCAGCGGACCCAGAGCGGGTTCGCTGGATGCATTCAGGGCGAGGATGAACGCGTCATCTCCCGGTCCAGCTTCGCGGATAATCACAGACAAGAGGGCCTACCCGACCGCCTCTTCCTCGGCAGCCGTATCCTCTGCCGGCGCATTGCGCGCCTCTTCCTCAGCTGCACGACGAGCGGCCTCGCGCTCTTCACGCTCAGCGACCCGGGCCTTCGCCTTCTCGCCCGGCTCACCGCGCTGAGGATTGTCGCCATGCTCCCATTTCACGAGACCCGCTGCGCCGAGGAAGCGAGCCACCCGATCGGTAGGCAGCGCGCCCTTGGCCAACCACTCGCGCGTCTTGTCCAAATCGAGCACGACGCGCTTCTCGTCATCCTTACCGAGCAGCGGATTGTAAGCGCCGATTTTCTCGATGAACCGCCCATCTCTCGGCGAGCGAGAATCGGCCACGACGATCCGGTAATAGGGACGGTGCTTGGAGCCGCCGCGAGCCAGACGAATTTTGAGAGACATGGTAAAGACCTTTCAGAATGAAACAATAAACAGACTAAAGATGATGTGAGTTCCTGAGACGCGCCGTCTGGCGACCGAACATGAACCGGCACACTGCGCCGCGTCCGAGCCGATCGCCGGCCGCCTGTCTTTGAGGTCGCTCATGACCGCGCCTCCTTCAGGCGCTCATGGTGGCGGATCACCTCCGTCACAATGAACGCAAGAAATTTCTCTGCAAAATCGGGATCAAGATCAGCCTCCGAGGCCAGCCGTCTTAATCTCGCGATCTGTTCAGCCTCGCGCGCCTTGTCCGCGGCCGGCAGATTATGCGCCGCCTTGAGCTCCCCGACAGCCTTGGTGCAACGGAAGCGCTCGGCCAGCATATGGACCAGAGCTGCGTCGATGTTATCAATCGACGCCCGCAGCCGGAGAAGCTCGGGAATAGGATCTGAAGGACCAGGGCCCGACATCACTTACCCCCCTTCTTGGGCGCACCGAGCCCCGGGAGACCCCCTAGTCCCGGAAGCTTGGGAGCGCCAGGAGCGCCGCCCAGGCCTTGCAGCCCCTTCAACGCGCCGGGCGGGAGCTGAGGACCCTGGCCTGGGGGGCCGCCCATCATGGACCCCATCGCCTGGGCCATGCCCTTCATGCCGCCCTTACCCATCTTCTTCATCATGTCCGACATGTTTCGGTGCATCTTCAGCACCTTGTTCACCTCGGCCACGTCCACCCCCGCCCCCGCAGCAATCCGACGCTTTCGAGAGGCCTGAAGAAGGTCCGGCTTGCGTCGCTCGGAGGGGGTCATGGAGAGGATAATCGCCTCCTGACGCTTCAGCATGCGATCGTCGATCTGCGCCCCCGCCATAGCCGCCTTCGCCTTCTGAGCGCCCGGCAGCATGCCCATCAATCCGCCAAGTCCTCCCATCCGCTGAAGCTGGCGCAACTGGCTGGCGAGGTCATCCAAATCAAACTGGCCCTTCGCCATTTTCTTGGCGAGCTTTTCTGCTTCCGCCTCGTCAATTTCGGCTTTCGCCTTTTCAACGAGCGAAACGATGTCCCCCTGACCCAGAATTCGGCCGGCAACGCGCCGCGCGTCGAATACATCAAGACCGTCAAGCTTCTCCCCGCTCCCGAGAAAACGGATCGGAAGTCCGGTGACCGAGCGCATCGAAAGTGCGGCGCCGCCGCGACCGTCACCATCCATCCGGGTCAGGACGAGACCCGTCAGGGGAAGACGTTCATGGAATCGGCGGGCGGTCTCTACCGCATCCTGACCAGTCAGGGCGTCGACGACCAGAAGCGTCTCCTGAGGCCGGGCGATCGAAGCAATCGCCGCGGCTTCCTCCATCATCTGTTCGTCGAGGGTGGTGCGACCTGCAGTGTCGAGAATAAGAACGTCGAAACCGCCAAGGCGCGCCGCGCTAAGAGCCCTCTTCGCAATATCCGCAGGCAGCTGACCGTCCACGATTGGCAAGGCCTCGACACCGGCCTGTCCGGCCAGGATGCGCAACTGCTCCATCGCAGCCGGCCGCCGAACGTCCAGCGAAGCAACGAGGACCTTCTTGCGATCAGCCTCTCTCAGGCGCCGCGCCAGCTTTCCCGTGGTCGTCGTCTTACCTGAGCCCTGAAGGCCGGCCATCATGATGACAGCCGGAGGGCTATCGATCTTCAGTCGCTCAGGCTCCGAATCCCCGCCCAGAACATCAACCAGGGCGTCATAGACAATCTTTACGACCAGTTGGCCGGGCTTGATCGAGCGGATGACGCTCTCGCCCACCGCCTTCGGCCTTACGTCGTCAACGAATTTCCGCACGACAGGCAGAGCGACATCCGCCTCCAGCAAGGCGACGCGTATCTCACGCAGGGCGTCGGACACATCCTTCTCGGACAGGGCTCCCCGCCCGGTCAGCCCCTCAAAGACCCCGGAGAGCTTTTCGGTCAACGCTTCAAACATGTCTCTCCTCCTTCCCTCAACGGCGGGCCCGTCCAGTCCTTCCCTCAGCCGTCTCAGCCGCCCTCCGACCAGTACGCCACCGACGGCGATCCGGCCACAAAACGACAAACGCCCCGCCGGGCGCAACGCGCTGGGCGGGGGACCTCGTCAGGCTCATCCGGTTGCTCCGCCTCTCAGCGGCCAGGGTCGTCCTGATCAAGGCGCAGAAAACGAGTCTGCGCGGGATGGTGGGCGGAGGTACCCCCAGACGAGATAAAGGTCAAGGTCTTCAGGGCGACGCGCCCCGTCTCCGCCCTCGCCCTCGCGGACCGGGGCGGCCCATCTCCGCCTCGTGCGTTCGTGATCCCCTTCGCCTTGCACCCGAGGACGGAGATCGGCAGAGTGCGACCGGAGTGAGGAACCGACCATGCCCTTTTCGTTCTGTCGCCTGCGCTCGGCTGCGCTAGCTGCCCTTATCGTCGCTCTCTCGTCCTCCGCCGCCCAAGCTCAGAAGCTTCAGGCAGTAGACCTCGAGCTAGTGCTCGCAGTCGATGTCTCTCAATCCATGGACTATGACGAGCACGAGCTGCAACGTAACGGATATGTGGACGCCTTTCGTCAGAAGGACGTCATCAATGCAATGACCTCGGGCCCCAGAGGGCGCATAGCCGTCACTTATATGGAGTGGGCCGGCATGTATGAGCCGGTCCAGGTCATTCCCTGGACCATAATCGATTCTGAGGCCTCTGCTCGCGCCTTCGCCGATCGTCTGGCGAAAGAGCCCATCTACGGCGAACAAAGAACTTCGATCTCAAGCGCCCTGATCAAGGCGACTGAACTCATTGAGACGAATGAGTTCGCCGGGGCGCGCCGGGTCATCGACGTTTCAGGCGACGGCGCCAACAATACGGGACCGCAGGTCGACCTTACGAGAGACGAGGTGATCAAGCGCCGGATCACGATTAACGGACTGCCGATCATGCTTAACAAGCCCAGGGAATTCTACGACATCGACCATCTCGACCGGTACTACAAGCATTGCGTGATCGGGGGTGAAGCCGCCTTCATTGCTCCTGTTTACGACCTGAAGCACCTGACAGCGACGATACGAAAGAAGCTGGTGATGGAGATCGCCGGCCTCGAGATCGCTCCCGAAACCGCTCCGATACAGTTCGCCGACGCCGCGCAGCTCCCGTCAGACGGCCTGCAACGAGTTCAACTCAGGCTCCCCGCGGAAAAAACGGACTGCCTGATCGGCGAAAAAGTCTGGGGCGGCGGGCGAGGATGGGGCCGACCGCCCGGCCCCCGTTAGGATCCCGTTTCGCCGGTCAGACCGAGTGCGGCCAGCCTGAATTGCGGGCCTTCGGAACGGCGCGCCTTGCGAATGAACATCGCCTCATCGGCGGCCTCCAGTATCTGCTCAATCGAGGCGTCCGCACCAAAATGCGACACCCCGATCGAGACGCTCAGGTTCAGGGTACGTCCCTCATACCGGACCGGAGAGGCTGCAATCGCCTGCGCCAAAGCCTCTGCCTTCGCCTGAGCCGCATCGTCACGAATGTGGGTCAGAACGACAGCGAACTCGTCCCCACCCAGACGGCCGATGATGTCTGTTTCCCGAGTATGGGCGATCAAAACCTCTCCAACTTGTCGCAGCGCCGCATCGCCGGCAGCATGACCGCTCCTGTCGTTCACTTCCTTGAACCGATCCAGATCGAAGAAGATCAGACTGGCCTCAATCTCGTGACGACGCACCATCGCCATCACTCGAGAGGCCTCGCGAAGAAAGGCCCGGCGATTGTACACGGAGACAAGCGGGTCGAAATCAGCCGAGGCCTCAGCCTCAGCCAGAGCCTCCTTAACCTCTGCGAGTTCGCGCCTAAGCGCCTCCACCTCCCCCAACATAGAGAGCAGCGCGCCCTGAACGGGCCTCGTGAGATCTGCGGTCGGAACCCCAAGAAGGCGCGCGGCTCGGATCAGACGATCGTGGTCTGAAACGCTGACCGCCCCACAAACGAGCTCATCAGGCACGGGGTTCACGGGGTCTGAGGGGGAAGCGGGCCTTCGAGTCATGCTTTCAGCTCTTTTGAGCCTTCACTTCACACCATCGACGTTAGGAGATGGTTAACCGTATTCCCCCGAGGAGCCCAAAGGCCATGTTGCGAACGGACCCTTTAGACCTATACTCCTCCACTTCCATGACCGGGCGCAAAGACGTTCGGCCGCCATCGGGAGACTTGCATGAGTTCAGACGCGCCTGACTCCGGCCCGGCGAGGGCGATGTCGCCTGGCGGCGTTCCTCTTGTCAGCATCGTGATGGGCAGCCGATCGGACTGGCCGACAATGCGCGAAGCGGCCGCCATCCTTGAGGGACTGGGGGTCCCCCATGAGACGCGCGTGGTCTCCGCTCACCGAACTCCTGACAGACTGGTCGAACACGCCAAGGGAGCTCAAGCCCGCGGCGTACAGGTGATCATAGCCGGCGCAGGAGGGGCGGCTCACCTGCCGGGAATGATCGCTTCCATGACCACCCTCCCGGTTCTGGGAGTGCCCGTGAAATCAAGCGCCCTTTCCGGTCTCGACAGTCTCCTATCCATCGTCCAGATGCCGCGCGGCGTTCCTGTGGGAACCTTCGCCATCGGAGAGCCGGGCGCCGCCAACGCCGCCATCCTCGCAGCATCTATCCTCGCACTTTCTGATCAGGCTCTCGCGCAGCGACTCGACGGCTGGAGACGCAATCAAAGCGAGGCAACGCCCGAAACGGTGAGCGACACACAGTGACCGATGCAGCCCTTCCGGCGCCCTTCGCCGTCCCCGGGGACGCCATAGGCATTCTCGGCGGAGGACAGCTCGGCCGAATGCTCGCTCTGGCAGCCGCCAGACTTGGCCTCGACGTCCATATCTTCGCTCCTGAAAGCGACTGTCCCGCCTCGCGAGCGGCCCGCAAGACGTTCATCGCTCCTTACACGGATCGCGACGCCCTGAGGGAGTTCGCCGCAAGCGTGAAGGTTGCGACGCTTGAATTCGAGAACATTCCACCCGAAGCTCTCGACATCATCGAGGCGGCAGGAACCACGGTCCGCCCAGACGCCCGAGCCCTCGCCATTTCCCAGGACCGACTGGCTGAGAAGTCATTCTTTCGGGATATCGGCATCGAGCCCGCACCCTTCGCCCGCATCGACGGGGCTCACCAGATCCAATCCGCCCTCAATCAACTAGGAGGGGCCGGGATCCTCAAGACCCGCTTCTCCGGTTACGACGGCAAAGGGCAAATCCGCCTGTCCGGCGTCGTGAACCCGGATGCTGCATTCGCAGAGATGCAGGGCGGGCGCGCCGTACTGGAGGCGCTCATCGATTTTGACTGCGAGATCTCCGTCCTTCTCGCACGGGGCGCGGATGGCGACGTTCGAACATGGGATTGTCCAAGAAACGTTCATGAGGGCGGGATCCTGCGCCGGTCGATCTTTCCCTCCAGGCTTCCGTCCGATCTGCTGGAAAGAGCGCAGACAATGGCTCGTCTTCTCGCAGCTGAGCTGGACTATGTCGGCGTGCTTGCGCTCGAGCTCTTCGTCACCCGCGAGGGGAGCCTTCTGGCGAATGAGTTCGCTCCAAGGGTCCACAACTCTGGTCACTGGACGGAAGACGCCTGCCTGACTGGCCAGTTCGAACAGCACATCCGCGCTGTCTGCGGCTGGCCTCTGGGAGATACGAGACGTCATTCAGACGGTGAGATGGTCAATCTTCTGGGAACGGAGGTTCACTCCTGGCAGGACCATCTTCGCCACGGAGACAAGATCCATCTCTATGGCAAACGGCGCGCTGCCGAGGGTCGAAAGATGGGCCATGCGGTCCGGCTGACCGAACGCTCCTGACCTCGAGCCTCCGCTGCCAATTCGGCAATGAAAAGCCCAGATCAGGATCCCGCTCCTGGGGGCGCGGCCTCTGTCGTCGGAGAGGTGAAGAACGATCGCACCCTCGCTTTTGTCTTTTCGAACGTCATGACGTCGGCGATCCGTCGCCGCAGAAACGCGTCTGTCTCGTCACCGTCTCCGGCCAGCCACACCAGAAGCGTCGAGGAGATTACGCCCGAAAGAATGGTTCGCTTAGAATACCAGTTAAAGTCCGTTGAACGATCGCCAAGACCAGACCAAATCGCATCCGCAACACTCCAGAGGCCCTTCGGACCTGCGAAGACATTAAGCGGAGAGGCCATCGCTCTGCGAACGGCAGGCCTGAACGGCTCAAGGGCGTCCAGGTAGGCTTGAACCCCGAAAGTCACCTTGTCCCGGACTTTCATGCCGGCCAGATCGGCGTCTCCAATCCGCGTCCCGACCTTTGCGCTCATCAGGTGATGAAACGCCGTCAGCAGATCGCCCACTCCACCGGGACAAGCCAAATCCGCTTCTCCTTGCGTCAAGCCGCATCGCTGGCGCGCCGCTTCGAAGGAAGACGCTGACCACCCCATATCCGGAGCTAACTCAAGCATAGCCTCGAGAAGCTTCATCCGGAAGCGATCGCTCGGGGCAGCCCCGTCCTGATCCAGATTCATGGCCCTCTCCTCTCACGGAACAGTAGGCAGGTCGTATTTCCTATGCTATCGCACCGCCGATCGTTCGTCATGAGCGAGTTAGATTCAACGCGTTTGAAGGCGTTCTTATCCCGGCTGTCCGGGAGACAGGATCGCATTCTTCCGGTCCGACCTCCCCAAAGGAGACGGGCCCGGCTAATGGAGAGTGGCACATCGTTCAGATCGTGGTGCGCGATAACAACGTCGACCAGGCGTTGAAAGCGCTTAAGAAAAAGATGCAGCGTGAAGGTCTCTTCCGGGAGATGAAGCGCCGTAACCATTTCGAGAAACCATCCGAGAAGAAGGCCCGCGAGAAGGCGGAAGCCGTTCGTCGCGCTCGGAAGCTTGCTCGGAAGCGCGCTCAGCGCGAAGGTCTTCTTCCCAAGACCTAGGGGTTTGTCCACGTCGGTTCAGACTGACAGCCGGAAGCGGATTCACCGTTTCCGGCTTTTGGCGTTTGTAATACGATCAGGACCCTGATGCTTTACGAGCAACTTGCACGGCCCACCACCCGGTCAGGGTCGAGTCGCGCACCCCATCGCGTCTCTGGTCAGACAGCTTCATCAACCTCAAAGTCGTCCCGCACCTTCAAATCGTACTCTCGAACTTTTCGATAAAGGGTCGAACGACCAATTCCGAGCCGCCGGGCGACTTCCGACATGTGACCTGCATAGTGGTCGATCGCATACTGGATGAGATCCCGCTCGATCGCCTCGAGGGTCCTAAGCTCGCCGGCTTCGTCGCTGATGGCGAGCTTCTGACCGGTCGTCATATCCGTGGTCATGACCGCCGCACCGTCTGACGCGGCACGCGCTGGCGAAACCTGACCCGAAATCTGGGGAAAGTCGTCCGGCGTCAGGGCGTCCCCGTCAGACAGCACGATCGCCCTGAACACTGAGTTTTCGAGCTGACGGACATTGCCCGGCCAATCGTAGGACATCAGCATGTTCATCGCCTCGGCGGTGACGCCCGGGACGGTCCGCCCTTCTTCAGCGTTGAACCGCCGGATGAAGTGATCAACCATAGCGGGCAGGTCCTCTCGTCGCTCCCGAAGTGCGGGAACCTCGATTGGAAAGACGTTGAGGCGATAATAGAGGTCCTCGCGAAAACGTCCCTCTCGAACCTGCGCGGCCAGGTCCCGGTTGGTCGCGGAGATAATCCGAACATCGACCTTAGTCGGGCGGCGCGAACCGACAGCGTCGACCTCCCCCTCCTGAAGAACCCGAAGAAGCTTCACCTGCATCTCAAGCGGCAGCTCGCCGACTTCGTCAAGGAATAGGGTCCCCTGATCGGCCTCCACAAACTTACCAAGCTTCTTCTCATGAGCGCCGGTGAATGAGCCCTTCTCATGGCCGAAGAGTATGGATTCCACGAGATTCTCCGGGATGGCGCCGCAGTTGACGGTCACGAAGGGCTTTCCGGCGCGATCAGATGCGCCCTGGATGCACCGCGCGATCACCTCTTTGCCCACGCCGCTCTCACCCAGGATCAGAATAGGAATGCCGGAAGCGGCTGCCCGCTGACCCAGTCGCACCACCTGACGCATGGTCGGGGCGCCAGCGATCATGTCCTCAAAGCCCATTGCGCCTTCAGACTTGCGTGTCAGGCGCTTCACCTCTCCTCGCAAATCCGACACCTTGAGCGCATTGCGAATTGAAATCCCGATACGCTCAGGGCTCGCGGGTTTGACCAGAAAGTCGATCGCTCCGGCGCGCATGGCCTGGACGACGGTATCGATCCCGCCGGTCGCCGTCAGCACGATCACCGGAAGGTCCGGGCGGCGTTCCATCAGCCGCTCAAGCGTCTCCATGCCCGACAGGCCAGGCATCACCAGGTCAAGAAGGACAACATCCACTCCCTGACGGGGATCGGAGGCCTCGGCAAGCGCCAGCTCTCCGTTGTCCACTACACGCGCGCGAAACCCCTGCTTTTCGGCTGCAGCCTGCATCAGGCGGCGCTGAGTGGGATCGTCGTCCACGACGAGAACGGTCTTAGCCATGCGTCTTCACCTGTCCGAACGCAGGCGAGACCCCGCGATCAACCCTTCGGATCAAAGTGGCACGGAGCGCTGAAATCCTGCTTAACAGGTCTCGTAAAATTCTAATGAACTCGGGGAAAATCGACCGAAACTGATACAGGATCGACGGGTCGAGGCCCCCTTACGAAACGCTCTCGGTTAACGGTCCGCCCTGTCAATTTCACGCGTCCGACCCGCCTGTCGGCCCGCCAGGCATGATAGGACGGGCCGGATAACCTCCCAGACTTGTCACCCGGTCATACATAACCAACGCCGCAGCGAGGGAGAGATTAATGCAGAAGCGTGTCGGAATCCTCACGACGTGAGCGCAGCGCGAAAGCATCTCAGCTGACAAGTCCCCCTTCTCACGCCCGAGAATGTAGGCGGCGGAGGTCGGGTGACGGAACGCGGGCAGATCAATGGCGTCATCTGTCAGCTCGACCCCGACCAAAGCGCACCCCTGAGGCAGCCGCATGTCGGAAATCGTGTCCCATTCGTAGTAGGGGACATGATCGAAAGACTTGGAGGTGTCGGATTTGTAGGCGAGACGAATATTCCGGGCCGCCGAAACGGAAAAGGTGAAGCTGGCCCCGAAAGCGTGAGCGGTGCGCATGATCGCGCCCAGATTCATCGGCTTGGAGACGCCTTCGGCTCCGATCCCGAAATATCCGCGTAGAGGTTTCATTCAACGACCTGAAATCATGATCCAACGGCTCGACCGGCCTTCACACCGTCGCGTCGGACCGCTAGCCTCCCAGCCGCCAGACATCACAAACGATCGCCTCAGAGCCTCGCCAATTAGACACGGAGCCGCGCCCTATGAAAGCCATCCTCTCAAAAGCCCCGGGGCTCCCCGACAGCCTGGTGCTCGAAGAGATCGCCTCGCCAAGCGCAGGTCCAGGGCAAGCGGTCGTGAGCGTTAGGGCGGTTGGGGTCAATTTCCCCGACTTTCTCATCATCCAGGACATGTATCAGTTTAAACCGCAGCGCCCCTTCTCGCCGGGCGGAGAAATCTCCGGGATTGTCAAATCCGTCGGCGAGGGCGTCACCGCGTTTAAGCCCGGCGATCGCGTTTTCGCCTCCTGCGGATCGGGAGGCATGGCGGAGGAGATCGCCCTCGATGCCCGTCGGCTGGTCGCGATGCCAGACGACATGCCGTTTGAAGAAGCCGCCGCTTTCCTGATGACATACGGAACCTCCCATTACGCCCTCAAGGACAGAGGCAAGCTCCAGCCGGGAGAAAAACTTCTTGTTCTGGGAGCCGCAGGCGGCGTCGGTCTTGCTGCGGTGGAGCTTGGACGCGCCATGGGCGCAGAGGTTATCGCAGCCGCCTCATCTCAGGAGAAGGTCGATTTCGCCATCTCAAAAGGCGCTCACAAGGGGTTCGTCTATCCATCCAATCCCTTGTCGAAGGACCAGCAAAAGGCCTTTTCTGACCAGATCAAGGAGATCTCAGGCGGAGGAGTGGACGTTATCTATGACGGGGTCGGCGGCGATTACGCAGAGCCGGCGGTCCGGGCTCTGAACTGGGAGGGCCGGTTCCTCGTCATCGGCTTTCCGGCAGGTATTCCCCGGCTGCCCCTCAACCTCACTCTTCTCAAATCCTGCCAGATCGTCGGCGTCTTCTGGGGCGCTGCAGTCGCCAGAGACCCGAAAGGACATGAAGAGAATCTGGCCGACCTGTTCCGGCTCTACCGGGCAGGATCCATCAAGCCGCATATCTCGAACGTTTATCCCCTCTCGCAGGCCGCCGACGCCATCCGAGAGCTCTCCGAGCGGCGGGCCAAGGGCAAAGTTGTCGTGACCATTTAACCGACGTCCGCCGACGGACGCCGACGTCAGAGGGAGCTCCAACATGACCCGATATCTCATTCTCGCAGGGGCTCTGCTTGCCGCCACAGGGTGCGCCGCCAATCCCGAGCCGGAAGCGGCGCCTGCCGCTCCGGCCCCGACTGCCGGGGCGATCTCGCTCAAGCCCGCTCCAGCGCCGGCGCTCAACCTGCGAGCCTCCTCGCAGTGGGTGGCCGATGAACGTCTCCTGCCTCAACGCCCGATCCTAGCTCTGGTTTCGTCAGGGGGCTCTGTGAACGCTCCGGCCGGCCTTTCCGCCACATGCTCCGCCGACACAGGCGCCATTACGGCCCGCCTCGGGCGGCAACCGGCGGACAGGAAAGGACAATCAGCGACCTATCAGATGCGTGTCATGGGAAAGACGCGTTCTCTGGAAGGTCGCTTCGAAGCGGCAGCCCGCGCCTCAGATGCAGAGTTCGTCTTCAGCCTCTCTGCGGCCGAACTCAGAGAAATGGCTGGAGCCGAGTCGGTGATCTTCATCACCGATAAAGGAGACCCCACCTGGGCGTTCGTCCGCGACCCCTCCACTCAGGTCAGCTCGCCTCACATCGCCTCTTTAAAGGCTCTGCCTGCTGAAGCCTCCGCCTTCCTAGGATTCTGCAACCCGAAGTAACACAGAACCCGCCCTGATGGGCGGGTTCCATTGGTCATAGCGCAACCAGAGGAAGATCGCCCTCGGGCCATCAGCCCGAGAGCGATCCGAAGCGGATTAGTTCGGCGAAGACGGGGCCGCGTCCTCGTTGGCCCTGAAGAGGATGTAGGAGCGAACAGCTTCGGCCTCATCCGCTGTCAGTTTTCCTGCGAAGCTCGCCATACCCGCGGACGCGTATTGCCCTTCAAGGACCACTTTTCTGAAGCTGTCCTTGTCGCCGGGGGACTGGGCCCAACGAAGATCCTGAATGGCTCCGCCTGAGACGACGAGCGACCCATGGCACACCAGACAGTTCCGATCGTAGAGCACCTGACCAAGACCGATCTGCTGAGGGGCCCCGAAACTGGGCGCCGCAGGCGTCCGATCAAGCTCCATAGTCAAATACTCAGGCAGCGCCGCCTTGCCGCCAATTTTGTATACGATCACCCGACCAAGCTCGGGGGTTCCGACCTTGTCAATCGGAGCTCCTCCCGTCAGAGAAAAAGCCGTACCCCATCCAGCCGTGGTCGCGATGTACTGCTCGCCGTCGATCTCGTACGAAATCGGTCCTGAGAGCGAGGGATACTGCGTATCGGTCTCCCACTTCTTTTCGCCCGTCGCCGCATCATAAGCGCGAAGCGCGGTGTCGAAGGAACCCTGGAAAACCAGACCTCCCGCAGTCGCGAGGACGCCGCCATTCCACGGCGAAGGATAATCCACTGTCCAGCGGGGCTTCTTCGCCACCGGGTCCCACGCCACCAGCTGACCCTTCAGCGCCGCTCGAGCGGCCTTGCGCATCGCCTCATCGGGAGTGGGCCCGGGCGCGGCGGCAAACTCAAGGCCGGTGTTCCAATAGACCTGCCCCTTCGCGCCCGGCTGTTCGGACGTAAATATCTGAGGGAGCGTATGAGCTGGGATGTAGACCAAACCGGTCTCCGGGCTGAACGCCATCGGATGCCAGTTATGACTGCCAAGGGGACCTGGAACCGCTTCAAAGGGACTCTCTGCGAACCTGGCGGCAGGATTTTCTATAGGCCGACCGGTCGCTAGGTCTACACCCGTCGCCCAGTTGATCTTCTGGAAAGCGTCCGCCGAGAGAAGCTCCCCGGTTTCCCGATCCAGAACATAGAAAAATCCGTTCTTCGGGGCCTGCATGGCCACCTTACGCATCTTTCCGCCGATCTCGAGATCCGCGAGCATGATGTGCTGCGTCGCGGTGTAGTCCCATGTATCGGAAGGGGTTGTCTGATAGTGCCACACATACTCGCCCGTGTCCGGCTTCAGCGCGAGGATGGATGACAGGAACAGGTTGTCGTTATTGCCGCCTTCCGGAGCCGACGGCGATCTCAGACGATAGTTCCAGGGCGACCCGTTCCCTGTGCCGACATACATGATGTCCAGCTCCGGATCGTAAGCCATCGCATCCCAGGCCGTTCCGCCGCCGCCGTCCGTGCGCCAGCGCCCCTCATCCGACCATGTCGCATTGCCCTTCTCCGCGAACGCCTTGTCGGACGCTTCTCCATCCGGCTTCTTGTCAGGATTGGGGGTCGTGTAGAACCGCCAGGCCTTGTCTCCAGTCGCGGCATCGTAGGCTGTTATGTAGCCGCGGACCCCGAGTTCAGCGCCACCGTTACCAATGATGACCTTCCCTTTGATCACACGCGGCGCCCCGGTAATGGTGTAGGGCTTGCTCTGATCAACCGTCACCTGCTCCCAGGCGACAGAACCGTCACTTGCGTTCAAAGCGATCAGACGACCATCGATGGTGCCGACGAAGACCTTTCCCTGCCAGATGGCGACGCCGCGATTGACAACGTCGCAGCAGGCGAACACGCCGCGCGACTTGTCGACCTTCGGATCGAACGTCCACTTCCGTTCTCCCGTCTTGGCGTCCAGCGCATAGACCATGGACCAGGCTGAGGTCACATACATCACGCCGTCAACGACGATCGGCGTCGCCTCCATCCCGCGACCCACGTCGAGATCCGCATACCAGGCCAGTCCAAGCTCGCCCACCGTATCGGCGTTGATCTGATTAAGCGGGGAATACCGCTGCTCAGAGTAGGTGCGGCCATGAGAGAGCCAGACGCCTGGTCGGCCGTCCGCCGCAGCGATCGCCGCACCATCCACCTCAGCCGCTGTGATCGCTGGAAGCGCCGCCTCCTTCTCCGAGCAAGCCGACAGCGCCAGCAGCGCCGCACCGCCCATGATCGCCCACCGAAGCTTCATTCTCGCCTCCCTATGCGGCGGGCCCGCCTCCGGACCGCCTCCCTGGACGACATTCTAGAACCGGATGCAAGGGATGTCAGCCCTCTGAGACCGCTTAGGTCCTGCCTGCCGCCGACTGAACGAGGTCGGCCTGAGCGGCGTCTATCGCAGTCTCAATAATCCGGTCCCACTCAGCCGTCCTCGACACCTCCCTCGCCGCGTCCGGAAGGGACACGGAGCGAGACGCGTTCACAACCCCCCCCTCTCGGCCCGAAGGCCCGGGGACAAAACCTGAAAGCGCGGCATAGGCGCCTCCCCCCTGGGCGCCATAACCCGGTACGAGAAAGAGAGCCTGTCCCGCCACGCGTCGTATCTCGGCGGCCTCCTGAGGGCCAGTTGCGCCTGCAACCATCATCAGGCCGGACCAGCCGGACGCGCCCATCAGCCGCTCGGTCATAGGCGCAAGAGCCCGGGCCACCTTCAGATAGAGGGGCTCGTCCCCGACCTTGAGCGACTGAAAGTCCGCTGAGCCCGGATTGGATGTGCGCACGAGAACCGCCACTCCTCGACCCTGCCGTTCCGCTGCGGCGACAAAGGGTTCGATCGTGTCGAGACCCATGTAAGGGCTGACTGTGAGACAATCCGCCGGACAAGACGCCGCGGCGCCAAGATAGGCCTCAGCGTATCCCTCCGCCGTGGATCCGATGTCGCCGCGTTTCGCGTCCAGAATGACACTCAGACCCGCAGCGCGAGCCGCTTCGCAGACCTCCTCCAGCGCAAGAACGCCCCGAGCCCCCCAACGCTCAAAAAGCGCCGCCTGCGGCTTGACGACGGCCACCCGGCCCGCGCAGCGATCGACCACAGCCTTTCCCCACGCCAAGGCTGATGCGGGGCCAGGGGATCCGAAGAGTCCCGGAATCAAAGCGGGGTGAGGATCAATCCCGACGCATAAAGGTCCGAGGCGGCGCACGGCCTCCATCAGGCGATCAGCGAAGACATTTGGGACCTGGTTCGTCACGGCGCATTCACCTGGCAGACAACCTTCACAACAGCGAGGTCTCGGCGCAACCGATCTGCATCCGGCGCTCCAGAAACCATGGCTGTGGTCATGGCCTCTTCCGGCTCCGGGGTGAAGCCGTTTTCCTCAAGAAAACGATCAATCGAAGCGGGCGCCGCCGTATAGATCCGACCGCGCCCCAGGCTCTCCGCGATCGTGACGCCGATCACAGCGCCGCCATCGTCGAATACGGGCCCCCCGCTCATGCCCGCCAGACTGGCGCCCGAAGAGGACGTGCGTCCGGTCTCAACCCAGGCAAGAACAGGCTCTTCACCTTCGTATCGACCGCGGGTGACCAGCTGAGACCGGGTCAAAAGCTGCGAAGACGCCTGCGCGAACGCCCCATGGGGAAATCCAACATGATAGCCGAACTCCCCCACACGCAGCTGACGTTCCAGATCAAGAGACAAGGCGCGGGGCGCTCGGTCTGTGTACAGGAGCGCAAGATCCGAATCTTCAGATACGCGGACCTCGTCGACTTCAGCCACGCGACCTCCGCCGACCACAAGCCCGATCCTTGAGCAGCCGTCCACCACATGGCGGGCCGTCAGCCAAGTCCCTGAACGATGGATGGCGAAGGCGGTTCCAACCCCATCCTCCACAGCACCCACCTGGACCAGCACCTTTTCATCGAACGGATCAGAGGCAGGCAGGTCAGGGCCGAGCGCGATCACAGGCGGCGGCGGATCAAGGCGTTCAATTCTTGACGACGGGGCGAACGCAGGCCCCTCATCCTCGCCACGAACGAAGATGGCGGTGAAGACCACCGCCAAGACTACCGAATACACCAGCCAGTCGGGAATTCTCATTTATAACTCCGAGCCTAGATATATTCGGTCGGAGAGGCGATCCCACAAGGAGGGGCGGCGCTATCGCACGCGAGCAACGCTTAGAACGAGGTAGATAGACTCAGACGCCGAATGCCGCCAATACGCCTGCAGTCAGAGCCGCTGCTGTCACCATAAGGGTCAATGCGACGGCGACAATCCTGCGGGTCGACCGCTTGCGACGGACGCCCTGAGGCGCCTTGTCGTCGGACGGCGCAAGCGTCCACAAATTAGCCAGAAAGCCGAGCGCGGCGACAGCTGCTGTCAGAGCCGCCGCAAATGCACCTGAAAACAAGGCGAAAGCAGCCGCCAAAGCCAGCAAACCAGCCTGCAGCGGAGCCGATGAGACTAGAGACTGTCGCAGGTGGCGATCAGCCCGGCCATGGTCCAATCCGTCAAACGCGATGTTGGCGATCACCACCGACACCGTCCACCCTGACGCTGCAGCGCCTCCTGCGCACAGGGCGGCCAGAGCATGAAGAGTGGCGGCGATTGATATCATCCTGAGCCTCTTAGAAGATTCGCTTCATCCGGTCACGACCGTAAGCCATAACTCTCGAGGCTTCGTTCCCGACCCTGCGGATACCCGATACCCCTTGCGTTCGCGCCCCCGGAGCGTGAGTGTGCGGTTCGACATCCGAACAAGGCGGGGAGATGGCGATGAGGATGCGTTCAGGAATCACGGCGACGGTTCTCGCCCTGACCATTGGGATCAGCGGATGCGAAGAATCCGCTACTGAAGCCGCAGCCGGTGGAGAGACCCAAGCTGCAACGTCAGAAAGCGCGCCCGAGGAAATTTTCGCACGGGCCATGGCGTTCGAATGTGACGGCGGAGAGACCCTTGAGATCGTGATTGATTCTGGCGACGCTGAAAACGCGATCGTTCGAACAGGTGACGGCAGCGTTCACAGACTTCCTCTCGGGGAGGGCGATTCCGGGCGGACGTACACGAAAGACGGGGTCAGCCTGGATCTTCAAGGATCGCAGGTTGTCTGGACCAGGGGGGAAAGCGTCGTGTGCAGCTCTGTCGCGAAGAGCCTCCCGGCGCCGGTCGCCGCTGGCGTTGTCCGGGATTTAACGGCCTCAGACAACGGCTCCACTATTGAGGTGAAAGTCGGAGATACGTTCTCAGTGTCCCTGTCTGGCGTGCCGACGGCCGGCTATGTCTGGGCACCGGAAAATCTCCCTGCGGGTCTCGAAGTAACGGCAGGATTGAGCGGGGCGACATCAAGCAATCAAAACATCCCCGGTTTCACAGGCGGCAACCATTGGGAGGTAACGGCATTCCGGGCCGTCACCGCTGGCCGCTACGAACTCACACTTGCGCAGCGCCGTCCCTGGGAGCCGGCCTCCGAGCCGGCGGCTGACACCTTCAAGGTCGCCGTCAACGTCGTCCCCAACTGAGGCGCAGTCCATGATCGATGAAACCCGCCCAGCGGTTTTCGTTCGGTCCATCGACGGTGAGGGGCGCCATCCGGTCTCGTCGATCCTGCCGTCAGGGCCAGGACGCGGGCGGATCGTGCGAACGGTCCTCCTCTTGCTTATCGCGCTTACAGCCGCGTGCGATCGCACTCCCTCCCCTCCCGCGCCCGAGGATGTCCTTGCGGCCCGGCAAAGCGCGCTGCGCATAGATCGGGAGTTACATCTCATGGCGCTAAGTTCACTGGAGAACGGGACTGACGCTAGGCAAGTCCTCACCGCCTATCTCACCGTGATCGAGGGGACGCACTCACTGGCCGTTGCAGGCCGCCGGATAGAAATCGGGCGAACGGCCCTTAGAGTCCGAAATCCAGCCAATGCTGCCGACGACTGGGAACGCGACAAGCTCGAAATTTTCCGTTTCGCCATGGATGGGGGCGTCGATCCCGCAACCTTAGAAATCTCCGAGGTCGTGGATGAAGCCACGGGACAACGAGTGTTTCGATGGATCAAGCCGGTCGCGATGGAGGAGACCTGTCTGACATGTCACGGAGACAGCATCGACCCTCAGCTTCTTGACCAGATCGAGGAACTTTATCCAGCGGACGAGGCTACAGGCTACTTCTCTCTCGAAATGGGCGGGGCCTATTCCGTCCGTATTCCTCTGAACTGAATTTGGGCTCGCCAGGCCTCAGGCCTTCGCGCCTTTGCGCCCTCCGCCGAAAGCGGGAGCGGACCGCAAATCCAGAGGCCATCGCGGGCGTGCAGCCACGGTCAGCGGGTCACTTAGACCGATCCGAAGACGCTCGGCTCCTGCGAGAGCTATCATGGCGGCATTGTCCGTGCACCAACGCATCGGCGGCGCCAAAAAGCTAAAGCCCGCACGGAACGCCTCGGCTTCCAATCGGGCGCGAAGGGTCTGATTGGCCGCCACACCGCCAGCCACCACGAGCGTCATAGGACCTGTGCGCCCGCTCGCGAAGATCGCCATCGCTTTCGCAGCCTTGACACCCAGAACATCAGTCACCGCCTGTTGGAAGGATGCGCAAATATCCGCTCGTCGTTCTGACGTAAGGATCGCTGCCTCAGCTGCCCGTCTGACAGCCGTCTTGAGACCCGAGAACGACATATCGAGATCGTCTCGGTCCAATAAAGGCCGCGGCAGGGCCACGGCCAAAGCGTCGCCCCTTCGGGCTTCATTTTCTACGGCAGGCCCGCCGGGCCCCGGAAGGCCTAACAGCTTGGCTGTTTTGTCGAACGCCTCGCCGACTGCATCGTCTATGGTTGTCCCGAGCCGTTCATACTCTCCGAGCCCGTTCACAGCTATGAACTGGCAATGCCCGCCCGACACGAGAAGCAGAAGAAATGGGAAAGAAACACCCCCTGAAAGGCGAACCGACAGGGCGTGACCTTCAAGGTGGTTAACTGCGATAAGGGGCAGTCCCCTGGCCAGACAAATCCCTTTGGCCATCGACAACCCGACCATAACCCCGCCGATCAGGCCAGGCCCTGCTGTCGCCGCCACCCCTGAAAGGCCATCCCAGCCGACTCCAGCATCCTTCAGGGCTGCGGAGATAAGACCGTCCAGCCGCTCCACGTGCGCCCGGGCGGCGATTTCGGGCACAACCCCCCCATAAGCCGCATGCTCCTCAGTCTGGCTTGCGATGCGATCGGCCAGAACGGAGCAATGACCGTCTGCAAGACGGACGACCGCAGCAGCGGTCTCATCGCAGCTGGTCTCAATTCCCAGAACCGTGAGGGTCTCTTGCATCATGACAGCGGCGCTTGTACGCCGCTCGCTCCCCTCGGCCAAGCCGTCACCGGCCGAGCGCGCTCGCCCAGGGAAGGCGGAATACGGAGTCCGGAGGCATGGAACGGTCTAGGCGCGCCTCGAAAAAGGCCGAGCGGTCCCCGCCCGAGCTCCGCATTGGCGCGCGCGGATCGCCCCTGGCGCTGGCCCAGGCGGAGATGTTCGCTCAACGACTAAGGGCCATGGCTGGGGAGCGGATCCGATACACTGTCCGTCCCTATACGACGACCGGAGACAAGATTCTCGACCGGCCCCTTCAGGATGCCGGCGGCAAAGGCCTTTTCACCAAGGAACTCGACAGAGCGCAGAAGGCTGGGGAAATCGACATCGCCGTCCACTCGCTGAAGGACATGACCGTAAGCCTTCCCCGGCATCTTTTCCTGGCTGCCTATCTTCCGCGCGAAGACCCCCGCGACTGTCTCATTGGTCCCTACCGGTCCATTCAGGAGCTGCCGAAGGGGGCAGTCGTGGGATCCTCAAGCCTTCGCCGTCGGTCACAGCTTCTCGCGCTGAGACCTGATCTCAAGGTCGTGATGTTCCGCGGCAATGTGCAGACCCGCCTGAGAAAGCTTGCCGAAGGCGAGGCTCAGGCCACCCTGCTCGCCGCCGCCGGTCTCAGGCGCCTAGGCATGATCGACGCCGCCGGGGCCATCCTCCCGATCGAAGAGCTCCTTCCTGCCGGTGGGCAGGGCATCATCGGCGTCACCCTCCATGTGGACGCGCCGGATTGGCTGAAGGCGGCCTGCGCCGCGACTGATGATCGCGAAGCGCGCCTCGCCGCTGTCGCCGAAAGAGCCTTCCTTCGCCGCCTCGACGGCTCCTGCAGAACTCCAATCGCCGCACACTTCCGGTTAACGCCTGAAGGGGCCGAGATGTGGGGCGAAGTGCTTGCCGACGACGGCTCCCGAAAGTGGCGGGCAGAGGGAGCGCTTGCGCGCTATCCCAGCGAACGAGACGCTCAGGAACTTGGCCTGTTCCTCGCGGAGGATGTAGCGTCGCATCGCGCCGCCGACCTCGGGACTGAAATCCCAGAACGCAAATGACGGGCCGCGTGCTCATCATCCGCTCACAGCCGGGTGCGGCCGAGAGCGAACGAAGACTCCGGGATATAGGCCTCACGCCTCTTTGTGAGCCGATCTTTTCCCTGGAACCGATCCCAGCCCGCCTGCCCGAATTCGACGCCCTCGCTTTCACCAGCCTCAATGGCGTTCGGATGTTTTGCGCACTCTCTGCGGTCCGAGACAAGCCAACCTTCTGCGTAGGCAAACGCACCGCCGATGAGGCCCGGGCTATGGGGTTCCTCAACGTCGTCTCCGCTGACGGAGGGGCAAGCGACCTGTTCGATCGAATCCAGGCCGAACTTCCGAAAGACTCTCGTATCCTTCATGCTGGAAACGAGGAAAGCCGGGGAGATCTGTGCGGACAACTCAGCGCCGCAGGGCGGACATGTTTTTTCCGTGCGCTGTACAAGGCTGCTCCGCTCTCCCGTCCAGGCCCAATCCTTCAGCGGCACATAGACGGGAGTGACCCTCTGGACGCGATTATGATCCACTCGCCGCGCGCCGCCGCCATTCTTGCGGAGTTTCTGAAGCGGCCGGGCCCCGTCGCGCCGGTTCGTATCGCAGCAATCTCAGCTGCTGCAGCCGCCCCGCTGAAAGATCAAGCCCAGGAGATTGCGTGCGCCTCGTCGCCCAATGAGACCAGCCTTATTGACGCACTCACGAACCTGCTCACACGAGGACCAGAAATCTCATAGACCGCCAAACCTGTGGGATTTTTGGCCGCCTTCTTGCGGAAACGACTCCGTTTCCCGCTGTTGTCGCGGTTGTGTCCTACCGCACACTTGCGAAGAGGCGAGCCGACTGTAGGGTCGGGACGTCCAGACTTTGCGGCCAAAGGAGATTATTCCCGTGAAAATGAAACTCGCCGTGACCGTTGTGGCGCTTGCCCTTGCGACTGCCTGCTCCACATCGCAGGAGCCTGGCGCAGCCGGTTCCGCTTCCTCGCAAGCAACCGCCTCAGGCTCAGTTTCTGCCGAACTAAAGTCGGCCGTGGCCAACCCGGCGCGGTCGCCAGCCAACACGGTTCGCGACGTTCATCGCCATCCCGCGGAAACTCTAACCTTCTTTGGGCTCAAGCCCGGAATGACCGTCATCGAGATCGCTCCGAGCAGTTATTATCCTGAAATCCTGGCCCCCTACCTGAAGGCTACTGGAGGCAAATACATTGGTACCGGAAAGGCGGTTGAAGCCGTAGCCGACCAGAATGTCTGGGGTCCGCAGACCTATGTGCCCTTCGGCCGCGACTCGGGTCCTCTGGCCCCCGCCGGCTCTGCAGATATGGTCCTAACATTCCGGAACGTTCATAATTGGATGTGGCAGCCTGGGTTTCTTGACAAGGCGATGGCCGATTTTGCTGCGGCCCTAAAGCCTGGCGGCGTCCTCGGCGTGGAAGAGCATCGGGCCGATCCACGGCCAGAGACCGTAGCCAACGGCCGCTCGGCCAGCGACGGGTATGTCTCAAAGGCGACCATTGTGGCGGCAGCGGCGAAGGCCGGCCTCGTGCTCGAGGCGGAATCAGATGTCAACGCTAATCCCAAGGATACCAAGGATCATCCGTTCGGGGTCTGGACCCTTCCCCCCAATTCCTGGACCGCCCCCCGGGGCGGCGTAACGCCGGAGGGGTTCGACGCCGCCAAGTACAAGGCGATTGGGGAGAGCGACCGCCATACGCTTCGCTTCCGCAAACCGGCCTGATGTATGAAGCCTCCGGCCAGACGGTGTCCGGCCGGAGGAGACTGTTCCCACCCGGGTCGGTCCGGCTTCTTTTCAGGTATTCTCGTCTCTTGATACCGATCGGAAGGCGCCCGCGTGGCGTTTGCGCGATCAACGCCAGCATGAACTTGCCACACCCGGGGTCATCGGGTTATAGCGGCGGCCTTGCGATCGGGTTTCGCAGGCCGCCTTAGCTCAGCTGGTAGAGCATCGCATTCGTAATGCGAGGGTCAGGTGTTCAAGTCACCTAGGCGGCACCATTCGCTTCAAGCGGCGGTTTTCACGGGAATGCGCTATCCGCATACCTCTTGCAGGGTATTTTACGGTGTCCGTGGCCGAGGACCCTCGTCATACAGCAGGATCGCATGGACTGAGCTGCCAAGCAGCCATGGTGCGCCGATAGACTTGGCTGTTCGTCAATATGGCGGTTTATAAGACGAGGGACCTCGCCCCTCGTCTTATTGCGACAGACAAGCCGCCTCCCGCCTCACTTATCGTCAGTCTAGGGTGGCCCACGCGCGAAATGTCCTGAGCTTCTTACCGCCGCATAAGAAAGACATGAAATGCGGTCGCGGTCTCCAGAGGGCTCACCCGACGCACTTGCGGACGGCTTGGTACTCCTGCGGAATAATCACCGCTGCGGCCTTACGACCAGGCGAACTTAATCGTCAGTCAAATGAGATGACGAAATCAGAAGCCGGTCGACGGACCTTCTTTAGCCCCACCAGCCAATCCTTGTCGGCCTCGCGATGGCCGAGCGCTAAAAGAGCGACGCTCCGCAGACCACGCGCCTTCAGGCCCAAAAGCTCGTCTAGGCTGGCAGGGTCAAAACCCTCCATCGGCGTGCTATCGATTCCCTCCGCCGCAGCAGCCACCAGGGCCACGCCCAGCCCTATGTAGGCCTGACGAGCCGCATGCTGAAAATTAGCTTCCGCGCCGCGAGGCGGATAGGCGTTCAACAAGAAATTTCGATAATTCTCCCAGCCCTCATTCCTCATCCCACGCTGCTCATTCGTCAGGTCGAACATCATATTGATGCGCTCAGGCGTGTAATCGTCCCACGCTGCGAAAACGAGAACATGGGAACCGTCAGTGATCTGCCCCTGCCCAAATGCAATGGGCTTCATCTTCTCTCGAAGCTCAGCATTACGAACGACGATAAGATCGAATGGCTGAAGACCGCTCGACGTCGGGGCCAGTCGGACCGCTTCGACGATGCGCTGGACGCCTTCTTCAGAGGCTGGCCGAGCAGGGTCCATCTTCTTGGCCGCATATCGCCAGTTCAAACGCTCGAGAAGATCCATTTGCATATCCTTGTATCCGAACCATTCGCGCGGGCTCTTAGACCCTATCGAGGAGAATGCGAACCGCTTTTTTTCCTGCCCCCGATGAGGAAGGCGCCGCGAGGACAAGTTGTAACTAAGATCGGTCGCATGCAACATTACTTCCCGCGACACAGTGCGACCTGCAGGAGCACGTAGGATGAACCTCCGGACGATAAGCTCCACATTCATGCTCCTGATACTCACGGCCTGCTCGTCATCGGGAGCTGAAAGGCCCCATGCGGGCCGCCCTAACGTCGTGATCATCATTCTGGACGACGTCGGCTTCTCCGATCTGGGATCTTACGGATCCGAGATCAGGACGCCTGCGATAGACAGCCTTGCGACGGACGGGCTCCGCTACAACCGCTTCGACACAAAAGCCATCTGCTCTGCGACCCGCGCCTCACTCCTCACGGGACGCAACGCTCAGTCCATCCGGATGGGAGAGCTTCCATCGCGACTTCCTGCCGCGGATGCGAGCGACACCAGCAAGACGAAGGGGGAGCTGCCCACCAACATCCAAACCATTGCAGAGCGGCTAAGATTGTCCGGCTACGGCACCTATGCGATTGGGAAATGGCATCTCGCTCCGGAATACGAACAAACTCCAGACGGAGCTCGCGATTCGTGGCCCCTGCAGCGGGGCTTCGACAGGTATTATGGGTTTTTAAGCGGCTGGACGGACCAGTTCCGTCCCCTTCTGGCGTCCGATAACGCCGTCCTCGGGGTGCGAGACGCCGCGACAGGATACCATCTTACGACGGACCTCATTGACCATGCGATCTCCTGGCTCGCATCTCACCGGAGGGCCTCTCCCAACAATCCCTACTTTCTCTATCTCGCGCTCGGGGCCGCTCACGCGCCAATTCAAGCGCCGGAGGCTTCTATAGATCGCTATGAAGCGGTGTACGACAAAGGTTGGGATGCCGTTCGTCTCGAGCGCTTCGAGCGTATGAGGGCGCTTGGGATCATCCCTGCTTCCACGCGCTTGCCAGCTCCCAATCCTGGGGACCGTCGGTGGGCGGACCTCTCTGATATGGAGAGACGGGTCTTCGCACGCTTTATGGAAGTCTATGCGGGGTTTCTGGATCATGCCGACGCGGAAATCGGACGCTTGATCGATGATCTCAAGAAATCGGGGGATTATGAAAATACGCTCATTATTCTGATGTCCGACAACGGGGCGGCTGGAGAAGCCGGCCAGGCGGGTCGCTTCGAGCATCCTTATACCGGATCTATGACCATCGAGGCGATGGACCGACAGCTTGACGACCTCGGCAGCGTGCGTTCCTCGGCGCTCTATCCACGCCCCTGGGCTATGGTCGGAGCCACACCTTTCGAGCGCTACAAAGTCTGGCCACAGGCAGGAGGCGTGCGGGCACCCCTGATCATTTCGTGGCCTGAAAAGATCCATGACAATGGAGCCGTCAGATCCCAGTTCGTCGATGTCATCGACCTCGCTCCGACCATTGCCGAGGCCGCCGGAGTTTCGTTTCCGGATGTCGTCAACCAAGTTCCCCAAATTCCCGTGGCCGGGCGGTCGATCCTACCCACATTCGCCTCGGGAGCGGCTCCCTCTGGGCGAAACGTTCAATACTTCGAACTCAGGGGCAACAGATCTATCACGGCCGGAGACTGGAAAGCTGTGGCGATGCACAGAATCGGGGATTCTTTCGACGCCGACAGATGGACGCTGCACTACGTCCCCGCGGATTTCTCAGAATCTGTTGATTTGGCTAGCGGGAACCCCGCGAAACTCGAAGAGCTGAAGGCGCTCTGGTGGCAAGAGGCGAAGCAGTACGCCTCGCCCCCGCTTGTCGAAAGTCCCCGGGCAACCTTCAACTTCTACCAATTCGGGGACGCGTTCCTTCCGCCGGAAGCCTCTGACGAACCTGACTGAGGGGTCATGCGGCATGACCGAGCGCCTGCGAAGTCCTCATCGTGCTTGGCCCCAAGTCACCGCTCGCCTCGAACCCAAGGAGATAGGTTGCCGCGCGCGATGCGAGCGAAGCCGCCTGAAAGACGGCCCGATTGTCACCCTTCAAAACATGAAGCCATGCGCCGATGTAATCCACGTGTCGAACAGTCGGAGAAATCCCAAGCTCGGCGCATAAGAACGCCGCGGATAGTTCGGCCACAAGCTCCTCCCGCGCGTAAGCCTCGCTCGCCCAACGCCCTGTGAAATCGCGGGCAAGACGAGACGAATGTCCGGTCCAGTGCGCGAGCTCATGGAGGCGCGTTCTATGCCAGTTGATGGGATCGTAGAAAACATCCGGGGGAGGTATGCGAATGTAGTCGGGGCCCGGAGCGTAAAACGCAAATGAGCCTCCCACCCGGATGTCGGCGCCAGAGGCCGCCACCAGCGCGTCCGCTCGGGGCATGAAGATCTCCTCTGAACAACGCGCCGGGCGATCCCCGGCTGTCGATGCGGGAAGCCCCTCGCACTGATCGACATTAAACACAGTAAAGCGGCGCAGAATTCGAGGACCTGGAAGCGGCGCCTGCTCCTGCTCCTCGTCTGTAGGGGGCGCCCTATTTGGGGTGTCGGCAAAAACGATCTGTGTTCCCTTTTCGCCCTTCCGAACGCAGCCTCCGAGATAAAGCGCCTGTCGGAAGGTCAACCACCGTCCGGACTGATACCTCCTGTCCGCTGTTTCGGCCCACAGAAGGAGTATGTTGACCCCGGAATAGGGTCGACCTGAGACGGCGTTTCTCGGCAGCCCGCCTGGCCAGCCGGGACCACTGTCCCTCCATGGCTGAACCCAGGGAATGCAGCCCTGTTCCAGATCCGAAACGATCTGAGCCGTGATCTGCTCATGCACAGACGCACTTCCGTCACCCATATCTCACCCCTCCATTTGTGCATCTACAAACTAGATGGGTCTAAATTATTATTGCGTTATTCTCTGTCAAGGGGAATTTCCGACCGAAAGTCCACCAGTCGCTGCGATGATGAAAAACAGACGCGCCGCCCTTCATGAGGACGGCCACGCCTTAAACACGGTGTCAGAGCCGCTCCGGAGGCCTGCAAGCCTCGCCCTGTCTCCGGCTTAAAACTGAGACAGGGGGCATGAGCCCACGGACTTCAAAGTCGCCGAGATCAGGACGAGAAGCGGACGCCGAGGCGCCGGATCGCATGAACGAAATTGTTCGGTGCGATATCGATATCGCCGTTCCATTCGATGTCCGGGAACCGAGCCAGAAGCTGCCGATAGGCCTCTTCCAGCTGGATCTGCGCCACACGCTTGCCGAGACAGACATGCGGACCATATCCGAACGCGATATGCTTATCCGCATTGGCCCGAGCGATATCCAGCCGATCGGGATCCGCGAACACATCAGGGTCACGATTGGCGGCCCCATAGTACATGATCACTTTCTCGCCTGCTGCGATCCTCTGACCAGCCACCTCAGCATCGGCAAGCGCCGTGCGACGCATGTAGATCACCGGGCTCACCATTCGGATAAACTCATTGGCGGCGTTCGGGAGCAGATCAGGACGTGAAGCGAGAAGCGCCTTCTGATCGGGAAACTCCGTGAGCAGCTTCATGGCGCCAGAGAGGGTATTGCGAGTGGTGTCGTTGCCAGCGAAGACAATCAACAGCCAGGATCCGTCCAGATATTCATCGCTTAGAAATTGGCCGTCGACCTGGGCCCGAGCGATAGCGGTCATAAGATCGTTCTGAGGGTCCGCCCTCCTTTTATGGAGCATGAAGCGCCCGTAGTCGAACATCTCCGCTACATTCGTATTGAAGTCCGATACGAACTGCATGAGCTCCAGGGATGGCGCCACCTGCTGGACGGCCTGATCCGCCGCGAGATTCTGCGCGAGTTCGAGATAGTGCATCCATTCTAGAAAACGGGGCCGGTCAGCTTCGGGAACCCCAAGGATTTCGCACAAAGTGAACAGCGGCAGTCGGGATGAAAAAGCATCTACGAGATCGCACTCGCCCTTCCCAGCCATGGCGGACACAAGTCTCTCTACCTCGAGGGCGATCTTCGACTTGAGCTGATTGAGGTAGGCTGGAGTGAAGAACGGCATGTGTTCGCGGCGGAGCTGCAGGTGGTGAGGCGCGTCCATATTGATCATAGTATCGAATGAGGCCCGGCCAAGCAGGACATGACCCGTTCCTGGAGCCGGCGTGTTCATAAGAATTCCTCCCTTCTGCGATGAGAAGGTCTGAGGATCGCCATTGACGCGCATGACATCGGCATGCCGGGTCACAACCCAGAATCCGGGAAGCCCGTTCGGTTCCGGATGCCAACAGACTGGTGAGGTCGCCCGTAGGCGACTGAAAGCCTCATAAGGCTGCCCTGCGACAAATGTCAGAACATCGTTGAACGCGAGCCCTCCCACTCGCGGGTAGGCTTCCGGATAGCCGGGTCCGGGAACACCCTCGACGGCCGTCTGACTGATCAGTTCCATGAGACCCTCTTCTTCCGCCCGCATGTTCCCTTCCGGGAACGGGGACATATCCGCGTCAGCGGGGCGGCGCCCCCGCTTTCAAGCCTCGGGTCTATATCAGACACGGCGCCCTCCTGCCATGGGATCACGCCCGAAACGAACCCTGGGAAAACTGCCTCAATACTCGGTCAATGGATTTGCGCAGCCTGCGATTTGGGTCAGAATGAAACACGGTGCAGCCACGCGGGGAGAGCCAGTCATGTTCAGATCATCATTGGCGAGGTCGGCGATGAGCGCCGCGATTCTCCTGACTGCCGCTTGCAGCCCTCCCGCCGCTGACAACGATTCGCTGACAGCCAACCTCGACCCCCAGCAGACCCAGACCCCAGGGGAGCCCCCGATGAGCAATGCCGTAGACAGCGCCAATGCACCGGAAAGTCCTGCTCCTCCGGAGCCTGCATCGGGTCGGCGGACGGGCCCGAGAGTTGACCTTCCGGGAGGACTATCTCTCTTTCCGCCGCCTGGCTGGTCGGCTCAAGGCTCAGATGGAAACCGAACCGTCCTGGCAGGGCCGGACGGTCAAAGCCTCGTGATTGCGTCACTAGACGAGGGCGTTCTGCAGCAGGCCGTAGCCGAACTGCGCAGCTCCATCGATCTCGGAGACGGCATTATCCTTGATCCCCTCGAGGTCCCGTCGGTCAAGGAAGGGATCCACGCAAACCGATTTACCGTCCGCGGCGCTCCCTCGCCCACTCTTGGTTCGATTATGATCAGGGAAATCAGCCCAGGGCGCACCCTCACCCTGATCGCTCTTGTCCCATCTGCGGGGTCGGACGCCGTTCAGGCAACCCTGAGTCAGCTCATGACGACATTCGAGATCGGCGCTCCGCGAGCTCAAGCGACTTCCGAATGGGAGCGCCAGCTCAGGGGGCGATATCTTGTAAAATTCTACTCCGGGAACGGATACAGCGAAAAGCATGAGCTCTGGCTCTGTTCAAACGGTTCATTCATGAAACGCGTTGACGGGGGGGGCTTTACAACAGGGGTCGCTAGCGGCGCATTCGAGGGCGGGCTGACTGGGACCTGGCGGGCGCAAGGCCTGCTCTCCGGCGCCGGTGAGCTTACGCTCTCGACATCTGATGGCGACATTCTGCGCTATACGCTTCGACAGGCGTCCGACGGCGTCCTGATCGACGGCGAGAGGTGGTTAAGGGGCGAGAACAATCAGTGTTCCTGACGTCCTATGCGGCCTGCGCCTCATGAGGCCTCCCTGGACGAACGAGCCTCCCGACCTCGTTCGCGAAACCAGGGCGTCATCCGGTCGATCGCCTCCTGTATCAGATCTGTGGAGACCGCGAAGCTAAACCGAATGTGACGGCCGCCCTCAACGGGATCAAAGTCCACACCGGGAGCGGTCGCCACTCCGGTATCCCTGAGAAGCTGCTCGCAGAAAGCCATGCTGTCGGAGGTCAGATGTCCGATATCAGCGTAGATGTAGAACGCTCCGTCAGGCGGGGCCGTCCGGATCAACCCCATTTCCGGCAAGGCCGTCAAAAGCAAATCGCGATTGCGCCGGTAGGCAGACACGTGCCTCTCCAGCTCCGGCAAACTGTCCATGGCCGCGAGGCCTGCATGCTGACTGAGCGAAGGGGCGGTCAGAAACAGATTGCCAACAAGCGCCCGCACCCTCTCCACATGAGAGACCGGAGCAACAAGCCAACCTAAGCGCCAGCCCACCATGGAGAAATACTTGGAAAACGAGTTGACCACGAAGGCGTCAGGATCGAACTCGAGAATTGAGGCTGTGCGCGGGCCATAGGTCAAACCGTGATAGATCTCGTCAGAGATCAGACGCACAGAGCGCGCTCGCGCCGCCTGTGCGATCGCCTGCAGGCCCGGAGGCGAGATGATTGTCCCAGTGGGATTGGCAGGACTGGCGACGATGAGACCCGCCGGCGACGGATCAAGCCCCTCAATGTGTTCGCTGGTCAGCTGAAAACGGCTCTCGGCGCCGCAGGGAATCTCTACCGGCGACATCGAAAGCGCGCGCAGGGTATTCCGGTAAGCGACATAACCAGGGCGAGCCAAGGCCACGCGATCGCCCGGGGAAAAGACAGCGGTGAGCGCAAGCACGAGAGCGGGGGACGCACCGCAGGTGAGTGTGATCTGATCGGCTGAGAGCGTCACCCCATGGACATCCGCATACCGACGAACAATTCTGTCCTTAAGATCCGGGCTTTCCCAATATCCCATCGGATCGGACACAAGGACCCTCTGAGCTGCGGCAAGCGCCTCCTCCGGCGCCCCAGTGGATGGCTGACCGAATTCCATATGAATGACCGACCGTCCTTCGCGCTCCATCTCATGAGCGAGACGGCTGATGACTATCGCGCGAAAGGGCTCGACATCAGCCTTCATCTTCGGTCTGCCCTCTCAGCGCCTGTCGATGGCGACGGCCCTTCTCTCCTCGTCCGGACAGCCTTAGCATCGTCCTTCGATCCATTGGCCCCATCCGTTGCCGATCCTGACCAATGCTGATTTTATCGACTACGCCGCGCTTCCGAGTGAGACTGGACAAAGCATGACACAGGGTCAGATGCAAACCGCATCGTTGAGAATCATAGACATTCTTCGGTTCGCCGCCAGCGCACATCCTAAACGGGAGGTGGTGTCCCGACTTGTCGACGAGCCGTTGTGGAGATCGAATTATCGGGACGTCTATGCTCGGGTAGGCTCATGCGCCAACGCCCTGCGTCGACTCGGCGTCGGGCCGGGCGACCGCGTGGCGAGTCTGGCGTGGAACACCCATCGTCATTTCGAATTGTTCTACGCCGTCCCAGGCCTCGGCGCTGTTCTTCACACCGCCAATCCCAGACTGTCGGAAGACCAAATCGTTTACACCCTCAATCATGGCGGCTCCCATATCCTGTTCTTCGATAAAACCTTCCTGCCGCTCATTGAGCGCCTGAAACCCCGACTGCCGAACATCCGGACTTATGTCATACTCTCCGCGCAGAGCTCGCCGGCTCCCTACGCTCTCAGTTATGAGGCGTTGATCCGGCAGGAACCGTCCAATTTCGACTGGCCGCTGATCGACGAAAACTTCGGAGCTTTTCTTTGTTATACGTCGGGAACGACGGGAGATCCCAAAGGGGTGGTCTACTCTCATCGGGCCGTCGTCCTGCATGCATTTGCTGCCGGACTGTCAGGGGCGTTCGGCCTTTCGGCCTTCGATGTCGTCATGCCCTGCTCATCGCTTTACCACGCGACAGCGTGGGGACTTCCGTTCGCGGCTCCCGTGAACGGATGCAAACTGGTCCTCCCTTGCGACAAGATGGATGGCGAGAGCCTGCAGGCTCTAATCACAGAGGAGGAGGTGACCTTCACAGGCGGGGTGCCAACGATCTGGACGATGTATCTGGCCCACCTTGAAGCGACTGGCGAGGCGCCGGGTCGCCTGCAGCGAGTGGTCATAGGCGGATCTGCTGTTCCCCGCGCCATGGCAAGTGCGTTCAAGACACGTTACGGCGTTACAGTTCTCCAGATCTGGGGCATGACTGAAACCTGCCCGCTCGGGGTAGTCGCCACCCCTACGCCCGCTCTGGCCGAACGCGGCGAAGACGCCATGCAGGAAGCGATTTGGACACGCCAAGGGCGCCTGCAGTTCGGTATCGAGTTGCGTATCGAGGATGAGGAGGGAGCTGATCTCCCCTGGGACGGAGAGAGCTCAGGGGCTCTGCTGGTGAGGGGGCCTTGGACCATTCAGCGATATTACCTTCAGGAGAGAGATGCAGCGAGGCCGGACGGATGGTTCGACACCGGTGATATCGCCACCATCGATCCGGATGGGTTCATGCGCATCACGGATCGGAAGAAAGACGTCATCAAATCGGGTGGCGAGTGGATCAGTTCGATTGATCTTGAGAATGCCGCCAGCGCCTGCAAGGGCGTAAAGATCGCCGCAGTGGTGGGCGTCCCCCATCCGAAGTGGGAAGAACGCCCCATTCTCATCATCGAACCCCTCACGCCTGGCGCGGTCAGCGAAGCGGAGATCCGTGCGCATCTTGAGCCGCTGATCGCCCGATGGTGGATGCCAGACCGCATCATCTTCGATATGGCCCCCCTCACGGCGACCGGAAAGATCGACAAGAAGGCCTTGCGATCACGGTACGCCTCCCTGCTGGTGAGCGACCGCTGAAGCCGCGCACGACCGCGAACGGGTCTTTAACTCCTCTGTTAACGGGCGACGGATGCATCACACACCAGGATCCCATCGTCATAGACGCCCCCGAGCACCAATCGGCCATTTATCTCCACCGCGACAGAGGCGGCGGAAAGGTCATCTCCTTCAGAGGCGAAGACCTCCCTGAACGCCACGTCCCCCACACCTGCGGCCCCCTCAACCTGAAGAGCCTGGCTGGGCGACTTTCGACGAGCGTTCCTTGCATGTCCGAAAACGAACGCAGGCAAATCGCGATGGGCCGCTATAAATATCCGATCGGCCGGATCGACTGTGATGTTATCCAGACCCGAGCCGAGATCTATTGTCCTGATTGGGTTCAGTTCTTCCGATATCAAATTTCGATTGAAGATATGGAGGGCACGCGTCACCGTCGAGGTCGCAAACAGCCGACTTCCATCTGAGCTCAACGCAAGGGAATTTGCGAAGGAAAGCCCCCCAGCGACCTTTCGACCTGAGCTCCCGTCGAAGAACCATATTGAGCCGCTCCTGTCCTGACCGGTCGCCATTCCGATCAGATCCCAGAAGGATCCCGCTTTCGCCCCGCCTTCTATGGTGACATAGAAACTATCGGGTCCCGTTGGAACGACATCGTTGGGACGCGTCAGCCAAGGCGCTGAGACAGAGCGCCGATGTCTGAGACCTCCGTCGATCCCGACATCGAATATCTCGATAACGGATCCCTCATAAGACGGCGCCTCCGGGTGACTGACCGCCATGAGCACACGTTCCTCATTTCTCGAAGACCACAAACCGACCCCATGCGGATGAAACCTGTCCGGAAGATTCCGAAGATCGATCGACGCCACGGGCCGCCTTGGGTCAGGATCATCCGCGGCCAGAGTGAGAATTCGTCCCGGCGGCGAGGCCTCTCCCCCTCGTGGGATCTGCTGCGCCCGTCGATCATCGGAGGATACAAACAAGTATCTCCTCTCCCAGTCTAAGGCGAAATCCTCCGCCCCGGCCGCGCCCGGGCGAACCACACAAGGACCGGACGAACCACGGTCTCCCTGACCATCGGACAGACGAGCCGCTCCGCAGGAGGCCGCCGTTGCAATGCTCAGAACCGCAAGACCCACCCGAACTCCTCTCAGCTTCATCTCCACTCTCCCAAAGAGGCGTCCTCTGAGCCCGATCAAATGCATAAGTTCCCCGCGCCAAGATGGATAGAATGGAATTCATGGTTCAAGGTCCGTTTCTTGCTCAGACGGTTCTGAAATTCCCCCGGCTATCTCCCCTACCGAAAAGATTCCCATCATGTCTCTCCCGAGGCTCGCTTCCGACCAAATCTCTCAGTTGGACTGCGCCCAATTGGGACGGAAGCTAAAGGAGGCATTTCTCAAAGAGCCGACCGGCGCCGCGGGGGTGTTCTCCGGAAAGCAGGTGCGGCGAGCGGAAGTCGAGGCGCTAATCGGCTCTCAGTCGATCAAGGACCTCACCGTGCTCGGCATTTTTGAAACCTGTCCGGGAGACGGCCTGACCTCCCGCTTTGCAGTCCGACATGTGCTTAGGAAAGTTCTGGTCACCGACCATCCGAAATCACGCTTCAGAGACGAAGCCCTGATTGTCGATCCGCTCTGGGAAGGCCCTGCCCTCGCCCGCATGATGCCTAATCGCCGACGTCGACTTTCGCTCGACCTGGGAACCGGATGCGGAATACTCGCCCTTGTCCTCGCTCAATGGAGCGACCACGTTATCGCCTCCGACATTAATCCGCGCGCCTTGGCGATGGGAGATCTCAACGCCCGGCTGAACTCCGTCGACAATATCTCCTTCGTCCACTCAGACCTGTTTGAAGCGCTCGAAGGCCAGAGGTTCGATCAGATTGTCTTCAACGCTCCAGTTGGGACAGAGTTTCGACCAAGGCACATGCTCGAGGCGGGAGAGTTCATTCTGGAGACTTTCTTCAAGGCGATGCCGCATCACCTCGCAGATAATGGCGTCGTCCAGCTCAATTTATGCTTCCGCGACTGGCCGAACGACTCCTTCGTTGGTCGCATGCGCTCCTGGATGGGTCCTACAAAACCCGCTTTCGGCTCCGTCTTACTCAGACTCTGGAAACGCTCATCAGGCCTGAAATTTCTATTTGAAAAGGCCCTTGAGGCCATCAGCGCAGGGCCCGGGGCCCTTTCGTGCGAGGCTGTTTCGCGCGGGATCATAACCCTAATGCGGTCCCCGGTCCCAACCCATACGGAAATAGACGTTAATTATCATCAATGGCCCCCGCAACCCTCAATCGGCCACGTGGGCGAAGCGATCGTTGCGGCCATTGAGACAGGACACGATCATTCTCTTCGCAACCTGCTCAGATCGTTGGAAAAGACGAGCTCAACCTGATCGCCAAAAGATCTGTGTCCAAGATCCTCACTGGCGTTGATCTGTCTCATATCCCTGACGTATGGAACGCGCCTCGGCGAGAGCATCTTGGGCAGCGCTCTCACCGCCAACACTCAGATCGGTCCGGAACGCACGTATCGTCAGATCGGGGCCGACAAGGAGGTAGGTTGGGGTCCAGGTGATGGCCAAAGCGTCCCTGATTGCGCCGTCGGTATCCACCGCTGTGGGATAGCTTCGTCCGCGCGCAGCGAAGTAGGCCTCGAGCGAGCCGAACTGGCCATAAGCCTCGTCCGCCCTCTCACGGCTCGGAGGGGAGTGGATCGACAGAAAGGAAAGCTCTGGGTCCGCACTGAGGTCCCGAGCGAGGGCCTCGACAATCGGAGCATCAACCCGGCAGTCCCCGCACCATACGCCCCAGATGTCGACGATAGTCCACTTTCCCCTGAAAATTTCCTGCGTAACCCGCCCCCCGCCAAACGAAGCGGCGGAGAAAGCCGGCGCGGCCTTGCCGAGCATCGCATACCCATAAGGCCGATCAGCCTCGTCTTTGACGATGCCTCCATCCTGGGAGACCGGGACTGCATCATCCACCGTCAGCCAGCGATTTCGAGGTAGGTCTTCCGCATATCGACTGACCTGAGCGGGAGTGGATCTCTCCGATGTTGGGAGCTTTTCATCCTCACTGCACGCACACAGGAAAACTCCGATCAGACACGGCCCAAGGCGAACCCCTGTCTGGACAAATCGCTTCATTTTCGAGGATGTCACGGCGCCTCTCCTGCCATAGGCTCATCGTGACCGACGAGGAGCGTTACGGGAGGAGCTGAGAGCCAGCCTCCTCCATCCAATCGTTAGAAGCCAATGTCTAAAAGCGTCCAGAGAGCGACGCCATCTTGGCACTTAAGAATTTCTGAGGGGTGACAGAAGACGGCCGCCTACCCACCCTGCCCTGTGCGTAGAAGCAAGATCGGCGCGCCCTGAGGGACTGTTAGCTTATCAGACCTCATCCGCCACAAAGCCCTTCCAGGATCGCATGTAAGAGATGAAGGACTCGCCCAGACCCTCGGCTCGTAGGTAGTCAGCAGTCACGGGTAATGAGGCTGGCACGAAACCCGAATTCATCCTGATGAGTTCGGGCAGGTCATGGTGCAGGATCGCCGCCCGGCCCACCACAACGAAGTCCAGACCCAGGTCCATCGCACGGGCCACATCCGCGCCCGTAGAGATCTTTCCGGCGGCGCCCAGCTTCACTGAACCGCGGTCCAGATCGGTAAAACAGGATAGGAGCGAGCGCCCCCGAAAGCCCTCTTCGACAGGCTCCTTGAATATGTCCCAAAGAGACATATCAAGATAATCGATCTCTCCAACCGACATAAGCCGAGCGGCAAGGTCACGGATTTCGGCCAACTTCAACCCGAAACGCTCGGGCGAGAGACGAACGCCGAGACTAAAGTCGCGCCTGCATTCGCTTCTTATGGCCTCTATGATCTCAAAAATGATCGTCGACCGTCCCCAGATGTCGCCTCCGTATCGATCGTCGCGAACATTGATTTCAGAGCTCAGAAACTCACACAGAAGATAACCATGGGCGCCATGGATCTCCACACCGTCAAATCCTGCCCGTTCGCAACGCCTCGCGGCCGCTACGAATGCGTCGCGAGTCCTTGAGACTTCGTCGTAAGTCATAGCCCTCGCACCAGACTCCGAATTATCGGACGGACAGATTGGAGTCCCGCCAATCAGCGCCTGCGGAGCGCGCATGCCGGCATGATGCAACTGAACGACAGAATGACTGGAATGGGCCTTAATGCCATCTGCGAGGCGAGCCAGCCCCTCAATGTGTCTATCCTCGTAGACGCCAAGCTGGCCCGGAAACCCCTGCCCATCGCGTTGGACGAGCGCGGCGCAGGTCATTGTCAATCCGAAGCCGCCCTCGGCTCGCTTCACAAGCCAGCGATACTCATCGTCACTCAAGGTCCCGTCAGAGTGACTCTGCGTGTTCGTAAGCGGGGCAAGAACAAAGCGATTCTTCAAAGCCGATCGATCCCCGATCGACAATGTGCTGAATGGATTTGGCATAAGGCAATCCGATCCGAAAATCCTCAAGACCGCGCGCAGCGTTCACTTTCCCCAAGAGAAGGCGCTCCGAAACGGGTCGATGGCTTATTGTTGGGTGAGCAGCGAATAGATCACAAGTCCGCGGGAGAGCAAGCTCTATGCGGGGCGGCAAGACACCCCTCCGCCCCGATGGGGGTTGGGCGAACTCAAAATAGACTTAGCTGGGCGCCCCCCGTTTCTGAACTTCGCTGCGCCGCTGGGTCCTCGGGAGTTTTCGTCCACTCGGTATCGGCTTCAAACGGCTGCAACAACGACAACTGAAACGCCGTCGGCCCAGGAACTTCTCCGAGCCACGCGGAAATCGCTTCTGGATCAAGCACCGCCGGCATCCGATCACTTATTGGAGCAATCAGTGCATTGGCCGGAGTGGTGACCTGAACGAACCCATACTCGAGTCCCTGATAGACCTCCTGTTTTCTAAACAAGACAGCGATAGCGATCTCTTTGGCTCCTCCTGGAGCAATCACCCACTGACGGGTGCGGCCAGGCCTTGGCTCATCCGCCTCATTGAATGAACGCACCATTATAACTCCACGGCCCTCGAGGAATGGCCTTCGGAAAGTCGGACGAACGTTCAGTGTTTCGCCTCGAGCATGAATGTGCTGCAGTCTTCCGTCCTTGAGGAAACCCCACACCATCGGCGCCACCCAGCGTCTGCCGTCGCCCCCCACGCCGAGCACATGGGCCTTTTTCATAGGCGTCACGACTGCAGATTCCTCCTCAGGCGTCGGTATGAGGGGCTGGGACGCGTTTACCAACTGCCCCCACGTTACAGACTGGCTGAACTTCCCGCACATTTACCAACCGTATCGCCATTTCAAGCCGGTCCTAGCCGGAGAGCAAAATGACAGCCGTGAAAACGTCGTCGTCGTCAACCTCTTCGGTTGCTCCATAGCCACACCTTGGAGAAGAACCGGGAGACGGCCGGAAAGGATCGGGCATTCACTCCTGGCGGCGTGCGACCTCAAATTCCTATGGGAGCATCAGGTCCATGCCCAACCTCATTCCCAATGACTCGTATTGCGGTCGCCGCCTCGCCGCCTAGGCGGAGGGCGCCATGAATAATGGGATCGAAGGTACGCTCTGTTTAAATTGCTCTGATGAGGAGTTTCATCGGACCTGTCCAAACCGCCTCTCACCCCCCGTCCGCCATGGCCTGTTGACGCCTAGCCTCGCTCCTCCTCCCTGGGTTTGAGAAAGCGCATTAGCGGGACCAAGCCGAGTGTCCGATCGGCTCGGCACAGCGCATCTATCTTGCATCAATCGTGAACGGTCGAGGGACAGGTAGGTTCCTTTGGTTTAAAGACCCTCAGCCCGGGAGGAAATTTTACCAGTTTGAGACAACTATCCTTCACGCTGACGATCAGAACGTGTTCGAACTGCGCTGAAAGAGAACGCGTGCGGGGCGGCAGCGGCTCCGCCCAAGGCATCAAATCATGATCTCTCCCCTGCTCGAAGCCTCTCTCGCGCGCGGCGAAAGCCTCGTAGCGGATGACCGCTTTGACGCGATTATCGTCGGTTCCGGCGCTGCTGGCGGGCTGGCGTCACTGAGGCTTTGCGAGGGCGGGCTGAACGTGCTCATGCTCGATGCTGGGATGGACATCTCCGCATGGGGTCGCCCTGTTACAGCCACGACCCAATTGTTGACGCGCCTTGCGGCCAATTCTCCTCTGGCCTTCAGCCTGTCCCGCCCTGTTGCACGCCTCGCACAACGGGCCCTCCGTGCGGTGGGACGCATTCGTCAACCGGTTCAGACTCAGTGTTTCGCATGGGAAAGGATGCCGCAGGCCTTCGTTGACGACCGTGACTACCCCTACACCACCCCAGATGGTCGACCTTTTTCATGGATTCGTTCGCACGGTCTCGGCGGCCGCATGATCGTTCCCGGTCATGGCTGGCAGTACTATCGATTGGCGCAAGCGGACTTCCGGCCTTCCTCGAAAGAGCGTCCAGCCTGGCCAATCACTCTTGAAGACCTTGCACCCTGGTATGAGGATGTCGAACGGCTCCTGGGCTTATCGGGACGAGAAGACGGCTTCTCCTGTCCGCCTGATAGCCTGATCTCAAACGAGATCGAGCCTGACGCCCTTGAAGCGCGAGTTATCAATCGTGTCCGTGCGCGGTGGCCGCAGGCCAAAGTCATGCTGAGCCGCTTCGCGCCTCCGGCTGAAAGCGTCGCACGGGCGGCGGCCGCCGGCCGATTAACCTGCAGAACAGGGGCGGTAGTCGAGCGTATACTCCACGACAGCGCCGGTCGCGCCAGCGGCGCAGAATGGAGAGATAAAAGGGACGGCGTTTTGCGCATGGCGCGCGCGCCCATTGTGTTCCTCTGCGCCTCGACGATTGAAAGCGCACGGATTCTTATGGCCTCGTCCACACTCAGCGGTCGGCCTCCGGGAGACGCCAGCGGGGCTCTAGGAACCAACCTGATGGACCGAATCATGGTCAGGGCGGAAGGCATGATCGCCAACACGAACCATCTCCTCGCTCCTCCTCCTGGCCGATGCATCGCCCTCCCGAGGTTTGACTTGCGCGAGGGCGGATCAACCGAAAAGAGAGGATACGGCGTTCAGCTCTATACATACCCATCTGGGCGCGCTTCGTTCTTCACAGCCGTCGCGTTCATCGAAGCGTCACCCCGGGCATCCAACCGGATCCGGATCAGGTCAGATGGCGACTCACGCCCGCACCACCTCGAAATCGACTACAGCTACAGCAAGGATGACCTGAGACTCACTGCGGAGGCCTCTTTCGCCCTCCGAGAGCTTGGGACCTCTGTTGGAGCCGTTCTCACTCACGTCGATACTGTCCCATCCACTCCCGGTCTCGCCATTCATGAGTGCGGAACTGCGCGTATGGGTTCTGATCCCCTTACTTCGGTGCTCAACCCACATAATGAATGCTGGGATATGCCAGGTCTGTTCGTAACCGACGGAGCATCCTTTCCTTCTCAGGGAAGTCAAAACCCGGCTCTCACCATCATGGCTCTCACCGCCAGGGCATGCCAGCATGTCCTCGATCAGCGGGCTGCGTGATACGATGGCTCCCACGGTCACGGACGTTCTCGTAATAGGCGCTGGTGCGGCTGGACTCATGTGCGCCATAGAGGCGGGTCGTCGCGGACGTCGTGTTCTTGTCATCGACCACAATCATGCGCCTGCCGAGAAAATCCGTATTTCAGGAGGAGGGCGATGCAACTTCACTAATCTGCATTGCAGACCGGACGCCTTTCTCTCCAATAACCCGCAATTCTGCGTGTCGGCGCTTCGACGCTTCAGTCAACATGACTTCATCGCCAGGCTGGAGGCGCGGCAGATCGCCTATCATGAAAAGACTGCGGGGCAACTTTTCTGCGACGGTTCGGCGAAGCAGATTATCGCAATGCTACTCTCAGATCTTCATGATGCCGGTGCAGACCTGAAACTCGGGGTCATTCCGGGTGCGATCGAAAGCACCTCAGATGGGTTTATCGTAGAGACTGCCTCTGAAACAGTGGCTTGCTCATCCCTTGTGATCGCGACAGGCGGTAAGTCGATTCCCAAAATGGGGGCAAGCGGTTACGCCTATGATGTCGCTCTCCAGTTCGGACTGAGACTCGTCAGTCCACGGCCCGGTCTAGTTCCTTTCACAGTCGGACCGCCTGCTCTGGACGCTCTCTCAGCTCTGGCGGGACTATCCACCCGAGCGCGCGTCACTGCTGGGGAGAAGTCGTTTGAGGAGGGCCTTCTCTTCACCCATCGCGGACTATCCGGACCAGCAGTCCTTCAAGCTTCTTCCTACTGGAAGGAAACTTCAGACGTGTTTATCGACCTCGCGCCGGGGCGAGACGTATTGGCGGATCTTAAGTTCGCTCGACAGGAGCGACCCAAGGCCAGCCTGACCTCGGGCCTGTCGGACATGCTTCCCCGACGTCTCGCTCTCCACCTCGCCGAGACAACAGCTGGCGATCTGCGTCTGGCGGATCTCTCCGACCTTAAGCTGCGACGTGTCGCGGAGGCGGTACAGGCGTGGCGGTTGAGGCCAAGCGGAACCGAGGGCTGGAGGACGGCCGAGGTGACCGTAGGCGGGGTCGATACCCGCGACCTCTCCTCTCAGACCCTTGAAGCCAAGGGACGCAAAGGTCTTTTCTTTATCGGGGAATGCGTCGACGTCACGGGCTGGCTTGGCGGCTATAATTTTCAGTGGGCCTGGTCTTCCGGATGGGCCGCCGGACAGTGTGCATAACGGACAAATCTTTGGCCGGCTCCACGCAGCCAGCACGATCGGCCTGTGAGGCAATCGCCCCATGTTTCAGCGGCCCTCAGGCTCCCCAGCCTCCTCAACCCGGACCGTCAACGCTTCAATCCGGGCCGCCGCTTCCGCCAACGCCAGCGCCGCACGTTGCTCAAGCCCTCGGATCCGTTCATCCAGCTCGCGAGCATTGCCGCCAGCAGTCTCGATATCGAGTTCGTCTATAAAGGATAGTCCCGCCGCCAAGAACAACCGTTCGGAGCCGATATCTCCCATCGCCTCCGCAAGTTCCCGAACGCGAGCGTCAAACCTTGCGCCCAGCTCCTCAAGGCGGGCTTCCTGGCCAGGAGCGCAGCTCAGGAGATACCGCTTTCCGGAGATCGATAGTTCAGCGCGTGAGACCGCCACCGTCATCCATCCTACTTCAAATAGCTCAGACCTTCCCCAACGCCTCACGAACTTCCGCTATCGCAGCGCCGAGCGCTTCGGAGGCTTCGTCCGCCAGTTTTTGAAGCTCACGCTCGCGGAACCTCGCCGCATCCAGATCGTTGGCCAACCTCGCTCGGTCCAAACGGAGGGCCTCAGCCTCCCGTTCGTATGGAAGGCATGAATCAAGGCGTTCGAATAGACCGTCAAGGCGCACCTCAAGGCGACCGACGGCCTCCTCAAGGCGCCGCGCGGCTGCCTCCATATCACCCGTACTATCCGTTTCCTCGCTCATGGCCGCGGCACTGTGTGGCGCCGGGGCGCACTTCGCAATGGCGCTCAGACGGACGAATGTCCCTTTGCCGCAGCAACGATATCCATTAACCAACCCGGTATCGTGGACAGGAAGCCTCCTATGCTTGTTTCAAATCCTATCGCCAACGCTGTTCGAGCCCTCTCCATGGACGCCGTGGAAAAGGCCCAAAGCGGTCATGTTGGCCTTCCGCTAGGTATGGCGGACGCCGCCAGCGTTCTTTTCCGAGAGTTCCTCAAATTCGACCCTCAGGACGCCTCATGGCCTGACCGTGACAGGTTCGTGCTGTCGGCAGGCCACGGCTCAATGCTGCTCTACTCGCTCCTTTACCTGACGGGCTATCCCGAAATGACAATTGAGGAGATCCGAAACTTTCGACAGCTGCGCTCCAAAACTCCTGGACACCCCGAGTTCGGACATACGCAGGGGGTCGAGACCACGACTGGACCGCTTGGCCAGGGTCTGGCGACGGCGGTGGGCATGGCGATTGCCGAACGTCACATGAACTCACGCTTCGGCGATGCGCTGGTCGACCACCGGACCTATGTCATCGCCGGAGACGGGTGCCTGATGGAAGGGGTCTCCCAGGAAGCCCTCACTCTCGCAGGACATCTCAAACTCAACCGCCTGATCGTCATGTTTGACGACAACGCAGTCACCATAGACGGCTCAACAGGACTGGCGGATCGCACAGACCAGATCGAACGCTTCAGGGCCTCAGGGTGGAATGTCCGCCGCGTCGACGGGCATGACGAGGAAGCTGTCCGTCAGGCGCTGCAAGAGGCCCAGACAAGCGATGCCCCGAGCCTGATCGCCTGTCGGACGATCATAGGTTTCGGCGCCCCCAAGCTTGCCGGGACAGGGCCGGCGCATGGAGGTCCCTATGGAGCGGAGGAAATCGCCGGTATCCGTTCGGCCCTCTCATGGCCCCATGAACCCTTCGCGATTCCCGAGGATATCCTGAAGAGCTGGCGGGAAGCTGGTGCTCGGAGCCGCGGGACGAACCTCGCCTGGCGCGAGCGCTTAAACAACTCGAGCCGGCGGGACGAGTTTGAAACCGCCGTGGCGGGGGACCCACCGAAAGAGATCGTGTCCGCGATTGAAGAACACAAGCGCTCGGTCACCGACGGCGCCAAGGCAGACGGCACCCGAAAATGGTCAGGCGCCGCACTCGAAGTTCTGACCCGAATGACGCCGGAGATGATCGGAGGGTCAGCGGATCTCACAGGATCCAACAATACCAGAACCGCGGCGACGAAATCGCCCCTCGGGCCAGATCGTTATGACGGACGTTATATTCACTACGGCGTGCGTGAGCACGCCATGGCGGCCGCGATGAATGGAATGGCCCTCCATGGGGGGGTCATCCCCTATTCAGGGACCTTCCTCGTCTTTTCAGACTATTCGCGCCCCGCCATCCGTTTAGGAGCGCTGATGGGCATCCGAGTGATCCACGTGATGACCCACGACTCGATCGGGGTCGGCGAAGACGGCCCGACCCATCAGCCTGTGGAACACATCTCCTCCCTCCGAGCGATGCCAAATCTCCTGGTTTTCAGACCCTGCGACGGCGTGGAGACAGCGGAAGCATGGGAGGTCGCCCTCCAGTCTAAAGGGGCTCCCTCTCTTATCGCCCTCACGCGTCAGAACGTGCCCCTCGCACGAACCGTTCACGTCTCGGAAAATCTCGTTGCAAAAGGGGGATACGTCCTTCGCCCGGCGCGTGGTCCCGAACGCGCGGCGATTCTCGCCACCGGATCCGAGATCGAGATCGCGCTCAAAGCTCAGGATGAGCTGGAGGCTTCAGGAGTTGGAACTCGCGTCGTCTCTCTTCCCTGCTTCTCCCTCTTCGCTCATCAGAGCGACAGCTATCGAAGGGACGTCCTTGGACAGGGCCTGGCAACCGTGGCCGTCGAAGCTGGCGTTCGGGATGGATGGGACCGTTGGATCGGGCCTAATGGCGGCTTCGTCGGCATGGGGGGCTTTGGAGCGTCAGCACCCTACAAGGATCTCTACCGGGAGTTCGGAATCACATCTGAAGCTGTCGTAAAGGCCGTTAAGGCGAGACTTTAAAGCGAAGGCCGCACCCCATTATTCGTCGAACGGGAGAATCACCTCGAATTCAACGAGATGCGGTCTCCACATTTTCTGAAAATCCTCTATGACCGCACTAAAATCGCCGGTCGAAGCGCACGCTCACGCCCGGCTCAGAGAAACGAGCGGATGGTGAAATGACAGTGCGTGTCGCAATCAACGGCTTCGGGCGAATTGGCCGTCTGGTTCTGAGATCGATCCTCGAGCATGACCGTCGCGACATTGAAGTCGTCGCGGTCAATGATCTCGGACCGATCGAGACGAATGTCCACCTTCTTAAGTATGACAGCGTTCACGGGCGTCTCGGGATGCCCGTGGAGATCTCCGGGGACGTGGTCAAGGTTGGTCGCCAGTCGTTCAAGGTCACTGCGGAAAGAGATCCTGCGCGACTTCCGCACAAAGATCTTAATGTCGACATTGCGATGGAATGTACCGGCATCTTCACATCCAAGGACAAGGCATCCGCTCATATCGCGGCGGGGGCGCGGAGAGTTCTTGTGTCCGCCCCGGCCGACAATGCGGATAAAACAATCGTCTTCGGCGTCAATCACGATACGCTGACAGCCTCTGATCATGTCGTTTCGAACGGATCATGCACCACCAACTGCCTCGCCCCGGTGGCGAAGGTGCTGCACGGATTATGCGGCATCGAACGCGGGTACATGACGACGATCCACGCCTACACGGGGGATCAACCGACCCTCGATACGATGCACAAAGATCTCTATCGCGCCCGGGCGGCGGCGCTTTCGATGATTCCCACCTCTACGGGCGCAGCGAAGGCAATCGGGCTTGTGCTTCCCGAACTGAAGGGTCGACTCGACGGATCTTCCATCCGCGTCCCAACGCCTAATGTCTCTGTGGTTGATCTCAAGGTCGTCCCGTCGCGACCTGTAAGCGTCGAGGAAATCAACCGGGCCCTGGAGGCGGCGGCAAGCGAGGGGCCGCTCAAGGGAATTCTCGCTGTGACGAACGATCCGTTGGTTTCCATGGATCTCAATCATGCGCCAGCCTCCTCAACCGTGGCTCTGGCCCAGACCCAGGTCATCGACGGTCAGCTTGTGCGGGTGCTGTCCTGGTATGATAATGAATGGGGCTTCGCCACACGCATGTCGGATACCGCCCTCGCGATGTCGCGCCTGATCTAATCACCAACGACCACAGGGACTTGGGACCACAGGCCGAAGGGTCGGCGGGTTCGGTAAGGCTAGGATCATGACGTTTCGACGACTGAAAGACGCAGACCTGACAGGAAAAACCGCCCTCGTACGCGTCGACTTCAATGTGCCGATGGACCACGGTGCGGTCGCCGATGACACCCGCTTACGATCCGCTTTGCCAACGATTGAATTTCTCGCCTCGCGCGGCGCCAGAACTGTGCTTCTCGCACATTTTGACCGGCCGAAAGGCAAGCGCGTCGCCGAGATGAGTCTGAAGCCGATCCTTGCGCCTCTCTCAACTCTACTAGGCAAATCCGTAGCCTGGGCGGACGACTGTGTCGGCCCGGCCGCCAGGGCGGCAGTTGCAGATCTCGGTCCGGGAGACGTAGCCCTCCTGGAAAATGTCCGGTACCACGCCGGAGAGGAAGCGAACGACCCCCTGTTCTCCGCCGAACTCGCCGGGCTTGGCGATATCTTTGTCAACGATGCTTTCTCGGCCGCTCACAGGGCCCACGCCTCGACTGAAGGCATCGCGAGGCGTCTGCCTTCATTCGCAGGATTGGCCATGGAGCGAGAGCTCAGCGCTCTAGATACAGCGCTCGGCTCACCGCAACGACCTGTGCTGGGCATCGTCGGGGGCTCCAAGGTCTCAACAAAGCTCGACCTATTGAAAAATCTTGTTACGCGCCTCGACAAACTCGCCATCGGCGGCGGCATGGCCAACACCTTCCTTTATGCGCAGGGGCACGATGTCGGCGCATCCTATTGCGAGAAGGATCTAGCGGATACGGCCCGAAGCATCATCGGTCTGGCAGGTCGTAATAACTGCAAGCTGTTCCTTCCAATTGATATCGTCGTCGCCGAGCAGATGGCGCCTGGCGCACCTGCGCGTGTGCGCGGTCTTGGTGAGGTGGACGAACACGAGCGTATTCTCGACGCGGGCCCGGAGACGGTCGCTCGCCTGAAGAGGGCGATGGAGAATTCGAAGACTCTGGTGTGGAACGGGCCGCTCGGAGTTTTCGAGATCCCTCCATTTGATCGAGGAACCGTCGCAGCAGCGCAACACGCCGCCGATCTGGTTCGTCAGGGGCGTCTGGTGGCTGTCGCTGGTGGCGGAGACACTGTCTCCGCCCTTCATGCGGCCGGGGTGGCTGACGACCTGTCCTTCGTCTCAACAGCTGGCGGCGCCTTCCTCGAATGGATGGAAGGCAAGGCTTTGCCCGGGGTCGAGGCATTGAAGATCTAACATAAGCTGGGCTTCGTTTCTCGAGCTGAACGAAGTCCGGGCCAATGTGGCGTGGGAGCTGACACGTCGACGAATACAACACGACGAGCAAGGAGTTTCGATATGGCGCGCATTACGCTTAGGCAGCTTCTGGATCACGCCGCCGACCACAATTACGGTCTTCCCGCCTTCAACATTAACAACATGGAGCAAGCACTGGCGATCATGGAGGCAGCGGCTCAGGTTGACGCGCCTGTCATCATGCAGGCGAGCCGAGGGGCTCGCTCGTACGCCAATGACGTCGTGCTGAAGCATCTCATTGACGCCGTCTCGGAACTCTATCCCCATATTCCGGTTTGCATGCACCAGGATCACGGCAACGGTCCGGCGACATGCGCGACTGCGATTCAGTATGGGTTCACGTCCGTCATGATGGACGGCTCCCTCAAGGAAGATGCCAAGACGCCGGCGGATTACGCCTACAACGTTGATGTCACACGACGCGTGGTTGTTATGGCCCACTCCTGCGGAGTTTCGGTCGAGGGAGAGCTCGGCGTTCTTGGATCGCTGGAAACCGGCATGGGGGAAGCTGAAGACGGGCACGGAGCCGAGGGCGCGCTCGATCATTCACAGCTGCTCACGGACCCAGACCAGGCCGTCGACTTCGTCAAGGCGACCGAGGTTGATGCACTGGCCATCGCAATGGGGACCAGCCATGGAGCTTACAAATTCTCGCGCAAGCCCGACGGGGATGTGCTGGCGATGAACGTCATAGAGGAGATCCATCGCCGACTTCCGAACACACACCTGGTCATGCACGGGTCTTCATCGGTTCCTCAGGAGCTGCAGGACGTCATCAATGCTTATGGCGGGCAGATGCCGCAGACGTGGGGCGTCCCGGTCGAGGAGATCCAGAGAGGGATCAGACACGGGGTCCGGAAGATCAACATCGACACGGACAATCGAATGGCGATCACTGGCGCGATTCGAAAGTATCTTGCTGAAAACCCGCGAGAGTTTGATCCAAGAAGCTACCTCAAGCCCGCGAAGGAGGCCATGAGGGCCGTTTGCGTTCAGCGCTTTCAGGAGTTTGGGGCTGAGGGCATGGCCTCCCGCATCCGTCCAGCCTCCCTGGCAACGATGGCGAAACGTTACTCTTCACGCGAACTTGCTCCCAAAACAGGATGAGGGCTCCTCGCTGTCGCCTCTATCTCATCACGCCGCCGAGGATTCCTGATATCGGCGCGTTCGCTCATGTTCTGAGGGCGACGCTAGATGCGGGAGACGTCGCGTGTCTTCAGATCCGGATCAAGACTTCATCCGGATCTTCAACGCCTGACGATGAGATCCGGGCGCTGTCGGACGCTGTCATGGCCGACGCTCAGGCCAGGAACGTCGCTGTCCTGATCAACGACCGGCCTGATCTTGCGCTCGAACTCGGGGCGGATGGCGCCCATCTGGGGCAGGGGGACATGCCCTGCGCGAAGGCGCGAAAGCTGCTGGGTCCCGACAGAATCCTCGGCGTCACATGCCATGATAGTCGCCATCTCGCCCTTGAGGCTGGAGAGGCTGGAGCGGATTATGTAGCTTTCGGCGCTTTCCATCCCACGCAAACCAAGGAGACACTGCATCAGGCCGACGCCTCGCTTCTGAGTTGGTGGCAGGAAATGATCGAGATTCCATGCGTCGCAATCGGGGGGATTACGGTCGCAAACGCTCGCCCTCTCGTGGAAGCCGGTGCAGATTTTCTGGCGGTATCCTCAGGCGTCTGGGGACATCCGGGCGGCCCGGGGGCGGCCGTCAAGGCGTTCAACGCCATCTTTGACGCTGAGGCGGGCGGGGGATGATCGACTGCCGTTTTGATTAAGAGCGCTCGACGACAGATAAAATAGGTCATCTTTGGGCTGACCCTCGCTTCATTCCTGTCCGATGATGATCTAGGGGAGAGCTGCGCGTCGTCCTGCGCCGTCCAAGCTACTGGAACCGACATGTCACGTCCGTCTCCGACACTAAGCCTGATGATCGACGCCGCGCGAGCGGCGGGCCGGCGCCTTGTGCGCGACTTCGGGGAGATCGAAAATCTCCAAGTGTCCCAGAAAGGACCAGCGGACTTCGCCTCCACAGCAGACCTCAAGGCGGAGGAGATCATTTTCTCACGTCTCTCGAAAGCCCGGCCAGGTTACGGCTTCGTTATGGAGGAACGGGGGGTCGTTGACGGAACCGACAAGTCTCATCGCTTCATCATCGACCCGCTGGATGGAACCCTTAACTTTCTGCATGGAACACCACATTTCGCTGTCTCAATCGCGCTTGAACGAGACGGCGAACTACGGGGCGGGGTTGTCTTCGACGTGATGAGAAATGAACTCTTCTGGGCGGAAACAGACCAGGGCGCGTGGCTGGAAAACCGGCGCCTAAGGGTCGCCGCCCGGCGAAAGCTTGAAGAGGCGATCGTCTCAACCGGGATTCCCCAGCTCGGAACTCCGGGCCGTGAGCGCTTCCTCGCCGAGCTCGACGTCGTCACCCAATGCGTTGGCGCGGTCAGACGCTTCGGCTCAGCAGCCCTCGACATCACTTGGGTCGCCGCGGGACGATTCGACTGTTTCTGGGAGCGCGGGCTAAAAGTATGGGATGTCGCGGCAGGATTGGTTATCCTCAAAGAGGCGGGAGGGCTCGCTATCGGTCTTAACAAATCTGATCCGCGCCACGGCGATCTGGTCGTTGGGAATCGGAGTCTGGCGTCGAAGCTGGTCGAGCGCCTCGAGGGCGGTGGGCCGCCGCAGGGCAAGCGCTAAGATCAGCCTGAAGTGAACTGTAGCTCTGCGAGGCGTGCGTAAAGACCCTGCGCCCTCACCAGCCCTTCGTGGTCGCCCTCCTCCACTACCCGACCACCGTCCATCACAATGATCCTGTCGGCCCGACGCACGGTCGCCAATCGATGAGCGATGACAATTGTTGTTCGCCCTTCGCTGGCTTGCTCAAGCGCCTTCTGAACCAACCTCTCATTACCCGCATCCAAAGCGGACGTCGCTTCATCGAGAAGCATTACGGGAGCGCCCCTCACCAGTGCGCGGGCGATGGCGATCCTCTGACGCTCCCCGCCCGATAGCGAACGGCCTTTCGCTCCGACATCCGCTGACAAACCTCCGCGAGCCTCGAGAAACGAAAGAGCCTCCGACTTCCGAAGCGCTTCCCTGACCTCCTCATCTGAAGCGGTCGTGCGCCCGAAACGAACATTGGCAGAAGCCTCGCCGGTGAAGATAGGGGCCTCCTGGGGAACATAGGAAAATCTCGCTCTCCATTGGGCGGGATCCACAGCGCGGGCGTCGAAGCCATCCAGCGTGACGGCCCCCTCATCCGGATCGAAAAACCTCAAGAGCAAGCGGAGCACGGTAGATTTCCCCGCACCCGAAGGTCCGACCAGCGCGACGAGCTCCCCAGGGCGAGCCTCAAAACTCACGGAGCTCAAGGAGGGCCGATCAGCACCCGGATAAGTGAAGGACACCTGGCTGACGCTTAGGCGCCCCTCAATCCTGTCCGGCATAATCCTGGGATGTGGCGGCGCCGCAATCTCGGGGGTTTGTGAAAGTATCTCTGCAGCCCGCTGGGCGGCGCCAGAGGCGCGCATGGCGTCACCAAAGACCTCGGCCACAGTCGCAAATCCGCCAACGCCGAAAACCGCCAGAAGAACAAACTGAATGAAGGCGCCGGTTGTCATCTCCCCGGACATAACGCTCAGAGCCCCGAGCCAAATCACTCCAGCGACTCCCGCGAACATCAATGCGATGATGATTCCGGTCAGGAATGCACGTGCGCCAATTCTCGCTAGCGCCGCGCGGAAGGCGGCTTCAACGGCCCCTCGGAACCGAGACTCTCGGTCGCGCTCCATGCCGTAGGCTTGAACAAGATCGATAGCGTCCAGAGTTTCGCTCGCTTCCGCCGCAGTGTCGGCGATGCGATCCTGGGCGTTCACCGATAGCTTTCGAACACGCCGGCCGATTCCCAGAATCGGGAGAATCAAGACCGGCGCCAGAACGAATAGCAGCAACGTCAGCTTCCAGCTTGTGAACAGCATCAGGATCAGAGCCCCGATCGAGGTCACGCTTGAGCGCACGGCCATGGAGAATGTCGAACCGAAGAATGTCTCGATCAACGTTATATCGGCCGTGAGGCGCGAGACCGCCTCGCCCGTTCTTAGCTTTGCGAAGTAGGACGGGGACAAGGACAGAAGACGGGCGTAGACATCCGTCCTGAGATCTGCAGCCAGTCTCTCTCCAAAACGCGAGAAGAAATAGAACCGCACCGCTGAGAAGAAGCCAAGCGCCAACGCGATGACGATGATCCCGAGGAACCCAGCGTTAACCGAGGCGGGGTCGCCGCCTGAAAAGCCGTTTTCTCCTAGCCATCGCGCAGGATAGGTGATCGCGAGGTTCAGGCTCGCGGCGATCAGAAGAAACACCACGGCGGAGATGGCGACCCCTTTCTGACGATAGACATAAGGGCTCAACGCCAGCAAAGGCCTCAAGGATTTGGCCCGCGCTCGATCGGGCGCCCCTTCGCCCCACCTCTGAGCGCCCGCGGTCCGATCAAACTCCGCCGCTCCAGGACCCGAATTGTTCGTCATCTGCACCTTTCAGCCGGGGGCATTCCGCGCGCCTTGCCAGCACCAGTTACTTCGGGTATTAGCCGCGCTCCCGATTTCAGCAAGCCCGCTCTGGAACCTCTCCGGCGAGGGCCTTCGGAAGACCGAAGTTCGAGCTCAGAGACCGACCATGAAGAGTGAAGGCCACCCCGACTACCATTTCATCAATGTCGTGATGACGGATGGTACCACCTACAAGACTCGGTCGACCTATGGGAAAGAGGGCGACACGCTCTCCCTCGACATCGATCCGAAATCCCACCCGGCCTGGACCGGAGGCAGCGCTCAGCTTATGGATCGCGGCGGCCGTCTGTCCCGCTTCAAGGACAAGTTCAAAGGTTTTGTGAAATAGGCTGTCGGCCTAGTTCGATATTACGTTCTCCCGGGAATGCGACGGACGCACGGAGGCGTCCGAGGGGTCAGTTGAGCTGGGATCCTGCAGCTTGCAGATCCCGGTACTGGAAGATCGCCGCCTAATCAGCGATTTCGCCAAACTGACAGGGGATCGAACGCCCCCGATTCGGCTGCCGTCCTCAGACGATCGAGATGTCTCATGACGGGATTTTCACCGTCCTGATGGCTATCGGAGTAGAGGGACTCGTCGAGCCTCCAGATCCGCTCATAAAGGGCCTGTGAACGGGCCATCAGGGTCCTCAGCTCGGCGGGTAAAGCGACCTCGCCGAATACATGGGGCGGCGTCGGCTCAGATAGCCGGAACTTTTCGTCCGCAGCTTCTTCTACCTTCATATCGTTCTCTCGTATGGCCTTCTGGACAACCAGCCAGCTGGCGGACTGCATCAGACGGGTCGTCACTTCCATGCTTTCGGCCGCATACACGAGCGCCAGCTCGCGGCTGAGGGTCCGGGAATCAATCCTTCCGGGCCCATCGAGATAGGCGGCCGCCTCCTCGACCAAGGACATTCCCTCCCGAAACATACGGTCAAAGACTTCCGATGCGGCGAAATCAACGACCCGCCGCTTCCACTCCTCGGCGATGGATCCCGCCGGGTGACTTGCATCCTGAGTGCTCATTCCGGACCCGCCTCCTGCCGAGATCTGACAGCCAATCTCCAGCGACCTCTCATGCGAGGACCCATGGTACAACCGGGCCCCCAACCTATCCACGCAAGTTCGGCGCCGCGACCGACGGCCTCAGGACTTGAAAAACGCCTGCTCCGCAGCTTTCCTCGAGGCTTCCTTCCGCGCGATCGCCGCTTCACAGAGCCTTATCTCGTCTTTAAGCGCGTCAATTCGATCCGATAACTCGGAAATCGACATGTCCTCCAGAAGCCGCGCCGGCTTCTTCACCGGATCCTCATCCGCCCACATCGAGCCGCACTCCTCAGCATCTCCACCGCCGCCGCCCGACGATCGGCTTCCGATCTCCTCGAGAGCTTGACCTCACTGCCGGGAGGCTATCAAGAGGAAAGGCTGAAAGCAGCATGCTCTCGGGAGACAAATCCCATGTCCAAACTTATGAAGGCGGTCCGATCTGTGATCGGCCAGCCCCTTGAGCTGATCAGCCTTGAGCGACCGTCGCCAGGACCGGGACAGATTCTCATCAAGGTCAGGGCAGCGGGCGTCAATCGACCCGACCTTATTCAGCGAGCCGGACGTTATCCGCCGCCTCCGGGAGCGCCCGACACGCTCGGATTGGAGGCATCGGGGTGGATTGAGGAAATCGGCCCAGGGGTGACATCGTGGTCGGTCGGCGATGCTGTAACCGCCCTTCTTCCTGGGGGCGGTTATGCCGAATACGCCCTGGCCCCCGAGGGATCTGTCCTCCCCGTTCCCCCGAGCCTGTCGCTTCTGGAGGCAGCCGGCCTGCCGGAGACTGTTCTTACAGTATGGAACAACGTCTTCGAAATGGGACGGCTCAAGCCTGGCGAGACATTTTTGGTCCATGGGGGGGCCAGCGGCATCGGCACGACGGCGATTCAGATCGCGGCCGCTTGGGGCGCCATTGTCTATGCAACGGCTGGTTCTGACCCCAAAAGCCGCCTTTGCGAAGGCCTCGGAGCGCGCCGATGCATTAACTACCGCACGGAGGACTTTGAAGACATCATGAAGTCGGCCGGTGGAGCTGACCTCATTCTCGACATGGTAGGCGCCCCCTACTTCGATAAAAATCTTAATATTCTCAAAGACATGGGTCGCTTATCCTATATCGCCTTCCTCCATGGGGCGAAGGTCGAAGCCGATATCTCGAGAATCATGATGAAGCGGCTGACCATTACCGGTTCAACCTTGCGGATCCGTACGGAGGCCTACAAGGCCCATCTTGCCAGCGGCGTTCGCGAGCATGTCTGGCCCATGATCGGCTCGGGCCGCTTCCGACCGCTCGTCGACAGCGTGTTTCCACTCTCTGAGGCCAATGCGGCGCATGAACGAATGGAATCAGGCGACCATGCAGGTAAAATCATCCTTGAGGTGACGGGCGACTAGGAGGATTTCAGTCTAAGGGCGCCGATCGAGAATTCACAAACGGATCAAACCGACCTATATCAGCGTCAGCTCAGGACTATCCAATCCGCACAACGTATGGACAGCCCGGCCCGCAGAGCCGGGCGCGTTCATTTGGGAGACCGCAGATGGCAAGAATTCTTATGCCGAAGGCGACAGCCGTCTGGCTGATCGACAACACTACCCTGACGTTCGACCAGATTGCGCATTTCTGCGAGCTGCATCCGCTGGAAGTTAAGGGTATCGCCGACGGAGAAGTAGCCGAGAATATGAGAGGGGCTGATCCTGTCGCATCTGGAGAGCTTACCCGAGACGAAATCCTCGCCGGCGAGGCGGACCCGTCCTATCGCTTGCGTTCCCCCGCTCCCAAGCACGACGCCCTGCCTGAAATAAAGCGAAAGGGGGCAAGGTTCACACCCGTCTCCCGGCGCAAGGACCGTCCCGACGCCATCGCCTGGTTTCTTCGTCACCACCCCGAGATCAGCGACGCAGCCATCTCGAGATTGATCGGCACCACGAAATCCACAATCGAATCCGTGCGGTCGCGTAATCACTGGAACGCGCCGAACCTCAAACCCGTCGATCCCGTCACGCTGGGACTCTGCAGCCAAATCGAACTCGATGAGCTCGTGTCGAAGGCTGCATCCCGCCGGGCAGAGGCCAACGCGGAGCGCGAAGTGCGGCTTTCGGGGCCGACCTTAAGAAAAATCGCACCCGCCGAGCCCGCTCCGGTCTCCGAGGACGGACCGCAAAGAGAAGTGACCGCTGCGGAGGTCTTCGCCAATTTCGGCAAGTCGCGGTCGACAGACGAAAACTGACGACCCTCCGCCAGCTCAAGTCAATCAGGTTGGAGGGTTCGGATCTGGTCTTTGATCCGAAGCTTCCTGCGTTTCAGCTCAGCCAAATGAAGCTGATCACCGGCAGGCCGCCGAACCTCAGCGGCGATCTCCTTTTCCAGTTTTCTATGCCGCTCGCCTAATTCCCGGATATGCGCATCCAAGCTCATGGGTCGTCTTCCTCTGCGAAAACAGGCCATCGTTTTTCTCGCCGATGACCGGACCTAGCGTGACTGGCAGCGATTTGACTGGTTGGGCGCCTCCCTGACACCGGGGTGAGATTCCGCACGATTGAAACTAAAATCTCAAAACCCTTGAGGGGCATGAAAACATGATCAGGCCCGTCCGTCACCTCTGAAGCGTGATGAAGCACGCACCAAACGCATCACTTGCCGCAAAAGTGAGGGGGTCAAGACGGCCCGATTGGCCTTCCCCCCGGCCTCAGACGATCCGAACAGCCCTCGCGAAGCGACATCCGGGTTGACAACCTCATGACCATGGCTGAGGTGTCGTTAACCCACATGTCGAAGCGAGGGATTCTCTCAGGGGGCACACGTCCGCGAGAGAGTTCCGGGTCTGGAGTCAAGCGTGAGCGAGGAGCGCTTTGATCCTGGGAACATTGACGCCATGATGGCGAGGCTCGAAGAGCTGAAATCCAGACATCGCGACCTCGATGACGAGATCAACGCCCTGATGGAGACGGGCGGATCCTCTTTTCAGATCATGGCGCTGAAACGAGAGAAGCTCCGCCTTAAGGACAGTATCGCCTGGCTCATGAGCCGGCTTACCCCTGACATCATAGCCTGATTTCGCCTCAGGGCCCCGCCCCCATCAGCTTCCGAGCAAGGTAGGTGAACTCGAGAGCGGCGCGGCGGGCCGCCTCTTTCTGATTGGCAGCCGCCGAATGCCCGCCGTCAATGTTCTCGTAGTATAGGAACGGCTTTCCAAGTTCCTCCAGTCGATAGGCCATCTTGCGCGCGTGCGCGGGATGAACGCGATCATCCTTTGTCGACGTCTCGAAGTAGATTTCAGGATAGGTCACATCGGGCTTCAGATTGTGATAGGGGGAGAGGCGCTCGAGAAAAGCCCTCTCTTCCGGATTATCAGGATCGCCATACTCATCCATCCACGATGCCCCAGCGAGCAGAAGGTGATAGCGAAGCATATCGAGAAGCGGCACCTGACAGACAACCGCGGCGAACAAATCCGGTCGCTGTGTGAACATCACGCCCATCAGCAGGCCGCCGTTCGATCCCCCCATAACGCCCAGCTGAGATCGTGTCGTAATCCCCCTCCGAACAAGGTCCTCCGCCACGGCTATGAAATCGTCATAGACTATCTGACGCTTAGTCTTGAGCCCCGCCTGGTGCCAGGACGGCCCGAATTCGCCACCGCCGCGTATATTGGCGACAACATAGACCCCGCCCTGCTCAAGCCACAACTTGCCGACAGTCCCGGAGTAGGACGGGGTCTGAGACACCTGAAAGCCGCCATATCCATACAACAGGGTCGGGGCCGGCTTTGAAGAGCCCTCCGCCGACTTTCGAACGATAAAATAGGGAATCTGCACGCCGTCAGAGGACACGGCTTCGAACTGATCGACCCGGAACTCGTTCGGATCGAACCAATTCGGAAGCGACTTCACCTGCTTTAAGTCATCCCTTCCGACGTCGTATTGGAATAGAGCGTCAGGGTTGAGATAACCCTCGTAACTAAGAAACGCGACATCCTCTGAGGGATCTGCGAAGGCCACGCCTGCCGAACCGTTGGCCGGAAGAGGCGCATCCCTGAGCATCCAACCGGACGTGGTCTTCGAAAGACGGGTGACCTTAAGAACCACGTTGTCAGACAAGGTCAACAAGACGCCTTGACGAGACACCGACACGCCCTGAACCGCCTGCCGGGATGTCGGCCTCCAGATCCGCTCAAAAGCCGGTCGGTCCGGCTGCCGCAGGAAATCAGACCAGAAAAGACCTACCAGGTCACCGGCCAAGAAGGACTGTCCGTCGGGGGAACTCCAATCCTGCTCCAGGGTCGCCAGCATCCGGTCTGAGGATAACCCCTGTATCGTGGCTTTCGGGGGAAGCGGAAGCCTCAGAGGCGAGGCTTCGTCGTTTTGCAGAAGATAGTAGCTGGATGTGAAAAAAGTCTCCGACCGAACCACCCCAAGCCAACGTCGGCCCTGCTCATCCTCAAGTGAGAAAGGAAACGCCCCGACATCCTGAGGGGCCCCACGAAACACCTCCGCGGCGTTGGCCAGAGGCTCGCCGCGACCAAGCCGCTTCACAACAAATGGATAGCCTGACTCCGTCAGGCTGGCTGCCCCGGCCTCAAGCCCCCAATCGGTCGCCACCAACAAATTGTCGGCATCACCCCACACGGCAGTGGTCTTAGCTTCAGGCAAATCAAAACCGTCCTTGACGAACGACCGCGTCGTCACGTCGAACTCTCTCTGCCTGACCGCGTCCTTGCCGCCGTCAGACAAGGATATCAGGCATCGGGCGTTCTCCGGCGGCAGACACGAGACCCCCTTGTAAACCCAATTGCGCGCCTCCCGGCTGGCGAGATCGTCGACGTCAAGGATAGTCTCCCACTGCGGCGAGGCATCTCCATAGGACACGAGGGTCGCCCGACGCCAAAGGCCACGCTCATGACGGTCGTCCTGCCAGAAATTGTAGACATATCCATTGCGGAGCGCTCCATACGGTATTCTCTCGCGGGACGTCGCAATCCTGAGCGCTTCCTCATAATAGGGTGCATAGCGGGGATCTGACTGCAGGAGGCCCAGAGTTCGGTCATTCTGCGCACGAACCCAGGCCAGAGCCTGTTCTCCCTCGACCTCCTCCAAGAACAGATGGGCTTTGGGGTCAAATCCTGGCGCCTCGGTCACCTTAGTCTCCATTATCTCACAGGCCCCCAAGGCCAGAGCGAGGGCGACCCCTGTGATACGCACCAGCATCGCCCCCATTTTCACCACCCCACTGTTTCGCCGACGTAGGCAATAACCTTGTCTCGGCGGCAAGCGACCAGACGGGTCCTACTAGTCGAACCGTTCGCGAGACCTTAAACTCCCGACCCATGAAATTCTACAAGATGAACGGCGCCGGCAACGCTTTCGTTGTTTTCGATGCGCGATCGCAGGTCCTGCGCCTCGACCCTGAGCGTATCCGCCAAATCGCCGATCCCACAGACGGAGCCGGCGCTGATCAGGTGATTGTTATGGAGCGATCGCTTCGCGGAGATGTCTTCATGCGGATTTGGAACTCCGACGGCTCGGAGGTATCGGCCTGCGGAAACGCCTCGCGCTGCGTCGGCTGGTTGATGATGGAGGAGACGGGCGCCGACAGAACGCGCATCGAAACAGCCGCCGGACCTCTCACGGCGACGCGGGTCGGAGCGAACCTGATATCCGTCGATATGGGATCGCCTCTCCTGAGGTGGGAGGAGATTCCCCTGTCCGTCCCGCAGGATACCCGAGCCCTGGACACGTCCTTCGACGTTCTTTCAGGTGCGCAGCTGGGCCAGGGGGGCTGTGTCAATATGGGAAATCCCCACGTCGTGTTCTTTATCCCCGATCTGGACTCTCTCGATATTCCGGGCATCGGTCCGAGAATTGAACATCACCCTCTCTTCCCACAAGCCGTCAACGTCGGCTTCGCTCAGGTGTTGAGCCGGGACCGTATTCGCTTACGGGTGTGGGAGCGAGGCGCCGGTCTGACCCGAGCGTGTGGAACGGGGGCGTGCGCCGCTGTGGTGGCCGCCGTTCGGCGCGAGCTGGCCGACAGACAGACAACCGTGATCGCGGATGGCGGAGAACTGGGAATCCACTGGCATGAGGATACTGACAGGGTCCTTATGACAGGCCCTGTCGAGCTGGAGTATGAAAGCCGCTTCTAAGGCTGATTCACATCTCGGACCTGAGCCGTCCAAGGGGGCGAGGAAAGCGGCCAGATGACAAGGCGCTGAATGCATCCTATCTCCCTGTGCCATGATTGACCCGCCCCCTCCTTCTGACAAGACGGTCGACATTCTCACGCTTGGATGTCGGCTGAACAGTTATGAAAGCGAAGTCATGCGGGATCACGCGCGTTCTGGGGGGCTCGATAACGCGGTTATCGTCAATACGTGCGCCGTGACCGGAGAAGCCGTCAGGCAGGCTCGCCAGACGATCCGCCGCGCCCGACGGGAACGACCCGACGCAGCGATCATTGTGACCGGCTGCGCCGCTCAGATAGATCCAGCGTCGTTTTCAAAGATGCCGGAGGTGACCCGGGTCATCGGAAACACCGAAAAGCTGAAGGCGGAGACATTTCGCCGCGACAGACTGCTCGCCGACGACGCCGACCGCACGCAAGTCACCGATATTCTCTCGAGCTCAGCTCCGCCTCCCCGACATGCAGTCGACGGTCTTGAAGGCCGCGCACGCGCCTTCGTTCAGGTCCAGACCGGTTGCAATCATCGTTGCACATTTTGCGTGATCCCGTTCGGACGAGGCAACTCGCGTTCAACCGACGCCGAGACGATCGTTGAACAGGTCCAGCGGCTTCATGACAACGGGCATTTCGAGATCGTTCTAACCGGCGTCGATCTCACATCCTGGGGCGGAGATATCGATGGGACGCCTTCACTTGGACAACTCGTCGAATCAATCCTGACGGGCGTTCCGGATCTCAGGCAGCTCAGACTGTCTTCTCTTGACGCCATTGAGATCGATGATCGTCTCTTCGATTTGCTGACCTCGGAAGCCCGGATCGCTCCTCATCTTCATCTGTCCTTCCAGTCCGGGGACGACATGGTCCTCAAGCGCATGAAGAGGCGACACTCCCGGCAAGACGCGATCGACCTCTGCGACCGCATTCGGTCCGCGCGACCTGAAACTGCGTTTGGAGCTGATCTCATCGCAGGATTTCCGACAGAGACAGATGAAATGTTCGAAAACACGCTCGCATCGATAGATGCCTGCGGGATCGACTATCTTCATGTCTTTCCTTTTTCCCCACGGCCGGGGACTCCCGCGGCGCGGATGCCTCAGGTCGACCCCCTATTGATCCGGGAGCGGGCCGCACGACTGCGGGAAAAGGGTCGCGAGCGGCTCGCGCTTCGACTCGAACGACATGTCGGGACGACCGCCCTTGCGCTTGCAGAGGGCGGGGGCCGTGCGCGTCTGCCGGACTTCACGCCAATCCGGATTGAGGGGTCCGCCCCACGAGCCGGGGAGACGGCGCACCTTTTTCTGGGTAGCCGGACGGACAGCGAGCTCGTGGGTCGAATGACATGATACTGTGGTGGGGCCGGAAGAAACCTGTCAGCGGGCCTAAGGATGTCGGCACTTCACGGGGAAGCGATGCAGGCAAGGCGGCATCTGGAGACGCATCAAAAGAGGCGGTTCCGCCCCAAAGGGAGGAGGACACCCGCAAAGACTTGGCGGCCTCCAATGCCTCAAGACCCGAAGAAGTCGAGGATGGCGACCCCATCGGCCTAAGGGCCGCGGCAGCGCGGATCGAAGCCGAGAGGGCCGCGCGCCAAGCCGCCCGAGAAACGGGGTTACTCCAGAGGCTTCAGGAAGGCCTTCGCAGGTCCTCTGGGAAAATCGCAGAGGGTCTGGGCGCGATTTTGAACAGAAAACGCCTCGACCGGGCGGCGCTCGAGGATATCGAAGATCTGCTCATCACGTCCGACATGGGCCCCGCCGTCGCCGCCCGCCTGACCAGGTCGATCGCCACGGGCCGCTTTGACCGGGACGTCAGCGAGACAGAAGTCAAAGAAGCTCTCGCTGGCGAAATCGCATCCATTCTTCGGCCACGTGAAAAGATTGTGGACTTCTCGGACGGTCCGTCGCCGAGGATCGCTCTGTTCGTTGGCGTCAACGGCTCCGGGAAGACTACGACGATCGGGAAGATCGCCCATCGGCTCGCGGGCATGGGCGCCGATGTGACGCTCGCTGCCGGCGACACTTTTCGGGCAGCGGCGGTCGAGCAGCTGCGGGTGTGGGCGGAGCGGTCAAATGCTCGGTTCATCTCAAGGCCTCAGGGATCTGATGCTGCTGCGCTCGCCTATGAGGCGGTCTCCACCGCTCAGAAAGAGAGGCGCGATATCGTTCTGATTGATACTGCAGGCCGTCTTCAGAACCGAAGCGAACTGATGGATGAGCTGGCTAAGATCGTACGCGCCATCCGTAAGCTGGACCCCAGCGCGCCGCATGACGTGATCCTTGTGCTGGACGCAACGGTTGGCCAGAACGCCCATAGCCAGGTCGAGGTGTTCAGGGGCATAGCGGGCGTCACGGGCCTCGTCATGACTAAACTCGATGGGACAGCCAAAGGCGGTGTGCTCGTGGCGATTGCGGAAACATACAATCTTCCGATCCATTTCGTGGGTGTCGGGGAGCGTCCCGAAGACCTTCAGCCGTTCGATGCGGAAACCTTCGCTCGGGCGCTCGTGGGCTTGAGCGCCTGATGTGACCGACGGCCTGACCGCCCTCGCCATCGGACTTGGGTCTGCGCTCTCGCTCGCGGCGGCGAACACCCTCGTCAAGTCAGGCGGCGACATCCTTGTCACGCGCGGCGTGATGGCGATGAGCGCCGCAGCCCTGGTGCTTCCGGGAGCCTTTCTGGTTCCGACGCCCGGGCCCGAAACCATTGCTCTTCTCTGTATCTCACTGCCCGCCCACTGGCTCTATCAGACCGCACTCATCCGGGCTCTCTCTAAAGGAGACCTATCGCTGGTCTTTCCTATCATGAGAGGTTCAGCCCCTCTTCTGACCGCCGCCGGAGCCGCTCTGTTCCTGAATGAACGTCTCCCTGTTCCAGCCCTTGCGGGTCTGGCAGTCGCCAGCGCATCCGTGGCGTTTTTCGTCGCACCGCGGGAAGCGCCAGGGCCGGGAGACAGAGCCGCCGTATCATGGGCCGTCGCCACGGGGGCATGCATCGGGCTTTACAACGTCATCGACGCTGCGGGCGTCCGGAGTGCTGAGTCACCCTGGACGTTCATCGTTTGGCTGTTTCTCCTTGACTGGATCGGCGTCACCTCAGCGGCCGTCGTCACACGGGGCGGGTCGTATCTGCGCGCCATGACCGGGGTTCTGAAGCCGGGTTTTGCAGCAGGCCTTCTCTCACTTCTCTCATTCTCTCTGGCGCTCTACGGATTTTCAGTCACGAATGTCGCATACATCTCCGCGACCCGGGAAACGGCGGTGGTCTTCGCCTCGATCATGGGTTGGCTTGTTCTGAAAGAAGGCTTCGGGCTCAAACGAAGTCTTTCAGCTCTCTGCCTGTGCGCGGGGCTCGCACTTATGCAGATCGGACAAATGGGCTAACACTTTGTCGGCTGATGATCGCCATCATAACAACTGCGCTGGTCCGGAGACCTTATGACGACCTCCACTTCACCTAAACCGCCTGCGACAGGGGCTGGGGGACTTTGGACCGATCTGGGACCGGTCCTGGCCTTTGTCGTCGTATACAATGTTGTTCGCCGCTTCCCTGAAGGATCGGGAGCGCTTTCAAAGGAAAACGCCATCTACTGGGCGACAGGCGTCTTCATGGCCGCTATCGCCGGAGTTATTCTCTTTACGATATCCAAGGGGCGTCGCCTGCCGCCCATGCTCATCCTAACCGGGGTCGTCGTGATGGTGTTCGGAGGCCTCACGCTTTACCTTCAGGATCCGCGGTTCGCCTACTACAAGCCGACAATCATCAACCTGCTATTCGCCGCAGTCATTCTGGGCAGTCTCGCGATCGGTCGGAATATCTGGAAGACTGCTTTCGAACACGCGTTTCACCTTCCAGACGCCGCCTGGAGAACGTTCGCCCTTCGGTGGGCGGGGTTCTACGTGGTCCTTGCGGGACTGAACGAATTCATGTGGCGGACATTTTCCGAAGATGTCTGGTCGAATTCCAAGATATTCCTTACCCTGCCCCTATCGATCGCCTTCATGGCGCTCAATCTTCCGTTCCTGCTCAAGCACCAGATTCCTCCGCAGGATTCGGATGGGAACACCGGAACCCCGAAATCCTCGGACACCTAATCCGAACGGACAAACCGCTGCAGTATTCAGGACTGGGCTGTGCGCACCGCTGGAGGAAACGCCTTCAAAGTTCGCGTGCGATCATAGTCTTCGAGTGCCCAACGAACAGACGGAAACGCGAGTTCAGTCCACGGAATGTCCTGCCAGGCGAACATTCCAACTTCGAGGCTTTCAGGACCCGGGGACGGCGCGTTCAAAAGCTCGGCTCGATACATGACCTGGACCTGACTGATCCTCGGAATGGAATAGAGGCCCAGAAGGCCATCCAGACGCAGGTCGGCCATGGCTTCTTCGCGGGCCTCCCGGCACACCGCCTGCTCAACACTCTCTCCTTCCTCCATGTATCCCGCCGGCAGGGTCCAGAAGCCTCGTCTCGGCTCAATTGCGCGGCGGCAAAGAAGAATAGCGCCCCTCGCCACAGCGACCGATCCGGCGACAATCCGGGGATTGACGTAATCAATGAAGCCGCAGCTGTCGCATACACGCCTCAGTCGGTCGTCTCCTGAAGGCGTCGCAAGAGTGAACGAGACGTCCGGCATCAACTCTCTCCAGTTCGCTCACCGAAGAGCGCAGGCTACAATCCGAACTCTCTATGAGGTCTGTGTATTGTTCACGGCGCCGATTGGCCGCCTTCACGACGCCAGGCTTCCAAGAACTCTTGGGCCTTTCCTGCATCGAGCGGTCCACGCAGCGACTTCACAATGCGCCCCTCCGAATTGATCAGAAATGTTTCGGGCACACCGCTGATGCCGAAGGCCATGCTGATGTCGCCTGTCGGATCAAGCGCGACCGCAGCGAAGGGATCGCCATCCTCGACCAGCAATCTCCGCGCAAGATCAGGCTGGTCTTTGTGCAGAACGCCGAGGATCTCCGCGCCCTCAGCCTTCATCGAGAGGAGCAAAGGATGCTCCGCCTTGCAGGGCGTGCACCAGGTGGCCCAGAAATTGACAAGGACAGGACGCCCGCCAAAGGCGGATATCCTAACCTCGCCGCCGGCTAATCCAGGCGCAGATACATCAGGCGCGAGGCGCTCTGGAGACGCAAACGTTTTCGGCGCCGGATCATCATCCGTCAGTCGAACCACGCCGACGACCACAAGCGCCGCCAGCAGAACAAGAGGGGCGAGAGCCGCCCAGCGGGTCATTCCTCTCTCCCTTTTTCGACGGTCTCGTCCTCCGCGTCTGCGAGGGCCCTGTGAGCCGCCCGCACTCGAACGAACGTCCAGACAATGACGCCCGTCAGCACGACTGCGGCGATACCGTAGGACCAGAAAACGTATGGAGCGTATTTGTCATAGTCGAACATGAGGTCATCCAAGAGCGAGGCGGCGCTGAAGACGCATCTCAGCTCGTGTCAGAAGAATCTCTGCGCGCATGTTGAAAAGCGTCAGCCCGCCGAAGAGAGAGAGATAGCCCAGGGCCACCACATACATCGGGGCCTTGAAACCGTAGGTCGCGTTATTGTCTCCGGTAAAGAAGGTCGCCGTCTGGTGCAGGGTGTTCCACCACTCCACGGAAAACTTGATGATGGGAAGGTTGACAGCGCCAACCAAGCACAACACCGCCGCCGCTCTCGAAGCCTTCTGGGGCGTGTCCATGGCCTGCCAAAGCGCGATGTAACCAAGGTAGATGAAAAACAGAATCAGAACCGATGTCATTCGACCGTCCCACTCCCACCAGGTCCCCCAGATCGGATAACCCCAAATCGAACCGGTGGTCAGGCACAAAGCCGTGAACGCCGCCCCACAGGGAGCTGCAGACTTCGCAGCGACATCCGCAAGGGCATGACGCCAGACCAGCGACACAAGACTGGCGCCCGCCATGAAGGCAAAAGCGAACATCGACAGCCACGCAGACGGGACATGAACAAACATGATCCTCGCCGCGTCACCCTGCCGGGCGTCCGCAGGAGCAAGAAATAACCCCATGTAAACGCCGACACCTATCAGGGCGACCCCGGCGACGGTGAAGATCCAGGCAAACGGCCGCGAGACCGACATGAACCTGTGGGGGTTTGCAAAGACCGTCATAATGGCCACTGTGGTTCTCCTCTAATCGATCGCCGCTCTGAGAGCGGAGGCGGATGCGAAAGGCGAACAGGCAATCGCAAACAACGCCGCCGCCGATGTTAGCATCAATGGAGAGGTCCAGTCGCCCCCGGAGGCCGCGCCATAAAGCGCCGCTGAGCCAAAAATCATCGCCGGACAGTAAAGCGGGAGCGCGACCAGGGTGATGAGAAGACCGCCTCGACGCACTCCGGCAGTCAATGCCGCTCCGATCGCGCCAAAAAAGAAGAAAGCCGCAGACCCGATGGATGACACTATCGCAACCTGAAACATTGAACTCACAGGACCCTGCAACATGATCCAGAGAACTGGGGCTATCAGAGCCAGAGGCAGACCGGTCGAGACCCAGTGTGCGGCCGTCTTCGCAGCGACGATCCACTCGAGGGATACGCCTGACCCGGCGTAAGCGTCCAGAGTGCCATCCTCGAGATCGGCCTGGAAAAGCCGCTCCATCGGCAACAGGCTGGACAGCGCCAAAGCTATCCAAAGCACCCCTGGACCCGCCGCCCGGAGAAGATCGGCTTCGGGCCCCAGCGACAAGGGGGTGAGGCTGCAGGCGCCCGCGAAGAAACCAAGCGGCAGGGATACCCCTCCGCCCCCCGACCAGGCCTGCTTCAATTCGCGGACGAACACCGCGCCCGCCCCTGAAAGGATCATCCCAAAGTCCTCGCGCCGGATGGAGAAACAGGGCCGCCCGGGCCAATCGCAGACAAATCCACAATGCGGGCCCCGGCAAGGCTCGGGCCATGCATGGCGGCGACGACAATCCCCCCAGCCGAAGCATGTTCAGCAATGAGGGCCTCGACGCAGACCCTGCCCTCGACATCCAGCGCCGAGACCGGTTCATCCAGAAGCCAGACAGGTCTGTCGTCGAGAAGCAGCCGGGTCAGGGCGAGACGCCGCCTTTGACCGGCCGACAGACCCCGACCCGGCACCCGAGCGCGCGATTTGAGCCCCATTCGTTCCAGCGCTCGATGAGCCGCCCCCTCGGGTTGACCAAAAAAACGCGCCCAAAAACAAACCTGTTCGAGAGCCGTTTCATTGGGTTTCACGCCGTCGGCGTGTCCGAGATAGTGGCGTGGGGCATCCTGATCGTCCATTTCGATCGAAACAGATCCCGCGTAAGGACGCGTCAGGCCCGCCATGATCCTGAGTAAAGTCGTTTTGCCGGAGCCGTTCGGCCCGCGGAGTTCCGCAACCTCCCCCGGTTCGACCCGAAAGCTCAGCCCCTCAAACAACATCCGGACGCCCCGTTGGGCCGCCAAAGCGTCGATTGTGATCACCGCCCCAAATCGTCCGGCGTTCGTCACTTCCTTTACCCTTTCAGGTTCAATTGCGCAGCCAAGCGCGTTCCTATAGGAACGCCCCCAAAGCCGGAGGGATAGGCCCCCCGACCCCCCTTTGTCCGAACCCCAATAAGGGTGCACCCGCCATGCCGTCTCTCGATAGTTTCAAGTCCCGCCGCACCCTGAAGGTGGGAGACAGGACTTACTCCTATTACAGCCTTGAGGCCGCCGCGCAAAACGGACTTGGAGACATCGCCCGCCTGCCGGCGTCTCTCAAGGTCTTGCTGGAAAACCTGCTGCGATTTGAGGATGGCAAAACCGTCACCCAGGCCGACATCCGGGCGTTCGCAGCCTGGCTTTCGGATAAAGGCAAGGCAGAGGTTGAGATCGCCTACCGCCCGGCCCGGGTGCTGATGCAGGATTTCACAGGTGTCCCCGCTGTGGTCGATCTGGCCGCCATGCGTGATGCGGCTACGAGGCTCGGGGCCAGCCCCAAGGCGATCAACCCTCTGGTGCCGGTTGACCTGGTGATCGATCACTCCGTGATGGTGGACTATTTCGGAAAGCCTGATGCGTTCAGTCAGAACGTCGCGAGGGAGTACGAGCGCAATATGGAGCGCTATGAGTTCCTGCGCTGGGGGCAGTCCGCATTCGACAACTTCCGGGTCGTGCCTCCCGGCACCGGCATTTGTCATCAGGTGAACCTCGAATACCTGGCGCAAACCGTCTGGACCAAGGACGAAGACGGCCAGACAGTCGCCTTCCCCGATACCTGCGTGGGGACAGACAGCCATACGACGATGATCAATGGATTGTCAGTCCTCGGTTGGGGCGTAGGCGGGATCGAAGCGGAAGCGGCGATGCTTGGACAGCCCGTTTCGATGCTTATCCCTGAAGTGGTCGGCTTCAAGCTCACCGGAAAGCTGCCTGAGGGGGCGACAGCTACCGACCTCGTCCTTACCGTCACCCAAATGCTCCGGAAGAAGGGAGTGGTTGGAAAATTCGTCGAATTCTATGGCCCCGGCCTGGACGGGCTGTCGCTTGAAGACGAGGCGACAATCGCGAATATGGCGCCCGAATACGGCGCGACATGCGGATTCTTTCCGATTTCGCGAGAAACGATCAATTTCCTCGCATCCACCGGTCGAAAGTCGGATACCGTCGCTCTGGTGGAAGCCTATGCTAAGGCGCAGGGGATGTGGCGCGAAGACATGGCGGAGCCGGTCTTCACGGATACGCTCAGTCTGGATCTCTCCAGTGTCGAGCCTTCTCTCGCTGGGCCCAAGCGACCTCAGGACCGGATCGTTCTCAGACAGGCGGCGTCCAATTTTGCGTCCTCTCTGGCCAAGGAATTCAATGTCAAGGACGCTGAAGCCAAGAGCCCTGTGGCGGGAACCGACTACGCGATCCGCCATGGCGATGTGGTGATCGCGGCCATCACCTCCTGCACCAATACCTCCAATCCCTCCGTGCTGATCGCCGCCGGCCTGCTGGCTCGGAACGCACGTCAACGAGGGCTTCGCTCAAAGCCCTGGGTGAAGACCTCTCTCGCTCCCGGCTCTCAGGTTGTAACCGATTACCTCGCCAAAGCGGGCCTGCAGGACGATCTCGACGCTCTGGGTTTCAATCTGGTCGGATACGGATGCACCACTTGCATTGGCAACTCAGGGCCTCTGCCTGAGGCGATCTCGAGCGCCATCAACTCGGGCGACATCGTCGCTGCAGCCGTGCTTTCCGGAAATCGGAACTTCGAAGGTCGCGTCAATCCGGATGTACGGGCCAACTATCTCGCCTCGCCGCCCCTGGTTGTCGCCTACGCGATCGCCGGCTCGATGACGATAGATCTTGCCAAAGACCCGATCGGACACGATCCGTCGGGTCAGCCTGTTTTCCTCGCCGACATCTGGCCGAGCACAGCGGAAATAGCCGAGACTGTGCGCAGGCACGTCACAGCAGAAATGTTCGCCTCGCGTTACGGCGATGTTTTCAAGGGCGACGAGCACTGGCAGGCGATCCGGGTCTCTGGCGGTGAGACGTATGACTGGCCGGCCGGGTCGACCTACGTGCAGAATCCGCCTTACTTTGAAACGATCTCCATGACCCCTGATCCCCTGACAGATATCCGAGGGGCGCGCATCCTGGGTCTGTTTGGAGATTCCATCACCACCGACCACATCTCTCCAGCCGGCGATATCGCCGCCTCTTCTCCTGCCGGACGCTATCTTCGTGAGAGACACGTCCCAGTCACTGAGTTCAACTCCTATGGCGCCCGTCGCGGAAATCATGAAGTCATGATGCGCGGAACCTTCGCCAATATCCGGATCAAGAACGCCATGGTGAAGGGCGTGGAGGGCGGCGTCACAAAAGTCTTCCCCTCAGGGGAACAGAAGGCGATTTATGATGCGGCTATGGACTATCTGGCGGCATCAGCGTCCCTCGTCATCTTCGCAGGCAAGGAATACGGAACCGGTTCGTCTCGGGACTGGGCGGCAAAAGGCACGCGATTGCTCGGCGTTCGGGCGGTTATAGCGGAAAGCTTCGAGCGCATTCATCGGTCCAATCTGATCGGAATGGGCGTCCTTCCTCTTCAGTTCTCGGAAGGCGAAACATGGTCCTCACTCGGTCTCAGTGGGGCGGAGCATATCTCCATTGCAGGGGTCAGCGCTCTCTCACCTCGTCAGACGGTTTCGGTCGAGGTGTCTTATCCTGACGGCTCAAGTCGGTCATTCGACGCTAAAGTCCGCATCGACACCGAAAATGAGCTCGACTATTTCCGACATGGAGGCATCCTGCACTATGTGTTGCGATCCCTCGCCGGTGAGGCGTGAGGCGGACGTAGGCTTCCTCTGCTAGGCTCACGCCTTGTTGATTCGGGAGGCGGGAGCGGGAAAGGTAACGGGGAGGCATGACGTTTCCGATAGCGCGCCTGCTGACGGCTCTTCTCGCCCTTGCGATTTCGCCGTCTGCGTTGGGAGAGAGATCCTTCAATGTGCCAGAACGACCGGAACGTCCGGTCGTCATCGAGCTGTTTTCGAGCCAAAACTGCGGAAAGTGCCCCGTAGCCAATGAAAATGTCGCTTTCCTCGCCAAGCGAAGCGACGTGATCGCGATGACCTATCCGGTGGGATATTGGGACTATCTAGGGTGGGACGACACATTCGCGAAGCCGGAGTTCGCCGCGCGGCAGAAGGACTATAATCGCGCCCTCGGCCACAGAGGACCGTACACACCCCAGATCGTCTATAGCGGACGTCTTCATGGATCCGGCACCAATCTGAAGCCCATAGCGGACAAGTTCGCCGTCAGAGATTTGACCCCCTACCCCGCTCGAATCACCATCGGGCGAGATCAGATTGACATCAGCGGAAGCTTCGAGGGAACGGCCCGGGTGACCCTAGTCCGGTTCCGACCCGGCATGACGTCAGTCACGCCGGGAGGCGGGGCGAATGCTGGAAAAGCCATGAACTATTATAACCTCGTCACTAACCTTCAGGCGCTCGGAGATTGGAAGGGCGGCTCTGTGAGCTTCAAAGCCCGGTGCGACAGCGGGTGCGCTGTTCTCGTTCAGTCGGGGGGGCCAAGCGGGGTTGTCGTCGGCGTTGCTGAAAAGCGCTAGGCTCCGCCATGATCCGGGTCAGACCGGGTTTGTCCTGGGTCTTTGAATGACCTAAGCGTCAGGCAAAACGGCTCGGCCGCAACGGTGTCGGGCGGACCGATATTCCGCAACCCTGGGGGGCTGGGGGGCTGTTGGGTCCAAGGTCAGCAGATTAACCATCCGCCCGACAAGGTTGAATCTGACCCTGATTAACGACTTTCGCTAGTCCGAATTGTGTTCAGACTGCGATTTCCTCGGCGCCCAACGAGCCTTGGCGACAGCCCGCCTTTTGGGGCAGTGTGAGGGACGTGACGGGGGCGGAGGCCGCATGAGCGATCCAGTGTCATGGACTGCGGGGGGACTGCGAGCCCCCCGCCCGCCGAGGGAAGTGTGGTTTGATCGAACGGAGCTGAGCGCTATTCTGCGGGTTTACGGCCGTCTGGTGGCGTCGGGAGATCTCAGAGACTATGCTATCGGCGCGTTTGCCGATCACGCCACATTCTGCATGTATCGCCGCGCGTCAGAAGCCCCGACATGGACAATCGAAAAACGTCCGGATCTCTCGCGAAAACAAGGCGCATGGAGCGTCGTCAACGCAACAGGCCAGATCCTGAAGAGAGGGCGAGAGCTGGAGTTGGTGCTCAGGGTGTTCGATCGTCGGCGCTTTGACATTATTGATTGAGGTTCGCCCAAGCATTCCGACAGGCTTCCACAAGAAAGGCCCCGGGCGGTTCACGCCCGGGGCCTGACGACCTTTGGTTTCGATGACGGAGCCTGTTAATCCCTGGAAGACATCAACGACAGAATGAACTGAAACAAGTTGATGAAATTGAGATAGAGGCTCAACGCACCGTAATTGGTCGCCACAGCCATCGAACGCGCATCGCCGCCCAGCTCATAGTACGTGTACTTGAGGCGCTGAGTGTCGAACGCCGTCAGTCCGGAAAAAATCAGAACGCCGGCCACGGAGATGATGAACCCCATCATGTCAGACGGGAAGAACATGTTGATAATCGATGCGATGACCAGACCGATCAGCCCCATGATCAGGAAAGTTCCGAACCCGGTCAGGTCTCGCTTGGTGGTATACCCCCAAAGGCTGAGCGCTCCGAAGGCGGCTGCTGTCGTCAGGAAGGCCTTGGCAATCACCAACATGCCGTCAGGCCGGGCGCCGTAAACGATCAGCAGGGCTCCAAGACCCGTTCCAATCAGGGTCACCACAGACCAGTAGATGAGGCCCGACGCCAGAGGCGAGGGATTCTTCATCACAAAACCAGAGATAAGAAGGATCGCGATCGGTCCGAACATGACGACAAATCGCAACGGCGTCCCAAAGACCAGAGCGCTCACCGAGGGAACCGTTCCCGCCACAAAGGCCAGAACCGCCGAGAGAAGAAGGCCCAGGGCCATCTTATTGAAAACGCCAAGCATAAAGCCGCGCAGGCCGGCGTCCACCGCCATATCGGCCGCGCCGACCGAGCGACGAGCCTGAGCGAACTGAAAGTCTGCCATATCTGAACCTTTCCTGTGGCTTCCAAAACGTGGAGCCAGTGAAGAGAGAGTGGCGATCGGGACGAACTTTTTCAAGTCCTACTACGACGGAAGGCGAACTCTTCGAGCCAATCGCCAACCCTGTCGTCGTCCCCTCCTCGCCAGCCTTTTCTATGATAGCGTCCTACCGCCGTGTCCTCCGTCCACACAGCCAAGCAGACCCCGATATGTCCCTTCGCCTTTTCGTCGCGCTTAGTCTGCCCGAAGCCATCGCTCGGAGGCTTCATCTTCTGCAAGACGACCTCCATGAAGCCAAAGGCGTGCATTGGCGCCCACCCGAAACGTTCCACATCACGCTTGGATTTTTCGGCGACACCCCTGAACCTGACGCCGCCGATCTAGATCTCGAATTATCGAGAATTCAGAGACGGACTTTCGAAATCCGACTAGCCGGAACAGGGGTCCCCGGCGGCAAAAAACCAAGCTCTCTGTGGGCCCTGGTCGAACCTAACGCTGATCTGTCTCATCTTTCGGGGTCTTGCCGCGAAGCAGGTCGACGCATCGGTCTGACGCCGGATCCCAGGAAATTCTTTCCTCACGTGACCCTAGCGTACTGTCGCGGGGTCAGCGATATCGACATCGCAGGATATCTTTCGAGAACCGGATCCTTCAGAACAGATCCATTTTGGATCGAGAGTTTCCAACTCTACTCGTCGTGGGGGACTTCGAACGGCAGAACGTATCAGGAGGAGGCCGCCTATCCCCTAGGTCCGCGCCCCTGACGCCGCCAGGAGGCCAGGGCCTGTCAGGCGCCAGTCAGCCTTTGTATAAAGCCGAGCGCGCCCTTGAACTTCAACCCACCCTCAGTCACCGCCAGCACGAAGCACGGGCCATCGGCGTCCGCCACCGGCTGATGAACGGTGCGCGAGTCAGCCATGGACAGGTCTCCAGGTCCATAGGCTGCACGACCATCAGAAAAGCCGCCCGAAAGACACAGGGTGAACTCCCGGCCGGAGTGAGAGTGTTTCGGCGTCGAAGCGCCTGGAGATATCCTCAGAAGTTCGGCTTGCAACGGCCCTTCAACTCCAAGCCGAAGCGACCGTATGCCGGGTCCGGCATAACTCCAGTCACGGCGGGCTTCGGCCTCTCGAACCAGGTCACTCAGGGACGACGGAAGCCGAATGAGCTCGGGGTAGCGCGGTCCCCCTCCGAACGCCGAGACCGGCTGCGACGCCTCCATCGCGTCTATAGCCGCCATGACCCTCTCGAAGGCCCCAGCAGCCATGGCTGTCGGGCTCTCGCGCTCCAGAAAGACCCCTGAGGCCGCCTCCGCTGTTCGATCAGCCCATCCCCGCATCTCGAGGAAAGATTCTACCAGGAGGGTTAGGGCCGGTTCTGCGCGTCCTGAGGAGATCGCCGCGACAGTTTGCTCGTCGAGCGTCGGCCCCTCTCCAATCGCAAGATTAACCATAGCTACACCCGCCTCATGAGAGCCCGCATTCGGCCCTATCGCTCCCTTACGAAGCCTTTGCCAGTTCGGATCACTCATCCGCCAATCTCGTCTTCATTTTCATGAAGGCCAGTCGAATCCTGGATTTCACCGTTCCAAGCGGAAGATCCAGCTTTTGAGCGATGTCTCGGTGGGACAGTCCTTCATAGAAAGCCAGCTGAAGCATATGCAGCTGTTCGGCCGGGAGATCCTTCATCGCGGAACGGACCAGCGTCTCCGTATCCTTCGTCTCAAGTCTCGCCTCCGGCGCCTCGACCCCCGACGGGAGAATCATGGGCTCCTCGGGGTCTAAATCCGGCTTGCGGGTGCGCCTGAACACATCGATCCTACGATTCCGGGCGATGCGAAAAATCCATGTGGAGACAGACGCCTGTTGACGATCGAAAAGGCCGGCCTTGCGCCAGACCGTCACCATCACGTCCTGGGTGATCTCTTCGGCCTGAGACGGATCGGCGCCCAGCCGCATCAGGTAGCTCTTCACCCGAGGCGCATAATAAGAAAAGAGCTCCGCGTAGGCTGCCCGATCTCTTGAGACGGCCACCTGCGAGAGCAGATCACAAAAATATCCCCGCTCGGCCTCGCTCAATCCGTCTGACGACGACTTAGCCTCACCTGACCGCCCGGGCGCCCGATCTTCCGACAGCATGGATCCGCCAAACGCCACTTCCTGATTACCTTACGCAGATTAACTGCGCCGTGTGAATGCGAGAAATGGCCCGAAGGCCCGCCTTCAGGCCCAAGTGGTCGGTTGCGTGCGGGGTATTCGATGAACACCGCGTGATCAATCCTCTGAAGCCCCCCGGTCTCTTGAGGAGGAGTCGAACAAATCCATCTGATTCACATCGGCGGGGCGACGCGGCCGGCGCGATTTCACAGACGGCTTTGCAAAATACAGATCATCCGTGTGGTCTTCCGGTACGGACGCCGGGACCTGCAACGCCTCAATGGGAAGGGCCGCGGCTTTCTGATGCTCTCTCCAGAAGGTCAGCGCGATCACAGGCTCGCCGCTCGCGCCCTCATAGAACTGCACATACCCTCGAGCGAGACCGGTCTGAGCCTTCGTCCAAACCGCCTCGCGCTCCGTCGCGTCGGGGCGTAGCCATTCCGACACCAGTTTCATGTCCTCGCCGGTCGCCGCTCGCGCCTCCTCGCGCGTCCGGGCGAAGCGGCTTGCGTCTAATGCGCCGCGCGCGTCTGAAGCTATCGGATATATGAGTGTCATGACCGCCAGAGCGCCGAATTGGCTCTCTTCATCCTTAAGCGATCATGGGTCAAGCCTCGCGACCTTCCCCAGAAGCCGATCGGCAGGTCGATCAACGAACGCCCCGTATATCCGACGGGATCCTTACCCTCGAAAGGCGTCACGGAACATGCCCTCAGGCAGCTCGGGACCCCGCTTGGGATGGATGAGAAAATAGTCCTTCCAGCGCCGCTTGGGGTCTATTTGAGACGATTCAATCATTTTAGTGTCGTCGTCGTTCAACTGCCAGATCCGGTATCCCAGCCCCAGAAAATAATCGCGCACGGCTTCCGCAGACGATCCAAAGTTTCTCTGCAACGAAAATGGGTGGATTTCGATAAGAATACTTGGAAGATCACGCTCTAACGTGGCTTTTCCACCTTCTATAAATCGAATCTCAGCTCCCTCGACATCACAGCGAATGAAATCGACACGCGGAAGACCCTCGGCCTTCATCAAACCGTCCAAGGAGACGACCGCGGTCGGCTGATCAATGAACTCTGTGGCGTTTCCTGTCGCCAGTTTCTCGTCAGAGGCGGTTCGGCCGCGGGAGGTGACAACCCCATAGGCTCTACCCAGATGCCCGGACATCTTTCGAGGGACGGAAAGAAGCATTTCGCCCTCATGGTCTCCAATCGCGGCGTTATGGGGGGTCACATTCTTCAAGCCGTGCCAGCGAATCAGACGGCTCATGATGGCGTAGGAATAGTTCGAAGGCTCATAGACATGCACCTTGCCAGTCGGCCCCACCCGTTTCGACATCAGATAGGAATGACGACCGTCCGATCCGCCAAAATGCAGGCAGATGTCGCCAGGCTTGACCACGAAGTCCATGTAAGGGGCTTCCGGTTCAAACTTCCGACCCTGAAGATTGCGCTGGTAAATGCGAAGACTGGTCGCGAAATTGCGCAGAGCTTCAACCGACATACCACGGCTCCAGATGTCCGGCCGGCCCGAAACGGCACAGCCCGTCCGCTACAAACCCTTTCGAGGGACGCTTGCCAACCCCCCGGCCGAAAAGATCCCTCGCAAGGCCGGCCCATCGCGGTCCATACACCGCCACATTCTCTCGTTAAGACCACCGCCAACAGGTCAGCCGCCAGAATGCAGGAGAGCGTTCAGCCAACGATCGACCACCTGGGTCGCCGGCCCATAAAGCCCCTCGCTGAAAAATCCCGCATTCGCCGAGGGCTCAAGGTTCAACTCGACCGTATGCGCCCCCTGACCTGCAGCCAGACCCACGAAACCCGCGGCGGGGTAGACCTCCCCTGAGGTGCCAATAGAGACGAACAGATCACATGTTGAAATCCGATCGTGGATCTCATCAATGCCGTAGGGGACTTCTCCAAACCAGACCACGTCCGGACGAAGCGCTCCCCGGCGACCGCAACCCGGACAAAGGCTGTCGAGGCCCAGGTCCTGCTCCCAGCGCGCGCGCGCGCCGCAAGAGACGCATGCCGCAGAGGTGAGCTCCCCATGCATGTGAATAATTGACAGACTGCCCGCCCGTTCATGCAGATCATCCACGTTCTGGGTCACCAACATGACGTCCGAACCGCGCGATCTCGCCTCCTGCTCAAATTCCGCCAGAGCGAAGTGGGCGCGGTTAGGCGCCGCTGACTTCAAGCCCGCCCGACGCAAATTATAAAAGGTATGAACCAGCGCGGGATCGCGAGCGAAGCCTTCCGGTGTCGCAACGTCCTCAAGGCTATGTGTCGTCCAGAGGCCGCCCTTGTCGCGAAATGTTCCCATTCCGCTCTCAGCAGAAATACCGGCGCCGGTCAGGATGACGATCCGTCGATATTTCATGGCGCGAGGCCCTCACCCCATAACCATTCACTGGCACCCAACCCCGCCAAACCGAAGCCCCCTCGATCCCGTCAACCCGAGCCGAAAGGCGACACTGGCCTCAAAGCTCAGTCTATTGGGCCCATGGAACGGTTAACACGACATCCACTCCTAACGCCAAGCCCCTCAGGGCGAACACGTTTGCGAAAAACCAGAGCTGTCGGGTGCTGAGCCACTTATACGGCGGCTCCTCTCCTTGCGTTCGAGCCCCCCGCCTCCGGTCGCCGACAGGAGCGGCGGAGCCGTACTTCCCTAAGCCCTCCGGGTGCGGATTATCCCATCTTTCAAGCTCGCGACCCGACCATCCAAGGCGCGCCCCCGGACCAAGCGGCCTCGAGTACGGCCTTATCCCTGAGCGTATCCATCGCCTGCCAGAACCCGCTATGGCGATAGGCCGAAAGCTGACCCATCTCGACGAGACGGTTCATTGGCTCCTGCTCCCAGACAGTCGAATCTCCCTCCACCAGATCGATGACCTGAGGCTCACAGACAAAGAAGCCGCCGTTTATCAGTCCGACGTCTTTACTGTCCTTCTCCCGAAAAGAGGTGATCCGGGCGCCATCAGGAGAGAAGCCCAGCACCCCGAATCGCCCCGGCGGAGCGACCGCCGTCACCGTCGCGAGACATTTCTGCTCACGATGGAACCGGATGAGTTCGGCGATGTTCACATCGCTCAGACCGTCGCCATATGTCAGACAGAAGGGTTCGTCTCCGATCACGTCTCTCGCGCGACGAAGACGACCGCCCGTCATTGTGTCCACGCCAGTGTCTAAAATCGTGACACGCCAGGGCGGCACAATTGACCGAGACCAGACGATTTCGCCCGAATGGAGATCAATGGTGAAGTCGCCGGACAGACGATGGTAATCGAGAAAGTACCGGCGAATGGCGTCAACCTTATATCCGCCCAGAACAACGAAGTCGGTCAGACCATAAGATGCATATGAGCTCATAATGTGCCATAAGATCGGGCGCCCGCCTATTTCCACCATCGGCTTGGGCTTGATGCTGGTTTCCTCACTCAGGCGCGTTCCAAAACCACCGGCGAAAATAACGACTTTCATAATCACCACCCCAAATGGCGAGCCCCGATCGCCTGTCAACGCCCAACCCAAGACGGCCAAATTACGACCCAAGGCACGACGAACAAGGCAAGCGCTGTGCCACCAACAAACGGTGAATTAGGCATTGAGCGTTTATTGTCTTTGACCGACCTCAGATTTTCGAGACCTCATAATCCATGCATTTCGATAAGACTTTTCGTGACGCACGTATTCTTGTCACCGGCCACACCGGCTTCAAAGGGGCGTGGCTTAGTCAGTGGCTGCACCTTATGGGAGCGAATGTGCTGGGTCTCTCGCTCCCTCCTCCGGTTGATCGGCCAAGCCTGTTTAACGATATCGCTCTGGCGGACAGAATCGACTCAGGTTTTGTCGACATCCGCGACGCCGCCTCTGTGGCTTCAGCGATCAAAAACTTTCGTCCGGATTTCATTTTTCACCTCGCGGCTCAGGCTCTCGTCCGGGAGTCCTACGCCCGCCCCCTCGAGACGTTCGACACTAACATCATGGGCACTGCGAACGTCCTTCAGGCTGCGGGCGATGCAGGAGGCGTCAAAGCCATAGTCTGCGTGACCACAGACAAGGTCTATCATAATCACGAATGGGCGTGGCCCTACCGGGAAACCGACCAGCTCGGAGGTCATGACCCCTACAGCGGGTCGAAGGCTGCGGCCGAGCTCGTCGCCGCCGTTTACAGAGACAATCTCTGGGCGAACGGGTCTGGTCCGAACATGGCCACCGCTCGGGGCGGAAATGTAATCGGAGGGGGAGACTGGTCCAAGGATCGGCTTATTCCCGACATTGTCCGGTGCATTATCGCTGATAGCCCTATCGTCATCCGTTCACCGAAGTCAGTCCGACCCTGGCAACACGTGCTCGAGCTCTGCCGAGCGTACATCGTGCTCGCTGAGCGCCTTGCGACCGACGGAAGGTCGGCGTCCGACGCATGGAATTTCGGTCCAGGACCTGCTGGCGAGTCCAATGTGGAGGCGGTTCTCTCGCTTGCTCTCAAGGCCATCGGCCGGCCTCAGCACCCTGTCCAGCTCGAAACAGCCACGTTGCGGGAGTCGAAGCTGTTGAGACTAGATATATCGAAGGCGGGATCGGAGCTTGGCTGGACGCCTGCGGCCGACCTTGAGACCTCCGTCCGGCTGACTATGGGGTGGTATCGCCGGTGGATCGAAGACAGGGGAACGGCCCCTGCCCTCATGGACGAGCAGATCCTGAACTACGATCAAAGGCTTTAGGATGAAGATCAAGCCAACGGCCCTCTCTGACGCCCGCCTGATCGAACTCGATCCGAAGGGGGACGAACGCGGTTTCTTCATGCGGACATTCTGTGAAGAGACGTTCGAGAGCTCGGGGCTGGAGACTCGGTACGTTCAGCACAACGCTTCCCGATCTCGCCTGAAAGGCACGCTTCGAGGTATGCACTTCCAGCGGCCGCCTCATACCGAGGTCAAGGTGGTGCGTTGCGTTCGCGGCGCGGTATTTGACGTCATCATTGACCTTCGTCGGTCCTCAGCGACGTACGGACGCTGGCAAGGCTTTGAGCTTACGGAAACCAACCACGCCATTCTCTATGTCCCCACGGGCTTCGCTCATGGGTTCCAGACCCTGGCAGACGATACCGAAGTGACCTATCTCGTCTCTAACGCCTACGCTCCGCATGCAGAGGTGGGCGTCCGATGGAACGACTCCCGCTTCGACATCAGCTGGCCGCTTATCCCCACGGTCCAATCCGAAAGAGACACGAGATGGCCGGATTTCACGGACGGTGACGCGTTTTGACAGAGTGGGTTGCCCTCACGCCTCATCCGCACGGAAAGCGAAGGTCCTGAGCCCCCCTCAGCTCATGAGCGATGCTTGAAGATGGCGGAATGACATCTGACCAGGTCAGAACCTGATCCTTAGCAATGTTTCGCCTCAGGGTGCATCCCTCGGCCAAGCCCATCGGGAGAAGATCGTCCCGACGAACAAGGTCATACCTCTCACAGAGCCCGTAAGTCATAAAGCCGCCCAGCCCGTCGAGCCGGCTGCCGGCAACAAGATCCGTCTTAGCTGTCGCCACGACATCAACCACCGGCGGACCGATGGGTGCTATCACCCGGTCTTCAAACAGAACCACCCTCGCCGCCGATAGGGGGGTTTCGATGGCCGTCAGATGCCATGGCATGTAGAAGCTGTAGAGCGGGCCGTCGCCAAGTTTTCCATATTTCAGGTAATGCTTCTGCAATTCGTCCTGCGCTTCGGCGAAAACGAACACGCCTGGTCCGGGCCGAGGGCCCACGACATAATCCACGATGCCTCCCAGCGAACGGACTCGATCAATGTCATAAAGGCCAGTCATGTCGTCAACATGACCGGAATGATGAAGCCCGATCATGCCGCGGCGTTCCACCGTCATCCCCGTTGCGTTTGCGACGATGGCCTGCTCCATCGAAATCTTTGTCCCATCGGCGAAGCTGGTGACCATGGTGGGGGTCTGTCCCCACTGACGAGCAAAAGCCGCCTGAGTTTCGGGGGTTCTATATCGATCCTGCAGGCCTTTGATGTTTCCACAGATCAGAGGCCTCAGGCCGATGGACTTCACAAAGCGCAGGAGATTGATCTGAACCCCCGGCTGATCCCCGTCGCACCCTGTCAGGATCACTCCCGCCCGGTCCGCCCGCGCCTTGAGCTCCGGACCGACTGTCGCGTCCAACTCAGCGTTCATGCTAACCATGTGCCGGCCTGCCGCGATGGCAGCGAGCGTTATTCCGGCTCCGTATTCGACGTGACCAGTCGCATCAATGAGCACATCAATGCCGGCAGCCTCGCACAGCGGCGTGGGATTGTCGGTGATCGCGAAGCGCCCGTCCCTTAGAGCGTCTGTCATCGCGCCTGCAGACCCGACAGTCACGATCCGTTCGCAGTCGACGCCCGCAGCCAGATAGGCTTTCTCAGCTGCCGAGACGGTGCGGTTGCAAATGGCCGCGATACGCAAGCCCGGCATGTGACGAACGACCTGACTCACGATGCACTTGGCCATATAGCCAGCGCCGAAAAGACCCACCTGGACTGGCTGGCCTTCCGCCGCGCGTCTCGCCAATGCGGTATCTACGATCAACATGAGCCACCCTCGCCGCCGGAACCCGTTTCACGCAATGGTCATGCCGCCCATCCGATGCCAGCGGAATATCCGCGGAGCAGCATAGCGACGCCCCATCACCAGAACCTGGCGTACATCAACTGTCTTTTCAGCATAGGAGGAAACTGACGACGCGGCGGAGCTAGATGCTCACGTCAGAGAATAAAGACGCCTGATTGCTGCCGAGGAGGGCCGCAATCGTTGCAAACGCCAAACCTGCGAACACCAGGATAATCACCCGGGAAACGAATTTTCCATCCCCGATCATGACAGTCTAGCCTCCCAAAATGGATCGCATATCGACAGATATGCGAAGGGTCGGGGCCAGCTCATGGGCCGACTCGACCCTGCTCCCAGTAAGTGGGAGTGCGGTGACCTCAATGCGACACGATTTGGACGTTTTGCAGATAAATGTGACATTCCAGACGCAATCGATCGGCGCCGCATCGGCGGACATCGGCTAGGATCGAAGCCAAACACAAAACAGACCGTTAATTTCATTAGAACATTTGGCCTGATCAGGCCGCCAGAGGTCCCCCAAAGGAAAGCTGGCTAGCGCCTCCCCAAGACTCGCGGATGAGCAGAACCCCTGTTCGCGTCCCAGCGAGGCCGTGATAAATGAAACCTTGATAATCCGAGCGTGCTGGAGGGTCTCGATGTCGAACGGCGTGCGTTTGGGAGCTTTGGTCACGCTAGCATTGGCGTCTCTCACGGCAGGTTGTGAAGCTGCGCAGACGCGCATCGACCAGCTTGCTGAACTGGCCCGGCAGGTCGGCGATCAGGTGTCTGGGGGCGGCGGCGGACCGTCCGCGCCTGACCCCCTTAAGACCTCCCCGCTGGCGGCGCGAGCCCTTGCAGGAACAGTCGAACCAGCGGTCGAGATCACACCAGTCAGTCTCGAGGACATGCTGCAGGCTGAGAGCTATTTCGCCATAGGATCGGTTATCGCAAAGCCCAAGACGGATCTTGTTGAACCGGCGGTTGAGCCGGAGATCTTCGATGTCGAGGCGGCTGACCCAGCTCTAGCCGCGCAGGAGGAAACGGACCCGGCGGTTGACGCCGTCGAGCCGGTGAGCCCTGCTCTGGATGATCCGACCAGCGACGCGACTCCTCGGACCGCAGACATTCCGGGGGCGCTTCGTCGCCCTTCGCCGGCCCTGTCGCGCCCGGCCCCGGACGCCGTCCTTAGAAAGGACCAGGCGGTATCTCGTTCGCTTGAAAAGGCGGCGCGACAGTCAGGGGTGAAGGTCACGGAAGATACGGTTCGCCTTGCCCGTCGGTCTGCTGAAGAGACCTTGAAGGCGAACACCCGGACCGCTCAACAGATCGGCGACGGCATAGCTCGACAAAACCTGGATCGCAAAGCGCCTGTTCCTCGTGAGCTGGCGGTCCGCAACAAGCTTGACTTAAACGCGGCGCTGAATGCCCGCGAGCAGGCATACTCAAAGCTTGAGGAGCTCGGACTGTCGGGAGTGGTGGTCCCCGAGGAAGGCGGACAGATGAGGATCGTCATCGGGGTTTCACCAACCCAATTTCGGCCGGGAGCTGACCTCGCAAGCGTGCCGCAGATGAGCGAACTGTTCGCCAGGAATAAGGAGAGTCCGGAGGACGAGTGCCGTCAAAACCCCACCCGTTCAGCCCTGCAGGCCGATCCGGTTCTGGCGACAGAATGTGTGGTTAAGGTTCTCATGGAGACGGGCGACTATGAGTATGTCGAGAAGGACTTCATTTTTACTAACCAGCTTTTGAAGCGGCCTAACGCAGCGCAGCCAGGCGCAGCGACCGTCGCGCGGATCGTACCCAACGACCCCCTTTTCGGCCTTCAGTGGAACCTCAAGGATACGGGAGCAGCGGGAGGACAATCCCCGGGGGGAGCAGGATTTTCAGGCTTCTGGACGCGCGCACGCTCCACAGGGTCTAGATCGGTGACCGTCGCGGTCATCGACACCGGAATTCAGATGAGTCACCCGGATATCTCCGGTTCCCGAAACCTCGCACCCGGATTCGACATGGTGTCTGATCCCATGATGGGTAATGACGGCGACGGCCGCGACCCAGACCCCAATGATCCGGGAGACCGGTGCGACCCCAGCGACCCGACCTCTCGAGATACCTTCCACGGAACCCATGTAGCGGGCACGATCGGCCTCGCCTCCTCCAACAACGCTAACGGGGTGGCCGGCGGAGCGTGGGACGTAACAATCGTTCCCGTGAGAGCTCTTGGCCGATGCGGCGGTCGGCTGTCGGATATCAACGACGCCATTCGCTGGGCGGCGGGTCGGGTCCCGGCCCGGGACGGACTTGGTAATGAGGTCTGGAACCAGAATCCGGCGGATATCATCAATCTCTCGATCGGACTTTTCGAACCCTGTCCGGCGTCCATGCAATCCGCCATCAATGACGCCGTCGCAGCCGGATCCATAGTCGTCGCAGCGGCTGGCAACGCTCGAATCGACACGCGATATTTCGCACCCGGAGGGTGTCAGAACGTCATATCTGTCGCTGCTGGAGATGGCAGAGGAATGCTTGCCCCCTACTCCAACTACGGCGCGGATGTCGACATCATGGCGCCGGGAGGCGACATGACGCGAGACGACGATGGGGACGGCCGACCAGACGGAATCCTGTCCACCAAGTTCTCACGAAACTGCTATGATCCCGCCTCCCCCGGCGTGAGCGTGGCGGAGTGTTTCTACGCTTACGAAAACGGAACCTCCATGGCTGCGCCGCATGTCAGCGCCGCCCTTGCCCTCCTTAAGGCGAGATATCCTTCAGCCGTGCCCTCAGAGCTCAGAAGTCGGCTTCTGACGGCATCCAGCCCTCGAACGCCCCTTCAGTGCTCGGGCGCGTGTTCCAGTTATCCCGGGTCGCAGCCTATTCCTGGCCAGTCTGGCCAGTGTTCAAGGCCCTGCGGAGGGATTATGCTTAACCTTGGCAATGCACAAATGCAGTGAGCCCGCCATCATGGCGCGGCAATATGCGAACGAAGGGGGTTGAGGTGCCGGATGGTGAAGGTGCGCAGGACAACGGGGTCATAGGTCCGGCCGCCGCGGCTGTCGCGATCATCAGCGTGCTCGTCGGTGGGTCGATCCTGTCGGCTCACGACAAAAAGCTCAGCCTTTCCGAAGCCGGGCCCGTAGCCGAGGCGCCGGCGGCGCTTTCGCCCGCGCCGCCTTCGCCCTCTCCGGTGTTCGCGCAAGGCCCCTCACCCGCTGATCTCCCCGGGATCGCGTCAGATCAGGGCGCTCCGGCGAACCTATCGATCTCACCTGAAATGGTCGTGAAGTTTAAGAATGACGCTCGGGTGAAGCCCATCATCGACCAGTTCTGGAAAAACCCGATCGCCGCTCGCAAGGCGTTTCTCGAACTACGCTCGAAGCGCCCTGATCTGAGCGGACTGACGCTGGACCGGGTCACATATTCAAACGAGCTTGTGCTCGTTCCAGATGCATCTTCGAAAAAGCCTATGGGGGCGAAGGAGATGAGGGAAATCGCGCGAAAACTCACGAAGTCGCCAGATATCGAGTACGCTGAAGTCACAATGACCGCCCACCCCGGAGGAGACAAATGAGACGTGCTTCCTTGATCGTTTGCCTCCTTGGCTTGGCGACCGGCGGCTGCCTCAAGGCGCCCGACGACGGCAAACCGCAGACAGAGACCGCGACGGAAGCGCCTGCGGACCAGGTCGCGGGTTCAGCCGGTCCTCTAGCGGCGGCGGACCAGACAATCGACTGGGAGGCGGCGCGAGCGGCGAAGGCTGCAGGCCCTGCAACCGACTCGGCGGTCACCATTCAGTCCGTCACCGGACAAGGTGGTCTTCCTCAGGTCCCGGTCCTTCTTCCCTCCGGGATTGTTCAGGCTCAGGACGCCCGTCCGCCGGCCCTGGTCGCGACGCCTGACGGATACTTTGCAACCTACCAGACACCCCGGTACGACGCGATTGTGAACGGAACCAAGAAAGCCTATTCCGCCGGGGTATCAGACGGATCCGCCCGCCCTGACATGGCCTTTACACTCGGAGAAGCCAGCGCCCAGCTTTCCTTCTCTCGGTTCGGAGCTGATTATCTCATTGAATTTGAATGTCGACAAATTGATGCGGCGGAGAGCTGCATATCGGAGGATGAGGCGAAGGCGTTCGCCGATAGTCTGTTCGTGTCGCAAACCCAGTAAGGATCCCACGCGGAGCCGAGGCGAAAGAACATGGTCATGTGGCGTGAGACGGTCAGGCGTTTAGGCCTAGCAATCTTTCCTGCGGCTTGCGTCACGCTGTCATCCTGCGATGTTCCAAGCGGCGTGCTCTGGCCCTGGGTGGACAATCAGCCGGCGGCCGAATCCTCGCAGGTCGTCGACCCCGCGCCCGGCGCTGAGGCGCCGGGCGGCGAGATCCTTCCACCACCTCCTTCGGCGCCTCCCGCGATCAACCCGGACGCCAATGCCGGCGCTCCCGAAAACGGAACACCTTTTCCGGAACTCCCGGTGAACGAGGCGCTTCCGATCAGCGACACGGCTGTCCCCGCCCCTACACCCCAGCCGCCGCCCGAACCTGCCCCTTCCGGGGAACCTGGCCCGCCGCCGCCAGAGGCCTCTCCTGCGCCGCCGCCGGCCCCGCCGCCGACCTTCTACTATAATCCCCCTGGAGCTCTCGAGCCCAGCAGCGGACAGGGCGCTGTGGAAACCGCCAATCTCGCTCCTGACATCGTCTTCCCGATCCGAAGCGATCCGGCTGTGCTGCAATCCCAAGTCTACCGTTATGGAGGCGGCCTAAAAGGGGGCGACCAGTGCGATCCGCGTAACTTCTCCGCTCCCTGGAGAGACAATTACTGTGAAACGCGTTCCACCTCCGCAGCGACACCGTGGTGCGCTCTTAAGGGCGTTCACCTCGGTCAGGATATTCGGGTTGGAACTCCGGAGGGTTGCAGCGAGGAACGGCGTCTGCCAGCCGACCAAAGAGTGAGGTATCCAGTCGTCGCCGTAGAGGACGGCGTCGTTTCCAATGTCGGCAGTTATTCCGTGACCCTAAGAGCTTCAAGCGGCGGGCGGATTTATCGCTACCTTCACCTGAACATGTCGCGCCTGCATGTGACAACCGGACAAGCCGTCCGCAAAGGTGAGGTCATCGGATATGTATCGAACGATTTCGGGGGAACGCCCACCACTCTTCATCTTCACTTCGAGATCAAAGTGAACACGACCGAAGCGGGCTGGCAGTACGCTCCTCCCTACTCCGCGCTGGTGGCCGCCTATCAAAGACGCGAGGGTAACTCTGGCGTCCAGATGGCCGGCGAGATATCAGGAGCCGCCTCGTCCGCAGCTGCTGCTTCCCCAACTCCCTAGAAACTGTTTAGAACGCGTCCTGGAAACCTAGTTCGAGGACACGCGTCATGGCCCAGCTTGCCCTGCTCAGACATGGACAGAGCGAATGGAACCTAGAAGATCGCTTCACTGGTTGGTGGGACGTAGATCTGACGCCGCTCGGCGAAACTGAAGCGCGTTCTGCAGGCCGCCTTCTCAAATCGACAGAGATCCCCTTCGGCCGGGCCTATGCCAGCGTTCAGAAGCGCGCGATACGAACGCTTTGGCTCGCCCTTGAGGAAATGGACCAGGTCTGGTTGCCAGTCACGAAAGACTATCGACTCAATGAGCGTCATTACGGGGCTCTAACCGGGCTCAACAAGGCCGAGACTGCGATCAAGCACGGAGTCGATCAGGTTAAGGTCTGGCGTCGGTCCTTCGATATCCCCCCGCCGGAACTGCAGAACAACTCAGAATACGATTTACAATCGGACAGACGTTACTCCGGCATTCGAGTCCCCCAGACAGAGAGCCTTAAGACGACGCTCGAGCGCGTCCTTCCCTATTGGAACCAGGAAATCGCACCCCGACTCAAACATGGGGACAACATCCTGATCGCTGCACACGGCAATTCCCTCCGAGCGATTGTCAAACATCTGTTCAAAGTTTCAGATGCGGACATCACCGAGGTAGAAATCCCCACAGGAAATCCCCTGCTGATTGATCTTAGCTCCGAGCTTGAAGTCCTCAGCGCCCGCTATCTTGACGCCTCCCGATCAAAACCCCTTCCCAAGGCATGAGGCGCTCTAAAGGCTCATGGGTTATCGCACATGGATCTCCGGACCTGGCCCCGAGAATTCGCGCGGACCTAGGTGCGGTTCCAGCGGCGCGGCAGACGCCTCCGGGCAGCCCGCTGTCGTATTTTCTGAGCAGCCGACCCCGATCGCGCTCCTCAGATATTGAAACCCTGGTCAAACTGTCGGCGGCTTTTCAGAATACGACGATCGTTTTGGTAGAGCAGACGTTTGACGAAACTGTCTCCGCAGACGCCAGGAGACTGGTTATGCTCAATGGCCGGATTGTTCATGATCTGCCCTCCACAGGAGGGGAAATCACATCGAGCGCCGTAGAAGACCTGTTCAAACGTATCGCCGACGATCCTCCAAATCTCACTCCTGAGTCGCTGCGCACGCCTCAATTCACCGCAGAAGACTGGATGAACCGGGCGCTTGCGCTGGCTCGCCGACAGATGGGAAAGGTCGCACCGAACCCCGCGGTCGGCTGCGTCATCGTCAAAGGCGGACAACTGATCGGCGAGGGGGCAACCGGCTATGGCGGACGACCTCATGCAGAAGAGATCGCTGTCGTCGACGCGGGCGAAGAGGTGTTTGGCGGAGAGGTCTTCGTGACCCTTGCCCCATGCGGCCAGAGAACAGCGGGACGACCGAGCTGCTCCCACGTCCTGGCAGAGGCCAAAGTCGCAAGGTTGCATGCGGCTTGCGAAGATCCGCACCCCTTCGCCGCCCATGGACTAACGTACCTGACAGCGTCGGGCGTCGATACGTCTCTTGGTCTGATGCGAGACGAGGCCCAGACGGTCAATTGCGGCTTCTTCAAGGTGATCCGCACTGGCCTTCCGTGGCTCGCAATCGACATGGATCCAAGCCGGTACGATCGGGCCTTCGAACCCGTCCCAGGGGAGGATCATGGGGTCGCTCTCAAGCGACTTGCTCGGGAAGGGGTCACTCGGATGTTCATCCGACCCGACACCAAGCTCGCATTCGAACTCACCGCCTCCGGCCTCGTGGATGAGATCGTCTCCCCGTGACGACGCGCACCCCTATAAGCCGCAGGCCATCACACCAAGACCCCCGTAAACGCAAAAGCGGGCTGACAATCGCCAGCCCGCTCAAGTTCGTCCATCGAGACATTTCTGAAAACGAGACGTCTCGCAAAGCTCCTGAAAATCAGAGGCTCTGAAGTTGCGTTGCAGACATTTTGCCCGAACGCTTGTCCTTCTCGAGTTCATAAGACACGCGCTGGCCTTCAGTCAGGCCGCGCAGGCCGGCGCGCTCAACCGCCGAGATGTGAACGAACACGTCGTTCCCACCCGCTTCGGGTTGAATGAAGCCATAACCTTTTTGCTCGTTGAACCACTTAACGGTGCCGGTAGCCATGTAGAGATAGTCTTTCAGTAAGAGTCCCACGGAAAAGCCCGCAGGAGCTATAAGGGCGCTTCATAGCCGCACCCGGGAGCCGTCAAACCAGAAGGAACGGAAGGCCAGATCCGGAGCTCAATCCAAAATAGATGTGAGCAAGGAGAGCAACCGAACCTGTTCAAAATTCGACGACCGCACTATGGCACATAATGAGGAATATTGCAAAGCCATCTCCCCAATCCCTCCCTGAGAGGGCAGTTTTGTTCATTCATTGGCCCTCTGAAGTCGTAATTTCATCTGTCATGTCATTGAATTCGGGAAGATTCTGTTTCTCATCCACTTACCTTCGAACCCATTTCGGGGCGGCGGACGACTTGTGTCGCGGCTCTTCCGGCGGGCGCTCATGACCCATGTCGTTCGACTGCCCTTGAGATCGGTCCTTACCGTCGAAGGGCCTGATGCAGAGTCTTTTCTCAATGGACTTCTGACCCAGTCCACACTCGGCATGACCATTGGCGACACGCGCTATGGAGCGCTTCTCACGCCCCAGGGACGCGTGATCGCCGACATGCTTATTCACAAGTCCCCCCTTGGGTTCGATCTGGATTGCGCCCGACTGGCGGCTCCTGAGGTCGAACGTCGGTTGCAGCTGTTTAAGTTAAGGTCTCGCGTGACTATCTTCCCCGACCCAACCAAGATCATTCTGGGTCTGACGAATGGGGGCGCCCAAGGATCAAGGGCGGCGCCTCAGAGGTCGATCGGTCGTGCTGACAATCCTACCGATACGATCTCGTTGCAGTCTTTTGAGGCTGCACGCATACGGGCCGGACGGCCCGAGCAGGGCGTCGATTTCGGAGTGGAGGAAGTTTACCCGTCCGACATCAACATGGACCTGTCAGGCGGCGTAGATTTCCACAAAGGCTGTTTTGTCGGTCAGGAAGTCGTCTCGCGAATGAAGCGTAGAACGAACGTCCGTCGGCGAACGGCGGTTCTGCAGCTTTCAGAGGATATCAAGGACCTCCCCTCCCCCGTGTTCGCAGGCGAGGAGGAGATCGGCGCAATCACATCTGCATCAGATAGGCTGGGTCTTGCGAGACTTCGCACTGACCGGCTTATGAGCCAGGGCGGCTCCCCTTACTGTGAAACCGCCAGCGGCCAGCCGGCTGTCGTCGTCGGACCGGCCGAGCTTCTAGCTGAACTGGCGAAGAGCTGATCCTCGCACACTGCTCAGACTACTGCGCCTTAGCCCTGCAGATCTCTCATGAGATGCACCTATTTCCTGCAGCAGACATATCGGATCGATCTTTCAGGCGACTTCCTATACTGTACTCGTCGCCTCGTTCATTCGGAAGGACACCATGCCGTTTAACCGATCTGACCGGAAGAACACGGTCTCATCTTCAGCCGCCCTGTGGGTTTGCATCGCCGGGATGACCGCATTGTCGAGCTGCGTCGCCGTCGATCCCGACCGCGAGCTGACCACAGAACAGGTCTGTCTCCAGCATCACGAACACAATCCAGCAGAACAAGAGCGCTGCCGAATGGGCTCCTCAACCCGAGGCGGCCCTCCTCCCGACAGCCGACCGGAAGATCTTCCTATCCGGTCAGGCAACCCAAGCGACTAACTCCCTTTTTAGCGATCAAGAGGCGTCGGCGTTTGTCGCGCGGATAACCGCCTCCCGGATCAGATCATGCGCCTTTTCCGGGCCGAATAAGCCGTTTGTTTTGACCCACTTACCGGGCTCAAGATCCTTGTAGTGCTCGAAGAAGTGAACGATCCGCTCGACGAGGATGTCGGGCAGATCCCGATAATGCTGAACCTTTTCATAATAACGGGTGAGGCTAGGGTGAGGGACAGCGATCACTTTCTCATCCTGCCCCTTGTCATCCTCCATCATCAGAACCCCAACTGGGGTCACCCTCACCACACATCCGGGAACAAGGGACCGATTGCCGATCACCATGACGTCGATAGGATCCCCATCAAGGCTCAGAGTGTGGGGAATAAAGCCGTAATTGCAGGGATATCGCATGGCCGTATAAAGGAAGCGGTCGACAAACATGGCTCCTGAGGCCTTGTCTATCTCGTACTTGATTGGTTCCTCTCCAAGAGGCACTTCGATGACCACGTTGACATCCAGGGGCGGATTTCGTCCCACAGGCACCTTTGACAGATCCACGTTTCAGGCCTCCATCGCGCTCTATCGCTTTTGAGCCGCGGCCAGCAATCGCAGACGCAGACCGTTCAGGCGGATAAACCCTTCCGCATCTTTCTGGTCATATGCCCCCGCATCATCCTCGAACGTTACATGGGCGGCGGAGTAAAGGGACTTTGAAGAGGTTCGCCCCGTTACAATCACATTACCTTTGTACAACTTCAGTCGGACGCTTCCGCCGACCGACGTCTGACTTCTGTCGATAGCAGCCTGCAACATCTCACGCTCAGGCGCGAACCAGAACCCGTTATAGATGAGCTCAGCATAGCGCGGCATCAGCTCGTCCTTAAGGTGAGCGGCGCCACGATCCAAAGTGATGCTTTCCATCGCCCTGTGCGCCTGGAGGAGAATGGTTCCACCGGGAGTTTCATAAACGCCCCGAGACTTCATCCCCACGAAGCGATTCTCGACAAGATCCAAACGGCCAATCCCATTATCACGGCCCAGGTCGTTCAACTTCGCAAGAAGAGTCGCCGGCGAAAGCGGCACGCCATCAAGCGATACCGGATCGCCTCGATCAAAGCCGATCTCGATATCAACCGGCGCATCGGGCGCATCCATCGGCGACACCGTACGCTGATAGACATACGGGGGCGGCTCAACGCCAGGATCCTCCAGGACCTTTCCTTCCGAAGACGAATGAAGAAGATTTGCGTCGACGGAAAACGGCGCCTCTCCTCTTTTATCCTTGGCAACGGGAATCTGGTTCTTTTCAGCGAACTCGATCAGATCCGTCCTCGATCGAAACGACCAGGTCCGCCACGGAGCGATGATCCGGATGTTCGGGTTCAGCGCATAAGCGGACAACTCAAACCGAACCTGATCATTTCCTTTTCCTGTCGCTCCATGCGCGATCGCGTCAGCGCCTGTTTCAGCTGCGATCTCAACAAGCCGCTTAGCGATAAGCGGACGCGCGATCGAAGTGCCGAGAAGATAGGATCCCTCATAGACTGTATTGGCCCGGAACATCGGAAATACAAAGTCCCGGACAAATTCCTCTCGAAGATCCTCTATGAAGATCTCCTTGACGCCCATCATCTCCGCTTTCCGGCGCGCTGGCTCCAGCTCCTCGCCCTGCCCCAGATCAGCGGTAAACGTCACCACCTCACAGCCATACTCCGTCTGCAGCCATTTCAGAATGATCGAGGTATCCAACCCGCCTGAATAGGCGAGCACCACTTTCTTGGGGGCGGCTTTTGACATGAAGAGCTCCGCGAACAGATTTCGCGCGCACAATAGCGGCGTAGATCATCGCTGCAAGCAAGCGCTGCAATCGCAGCCGACGACATAAACGCGCGGCGGCAGCATTCAAATCCGTGTCGCCTCGATAAACCTGCACAGTGGGGGCTGACGGCCACCGCCTCAGGACCTAGGAGGCCGCCACCGCGGCTCGGCGGACCGGTTCGCTCGCAGAGCCTACCGGAACAGTCGATAGCAAACTGCGGCGGCCCATATCAGGCCTGTGCGCCAAAGTCGGCGCCCAATCTCCTGGGCCAGCCTAAAGAAAGAGGGCCCGGGAACAAGCGGCGGATAACCCGCTCCTGTCCCCGAGCCCTCGAAATCAGTCGTCCCGCGTACTCTTAGGACTTCCGAGCCGCCTTCTTCGTTGCGGCAGCCGGCTTCTTGACCGCAGTGCGCTTAACCGGAGCGGCGGCGACGCGCTTGGCCGGAGCAGCTGCGGCCTTCTTCGCTTTGGGAGCGACGGCCTTGGGCTTCGCTACGCGGGCGCGAGCGGGAGCGGGCTTAGCTACGGCCTTCTTCGGCGCAGCCTTTTTCGGAGCAGCCTTTTTCACAGCGGCCTTCGCTGCAGCGGCAGGAGCTTTCTTGGGAGCAACTTTGGTGGTGGTGCGGGCCATTTGGTCTTTCCTTCAGGTTGAGTGTCGGTGGGATGACTTAAGTAAACAAAATATTCCACAGACAAAGTGAACTTTATGGAAGATGAAAATGTCCCACGAACCTAAAGACAAAGTTTCCATCGCTGCTTTTTTGACGTCATTATAAAAAAAATTCGCGCACTCGAGACGATTTCTCGTCCCAATTGAGATTCTTCAAAAAGGCAGCTCCAAAATGTTTTGACACTCTCAGTGTCGAAAGTGCCTCATGCCGGTGAACGCCATCGCGAGTCCGGCTTCATCGGCTGCGGCGATCACATCGGAATCTTTCACCGAACCGCCTGGCTGAATAACACAGGTCGCCCCTGCATCCGCGGCCTGCAGCAAGCCATCGGGGAATGGAAAGAAGGCGTCCGAAGCGCAGGCGCATCCCTTTGTACGCACCTCGGCCCAGCCTGCCGCCTCTCGGGCATCCATCGCCTTGCGAGTAGCGACGCGGGTGGAGTCCAGTCGACTTGTCTGGCCTGGCCCGATGCCAGCCGTCACACCGTCTTTCGCATAGACTATAGCATTGGATTTGACGTGCTTAGCGACTGTCCATGCAAAGAGCATATCTTCCATTTCTGCGGTCGTCGGTTGACGTCTGGTGACTATCCGAAGCTGATCCCGGGTGACCCGGCCAGTATCGCGATCCTGAACAAGCAACCCCCCAGCAACCGACCGCAGCGCCACACCGGGTTGGGCGGGGTCCGCAAGACCTGAAGTTAGCAAAAGGCGAAGATTCTTCTTTCGGGCAAAGACGGCCAGCGCCTCTTCATCTGCGCCGGGGGCTATCACAACCTCGGTGAAAATCTCCGCAATCGCCTCTGCCGTCTCACGGTCGAGGCGAGTGTTAAGAGCGACAATGCCGCCAAAGGCCGAAACCGGATCGCAGGCGAGAGCGGACCGATAAGCCTCAAGGCTAGAGGAACCCAAAGCTACGCCACACGGATTGGCATGCTTGATGATCGCCACCGCGGGCTTCGAGGCGGGATTGAACTCGGACACAAGCTCGAAGGCCGCGTCGGTATCGTTTATGTTGTTGTAGGACAGCTCCTTTCCCTGAACCTGCCGTGCCGTCAGGACACCAACGCGGTGCTCCGAACCGACATAAACCGATGCCTTCTGATGGGGGTTTTCGCCGTAGCGAAGCGTCTGGTGAAGTCGCCCTCCAAAACTTCTCCACTCCCCCGCATCCTCGCCCAGAGACTTCCAGTACCACTCCGATATCGCCGCATCGTACGCGCCGGTCCGAGCGTAGGTTTTTGCAGCCAGTCTTCGCCTCAGGATTGTGGATACGCCGGATCCGCTCTCCATCTCCGCGAGGACGGCGTCAACATCCCCACCGTCCGTGCACACGGCCACAAATTCTGCGTTTTTGGCGGCGGCGCGCAACATGGCCGGACCACCGATATCTATGTTCTCAATGCAGTCATCGTAGGACCCGCCCCGACGAACCGTTTCTTCGAAAGGATAAAGATTGATCCAGATGAGATCGATCGGTTCTATGCCGTGCGCCGAGGCGGCGCTAACATGGTCCGGCAGGTCGCGGCGGAAAAGCAAGCCGCCGTGCACTGCGGGATGAAGGGTTTTCACCCTGCCGTCCATCATTTCAGGAAACCCTGTGAGCTCCGATACATCCCGCACTGCGAGGCCTTGAGCCTTCAGCGCGCTGGCTGTCCCTCCTGTAGAGACAAGTTCAACTCCCAGCGCAGCCAGCCTACGAGCTCTCTCGACAAGCCCGGTCTTATCCGAAACTGAGATCAGCGCACGCCGGACGATAAGTGAGTGGTCTGCAGGCATAATGGCTCCAGTTCTGAGTGGGGAGGAGAACGCTTAGACGCCTCCGAAGATATGAGTTGTCGAGACGACGACCAACTGTGCGAAAGCCGGATATGTCCGGTTCCAGTCAGTGAACGCGTGGGGGGGGCTCGTTGCGCGTATCATCCAGGAAGATCTCAGGCGCATTGGCTTTGATGAGAGAAAGGGAAGCATGGGTGTCGCGACGGACTGCCAAACTGGCTATGGCATCCAGCTGGGCCTCAAGCGCGTCGATGGACGGTCCCATTCGCGCCGCGACCTCAAAGACCCCGTCAACGGGCGTTGGTCTGACATCCTCCCTCTTATAGAAGACTGTCTCGTTGAGTTTCTCTCCTGGCCGCGTTCCAGTTACCCTTATCAGAATGTCCTGACCTGGGATCTTGCCCTTCATTCGGATCATCTTTTCCGCAAGATCGAGAATTCGGACCGGCTCTCCCATATCAAGAACATAGAGGACTGCCTCGGCCCTTGAAGATTTAAGCGACAACGCCGCCGCCTGCAGAACGAGCGCCGAGGCCTCCTCCACGCTCATGAAGTAGCGTGTCATGTCCGGATGGGTCACCGTCACGGGGCCGCCTTCCGCGATCTGCTGTTCGAAGAGCGGCGCGACCGACCCTTTCGATCCGAGCACATTTCCGAACCTCACCAGCGAAAATCGGGTCGCCGGCGCGGTCGGGGCGAATGCCTGGAGAAAAAGCTCGGCTGCTCTCTTCGTCGCACCCATAACATTCGTCGGGTTCACGGCCTTATCCGTCGATATGAACGTGAACGCCTTCACCCCAAGTCGTACAGCGATTTCCGCGGCCCTGCGAGCTCCGACCACATTGGTGAGGATCGCTTCGTTGGGATTTTGCTCCATCAGTGGGACGTGCTTCAACGCCGCCGCATGGATGACAAGATCGGGAGAGGCGTCCCGCATGGCCTGCTCAAGACGGGCTTCATCCCGGATATCGCCTATCACAGAATTGAGCACGAGGTTAGGAAACGCTCGTGACAATTGCTGATCAATTTCGAAGATGTTGAATTCGGAACTGTCATAGAGCGTAAGTTCGGCGGGCCCGAGCGCTGCGCACTGGCGGGCAAGCTCGCCTCCTATCGTGCCCCCGCCCCCCGTGATGAACACTCTTGACCCCGAGACAAGAGCCGCCACAGGCGCCATGTCGAGGCGCCTCTCCGGCCGCGCCAACAGGTCTGCCGGCCGGATCGGCTGGATCGCCGTGAGGGGCGAGGTGACGAGGCGCATGATCACTGCATTCTGCGCCGAGGCTACGGCGAGAACGGCCTCCATCGTCCTGCGGTCCTCGGACGGCGCTGCGATGGCAAGCCAAGGGAGCTCGCCAAAGCGCGCCGTGTAGTGATCGAAGAGCTCCCGGAGACTATCGATCCCTCCAACCACCTGAACGCCTTCGATGTCTCGCCCTAAAAAGGCGCCGCTGGTCTCTACCACGCCGACCGCCCTGATTGGGGATCCGGACGTTGAACGTCTGGCGGCTCTCAAGGCCTCCGCAACGGCAGACGCAGGACCAACCACCAACGCGCGGGGGGCGAACGGAGGCTCCCTGCGAAACACCGCGCGAAAATCGCCAGACGCGCGCCCTCTCGCCCAGAACCTGACGATCATCAGAGCCAGGAGCCAGATCGGGATCTGAAGATAAAGGCTGGCGAGGGGAAAATCCGAAAGCATTCTCGCCAGGAGAAGGATCGGCAACAACATGATATTGGCGAGGGCCACCCCCTGACAGAGACGCACCACATCCCGCAATGATGTCAGTCGCCAGATCTGCCGATGAACGCCGTTAAGCCAGAACGAAAAAGCCGCCGCTATCCCGAATGCGACAGCCGTAAAGACATCGAGCCAGTCAGGCGGGCCGCGGCCTGAAAAATAGGCCAGGATCTGGGGAGCGAGGTACATCGCAGCCATGCCGCTCAGGACGTCATAAAGGAAGCATAACGCCTTGGCTTCTATCGCCGCCTTTCGACCATGAGTTGCGCCTGCCTTCATGCCCGCACGCCTTTGCACGCTACTCAACCCGAGTCAGCGACCAACGGACCCGGTTCGGGTGCTTCGACCCGTCTCCTCCCGGTTCGGCCGCTCCTCGTATCACGAGCTGGAGGGTCGTCTCCGACGCCCCACGACCCCAATACATTGACGGCTCGACCGAGACCACCGTCTCGCTTCTAAATCTCCACACCCTCTCACGATGAGGCAGGCCCAAATAAACGAGGCCTGCTTCACTATCCGATCGCACCATGACGTCAGGATGGAGATGGAACCGCACGACATACGGAATCATCCGGGTTCCCATCGGGGAAGCTTCCGACATCGGTCTCGACAAACTCTCCTCACCCGTGATGCGATCCCCGCTTCTCGCCACGTAAAGACGCCGTCGATAGATGACGCCGTATCTGTCCCGCCAAGCGCTATGCTGCCCCTCAAGCAAACACTGATCGTCTTCCTCCAGTCGCCGCACGGACAGCCCGGGCGGACCATCGATGGAAACAGCACCTGATCCGTCACGGGAAAAGACGGCGCTATCCTCCCCTTCCAGGCAAAGAACGGAATGAGCAGCCGTTCTGCGACCCGCCTCCTTCAGATGAGGCTCAAGTTCGCGATGCGATCCGCAGGCTGTGATTAGACACTCCCCACCATCGTCGAGGGTCAGACTCAAAGCGGAGGCGTGAGATCGGGTCGCATAAGGGGGGGGCGGGGCGCCGGAGGTGTCGAGGTGGACGGTGACGTCGCCAGCCTGGACCCGTTGATAACCGCTGAGCCTCGCGAACGAAAACTTAGACCGCACCTCACCGTGGGGCGCAATGGCCGCCGTTGCGATCGGTAATCCGTCCCCGCCGCCATGAAGGGGTGGCAGCTGACCGTTGGGCAGCATAAAGAAGCCCAGCATACTGGCCATCCGCGGCTGAAGACGAGTCAGAAAGACCGGGGCGATCAGACCCTGTCGAAGAAGCAGATCCTCAACAGTATGAATGTCGATCAGAGCCTCAGCGAGAGCCTGGGGACTTCTCGAGATATGTCCTCCATCTGCCAGGATCTGGCGCCCGCATTCAACTTCAAGAAGCGCGAGACCGGCGTCCATGATGGCCTTTCCCTCGTCTATCGCCGCTCCTGCGAGAGACAGGGCCACGCCAGAGCGGAAGCGGATGCCCGGATCAGGATCCTCCGCGGCCGAGGCCTGCAAATGGCGCACCTGCCGAAACAAGGAGTCCAGGACCGACTCTCTCGCCTCTCTTTGAAGAGGCTCCAACAACCAGGGTCCGGCGGACAGACAGTTGACGACGCGATCAGCCGTCACGCCGACCCTCCAGCCGAAGTTGTCCCAACGACCAAACTCCTCAGTCCACGAGACCACCAGAGCACGCGCTCGCGCCTCGCCCTCAGGGCCTAAAATCGTCAGGTCCCTAAGCCAGTCAAAGCGGTGGACCCGATCGCCAAAATGAAGAGTTGGAAAAGGCGGCCCCCAAGGCGCATGCCCTTCAGGCGTCTCGACAAACGACGCCCCGAAGCGCCAGCGTCCTGCGAGCAACTCTGCTCCACGAGCTGAACTCGCGGGCCGCAGATCCTTAGGCCAGGCGCGCAAACTGTCGGGTGTCGGACCAGAAAGGCGCATTCTGTAGACCGGAGAATGTCCTGGCGCCTCGCCGGCGCTGCCCATGAGATCGATCCAAGCGGTATCTTCTGCGGAACGCGTGCCTGAAACGCCGTGAAGGACATCTCCGCCAGCAGTCATGTGACGACTACCCCCGAGTGGTCGGGCGTAGAGCCGAGATCGAGTCCGCGTAAGCCGACTTCCCCCGTCCGAACACAGCCGACCCAGCTACAAGAGCCGTTGCTCCGGCGTCGATGGCGCGGGGGGCGGTGGCTGGCGTCACTCCGCCGTCGACCTCGAGGATAACACTCAGACCCCTGCGATCGATCGTCTTTCGAATCGCCTCGATCTTCCTGAGCTGACTTTCGATAAACGACTGCCCGCCGAACCCAGGATTGCAGCTCATCACAAGCACAAGATCCAGCTCATCGAGCACGTAGTCCAGAACGCTTTCAGGAGTGGACGGATTGAGAGCCGCACCTGCCTTACGCCCAAGCTTTCGGATCGCCTGGATTGATCGATGGAAATGAGGTCCTGCTTCAGGATGTACGGTGATGATGTCTGCGCCAGCCGCGGCGAACGCTTCGAGATAAAAATCAACGGGGGATATCATTAAATGGACGTCGAACGGCTTGCGAGAATACGGACGAATCTTCTCAACAACGACCGGACCAATGGTCAGGTTGGGCACAAAATGACCATCCATCACGTCGACATGGATCATGTCAGCGCCGGCTTCATCAACAGCCCGCACCTCCTCTCCCAGACACGCAAAGTCTGCGGCCAGAATGGACGGTGAGATCAGGATCCTCGACATGAGATCCGCGTAGCAGCGGGCCGACCTCCGCGCAAGGCGCGAGGCGCCGGCCCGCCTAATTACACAGCCCCCTCAATAGCCGATCGACGCCCCCTGGGGAATCACTCGGGTTCTATCCCCATACTCGATCAGGACTGGCGTGCCGTTGGCGATGGCGACATCTCCCCCCTGGGTAACTGTCACCAATTCGCCCGATCGAAGACGAATTGTGTAGGCGAAGCCTGGCTTTTTGGTGGCCGCTTTTCCAACCATGTTTCCGAGCACACCACCGGCGACGGCCCCAACCACACCGCCGATGGCGCGCTCATCGTCGCCGCCTCCTACCTGGCTGCCGGCGATGCCTCCGACGATCGCACCAGTCGCGGTTCCGACCCTCGAGCCTGTCTCGCTTCCCTCAATAGTGATGGCCCGGGAAGCGATCACCGTGCCCTCGTCAACTCGCGAAACGGCTCCGATCTCGTCCCGACCATAGGAATTCGCGCCAAGACTAGAGGCGCACCCCGAGAGAAGCAGCACCATCGTCGAGAAAGCGGCGGCGAACGCCTTATGAGACATCGAACTTTTGACCACCTTGACTGCGTCGCTCATGACTTCCCTCTTCAAATGCCCCCTCGGGAGGCGCGCCTTGTCGACTCTTGAATGCCATGCCGGCTCTGAACCGGGGATGAATATTTCACGACTTCAGAGATCGATCCAGAAGGGGCAAGAACGGTTCGCCACAGCGCGCACCCCGCCCGTCAACCTCGCCTGACCAGTCGTGCGACGAAGAAAATGTCAGAGGTCACGGACGCGGAGCCGATGTCCCGGCTGCCTTCCGAAGCCTCCGGGACAACCAACGGGTCTGGAGCAGGAATGGTGAGTAGATCCCCCGCAGACGTCACGGCGTGATCAAAACCAGGCGTCTCATCCGCAGATATCGGCCGACGAGACCACCGTCCTGACCGGATCGCCGCCTCGATCACATCGACCCCCTCCTCCGGCGATGGCGTGCAGACGCAATAGGACAAAGTTCCGCCCGGTCCGAGCATCTGCCACGCCGACTCGAGAAGTGAGGCTTGAACCTTGGGAAATCTGGCGAGTTCGGCCGGATCACGCCTCCACGCGCCTTCGGGGTGTCGCCTGAGAACGCCAAGCGCCGAACAGGGAGCATCGAGCAATACGGCGTCCTGCGGTCGTTCGGGTCTCCAGCGTCTTGCGTCGGCTTCCACGATCGTCATCGGCAGGGCCATACGAGCCGCGTTGCGTCTCACGAGATCGAGACGCTGGCGCGATATGTCGACAGCTGTCAATCTCGCTCCCGCGGAGGCCAGCTGCATCGCTTTGCCGCCGGGGGCTGCGCACAAGTCCGTCACATGCTTATCTCGCACGTCACCAAGGATCCGAGCCGCCAAAGTGGCCCCCGCGTCCTGAACCCACCATCGTCCCTCGGCATAGCCCGGCAATTCCGAGATAGCCCGCCCGGTCTCAACTCGTATTGAGCCATTTGGCAACGCCCTCGCTCCAAGGCGATCAGCCCAATCCGCCGGTCTTTCACCGTGGTGAAGCGACAGATCGATCGGCGGCTCTTGAAGCTGAAGTTCGGCGATCGAGTGAGCCGCCGACTCTCCGATGCTCGAACGAAGGTAGGCGGCCAGCCAGTCCGGCCATATCGATGTCGCCGGCGCTTCGAGGAACGGCCTCGGGTCGCTAGCCGCCCGTCGCAGAATCGCATTCACCAGCGCACCGCCCCGACGTGCAGGTCCCCATCGGCGAGCGGCCTCGACAGTCGCCGAGACGCATGCGTAATCCTGAATTCCCATTAGAAAGAGCTGAGCGCACCCGATTCGAAGCAACGCCAGAACAGGGGGATCAATACGTTCAAGGGGGCGGTCGAGAAACCCGGACAGAACCAAGTCGATCCGGCCTAGCGCTCGCAGAGCTGCGCTCGCCATCGCCCGGGCAAAGGCCCTGTCTGGCCCCTCCAGCGGCGAATAGTGATCGCTGGCCTCAAGCGCTGAATCGAGATCCGCACCTCCGTGAGCGGTCAGGAGCACCAGATCGGCCGCCGCCACCCGGCTCATCCAGCCAGCCGGGCTGCGCGCCCTCTGAGACCTTTGGGACTTCGGAGCTCCCGAGGCTTGCCGGCCGCCACGGCGAGGCGGCTTCATCACCAGAAACCAATCAGATGTCCGAGACGACAGACTATGGTGACACCCCGCTCATCCCCAGGCTCGACCTTGAAGGACCTCACTCCTCATTTCCTTCCATCTCAGCGGCCTGCCTATGCAGACGGGCGATCCGCCGCTCGGTCGGAGGATGTGACGCGCTGGCGCCGCGTCGAGGCCCCTGAAGAGGATCGATCACAAACATATGGGCTGTGGCCGGACTCCGCTCGGCGAGGGGATTGAGAAGTGACATCGTATGGCGCTCAAGCTTCAAAAGAGCTGTCGCCAGATTAATCGGCGAACCGCAGATCTCCCCGGCAACGCGGTCGGCCGCGTATTCCCTCTGATGGCTGCGTCCCATTCGAGCGGTCAAACCCGAAATGACCATGGCGGCCTGGCGGCGCAATCCGAAGGGGTAGACCAACGTTCCGATAACAGCGGCGGCTAGCGCAGCCAACGCAGCTGAAATACTCATCGCCAAAGCATCGCCTCTCTTCACGTGGGCGAGTTCGTGAGCGACGACGGCTGAGACCTCGGCCCGCGTCAGGGTTTTCAGAAGACCGTCGGTCACAGCGATCGAAGCATGGCTCGTGTCGCGGCCGGCCATAAATGCATTTGGCTGAAAAGAATCAAGGATATAAGTCCTGGGTCGCGGCATGTTCGCGCGCATGGCAAGCTTGTCGCAGTCCGCCACGAACGCCCGGATCATGGGCGACGGATCGTCAGAATTGACCTCCCGGGCGTTGTGGAGTTTGAGAACAATCCGCTCGGCATACCAAAACACCAGAAGGTGAAACCCCAGAGCGATCAGGGTCGCGATCATTGCGCCTGCCCTCTCTGCAATCGCCCAGCCCAGACCGGCGAAGGCCAGATGAATGATCAGCATGAGGCCTGCGGCCTTCACATAACTCATAACAGCTCTCCTAAGCGTCAGGACGCGCGGATTCCGACGATGGAACGACACTCGGCCATTCTCGGCCCGCGAGGTCGTCAGACATCCCGTTTCAGGGCGGTCACACATTTCGACGACTGCTCAAAGTAAGTTTTTCTTCAAAATCCTATCCAAATGGTGAAGAGTGCCGCCATGACCGATGAAAACGCGTTTTCGCCAGGAGCCGACCAGGGTGGGAGGCTTGAGGATTTCGAAGACCTGGGGGCAGCCCCGGATAAGTCTCTTTCGCCTGAAGCGATAAGAGCGCTTAGGGAGGCTCAGGAGCGGCGACGAGCTGCAAAGCCCATGAGTCTTCCCACAGAAGTCGACGGGCGGGATGGCGAGGAGCCGACCCGGTTTGGCGACTGGGAGAAAAAAGGTCTCGCGATCGACTTCTGAGCGGCTGACCTGTTGTACCCAAGTACGTCGCTGAAGACTCAAGCATAGACGCGCGGCATCAGCCTAGAGCCATCCCCGGCGTTTGTCGTCCAGCCAGAGATGGGCCGCCCCCAAGAGCGGAGCGAGGCCAGATCGGATAAGGTGGATAGGGATCGGCTCCATGAGAGGTGAACGCGGCCCCCGATTAACGAACCTTTCGATGGCCGACGGTTCCGACAAGAATGTCTGCAGCGCCTGGCTGACGCCGCCAGCCAGATAAACCCCGCCCGACGCCGCCGACGACAACGCGGCATCACCGGCGACAGTCATGATCGTGCGCGCCCGCAATCGGCACAGCTCCAGAGACAGGGGATCGCCCTTTTCCGCGAGGAGTTCCGTGCGCGTGGGATCCGGGTCCGTCGCCGACACGCCTAGCACAGCGGCTAACGCCAGGACGGTTGACTGGAAACCCGAGCCGGATGCGACGGTCTCATTGGAGACATAGCCAAGTTCAGACTTCAGCCGTTCGAACAGGCGCCATTCCATATCTGTCTGAGGTGCGAAGACCTGATGACCGCCCTCTCCCCCGAGGACCGTCCATTCCGACCGGCCGTCAGGGCGGTCGGGATCACGCATGCGCAACTTTTTCAGTACTGCCAGCCCAAAGCCGGTTCCCGGTCCGCAAACGACGATCGAACCCTCGTGGGACGCTTGCCCGGAACGGATTGTCTCTATGCCCTCTGCGTCAAGCTCGGGCGCTGCACGCGCCATGGCGACAAAATCGTTTACAAGCACAATGTCCGAAACCGTCGAGCCAAGCCTTGAGGCCAGAGTTCGACAGTCGACCGTCCATTGGCGATGAAGAAGCTCCACGCGCCCCGCGGAGACAGCACCCGCCACCCCGAGCGATGCTCCGTCGGGGCGGACGCCGCTGTCTGATAAAAAAGCGTCCAACGCGTCATCGAAGGTCGGAAAGTCTGCGCCCAGCCGCTTCCAGACATCCGCGAGCGACACCTCTGCTCCCTTCGCCTCGGCGATCGCGAAACGAATATTGGTTCCGCCGACGTCTCCGACAAGGATGCGACTTGTCTGTATTGCCATCCTCACCGCCCCTACCGCCCATCTCGCTCTTTGGCGATTTTACCGTTCAAAGTCCCAAAAGACCCGACACCCTGTCCTCGCTTTCGGCGCGCCGGCCCGTCACGCTGACGACCTGCACACTTGATCCTTCAGTTCCCTCTCTGGATCAAAAGAGGGGTGAAATGAAAGTCGAAAAACACGGGACGACAATCGCCGAGCCCCTTCGCCTGATAACGCGTGGGAACATGATCCGACGGCGGCATCCGCCAGTCGTCGGCGCAGGATGCGACCCATGAGAAACGATGGTCCGCCAAAAAGGCCTCCAGCGCGCTGTTGGCGTAGTCCGCCCAATCCGTGGCGAACCGAACCCTCGCCCCGTCCTTTAATGTTCGGGCCAGCGAATCGAGGAAATCAGGACGAACGAGGCGTCGCTTGTGATGGCGCGTCTTGGGCCACGGATCCGGAAACAGGATGAAAACACGATCGAGGCTGGCAGGCGCGAGCTGCGCAACAAGATCGCGAGCATCGCCCCTGCGTAGCCTTATGTTCTCGAGGCGCTCCTCCTCGATCAACCCCAAGATCTTTGCGATCCCATCCAGAAAGGGCTCGACTCCCACCAATCCGACATCCGGATGTCGCCGCGCCTGACCCGCCAGATGTTCTCCCCCCCCAAAACCGATCTCCAGCCAGACCTCTTTCGCAGACGGAAACAGCCTTAGCGGATCGAGTTCGTCCCCTGATGTATCGGGAACAGAGACCTCCGGAAACTTCTCCGCCAAAAGACGCTGACGTCTCTCAGACAGAGGCTTGCCCGCAGATCGACCATACAAACGATGCTGAGCCGCCATATCCCTAATCCGGTCCCCTCATGCCGGACTGCTGAGGAGCATCGACGCGCCTAAGGCTGCGCACCTCGCTTGATCCCAGGCCCGTGCGAGTGCCCTAGCCGAGACCTTTGAGGCTGTCGATCAGATCCGTTCGCTCCCAGGAGAAACCGCCGTCAGCGTCGGGATCACGTCCAAAATGGCCGTACGAAGAAGTCCGGGCGTAGATAGGGCGATTAAGTTCTAAATGGCGACGTATTCCCCGTGGTCGAAGATCCATTACCTCAGCCAGCCGAGCTTCCAGCTTGGCGACGTCGACTTTCTCTGTGCCGTCACAGTTGGCATAAATCGACAACGGCTCCGGAACGCCGATGGCGTAAGACAGCTGAATCGTGCACCGATCCGCCAACCCTGCCGCAACGACATTCTTGGCGAGATAACGCGCCGCGTAGGCAGCTGAACGATCGACCTTAGTTGGATCCTTACCCGAAAACGCGCCCCCTCCGTGCGGAGCGGCTCCGCCATAGGTGTCGACGATGATTTTTCGGCCCGTCAGGCCGCAGTCGCCATCCGGCCCACCGATGACAAACTTGCCCGTCGGATTGATGTGCCAGACGCACGCATTTGAAATCGGGAGACTGTCGCCCAGCGCCTTACGCACATAGGGTTCTACAATCCGACGAATGTCTTCGCTGGTCTGACGCTCATCCGTGTGTTGGGTCGATACAACGATCGACACAGCCTCCACAGGCCGTCCGTTTTCATAGCGGACCGTGACCTGGCTCTTGGCGTCCGGCCCCAAAGTGGGCTCACGTCCGCTATGCCTCGCGTCCGCAAGAAGTTTCAGAATGCGATGACTGTACTGGATCGGCGCCGGCATAAGCTCGGGCGTCTCGTTCGTCGCATAGCCGAACATGATCCCCTGATCGCCGGCTCCCTCTTCCTTATTGCCGGACGCATCGACGCCCTGAGCAATGTGTTCGGACTGCCCATGAAGAAGAACATCGATATCAACCGTCTCCCAGTGAAATCCGTTCTGGGCATAGCCGATATCCCGGACCGCCATGCGGGCGCTGTGCGCGATAAGATCACGCGTTACTTTATCGGTCCCCCGATACTCCCCCGCGATCACTATTCGGTTCGTAGTCGCGAGCGTTTCAGCCGCGCACCTAAGGCTCCACACGTCCAATCCTTCGGCAAGCGTCGTGCGATAATAAAGGTCGACCACTTCGTCCGAAATCCGATCGCATACCTTGTCGGGATGCCCTTCGGACACGCTCTCGCTGGTGAAAATATAATTCTTACGCGCCACGATTGCTCTCCTCGGCGAAAGGCCCCGCTAGCCTGCGCTTGTATCGCCAAAAATCATATAAAGAAAGCTTTATATCACTTCTCGACGCCCCCCGGCGGAGCTGAGCGACCTCGACGAAACGCAATGAGCGTCCCCCCGTGGAGACAGTCCAACGGGGAACACAAACAGGAGTTTGATCAGCGCCGAGCCCTTAGCAAAAAAGCCCGTGCAAACAGCAGAGACAACCACATCCCAGCAAAGAGGCTGTCCCTCCATCGACTGTAGAGGGTCGGCCCGAGCGCCGAGGGAATAGGGGCGTCGACAACCGAGGACCGCCACCCCTCAGGGTCCTCTCCATAGAGGACCGGATCCGCTGGTTCCCCACGTTTGGTCCAACGACCAAACGCGTCAATCATTCCCGTGTGACCCCCTGCTGCGACCCGCGCCATCGGCAAGCCTTCCTCAATGGAGCGATACCGAGCCTGGGAGGCATGCTGATGAGGGCCCGCCCCGCCCCCGAACCAGCTGTCGTTGGAGATATTCACCAGCCAAGCTGGCCGATCCGTACCGGCCGGCGACAGGCCAGGGAAGATTGCCTCGTAGCAAACGAGGGGCCCAAAGGGCGGAAGGCCCGGCGCCCTGACCGAAACGGGCAGCGGCCCTGCATGAAAACCATTGGCTGCGAGATTCTGAAGCGTCGACACGCCGGCCGCCGCCGCGAGGCTGCGAAAGGGAGTGAACTCGCCAAAGGGCACCAGCATATGCTTGTCATACAGAGCAAGCGGCCCCCGCATCGAACTGTCAGCGTTCAGCACTGCAAGGCTGTTATAGGCGCGCGGCTCGTCGCCGTTCTTTCCCTCTCGACGGACCAGACCCACTATTAAAGAACGGTCTCCAAGACCTGCGGTCACCGCATCTAGGGCGTCTGGCCACTCAAACAAGTAGTAAGGCAAGGCCCCTTCCGGCCAAATCACGATATCCGCCGCCGCCTCGTCATCTGGACCCGTAAGATCATTAAAACGCCTCACCATCTGCTCAGCTACCCCGGGCTGATACTTCCAGGACTGAGGAACGCCGACCTCAACTAAGCGAACGAGCGGCCCCGAAACACCGGCCGCCCCCTCAGCGAGACGTCCGGAGCCCCACCCCCACAATCCGCCAAACACAATAGCTGCTGCAAGAACAGGCGCCGCTCGCATCGCTGTCGTACCCTGGGGACGGGCGTCGGCGAGCGCCGCTGGCGAAACGAGCGCCAGAACCGTAAGCAGGGATAAGCCGTATATTCCCCATAACGACGCAGTCTGAGAAATCGCTCCCCCTGCCTCCCAGACCATTCCTGGCAGGTTCCAGGGCAACCCTCCCACGCCGAACAATGATCCGCGGATCCACTCCGCTAAGACAAGGGCGAGCGTGAATGTCACCAGGCGCCCAGGGCCATCGCTCCAGAAACGAAAGCCTATCGACATCACGACGGCGAGGATCAGGCTAAGACCCGCCGGCAAAACGATCAGGGGAAGCCATACCAGCGCGAGATGCGCCTCCGGATCAACCAGGAACGCGGACGCCACCCAGTGCAGGCCAATCAAAAAGTAGACGAAACCGAACGAAAACACCCGGGCGAACACGGCTGATCGAACACGTTTCTCAAATAATGCGCCGTCGAGAAGCCAAATCAGACCCGACAGGCCAATGGCCATCGCCGGCCAGATCCCGAACGGGGGGAAGGCCAGATTGGAGATAGCCCCAAGAACAGCGGCAAGCGCTAACGCGCTCCCCTTCTTCTGACCGACGAACCAAAGATAGGCCGGTGTCAGAAGATTGCCCCGAGTGGCGATCCGTCCATCCGAACGCGAATGGTCCTGCGTCATGACGGCTTCCCCAGCGACCGAATTGGTGCTGGATCGGGTCTATCCCGGCCGACCAAGGATCGGCAAGACTTCAGGTCGCACGATGGTTCGCCATGGCCGGCACGCAAGACCCCTGAGCACCACTCCGGGGGTCTGTCACATTATCGCCCCTTACACCTATCAGGGCCCTCAACGGACGGCGTCGTCCACCTAGTCTTCCGTCGGATACGGGTCAGGCCAGCCCAGATCAGCCAGAAGCTCGACTTCCAGCGCTTCCATGATCAGCGCGTCTGCCGGATCGACATGATCGTAGTCGAGAAGATGGAGGAAACCATGCACGAGAAGGTGCGCCGTATGAAACTGCAGCGAGCGGCCCAGCTTCTCCGCATCCCCGGAGGAAATCTCATATCCGATGGCGATATCTCCCAGATGAGGAGGAGGCCCGCCGCTTAGAAATCGCCCGCGATCGCCTGAGGGAAACGACAGAACGTCCGTCGGCTTGTCGATCCCCCTCCATTGCGCATTCAACTCCCTCATCGCCGCATCGTTTGTGAACAGAACGCTCACCTCGCCTGATACGCCGAGGCGCTCTGCCGCCGGGCAGAGCGTCATCTCGCAGAACTCCGCCAAATCCCCCGCGAACCGGCCCCACAGGTCGGATTCCTGACGCGCCTCAATCTGAAGTCGCACAGTCAAACTCGCCGCCCGGCGCCGCTCAAAGCCGCATCACGATCGTAGGCCTGAACTATCTGGCCTACGAGTTCATGGCGCACTACATCGGCAGAGCTCAGCTCCTCCATGGCGACGCCCGGAATGTTCCGCAGGATGCGAATTGCATGCGCCAACCCGGACGGCGTTTTTTCCGGAAGATCTGTCTGCGAAGGATCGCCGGTTACGATCATACGGGATCCTCTACCCAGTCGAGTGAGGACCATCTTCATTTGGGGAACTGTGGCGTTCTGGGCCTCGTCGATGATGACGAATGCATTCTTCAGGGTTCGTCCTCGCATGAATGCAAGCGGAGCCACCTCGATTTCCTTGCGCTCCTTGCGTCGTTCGACCTCCTGAGCTCCAAGGCATTCATTGAGCGAGTCCCAAATCGGAAGCATGTAAGGATCCACCTTCTCCTCCAGCGCCCCTGGCAGAAAGCCCAGCTTCTCTCCCGCCTCGACCGCCGGCCTCGCCACGATAAGTCGCTCTCGCTTCCCCGCCTTGAGTTCTGCGGCTCCCGCCGCCACCGCGAGAAACGTTTTTCCAGTTCCCGCCGGACCGACCCCGAACACCAGACCCAGATCGTCGCGTCTCAAAGTCTCCAGATAAGCACGCTGTCCAGCTGTCTGCGCCATAACTGGCCTACGTAACCCTGACAGCACGTCAAGAGCGGCGGACGAGCCGCCGGAGGCCTGAACCAGACGTAAGGCCGCATTCAGCTCAGAGGCACTCGCCTCGGCGCCAGCCGCAATCCTCTCGACGAATGTTTCTAAAACGTCCGCCGCCCTCCTCGGGGCATCGTCAAGGCCGGAGAGGACGACCGCACCGCCTTGACTATCGGCCTGAAGCTCATAGTCGGCAAATGCTCGTTCGAGCGCTTGAAGATGACTGTGAGCAGGGCCGCATACGTCCCGCAGAAGCTGAGGGTTGTTGATTTTAAAGACCTGCCTATGCGCAGACTTAGCGCTTTTCGATCTTTCGCTCACGTCCTCGCCTCAATGAAATCCGCCCTGCCGGGGTTCGTCTTATCGACGAGCTGCCCCGTGAGACTGGTCCCCGTGGCGGCGACAATCTTGACTTCACACAGCCCACCTATCAGCGCCTCGGCGCCGTCGACATGGACCGGCTGCATATGTGGGGAATATCCGAGCGCCTGGCCTTCTCCCTTACCTTTTCGAGTGAAGAGAACCTGGAGCTTGGAACCAACCGTGTTCAGATTGAAGACCCTCGATTGGTTAGAAATCTCAGATAGCAACCGAGATAAACGCTCTTCCTTGACCGACTCCTCAACCTCGCCGTTCATGTCCGACGCGGGCGTACCGGGACGCGGAGAGTACTTGAACGCATAGGACTGGGAAAAACCGACCTCACGAACAAGCGACAGCGTGCCCTCAAAGTCGGCGTCCGTTTCTCCAGGGAAACCAACAATGAAGTCAGAAGCAAAGGACATGTCAGGCCGCGCCCGACGGACCTTATCGACTATGTGCAGGTAGTCGCTCACGGAGTGACCGCGGTTCATCGCTTTCAAGATGAGGTCTGATCCGGACTGAACGGGCAAATGGAGAAATGGGGCGAGACTGTCGACCTCGCGATGGGCCATGATCAGACTGTCGTTCATGTCCCGCGGGTGGGATGTGGTGTAGCGCAGACGTTTAAGACCCTCAAACTGGCCCAACCGTCGGATAAGACGGCCCAGATCCCACTCTGCCTGCTCGCGCCCGCCGCCCTCGACCAGAGCCGGCGAAGCCCCGTGCCATGCGTTCACATTCTGACCAACCAGAACGAGTTCACAAACGCCCTGTCCGACGAGGCCCTCAGCCTCGTTCAGGATATCCGACGCCGAGCGCGAATACTCCGCGCCTCGAGTGTAGGGCACGACGCAAAATGTGCAAAACTTGTCACAGCCCTCCTGAACTGACAGAAAAGCTGATGGGCCTTTTACATTCCGTAGGTTCGAGAACGCTCCGAATTTCTCCGTCACGGCGAAGTCTGTCTCCAGTCGATCCTCTATCGACCGTGACCCCTTGGCCAGCATCTCCGGGAGCCTATGGTAAGACTGAGGGCCTACGACGAGGTCCACCGCCGGTTGACGTCGAATAATCTCCTCACCTTCCGCCTGAGCGACGCACCCTGCTACGGCTATCGTGACGTCCCCGCCAGCCTCGTCCTTAAGACGACGTATTTGCCCAAGCTCAGAAAATACCTTCTCTGTCGCCTTTTCGCGAATATGACATGTGTTCAGAACAATAAGCTGCGCCTTGTCTGGGCTGTCGACTTCAAAATAGCCCAAGGGCTTCAGGACGTCTGACATCCTCTCGGAATCATAGACGTTCATCTGACAGCCGTATGTCTTGATGAATAGACCCTTCGGGGTCGTGGTCATGGTTTTCAACGCCGCCTCAGCACATGCAATCCGCCGCCAGAGCGCGGCCGAAGCCGCCGGTCACGCCAGCCCGCTACCGATCTTCATCGAGAGGAACTCCATACAGCTCCAGCCGGTGATCAACCAGCCTATATCCCAGCCGGCGCGCGATCTCTGATTGCAATTTCTCGATTTCTTCAGAATGAAACTCGATCACCCGACCGGACTTCACGTCGATCAGGTGATCATGATGTTCCTGAGGCGCCTCTTCGTAACGAGACCGCCCGTCTCTAAAGTCATGCCGCTCGATGATGCCGCTGTCCTCAAATAGCTTCACCGTCCTGTAAACAGTCGCCAAAGATATGTTCGGGTCTACAGAGGAGGCCCGACGATGAAGCTCCTCGGCGTCGGGGTGATCCGAAGCTCCCGACAGCACCCTCGCGATCACGCGACGCTGTTCGGTCATTCGTAGGCCTTTTTCGATACACTTCTGCTCGATCATTTACCGTCCTCGGTGGCCTCCCCTCAACGGAGGCGTCTCGCCTTCGAGTGTCCAGCCGACTGCCGGGAGATATGATGGCCGGAAACGCTCATGTCCACAAATATCGCGTTAAGGTCTCGACATGACTATGGCGTCAACCCTGCCCTCTCCCCTCCTATAATACCCGCGTCGAACACCTATCTCCCTAAATCCTTCCGCCACATAGAGGGCGCGGGCCGGGTCATTGTCCCGCGCCACCTCAAGCACCCAACGAACCAGACCGCGAGACGCCGCCTGATGCGTCATCGTCCTTAAGACCATCCGCGCGGCGCCGGACCGGCGAGCAGCCGGATGGCTCATGATTGTCAATAGATCGACATCATCGCCCGCTGCTGAAGCGAGTCCGAAAGCGATCAAGGCACTTCCATCTCTGACCTGAGAGGAAATTGTGGTCTCCCTCTCAAGCCACGACTGAAACTCTCCGGCGGACCACGGGGGGTCGAAAGACAAGGCATGCAGGCGGGCGAAATCCGCGGCGTCAGCCGCCTGCGAAGAACGAACCAGGCCAATCATGCCTTCAACATCACCGCCGCATCCGGCGGACGCACATAAACGGGGGTGGCCGGCGGCAATCCGTCCGTCGATCCCATGAATGAAACAAGCCGTGCAGCCTCAATGGCGGTTGCCCGCTCATCGCGCCTCCAAACCCTGTCGGGAAGCCGCGACCGCAGCAGCTCTCCCAATCCGCCGACAACACCGCTGATATGCTCCATCCGATCCATCAGCAGGTTGAGATCCTCCTCGAATGGGTCGCCCGCGGGCTCGTCGTCAATGAACTCCTGCGCCCACCAGGTCAAATCCGGCGGTCGGATCTTTGCCGGGATGACGGCGAGCACCGGACCGGGCCCCCGCGGCATGGCGGCCAAGGATGACACCCCCACGACGGGACGAGACAGGGCGAGGGCCAGGCCGCGGGCAAACGCCACCCCGACCCGAATGCCGGTAAAGGATCCCGGCCCCACCACTACGGCTAGGCGATCGACATCAGCCAAACGACGACTGGCTCGCGTCATTATGTCGGATACCAGAAGCGGCAGGGCGCTATCGTGTCCCTTGGTCATTGAGCTGGAGACTTCCGCGGCGACTTGCCCATCGACAAGAAGAGCCGCGTCACACCCATCCGTCGCAGTATTCAGTCCCAACACAATCATTGGCGCTCCCCAGCTGGCGCCAAAATCCCAAGCGCCCTCCCGAGAGGCGGACCTCGATTGAGACGGGCCGCTGCCTTCACGGAGCCGCCTCTACGGCTGTGATCTCCGGCACATAATGTCTCAGCAGATTCTCAACGCCCTGCTTGAGGGTCATGATTGACGACGGACACCCGGAGCAAGCGCCCCTCAGGCTCAGCTGCACAACCCCTGTGTTCGCGTCAAAGCTCTTGAAAACGATATCGCCGCCATCCTGAGCCACAGAGGGTCTGACCCGGGTGGCGATCAGCTCTTTAATCTCCGCCACTATCTCAGCAACTTCCCCATCGTAGGTCTCTTCATCGACATGTCGATCCGCCGCGTCGAGGTCACCCTCGCCATCCAAGAGGACTGGAGATCCGGACATGAAGTGGTCCATGACGGTCGCAAGGATGTGCGCCTTCAGTCTGGACCAGTCAGCATCGATATCCTTGGTCACCGCTATGAAATCTGAACCCAGAAATACGGATCGCACCCCAGAGATTGCAAAAACTGCTGAAGCGAGAGGCGATCTGGATGCAAGATCAGGGGATGTGAAGTCGTGAGACGAACCATCGGTCACCGTCCGCCCTGGCAGAAACTTCAGCGTCTCCGGATTGGGCGTGGACTGTGTCTGGATGAACATGGCGGAGATCCTGTTCGGCTCAATTCAAGCGAATGGCGGTCCATAGCCGAAGCCCGAGAGCTGACGCAATGACCTCATCGCATCTCACCCGCACGGATTACTCTGACTGGCCCGCCAGCTCATCGAGCTGCCCCGATGTAAGAACTCCGGGAATAATCGTTACGGCGACTGGACGAGTGGTCAGGGTCTTTCCCTGCCCCAGTCGAGACACCAAGGGCCCCGGGCCCCAACGACCCGATCCGGCTGCCAGAACGATCGTCTTGATCGAAGAATCAGACGCAACAAGCTTTCGTATGGCATCCAGCGGCTCGTCTTCATAAACGATGACCTCCGGTCTTAGTCCCACCCTGTTCTCTACACGATCAGCGTGCTGCAGCGCCTTCAATCTGGCAGAATCCAGCGCATCCTGACTGATTTCACGATCGAGGCCGACCCAGCCGCCCAACGCCGGCGTTCGGGCGCATCGCAGCATAACAAGACCCGCACGAACCGCCTTCGCCCGCATAGCGGCGAACAATGCAGCCGTCAGGCATTCCTCAGTTTCATCAGAGACAACTAGAAATTTCCGCGATGCGATCGTCATCCCAGCATCAGGCTCATCCCATCCAGCCTGGTCAAGCCCCGATCGACCTAATTGACGGCAGTGTCGAACGAGGTCTCGGCTGATGATACAACCATCGCCTCACCCTCACGCGATCTCAGGGACGCCAGAAGATCAGCTGTGGCTGCTTCCGCCTCGACCAAGAGAAATCCCATCGAGACAACATGATTCCCCCAGACTGAGCCCTCCCTTGAACCGTTCAAAACGAACAAGGGTCGGAAACGGGCTGCGTCGCGCCAGGCGTCAAGCGCAATGCGACGGTCACGTATCAACTTGGGATCCTGAGCGATCTCCATCGCCTCGAGGAATACATAGGCGGCCTGGGCGCGGGCCTTCGCGGTATAAACGGCGATTGTCGCGTCCCGCGACACAACCGCCGAACCCGAGCTTTCCGTGAGACGGGCAATGTCGCGTTTCCCCTCGAGCGCCCACGTTCTGATCATTTCTACCTGACGGGCCTGCTCATCCCCGAGCCGCTGCGCCCCGCCCACCCGACGCTGCCTTCGATCATAGCTGACAAGGGCCTGCCGCCCCGCATGAAGCTGGGCCACGCTGCTGGAGGCAGAGATCAGTCTTGAGGCGGCGACAAGATCCCGATCAGGGCCTTCAGCCGAACCCTCTCCGGACATATCGGCCATCAGACCGATATAGTCGCCGACCGCTGAGGAGAGCGCCTGCTGGAAGGCCGGTTTGGCGGTCAGGTGGGCGGCTGGCGACAACCAGTGCGCATCCGGCGTCCACCCAAGATCCGAGTACTGGCGCTCGATCAGGCCCGCGGCGGCGCCGGCCCATTGCGAGGTCCACCGGGTCTTATCCACGATGCCGGACAGATTCCGATCTCCAACCTGACTGGAAACCACCATCATCGCCGGATATAGCAGAGCGCCCAGAAGAGCCGCCAAGCCGAGCCATAAACGCCGCCGTCCGGCGTTCTCAAAAAGTCTGAACGCTGATTTCCGATCCCTGGGCCGGTGCGACAGATCCCGGTCGGAGGCGTAAGGCGCCTCAATCCCCGAAGGCTCGCCCGATCTCTTAAGCGCTAAGGTCATCTCGAAGCTCCGAAAACCGCATCCCGCGCTTCAGAGTGAGAAGCAGGCGATACGGAAGCCCCAGACCATGACCGCCTATTGGTTAACGTCCGCCTTAACCAATTCCTTAGCGGCAGGGAAAGCTCAGGTTCAGGATTCTCCCGGATTGGAGCGTTATTGTGATCGGAATTGTGGCGTTCCGCCCAATTTCACCGGCCCCAAAGATCATGAGGTGACGGCCCCCAGGTTCAAACACCACGCGCTCACCGGCGGGCAGATCCAACATTTCCAGCCTTCTCATGCGGCTGACCCCGTCCTCGAGCGAGGTCTCATGCATCTCAACCGCCGGGGTCAACGGAGAGGCCACCGACGTAATTCGGTCGCTGCGAGCTGCGCGAAGGGTCAAATAGCCGACCGCCACATCCCCGGCCCCCAGGGGGAGGCGGCACTCGAGGCCCGAAGCCTCCACAGCCGAAGACGAAAGGCCGCAAGCCGTCAGTCCTGACACGCTCAGGATTCCAGCCATAAGGGCTGCTGCGGCGACCGCCCGGTTAGGCCGCGGGCCGCTCACCTCGCCCCTTTTTAGCATATCGGACGCTCCCACGCTTCCCTCTGAACCCTCGGGCCGACCCCCCTTGCTGCCGTCTCAGGGTCTCCAGAAACCAACGACCTGACGCACCTCGTCCATTATCGGATCGGCAATCTCACGCGCCCTGTCCGCGCCTCTGCGGAGGACCCGGTCTAACTCAGCGCGATCCGCCATTAGTCGTCTCATCTCGTCCGAAACGGGCCCTAGCTTCTGAACAGCAAGCTCCGCCAGCGCTGGCTTGAACTCTCCAAACCCCCTTCCACCGAAAGTGCTCAGAACCTCAGCCTCTGAGACGCCCGCAAGCGCCGAATAGATCCCTATCAAATTGGACGCCTCAGGGCGCCCTGTCAGGCCTTCGGAAACCAGAGGGAGCACTTCAGAGTCTGTCGTCGCGCGACGGATCTTCCGCACAATGTCGTCTTTGGAGTCGAGCAGATTTATTCGGGAGGCGTCGGAAGGATCCGATTTGGACATCTTCTTCGACCCATCCTTCAGACTCATGACCCGGGCCCCTGGGCCCGTAGTCATAGGTTCCGGAAGCGGGAAGAAGTTGGGCGCGTCAAACTCCCGATTGAAGCGATCGGCAATGTCGCGCGCCAATTCCAGGTGCTGCTTCTGATCCTCTCCGGTGGGAACATGGGTCGCCCTATAGGCAAGAATGTCGGCTGCCTGAAGAACAGGATAGTCAAACAGTCCTACTGAGGCGCGCTCACGATCCTTTCCCGCTTTATCCTTGAACTGGGTCATCCGCTCTAACCAACCCATCCGGGCGACACAGTTGAGAATCCAGCCTAACTCAACATGGGCCAGAACCGCGGACTGGGGATAGATGATCGACCTCCCGGGATCCACTCCCGACGCGATGTAGGCAGCGGCAATCTCCCTGGTCTGATCCGCCAATCGCTTGGGATCCTGAGAAACCGTTATAGCGTGCAGGTCCACAACGCAGAAAATGCAATCATGGAATTTCTGCATCTCAACCCACTTGGCGAGAGCTCCAAGGTAGTTTCCCAGGTGAAGGCTGCCTGAGGGCTGAACACCCGAAAACACCCTAACAGGACCCAAATAGGCGCGTTCCGTCATGACGCATTTCCGCACTGCAATCGCCAATGACCTGCGCGTCTATCAGTCCTCGCCGCCGAGAGGCAAGGCCGACTGGGACGACTTGGGCTCTCTGCGGAGCGCTCCGCTGATTTCGGCCATTGAAACCGCCCTCAGCGCCAGGGCCAGACAGACAAAGACGACAAGGCCGCCAAGCGATACAATCGCCAAGGTCGCCTCCTTGCTTCCTAACGCCTCTGAAATGTCCGGGTATCGGGCGGCGCAAACTGCGAGAACAGCCGCCATCACAACACTGGCGATGGAGAGCCGGATCAGACGACCAATCAGACGGGCCCCAGGTCTATAGACTCCGCTTACCGCCAGCGTACCTGAAAGAAGGGCGACGTTAAGCCATCCCGCGAGACTCGTTCCAACCGCTAGACCGATAGCGCCATCTACTCCGACAGTCGGTAACCAGAACCAGAGCGCGGATCCGATAATCGTGTTGGCGACCACGGTGACTATCGCGAATTGCATCGGCCGGCCTGTCTTCTGACGGGCGAAAAACGGCGGCGTCAAAACCTTCGCGAGGACGAAAGCGGGAATGCCCCACGCAAAATGACGAAGCACCTCTGCGGTCCGCCGCGCGTCCTCAGATGTGAAGGCGCCACGGGTCACAGCTCCGTCTATAATCAGGTATGGCATCACAAAAAGTGCAAGTGCAGCGGGTATCGTAAACGCCATCGCCAGGGCGATGCCGTCATCCATGGTCCTTTGCGCTCCGACCGTGTCGCTGCGCGCGAAGAGGGATGAAAGCCTAGGAACCAGCGCCGCACCAACCGCAACGCCAATCAGCCCAAGCGGTAACTGATAAAGGCGATCAGCATTGTACAGAACGCCACGAGCCCCCTCATCAGATCCGCTGAGAACCTGACTTACAAGCGAGTTAACCTGCATCGCGCCGCCGGCGATCGCTCCAGGAACGGCGAGCACCACGACTCTTCGAACCACCGTGCTCAAGGCTGGTAAGACGATCGCCAGCCTAACGCCGAGCCTGCGAACACCCCACCAAAGAAGGCCCGCCTGCAAGATCCCGGCTAAGGTCACCGCCGCGGATGCGAAGAGAGCTGCAGCCTGCGGTTCATTTATTATCACGAGAGGAACGATGGTGCACAGATTCAAAAGCACGGGAGCCCCCGCCGACAAGGCGAAGCGACCCAGCGTATTGAGGACCCCGGAGAGGAGAGAGGCAAGGGTCATACAAGCGAGATAAGGCATAGCGAGCTGAGCCATCAGCGTCGCCATCGCAAGACTTCCGGCATCGTCAGCATATGCTGACAACAACATCGGCATCAGAAATGGCAGAGCAATTTCAGCGAGTATTGTGAACATAACCACTACGGCCATCATAAACGCCAGAACCTGCGAAGCCATTCTCTCGGCGCTTTCAGATCCTGCCGTCGCGCGTTCGTGCGCGAAAAGAGGCACGAACGCCTGCGCGAACGCGCCCTCTGCGAACAACCGACGGAACAGGTTCGGCAGCATCTGAGCCGTAGCCCAGGCGTCCATCAGCGGCCCCTGCCCTCCGAAGCGGGCGTTCAGCGCGAGATCGCGCGCAAAGCCGAGGACACGGCTGGCCAGTGTCAACGCAGACTGTACAAAGACGTTCCGGGCCAGCGACATGTCCAAACCCCTAACGATTATTGGATGCGGGCGCTCTGGCGAGGGTATGGGCAGGAATCCTTGGTCCCTCGGTTGGCGCGTTCAGCCTAAGCACCGCCTCAAGCCCAACGATGAGATCCTTATCGCGTTCAGGCGGCAAACCCTGACCATCCAATGTCTCGACATAGAATACGTCGTGAACTCTTTCTCCATAAGCCCCGACGTGAGCGGAGCGAATAGACAGTCCAGCCTTCACAAGTTCGCGGGCGATGTCATAAAGCAACCCCGGCCGATCCCGACCCGAAACCTCAATGACGGTTCTGCCGACTGAAGCCGAGCGATCAATCCGTACCCTGGGTGCGATGATAAACGCCGCATGTCGACGACTGATTGACGGAGACTTGGAAGCTCGGCGCGCTTCTCCCGATCCGCCCGCAACCTGAGCGAGCTCAGAGAGAACACGTTTCAGTGCTGTGGGGTTTTCAGCGCCCAGAGGCGCGCCTCGAGAGTCCTGAATATCAAAGATGTCGAGTACACGACCTGACCCTGCTTCATAAAGATGCGCGGCCGCAACATTCGCTCCCATCGCCGTCATCACGCCGCACAAGTCTGCAAAGAGACCAAGCCGGTCTGGAGCCGAAACCAGAATTTCGGTCGCTGATCGATTGGCGTCTACATTCGAAGACACGACAACCGACGTTTGAGGGGTATCGAGGGCTGCGGCGTGACGAATATGGGCCTCGTGGCCAAACTGAATCCAATAGGCATCCTCAACACTTAGAAGCCCATGGGCCGCTGGCCGCCCGCTTGCAATGAGGGCCTTACGGGCCGACTCTGCTCGTTCCGCCAGCTGAGCGCGTACCGACGCCTCATCTGTACGCCCCCCCCTCAGGGCGGCCTCTGTGGCGTAGTAAAGATCGCGGAGCAGCTGTCCCTTCCATCCATTCCAGACGCCTGGCCCCACAGCACGGATGTCCGCTACGGTCAGGATCAGAAGGAGACGCAGGCGTTCGAGGGTGCCGACTGTCTGGGCGAAATGCGAAATTGTCTGCGGATCAGAGATATCCCGTCTCTGAGCCGTGTCGCTCATCTCCAAATGGTTCCCGACAAGCCACGCCACCAATTCGGCCTCTTCATCCGGCAGCCCCAGGCGCGAGGCCGCCGAACGCGCCGCCTTCGCTCCCTCGACTTGCTGGTCTCCAATACCTTTGCCTGTGTCGTGAAGGAGCATCGCGAGGAAGAGAGCTCTGCGATTCTGAATTTTTGGAAACAACTCAGTAGACAGCGGATGGGCTTCCCGAAACAGACCCTGCTCGATTTCGTGGATTGTCTCGACCGCTTTCAGGGTATGCTCGTCAACTGTAAAGTGATGGTACATATTGAACTGTGTCTGGGCCACGATCCGGCCGAACTCGGGCAAGAAACGCCCCAGTACGCCAGCCTCGTTCATCAATGGCAGCACTCCGCCTGGATGATGGCGCCCGGAGACCACCTCCAAAAACAAGGACCGCGCCTCGTTGTCATATCGGAAGTCGCGCGTCAGAGATCCCAGACATCGGCGGGCGGCCGTCATCGCATCAGGATGAATATCGAGAGACATCTCACAAGCGATCGCAAAAAGCCGCAGAAGATTTCGAGGGTCATCCCTAAAAACGGTCGGCGATTCGATCGAGAGTCGACCGCCGTCAAGAACGAAGCCTGCCTGCCTCAGGGGGCGTGATTGCGGGTACGACAGGAGCCTCGCACGGCCTCCCGGCCTTTTCTTTTCCTCGACCTCCAGCTTCGCGCACAGAACCCGGGTCAGCGCGCCAACCTGCTTGGCCGCGAGGAAGTATCGCTTCATGAACCGCTCCACGGCGGTCACGTTCTGCCGCGCGGCGTAGCCCATACGCGAGGCCATCTCCGGCTGAAGATCGAAGGATAATCTCTCCTCAGGACGGCCCGTGAGATAGTGAAGATGACATCGGACCGTCCACAGGAACCGCCCAGCGCGCAGAAAGACAGCCTTGTCCTCGGGGGTGAAGGCGGCGTTATCGAGAACCTCGGACAGCGTCGAGCCGCCATGAATGTGTTTCGCCAGCCAGAATAATGTCTGTAAGTCTCGCAGCCCGCCTTTTCCGTCCTTCACATTGGGCTCAACCCGATAACGGGATCCGCCCTCTCTCTCATGTCTCTGGTCTCTTTCAGCAAGCTTGGCGGCGACAAACTCAGCGCCGCGCCCCACGACCACATCCTTGTGAAAGCGGTCCGCAAGCTTTCCGGATACGCCTCGATCGCCGAACAGATAACGCTGGTCGAGGAGAGACGTGCGTATCGTCACGTCCTCCCTTGAAAGTCGGACACATTCATCGACTGTGCGAAACGAATGACCTACTTTGAGCCCCATGTCCCAGAGGGCGTAGAGCATGTACTCGATCACGCTTTCAGCCCATGCCGTCTGCTTGTAAGTTCTCAGAAAGAGCAGATCGACATCAGACGACGGGGCGAGAACGCCTCGACCGTAGCCGCCTACCGCCATAACAGCCATGCGCTCGGCCTCGGTCGGATTGTGCGCTCGAAAGATATGCACGACCGTAAAATCGTAGAGGGCCCCCAACGCCTCATCCATAACGGCGGATAAGAGACGCGCGGTGTCCAGCCCATCGGCGCCCTCCTCCAGCCGATCCTGGGCAATCATCCGTCCTCGGAATAGGGCTGCGTGAATGAGATCGAGTGCCCGAGCGCGCTGAGCCACCGGATCTGAGCCGTTATCCAGAGCCGCGGCCGTCAGCTGGATACGCAGTTTTCTGCCATCGACGACATCTCCTATGCGCCAGGGACCTGGACGGGAGGAGACGGGGACCAGTGATGTGGCGGTCTGAGGTGTCATACTCGGCTATCTAGAACGGTTCGCCGCGCCACAACAGTGGCGTAACGCCCCTGAACCGCCGATCCGGGCGGGCATTGCGGTCGGAACCGCAGATTGGCAGTGTGCTCGCCGAAACGATGGCCCCTTGTATTGCAGGCGGCCCGATCGCTGGGGCGTCTGACGGATGAATGGTCTTGAGGGTCTGGCGTCTCTGGCGACCGCAGCGTGCGTCGTTTTGGCCGTCCACAGGAGCCTGTGGCAGTTTCCCCTTGGGGCGATCGGAACGGCCCTCTATTTTTTTGTGTTTCTGGAGGCGAACCTTTACTCCAGCGCCCTGCTTCAGGTTTTTTTCTTTATGGTTCAGTCCTATGGGTGGTGGTACTGGCTCAAGGGCGAGAAGGGAAGCCGTCCTCCAATACGACGAACATCAGGGCGTCTGTTGGCGGCCGGATGTATGATCGCCATCGTTGCGGCCGTTGTCCTAAGCGCTCTTCTCGACGCATTCACCGAGGCGGAAGTCGCGCTTCCTGACGCTGTGATTTTCGCTCTAAGCGTCGTAGCTCAGTTACTTCTGGACCGGAAGCGGCTGGAAAACTGGCCTCTCTGGATTGTGGTCAACCTGTTATCGATTATCGTTTACTCCTCGCAAGGACTGTGGCTGACCGTCGGCCTCTATGTATTCCTCTTCTTCAACGCCTTTTGGGGATGGCGCGAATGGCTGCGTGAATACAAACGATCGGAACGCACAGCTGACGCGTGACTCAATAAGGACGGCAGAGTTGAACTATTTGAACAGGCCCAGTCGCGGCTTTATTCTTGGAAAATTCATGCCCCCTCATGCCGGGCATGTTTATCTCTGTGATTTCGCATCTCAATATGCGGAACAGTTGACCTTACTTGTCTGCTCACTCCCCACTGACCCTATCCCGGGCGCCTTGAGGGCCCGGTGGATGAGAGATCTGTTTCCCCACGCCCGAGTGCTCCATTGCGAAGAAACTCTACCCCAGTCGCCCGAAGACGATCCCAAGAATTTCTGGCGGATTTGGCGGGACGTCGTGAAAAGATATCACCCCGAGCCGGTGGACGTCGTTTTTGCGTCCGAAGCCTACGGCCTCAGACTCGCTCAGGAGGTCGGAGCGGACTTCACACCCGTCGACCCCGGACGATCCGCCTTCCAGGTTTCAGGGAGCGACATTCGTAATGATCCGATGGGATTCTGGGAGCACATACCTGCTCCAGTGAGGCCGTACTTCCTCAGGCGAGTGACTCTCTTTGGGGCGGAATCAAGCGGAAAGTCTACCTTGGCTCATGACCTGGCCCGTCATTTCCAGACGATCGCTGTTCCGGAATTCGGTCGGATTCACACGGAGACGTTCGGCTCTGCCGCAACCTCCAAGGAAGATATCCGAAAAATTGTCGCCGGCCATCTGGCGAGCGTATCAGCCGCCAAACCTAGAGCGAATCGCCTTTTGATAGAGGATACCGATCCCGTGCTGACCGCCATCTGGTCGGATACGCTGACGGGCGAAAGAGACCCTTGGTTTGCGGACTTTCGCGATTATCCTGACCTGTATCTTTTCTGCGATATCGATATCCCCTGGGTGGACGACGGCACCCGGTACTTTTCAGATCCAGCGGACCGGCGACAATTCCATCAGGCATGCGAGCGGGAGCTCCTGGAGAGGAAAGTTCGCTTCGTGCGGATTTCAGGCGGCCGAGACGAGCGGCTGCGTTCAGCGATAGAGGCGGTGAGCCCCCTTCTTGTCTCAGGGCGTTCCTGAGCCTGAGGATGGACCGCTTACCGCCTTGAGTCTGTACAGCGCCTCAAGAGCTTCACGCGGTGTGAGATCGTCGACTTCGATAGATTTGAGGATCTGCTCAACCTCGCTCTGAGGCGCAGGGGTCTGATCTGGCGTCATGAGGCCGGTCTCAAACAATGGCAGTCCGTCCAGCGTCGCCGACGCCGAATCACGTTTCTCGAGCCGTTTCAGCACCGCTTGAGCGCGCCGAACGGCACGAGCCGGAAGGCCGGCCATCTTTGCAACCTGCACGCCGTAAGAGCGGTCAGCCGCCCCGGGGGCGACCTCATGGAGAAACACCAGCTCGCCGCCCCACTCCTGCGCACGCATGTTGGCGTTTGCGCACGCTTCGAGGGAATCGGCGAGGGTCGTCAGCTCATGATAATGCGTCGCAAAAAGGGCGCGACAGCGGTTCACCTGGTGAAGGTGTTCAACGACCGACCACGCGATCGCCAGCCCGTCCCAAGTGGACGTGCCCCGACCCACCTCGTCCAGAATTACGATAGATCGATCTGTCGAGAGATTGAGAATCGCCGCGGTCTCAATCATCTCAACCATAAAGGTGGAGCGGCCTCGAGACAGGTCGTCGGAGGCGCCTACACGGGAAAAGATGCGATCTGCGATTCCAAGGCGCATACGTCTGGCCGGCACGTAACAGCCTGCCTGCGCAAGAATAGTCAATAAAAGGGTCTGCCGAAGGAAGGTCGATTTACCCGCCATATTCGGCCCCGTTATGAGCATAATGCGGGGGCCGCTTAATCCTTCCGCGTCCAGCCGACAGTCATTGGGAGTAAAACCTGCTCCGCTTCGTCTGAGGGCGGCCTCAACCACCAGATGGCGTCCTCCCTCGCACTCGAAAACAGGTTTTTGAACGAGTTCGGGGCGCACGGCCCCAACTTCTTCCGCCCAGACTGCGCCGGAAATCGCCACATCGAGCGAAGCCAAACCATCGGCGACCTGGTCTAGATTTCCTGAAACCGTCTCGGTCATTCTCACCAGCTGCGTAAAGATCTCAATTTCGCGGGCAAGCGCCTCATCCTGAGCCCTTACGATCCGGCTCTCAAGCTCTGAAAGTTCCTGAGTTGAAAAACGGACAGCATTCGAGACTGTTTGGCGATGTATGAAGGTCGTCGATAAGGGCGGGCTCATGAGCGCATCGGCGTATCGCGCAGGAGCCTCCACGAAATAGCCGAGAACGTTATTGTACCGGATCTTGAGATTTGAAATGCCAGCGCGGTCCGCATAGGTCGCTTGCAGCTGAGCGATCACTGACCGGGCGTCATCCCGTAATGCCCGACACTCGTCCAGATGACGATCATAGCCGGATGCAATGAACCCCCCGTCTTTTGACGAAACAGGAGCATCGGGAGAAAGGGCGGCCTGAATTCGCGTCAAAAAGTCGGTCAACTCAGGTTGGGTCGCCAGCTCAAGCGCAGAACGGGCCTTAGCAATCTCAGAAATCCGAAGACACGCTTCAGGTAAACTCGCTGCGATCACCGAGCCCGCCGACAGGCATCCGCCTAGCGTCAGAAGGTCTCTGGGACCGCCCCGACCCAGGGACAGTCTCGATTTCGCTCGCTCGAGGTCGCCACATGCGGCCAGAACCCGGCGGATAACAGACCGCTCCTCTGAAAACTCCAGGAAGAATGTCACCGCCGACAGACGTCGCTCAATCTCCGTCCGATCCGTCAGCGGACGAGAAATCCGGTCTGCTAGAAGTCTGGCTCCGACCGCCGTGACTGTCCTGTCGAGGACATCAATTACAGACCCCTGACGCGACCCTCGTGATGTTCTGTCAATCTCAAGGCTCTGGCGGGTCGCAGGGTCGATGGAGAGAAACATGTCCGGGGACGATCGAGAGGGGATCCTTAGACGTGTCGGACGACCGGCCGCAGTGACGTTCAGGTAGTCAAGAAGCAGCCCGCAAGCCGCAAGCTCAGATCGGGAGAACGTCCCGAAGCCGTCCAGGGTCACGACCCCGTATACGTCCTTTAACAACCGCTCGCCTCGCTTAGGATCATTGCCGCCGTCTGGCCGAGGGGTCAGCGGTTGGCCGGAAAGAATCGCACTCAGAGGCTGACCGACCGCAAGAGCCGCTTCCGGAGCGAGCACTTCTCGGGGACTGAGAGCCGATAAAGCTTCGGCCACCTGCGAAGGGGCAAGGGAGAATACTTCAAAGCGCCCGGTTGAAACATCGGCAAGAGCCAGACCTACCTCGGTCCCTCCCCTCGCAATACCGACGGCCACGAGACAATTCGTGCTCCGGGCTTCGAGGAGGGTGTCTTCGGTCAGGGTCCCCGGAGTAACTATCCTGACTATCTCTCGGCGAACGACAGACTTCGAACCGCGCTTTCTGGCCTCGGCCGGATCCTCCACCTGTTCGCACACCGCAACCCTGTGGCCAGCCCGAATAAGCTTTGCCAGATAGCCCTCAGCTGCATGAACGGGAACTCCCGCCATAGGAATGGGAGCCCCATCATGGGCCCCTCTCTGTGTCAGCGTAATGTCCAGCGCCGCTGCAGCTTTTTTCGCGTCTTCGAAGAACAACTCATAAAAATCGCCCATTCGGAAGAACAGCAACCCGTCTTGAAACGTCGATTTCATCTCCAGGTACTGAGCCATGAAAGGAGTGGGCTCGGCAGCAGAGGGCCGGGCTGACGGAGACTTCGTCTCGCGGGGATCGCTCTCAATCGAAGACATGACTGACCCGTCTTTCCTCGGTTTAATGGTTTCGCATGGGATCAAGCTTGATTCGGTCGTCGATTACGGCTGAATGCAGCTTCGTCCTTCCCCCGCCCCGGCCGGGTCGCCGATTCGCTTCGCCTGACTGCCTAATCGAACCGCACCAGAAACCTCAAGCCATAAGATTATGACCAGCAAACGCCCCACCCTGACTGACGATGAAGCTCTGGCTTTTCACCGCTATCCGCAACCGGGAAAGCTTTCCGTCACTCCAACTAAGCCCATGGCGACCCAACGAGACCTCTCTCTGGCCTACTCGCCAGGCGTTGCTGTGCCGGTCAAGGCCATCGCAAAGGATCCGGACAGCGCCTACGATTACACCTCCAAGGGCAATCTCGTAGCCGTAATATCTAATGGGACCGCCATTCTCGGCCTGGGGGATCTTGGCTCACTTGCATCAAAACCGGTTATGGAGGGCAAGTCGGTTCTCTTCAAACGGTTCGCCGACGTCGATTCCATCGATGTGGAAGTTGATGAAAAAGATCCCCAGAAGTTCATTGACTGCGTAAGGGCGATCGGGGCGACCTTCGGCGGAATAAACCTGGAGGACATAAAGTCCCCAGAGTGCTTCATCATTGAAAGCGAGCTTCGCGAGAAACTCGATATTCCGGTTTTTCATGACGATCAGCATGGGACTGCGATCATCGCGGCGGCAGGTCTGATCAATGCATGCGAAATAACCGGCCGCAAACTGTCGGACGTGACCGTGGCTGTCTCGGGCGCAGGCGCAGCCGGATTATCAGTGGCGGCGTTGATCCGTCATCTCGGCGTTCGGCGCGAGAACATCCTGATGTGCGATCGGCAGGGCGTTATCTACGAGGGGCGCACATCGGGGATGGATCAGTTCAAGAGCGCCTTTGCCGTCAAAACCGACAAAAGGTCCCTCGCGGACGCGATGGAGGGTGCGGATTGTTTTCTCGGACTGTCGGTGCAGGGCGCCGTCACCCAAGAGATGGTTCTGTCGATGGCGAAAAACCCAATCATATTCGCCATGGCCAACCCTGACCCAGAGATCACGCCTGAGGAGGTCAAGGCCGTTCGCTCCGACGCTATTATCGCGACGGGCCGTTCCGATTACGCCAACCAGGTCAATAACGTTCTCGGCTTTCCATACATATTCCGGGGAGCTCTCGATGTTCGGGCAAGAACGATCAACGAGGAAATGAAGGTGGCCGCAGCGCAGGCTCTGGCGCAACTAGCCCGAGAAGACGTTCCAGATGAGGTGGCCGCCGCCTATCATGGCGCCCGCCTCAGTTTCGGACCCGACTATATCATTCCGGCGCCGTTCGATCCCAGATTGATCTGGTATGTCCCGCCGTTCGTCGCCCAGGCCGCCATGGACAGTGGGGTCGCCCGCCGTCCGATTCCCGATATGAACGCCTATCGGGACAGTCTCGCTCAAAGACTTGACCCGGCCGCATCATTCGTTCAGCGCATTCACGGCGCTGTGCGCCGCGAGCCGCAGCGCAAACGCATCGTCTTCGCCGAAGGCGAGGAGCCTTCAGTCATAAGAGCCGCCTACGCCTTCAAGACCCAGGAGCTCGGAGACCCAATCCTTGTTGGTCGCGAGGACCAGGTTCACCGGAACATGCAACTTCTCGGGGTTCCCATCTCGGATATGACAGTGATCAATGCGAGACTATCGGAACACAATCAGGCCTACGCGGACTATCTCTACCGACGCCTGCAGAGACAGGGTTTCCTTCAGCGAGACGTCCAAAGGCTTATCAATCAGGACCGAAACGTCTTCGCCGCGTGCATGGTGGCCCTCGGTCATGCTGAGGGTATGATCACCGGGGTCACCCGGAACTATGCGACCTCCCTGTCTGACGTCCTTCTTGCAGTCGACCCGGACTCGAAGGCCCGGTCTATAGGCGTGTCTGTCGTCATCGGCCGGTCAGGCCCTATGCTGATCGCCGATACAAGCGTGACCGAAATGCCCAACGCGTCGGACTTGGCGGAAATCGCGATTTCCGCCGCACGAGCCGCTGAACGACTGGGCTTTTCTCCACGAGTCGCATTCGTCTCCTATTCGACTTTCGGCAATCCTCCAGGAGAGAGAATGGCGAAAGTGAGAGATGCCGTCGCTCTGCTCGACGCCCGGTCAGACATCGGGTTCGAGTATGAGGGAGAAATGGCTGTTGATGTGGCTTTGAACAGCGATGCGCGGCGCCTCTACCCCTTCTCCAGGCTATCGGGTCCGGCGAATGTCCTCGTCATGCCCGCAGTTCATTCGGCTGCGATTTCGACCAAGATCGCCGCAGCGCTTGGAGGAGCCACCGTCATTGGTCCGCTTTTGGTTGGGTTAAGCTCGTCGGTCCAGATCGCCCAGCTGGACGCCAAGGTTCAAGATATCGTCAACCTCGCCGCATTCGCTGCTTTCAACCCCAATGGCTGATGTCTGACGTTTTGAAGTTCGATCAATCCGTAAGGCTGGACGGCAAATGGATAGGGTTCCGAACGGTTCAACTCGGTTCCACGCCGGGCGTCGACGATACAGCTGCCCGCGACTGACGAAACCATTCGAACATCGACAGCCCGACAGGGACCAGACCCAATCCGGCGGTTAGGACGAAAACTGGCGCGAAGCCCTCAGCCTCAATCATCGCCCCGACGGCGGGGCGTCCGAGCTGACCTATAAGCATCGTCAAGGAGCCGAGGAGAGCGTACTGAACCGCTGCGAACCGAGGGTTCACGATCGAGGACAGATAAGCGACATAGACTACACTCGCGAAGCCCACCGCGAGGTTTTCACCAAGGATGGCCGTCGTCAGACGCGCCATCCGAAGATCAAGACCCGTGAGCGCGTAAAGAACGTCAAGGCGTGTCAGGCTCAGAAATGCGTCCATCGACGGCGCTCCCCTGGCGAGATCAGCAAAAAGAAGGTTTGTCGCTGCGGCGAGAACAGCGGCCAATACCAGAGCCGGCATTCGCCCCATGAGCCGCACCAAGACCCCTCCCCCAACAATGCCGGCAATGACTGCCGCCACGCCGATCATCTTTGACGCGAGGGCCACTTCCGTCGCGGTGTGGCCGAGAGCTCCTCCAGTGGACCCCATATAGAACGGATAAGCGAACGACCCCCAAATCGAGTCGGCGAAACGATAGGTCAAAATCAGAAGCAGGGCCGAAATCGTCGCCCATCCCATTCGTCCAATGAGCTCCATCATCGGAAGAACCACGGCTCCGAACATCGTGTCGGAGGCTCGCTGCAGTCGGGAGGGATGGACCGGACCGCCATTCTTAAGCGCGCTGCCTCGGACCATTCTCATGAGCCACAGCGCTCCCAATGCGGGGGTAAGAACAGTTGCAGCGACAATCAGCGGGCCCTTGGACAGTGTGAAGGGGCCTGGCTTGGCTGTTTCTGGGCTTCCAAGGGCCTCGATCATAAAGGAACCGAGGGTCCAGAACGACCAACCCCAGCCGATCAACACCAAGGCCACAACCAGATTTCTGGCTCCTCGCGGATAGCGTTCTGTCTCAGAAGTCTCCTGGGCCTCAGCCTCTTCCCTGCTTTCTCGACGGTTGGGTTCAGGAGCGATCAACGCGCCCCCGACTGTGCAAAGCATGACAAGGCCCAAAATTCCGAGAGTCAGACTCCACCCGCCCAGCAGATCGGAGAGGATCAATGCTCCGGCCCCGCCAATAAACGCGGCCGCACGGTAGCCGAACTGATAATTGGCGGTCAGGGAGTCGAGCTCGCCCTGATTGTCGGCTGTCTCGATACGCCAGGTATCCACCACGATATCGAAGGTCGCAGACAGCGCGGCCCCCAAGACCGCCAGTCCGGCAATCAAGGACAATCCGGTTTGGGGATCCAGAAGCGCAAATCCGGACAAACAGGCCCCAATCAGAAGCTGAAGAGGCACCAGCATGCTGCGGCGCATACCCAGTCTCTTGAAAACAGGAAAAGCGGCCCGATGCAGCACGGGCGCCCAGAGAAACTTGAATGAGTAGGCCAGACCAGACCACGACAGGACCCCGATGGTTGCAACCGAGATCTGTTCGGACGTCAGCCAGGCGCTCAAAGTTCCCGTAATCACCGCAAAGGGCAGACCGGAAGCGATCCCCAGAAGCAGCATCGCAAGGAAACGACGATCCTTGAGACCAGATAGCAGCCTAGAAGATTTTGGAGGCGACGCCTCTCTGGACGCCTTGACCGCAGTCATCCCGCCACCTCCGAAGATCGCCTCGCCCAACGCTCCGCCAACTGCCGTAGTCGTGGAGGGTCAATAGGCTTGGCAGCGATTGCGGACACGCCCGCATCCCTGGCGCTATCCTCCACGTCCGGAGAAAGATCGGCGGTCAGAGCGATAATGGGAGTATCCCCGGCAGCTCCTGACAGACGTCGAATGCGTCGCGTCGCCTCAATTCCATTCATCACGGGCATCCTTATGTCCATGAATATGACCGAGTAAGCGAGCGCACTTGCACGTTCTAACGCCTCCGCCCCGGTCCCCGCCACATCCACCCGATACCCTGCAGCGCTCAGGGCGCTCTTTGCAAGAAGAGCATTCACTGCGTTGTCATCTGCAATCAGGATCTGACCCACCCCGGCGCGTATCGCCGAATCCCCCGATGCGACAGCTTGGACGTCTCCCTTGATCGCGAGACGAGCCCGCTCGAGAACGGATGACGCCCTTAAGGGACGTATAAGATACCCCGCACAGCCCATATCCCGGAAATGACCGATCAAGGCTCGATCCTGCGGGCGCATGACCACCAGCGTCGGCCGACGCCGGGCAAGCGCCTCGATTCTCGCAGGAGGATTGGCGGCGTCGACAATAATCAAATCCGCATCTGTCGCTCCATTTTCCTCCACGCTGACCCAACGAGCGCAGTCCTCGGCAAGCGCTGTCAAACAGGCCATCGCAGAGGATGGCGGCAGACTGACAGCGACAGAAGGAGGTCGGACGACCTGAGGCGATGAGGCCTTCCGATCACCTTGTCCTGAAGCAGCCCTCAGCGGCAAATCGACACGAAACATCGCACCAGCCCCGACCTGGGAGACAACAGAAATCTCTCCCTTCATCGCCGTTACGAGACGTGCGACGATCGCAAGTCCTAAGCCGACGCCGCCGTCACGGCCTGCGTCTGCAGCGGAGACCTGTCCGAAGGCCTCAAACAGCCGGGCTCGGGCATTCGCGGGAACACCTACGCCGGTATCCCTCACGATCAGTGACAGCCCCCGGCCGTCCGGCCCGGCGGCGGCTTCAATGAGAACCGCGCCCGACGGAGTGAATTTTACGGCGTTTCCGGTCAGGTTGAACAGTATCTGCCTCAAGCGTCCTGAGTCACCGATCATCATCCGCGGCAAGTTCGGGGCCACGATAGCGGCGATGTCGAGACCCGCGGCATGCGCACGATGAGAAAGAAGTTCGGCAACATCCTGCACAAGATCCGACGGATCAAAGGGTCCCTCATCGAGGGGAATGTCTCCAGCCTCCAGTCTGGAGTAGTCGAGAACATTGTTCAGGAGATCCAGCAGTCTGGCCCCGCTCTTACGGATGGCCGCCGCATATTCGCGCTGAGCAGCGGAAAGCTCGCCCTCCTCAATCAACTCGATCATTCCAAGGATGCCATTGAGCGGCGTCCGGATCTCGTGGCTGACAGCCGCAGTGAATCGCCTCGCCGCATCCGGCGATTCGCGAAGGTCTGCAGTCGCGAAACGCATTCCTTCGACATCGGCGGATATTCGCCACCTCCTCCCTGCAGTATCGGTCATCTGAGCGGCCAGAGGCGTCTGAGGTATCTCGAAGGGAGCTCTCATGCCCTCACACAATCCGGACATAGAACTAGCCGAAAGTATTACGCCGTCGGGTCCCACTGCGAGGGCCGCCCCCGGCCAGCCTCGGGTCGCCGCACACAAGGCATGCTGGGCCGGCGCGCGGCCCTGATCAGAGGGGGATTGCGAGTCCTTGGGACGCATTTTCATGACGTCCATTTTGCAGGAGGCCCTCTGACCAGTTGATTAACAACGGCCCCTCTCCAGCTCTTAGAAGAAAAGGCCGGTCAAGACAGCTTTGTCTCGATCACGTCCCACAGCCTGGCGACTGCGTCCACGCCCGATAACCGCTTCAGTGCGCGGGCCCCGGTCGGCGAGGTCACGTTGATTTCGGTCATATAATCCCCGATCACGTCAATCCCCACGAAATAGAGACCGCGCCGCTTCAGCTCAGGACCAATCGTCTCGCAGATTTCCCGATCTCTGACGGACAGAGTGGTCGCCTCGGCTGTCCCGCCAACGACCAGGTTCGACCTTATCGCCCCTTCAGGGGGGCGACGATTTATGGCTCCGACGGCCTCCCCATCGACAAGCAGTATGCGCTTGTCGCCAGCCGTGACCTCAGGAAGAAAAGCCTGGGCTATGAAAGGCTCAGGGCCCATTTTGCGAAACAGATCCGCGATCGCCTCGAGGTTAGGGTCGGATCGTCCAAGACGCACGACACCGGCTCCACCGTGTCCATAAAGGGGCTTCAGAACAATTTCACGGTGAGTGTCTCGAAAAGCCTGAAGCGCGATCGGATCCCTCGAAACAAGCGTCGGAGGCTGTAGTTGTGGAAAAGCCAAAGGCAGGATTTTTTCAGGACTCGAGCGAACTCCAGCCGGATCATTGATCACCAATGTCTCTGACTCGATCAACTCCAGAAGGTGAGCAGCGGTCACATAACCCATGTCGAATGGCGGGTCCTGCCGCATGAGAACAACATCGATGTCCTCTCCCAGGTCAACCTGGCGCCGATCACTAAAATCTGCATGGGGGGTGCGACCGGGGAAGACTTTGACATCACGCACGGAGGCCTGGACGCGACCGTCTGAACAGGCCATCGACGAGACTTCATAAACTGCGACCGAGTGCCCACGGACCTGAGCCTCCTCAATCATCATGAAAGTCGTATCGCTATCCGGCTTGATACTCTCAAGCGGATCCATCTGAACGGCGACCCGAAGCGTCATCTAGATTTCCTCGTCGTTCACAATCTGATTTTCAGATTTCTCACCCGACAGAGGCACGACAGCCTCCCCGATAGCGACCCTCTACTGCGGCGGGCCGTTCCTATTCGTCGAGTAAGGGTCAGAATATCCCTCGCGGCGCGTCGGCTGACGATCCGGAGCCGTGATCGGAGCCATCGCGCCAGTTGAAGCCGTTCCATCGGGCGGCGCCTGAGCCCGTCGACCGCGCACTTTGACGTAGGACACGACCTTCATGACGCCCTTCACAGAAGCAGCGTGCTCAGCTGCGCGGCGGAGTTCATCTTCGTCCTGCGCGAAGCCCAGAAGATAGACGACCCCCTCAAAGACCTGGATGTTGTAATTGACTCCCTTTACATCCTTATCGCCGATGATCCGTGCGCGGATCTGCTCGGTTATCCACCGATCGTTGAAGTCCCGAGCGATATCGAGTTTGGTGATGACAAGCTCGTTAGCGACCTCGTCAACAGCACTCACCGACCAGGCGATGCGCTCCGCCTCACCGCGGTCCGTCTCGCTGGGGACTCTGCCTGACAGAAGCACCAGTCGGTCGGAAACTTCGACGTCGACCTCACCAAAGCGACTGACCCCTCCGACACTGAAGAGCTTAGCCTTGATCTGAGTGCCGGTTGAGGCCTCATCAATACTCTCGCCGAATGTTTTCTCCTGGACGAGCGAACACCCTGCTCCGAAAACAGTCGCCAGCGCCACTATCGCGATCCGAAAAGCCATCGTCGGTCCTTCCGCCTCCTAACCTATACTGCAACCGCACCATCCAAACGACGCCGTCCCGAACAATACCAAGGAATTCTACCGAATATTCGCATGTGCGACGACCTATCGGTTTTCACTCGTGGTTTGTTTCCTAAGAAGCAAAATCCTGTCGTAGACGGTCCGGCGGGGTAAACCTAGTCGCGTGGCGATCTCCGAGGCAATTTCACCCAGTTTTCGGTCAAAACCAGACGATAGGATGGCGGCGTCGAGTTCATCCTGTGAAGGTTCAGCCGCCTGATCGGAATGCGGCGGAGCCACGACAATCACCAACTCCCCCCGGGGCGGACCGATGTGAGAATAGTGAGCCGCAAGATCACAGAGCGTTCCTCTCCGAGTTTCCTCGAACACCTTGCTTATCTCCCTCGCCACCGCCGCCTCGCGATTTCCGAGCACTTGCGCCATATCCTCCAGGGATTCGACGAGGCGAGAGGGCCCCTCAAAAAAGATGAGGGTAGATGGTATCGCGGCGAGATCGAGGAAAAAGCGCCGGCGCGCAGCGGAACGTGCAGGCGGAAATCCGACGAACGTGAACCTGTCACTCGGCAGGCCCGAGACCGCGAGGCCCGCAAGAACCGCCGAAGCTCCTGGTATCGAGGTAACCCGAATTCCGTCTCTGGCCGCCTCCCGGACCAGTTTGAAACCCGGATCAGACACTAAGGGAGTTCCGGCGTCGCTTATCAACGCCACAGAGGCGCCTGCCCTAAGCTCCGCCACGATTTGGGGTCTAATCTGCGCGCCATTATGGTCATGATAGGATCTGACCGGGGTTGAGATTCCGTAGGCGCCCAACAATCGGGCGGCCACTCGCGTATCCTCCGCACAGATGAACCTGACAGACGAAAGGACATCAAGCGCCCGAAGCGTGATATCGCGCAGGTTTCCGATCGGAGTGGAAACGATGTACAGGCCTGCCTCCAGGTCAGGATCCTGACGAATGAAACTACGGGAAAAAAGCTGTTCGGATCGAGGTTCGGCACCTGGAACTGGCTCTGCGCCTTGTGTCGACTCGGGGCGAGCCCTAATCTCTGATCTGGTCCTCGCCGGTATCTGTTGGGAACCACGAGGAATCATCGGGCGCGCCATAGGATCCTCACTATCTCGAACGGGAAGCCGACATGATTCTCAGCCTCAGCTGGAAGCCTCTGATCCTGACCTGCCTGCTTACTCTGACAATGGCGTCAGGATGCGCAAGCGGAACGGTAAGGCCGACCACGCCCACCTATACAGGTAATGAGCGTCCTGAACCAAGCCGGCCTGTTCGTCCCGCAGCGCCGTCGGAGACAGGCGCTGTTTCGGATCGGTACTCCGAAAGTCGGTCGGCCTACATACCCCGCCACTTGACGCGCGCCGAAGTCGTGGGAATCCACCGCGTCGCGGTGCTCCTACCCTTTTCCTCCAACGATCCGAATGTCCGTCGGCTCGCCCGCGGCCTTTTCAACGCGGTTCAGCTTGCAATGTTCGAGGTCGGCTCCGACAGGGTAGTCCTGATGCCGAAAGACACCGGAGGAGACGCTCAACTGGCGGGCAAGGCCGCTCGAGAGGCGATACAGGACGGTGCGGTGGCGATAATTGGTCCGCTGTTCTCCCAGCAGATCGCTGCGGTAGCCGCCGAAGCCCAGACGATCAACGCTCCGGTCCTATCATTCTCGACAGATATCGGATCCCTTGGAAAGGGCGCCTATCTTGTTTCGCTTACCCCGCGAACCGAGGTTGAACGAATAGTCAATTACGCGGTCGAAACAGGCATTACCCGTTTTGCGATGTTCGGCCCCAACTCCGCCTACGGCCGCACAGTGGAGGCCGCCCTTCGGGAGGAGACAGCCAAGAAAGGCGCCCTTGTTGTAGCTGTCGAGTACTACACTCCGGGCGAAAGCTCGCCGCAGCAGGCCGCCAAACGCCTCGCCGGAGTCGTAAAGGCGGAAGATCGTACGTCGCCGGGGAAAGTAGCGGTGCTTATTCCGGAAAGAGGCGTACAGCTCAGAACGGTCGCCTCCCTCCTCCCCTATTTTGACGTCAACGTCCGCCAGGTTAAATTCCTCGGGACTGGGGCCTGGAACGATCCTGAAGTCTGGCGGGAACCGTCGCTTTTTGGTGGACTGTTTCCTGCGCCTGACCCCGCGTCGGTGGCTGACTTTGACAAGCGATATCAGGATGTTTTCGGCGAACCGCCGCCATCTTTGTCGTCCTACGGCTATGATGCAGGAGCTCTCGCCGCGACCCTCGCTGGCCTCGACCAGATCAGCAGCGCCATGATCGAGCGGGACGAGGGTTGGCAGGGCATTACGGGCCTGTTCCGTTTCCGGAGCGACGGCGGCGCTGAGCGAGGCCTCACCGTGATGCAGGTCCAGACGCAGGGCGGCGTTCGGACAATTTCTCCTGCGATAGCGAGTTTCGGCCCTGTCTCGTGACCTTCGCTGATCCCCCAACGATCAAATCGGTCCGGATCATGGGGAGAGAAGCAGAGAAATGCGATCAGCCGCTAACCGACCGGATAGCGTCAATTTGATACGATCCGTTCGACGATCGAGAAAGCCCAACTCCTGAAGATCAGCCATCTCTGGCTCTGACGGCTGAAAACCGAGGGTGTCGAGGTCCTCTATCTTCAGACCCTCTGTCATCCGCAATCCCATCGAAATCCGCTCCCGAATCTGATCCAAGCGACTCAGAGACTGAAGAACCGATCGACCATGTCCACATGAACCGACCTGCTTCTGGTAAGCGACAGGATTCTCAACCGTTTCAATCGCGAGTCGCTCGCCCCGCGCCGTCAGGCGCCCATGAGCGCCAGGCCCCACACCCACCCAGTCGCCGCTTTCCCAGTAAATCCGATTATGGCGCGAAGCGTCCGATGGGCTTCGAGCGTGATTGGATATCTCATAAGCCGGATAGCCCGCGTCCTCGCACATAAGCTGAGTGACTTCATAGAGGTCAGCAGCAAGATCCTCGTCGGGAGGAGTCCAATCGCCCCGCTTTACCGCCCGGGCGAAGGCCGCCCCCGCTTCAATCGTGAGCTCATAAAGCGAGAGGTGCCCGACCGGAAGCGACAGGGCGAGGGAGAGTTCGGCTTCCCAAGCCTTCACGGTCTGACCAGGCAGGGCATAGATCAGATCAAGAGAGACACATGAAAAGTGGCTACTGGCGACATCCAGAGCGTTCACAGCATCCCTCGCCGAATGAGTTCGGCCCAGAAAGGCAAGACTTTCGTCATTGAGCGACTGCACTCCCAGAGAGAGTCTGGTGACCCCGGCATCACGGAAGGACTGAAAACGGCCGAAGTCATCAGGGTTCGCTTCGAGTGTGATCTCCGGTTCAGCCTTAACGCCCCAAAGATCACGAACACACTCGATAACTCGTGCAATATGTTCGCCTGCCAATAGCGATGGCGTCCCTCCACCGAAGAATATTGTATCTACGAGCCTTGGGCCCGTCAGATTTCTCCATGCGCGAAGATCCTCACAAATGGCTTCCAAAAGAGGATCAGGACGGCGAAGCTTTGCAGCATAAACATTGAAATCGCAGTAAGGGCAGACGCGGGCGCAGTAGGGCCAATGGATGTAGACGCCGAAGCCGCGCGCGGTTTCAAAGTCGCGCATGATCACACCCTCGACTGACTTCCAAAGACAATAACAGACTTCTAAGAGCTTGCGGCGGAATCACCGGCCAATTGCGTCCTGAGAGGCGCCGACCACCTCTGACTCAGACAGCCTGACCAGCAACTTCTCGAAGGCGCGCGCACGATGACTTATGCGATGCTTATGATCGGGGTCCATTTCACCAAAGGTCATGTCCTCGCCTTCCGGAACAAAGACAGGGTCATAACCGAAGCCCCGTTCACCTCTTGGGGGCCAGACGAGATGGCCTGCGATCTCCCCCTGGAAGGTCTCTACATGGCCGTCGGGCCAGGCGAGAGACAGCGCACAGACGAAACGAGCCCGTCGGTCGACGACACCCTCCTTCGCCTCAGCCTGCAGAGCATCCTCAACCGTTTTCATTGCAGACTGAAAATCCTTTTCCGGACCTGCCCAGCGCGCTGAATAAATGCCCGGGGCCCCACCTAACGCATCAACTGCGAGACCTGAATCATCCGCGAGAGAAACCCGTCCAGCCGCGAGGGCGGCCGCAAGGGCTTTCAATTCCGCGTTTCCTGCAAAGGTAGCTGCGGTTTCTTCGGGCTCTTCGAGACCGAGATCACCGACAGAATCACAGGTCAATCCCAGCCCGACAAGAAGAGCCCCGATCTCGCGGACCTTTCCAAGATTATGACTTGCAATCAGAATTCGCCCGCCAGGAGGCAACCGTTTCGTGTTCATGTTCAGCCCTTGCGCAACCGCGAGCTCGTGTTCTCGTGTTCCCATATCACACGCAAGCCAATGAAGCGGCGCCGTTCGGATCGAAATCCAGCACTTCGCGACATGCTAAGTTCGCCACCTCTGCATGCACCCTATCTCTCTCTGACGATGGGGCGGAGCCCTCTGAGATAAAGCAAGCTATGAATATCGGTCTTCGGCCAGGGGGCCAAACCACCCCAACATCATTATGCGCGCCGTTTGATCCTGTGCCGGTCTTGTCGCCAGCTCTCCACGATGCAGGCAGTCCTGCTCGAAGCCGGGAGTGTCCGGTGGTGCTGGACTGAAGCCAGGCGGACAGCAAGCTTTCCGATCGCGGGCTGAGAACTCTTCCCGTCATGACGCGTGAGAGCGAACGGCCCATCGCTTGAGGGGTGGTCGTATCACGAAGGTCTTCCGACGCATTTTCATTCAGAAACGGCTCCAATCGGTCCAGCCGTGTGAAGTCGTCCCCTATTCGCCTAAGAAAACGCGTCACCCCGGCTGGCGGCAGAACGTGGTTCATAAGGAGATTGGCCGCCGCGTTATCGCTTGTGATCACGATAGACGAACAGAGTTCTTCAAGGGACATGGACGCCGACACCCGGCCGCCTAACCGCGAAAGCCGATCCCTGAGAACGGGGGAATAGGAGAGCAAATCCGCCTCGGCGAAACTCAGAGTGTCATCGAGGGAGACCACTCCCCGGTCGCAGAGCTCCAGAACAGCGGCTGCAAGGATCCACTTGAAGGTGGACGACATCGCAAATCGCTCGTGAGGTCGATAGGACAGCGTCAACCCGGACTGGGTGTCGATGATGAAGGCTCCAAGCCGCCCTCCGCCGAGACGACCCTCCATTACCTCGAAACGGCCCCTTTCTTCCAGTGTCGGGGCCGTGGAACACGACGAGAGAGCCGCACCTGCGCCCAGCGTGAGCAACATCCGTCTCGTCGGGTTCATCGTCCAAGAGCCGTCCTCTGCATATCGAACAACTGAGCGCATCCCTGCTCAGCCAGATCCAGTAACTGGGTCAACTCGTCCCTGGAGAACGCCCTCTGCTCTCCGGAACCCTGAACCTCGACGAGGCGACCGTCAGAGGACATCACGAAATTCGCATCCACTTCGGCACGACTATCTTCGGAGTAATCAAGATCTAGAATGGCGGTCCCGGAGAAGAGACCGCACGAGACGGCCGCGACCTGAGCCACCATCGGGTCAGACTTGATTACACCCTCCTCTCGCAAGTATCGTGTCGCCAATGCCAGCGCCACATAGCCCCCGGTAATGGCCGCGGTTCGTGTCCCGCCGTCCGCCTGCAGGACATCGCAGTCTATAGTCAGGGTGTTGTCCCCAAGGGCCTTGAGATCGGTCACTGCGCGCAGAGAGCGGCCGATAAGACGCTGAATCTCCTGCGTCCGACCTGATTGACGTCCCTCCGCCGCCTCACGACGACCGCGCGTATGGGTGGCGCGTGGCAGCATTCCATACTCAGCCGTGACCCAGCCCTCGCCGCTTCCCCTCTTCCACCTAGGCGTCTCAGGAGCCCAACTGGCTGTGCAGAGGACGTGCGTATCCCCGAAGCGAGCCAGGCACGACCCTTCGGCGTAGCGAGCTGCTCCGGGTTCAAAGCTCACGGTCCTGAGCTGGTGGGACCGTCGACCGGATGGACGCATGATGACTGACCTCAAGGCATATATCGGGTTTTCAAGACAGATTGAAAATCGGCGGGATCGCCCTTAGCTTTCCCACGTCATGACATCCGCCCCGACCCGACCCGCCTCCGGCATAGCCTCCCCTACTCAGCCGTCAACCTTTGCGGCCATGGACCAGCGATCCAGGGATATATTCCGGGAGGTGGTGCAGTCCTATCTCGATACCGGCGAGCCTGTCGGCTCGCGGACCATTTCACGGCGCGGGGTGTCATTGTCGCCTGCCTCGATAAGAAATGTGATGTCGGACCTTGCAGAACTCGGCTTGCTGGATGCGCCTCACGTTTCATCGGGTCGGATCCCAACCCATGCGGGTCTTCGCATGTTCGTGGACTCGCTTCTTCAGATCGGCGAGCCGGCTGATGCCGACAAGCGGGCCATCGAGGGACGGCTCGCAGGCAGCAGCGGAAAGCGACTGGAAGCAGTTCTGGCAGATGCGTCGGAACTTCTCTCTGGCCTCGTGGGGGGCGCCGGCCTGGTGACCACACCCACTCATGACGGCCCGGTACGACACGTCGAATTTGTCCGTATTTCCTCCGAACAGGCCCTCGCGGTCATCGTTGCGGAAACAGGTGATGTCGAAAACCGCCTGTTGTCTCTGCCCCCCGGCCTTCCGGCTTCAGCCCTCGTCGAGGCCGGAAACTACCTCAACGCCCGCATGAAGGGGCGCACTCTCTCAGAGGCCCGAGAAGCGGTCACTCTTGAGATCCGGTCGCGACGCGCCGCGCTTGATGAAGCGACATCTCAACTTGTAGAAGAGGGTCTGGCCCAATGGTCGGGAGAGGATCCTGGCCGGGGCCGCTCACTTATCGTGCGCGGGCGCGCCAATCTCCTCGACGAAACAGGTGAGCCGCAGTCTCTTGACCGGGTTCGCGACCTGTTTGCGGAGCTAGAGCGGTCGGAGAACCTGCTGAATATTCTCGATACTGCCCGGCTCGCCGAGGGCGTCAGGCTTTTCATAGGGTCTGAAAACCCACTGTTTTCTTTGTCTGGATCAGCAATGATCGTCGCTCCCTATATCAATGCGGAACGAAAGATCGTAGGCGCTTTGGGCGTGATCGGCCCAACCCGATTGAATTACGCTAGGGTTATTCCGATGGTGGACTACACAGCACAGGTGGTCGGCCGACTGGTCGGCGATCCCTCCCGAAAAGGTACCGGCTCGAGTATCAGAGAGTAGACAAGATGACCGACACAATCGATGCCCCGGATACGCCCGACACAAGCCAAGAGGGAAAGGCGACCCTCGAGGTCGCTACGGGCCATGACGAGTCTGCCGACGAGACCAGGACCGACGCCACCCTCCTCGATAAGGTTCAGTCGCTTGAGACGGAACGGGATGCCCTGAAGGAACAACTCCTCCGTGTTCTCGCCGAGACTGAAAACGTTCGGAAGCGCGCCAATCGGCAAATAGCCGATGAGCGAGTATACGCCGTTGAAAAGTTCGCGCGAGATATTCTTGCTGTGTCAGACAATCTGGCCCGAGCTCTCTCCGCCGTGCCAGCGGATGTCCGCGGATTGCTGCCGGAAACGGCACGAAACCTAATCGATGGCGTAGAACTCACTCAGAAAGAGCTCCATTCAGTTCTCGCCCGCCACGGAGTTACGGTCATCGAAGCGGCGCCCGGGACTGAATTCGATCCAGCGCTTCACCAGGCGGTAACTCAGATCCCGTCCGACCAGGCCTCGGGCCTAGTCGTGGAGACATTCCAAAGCGGATGGCGGATCGGCGAGAGAACCCTTCGCCCTGCAATGGTGGCTGTCAGCTCGGGTCCCGGCTGAATGTCGATGTCTCTGATAGGAACCTATGACGGCGCGACGCCCCTTAAGCGGTCACGCCGCTCGTTCCGCCATTGAGCTGAATAAGGTATCTCTGGGCGATCTTGTCGGCAAAAGCCGGCTCCTTGAGCTTAGAAGCATCCATCCTCTGCCGAATGGCCTGCTGCTGAGCCTCAAGGGATTGCACAGCCAACTGCTTGGGCAGGCCAAGCGCCGTCGTCACAACCTCACGCCCCAAAGCGTTTCCAAGTATTTTGATTGGGGAGTCCAGCGTCGCAGCCACTCGCTTGAACAATACCGCCGACCCCAATCCCGGTAGCTGGTTGTCTAACATATCGAGACGTTTTTCTTCGATATAGTTAGAAATGATTTCTTCTGTTCCTTCGGTCGTTACAAGCTTCGATATACCAAATTGGGCGAAATTGTATTTGGTCACCATGTCTAACCAGCGCCCATTTACGCCTTTAATCTTGTTTGCAACAGAATCGGCCTTGGTCGGATCGGACAGCAAGGCCTTCTTGACCAGGCCCAGATATTCCGACTGATCTCCCAGCCCGTTGGCCCCGAGGAGCACTTTTCTGGAGATCGGGTCTTTGAGAACATCATCCAGTGTTTTTGCGTTGCTTATGACCTTACGGTAACGAGCGACGTCTCGAGCGACATCAGGCGATTTTCTCGTCATCTCCAACTGGCGAGCCTCGTCACGTTCAGCCTGCTTCAAGGCGACGCCAACGGACGCGGGCCCAAAGGAGCCTCCGGATCCCGAGGCTGCCGAAAAAACGGCCGAATAGTCAAAGCCTTGGGAAGACGACCGAAGCAGGCCCGAGGCGATGTTCATCGAAGAAAGGGCTGAAACCATAGCGGACGGTCGCAATCGCCCCCTAATTTTGTCTTAAGATTCATCGGCAAGGACGAGCCGGTTTGTCGCAATGACTGTCGGAGCCGCCGTTGTTTGCGTCCTTCCTGTTCGCGACTAGATAGGACTGCGCGCCGCCCTTTTGTCGAATTTGAAGGTTGCATCTTCACAGATGAGCAGATTCGCCTATTGAGCCTGTGCATTAGCATCCCATATCAGCCCGGAAGCCACTGGCGGCCTCTCCAGGAGCCGTGGACCTAAACAAGACTGTTAACGTAAGAGGGCCGTCTCGGCCGGGCGCCGCCCAGCGGGCCAGCAAACAGGCGAGGACGGTCGCCGCAAAAGAGGACTTTGGACAGATCATGGCCAAGATTATCGGTATCGACCTCGGCACAACAAACTCCTGCGTCGCCGTTATGGATGGCGCGAACGCAAAGGTTCTCGAAAACTCCGAAGGGGCGAGAACCACCCCCTCAGTCGTGGCGTTCAGAGATGGAGGAGAAAAGCTTGTCGGGGTTCTGGCTCGAAGGCAGGCTGTCACAAATCCCAAGTTCACATTTTCCGCTATCAAGCGTCTCATTGGGCGGACCTTCGCTGATCCGACCGTGGCCAAAGACAGAGATCTGGTGGCCTATGAGATCGTCAAGGGCCCCAATGGAGACGCTTGGGTAAAAGGACGGGACAAGGACTACTCACCGCAAGAGGTATCCGCTTTCATCCTTCAAAAAATGAAGGAGACGGCTGAGAATTTTCTTGGAGAGAAGGTGTCGCAGGCGGTCATCACCGTTCCGGCATACTTCAACGACGCCCAGAGACAGGCGACGAAGGACGCTGGTCGAATCGCCGGTCTGGAGGTTCTCAGAATCATCAACGAACCTACAGCGGCCGCTCTCGCCTACGGTCTTGAGAAAAAAGATGGGAAGGTGATCGCTGTCTATGACCTTGGCGGCGGGACATTTGACGTCTCCATTCTGGAGATCGGGGAAGGCGTTTTTGAAGTTCTGTCGACGAACGGGGACACGTTCCTGGGCGGTGAGGACTTCGACAATCGTCTCGTCGATTACATCTGCGATGAGTTCAAGAAAGAGAATGGCATCGATCTGAGGAAAGATCCGATCGCCCTTCAGCGGGTCAGGCAGAAAGCCGAAGAGGCGAAGAAAGAGCTGTCGGAATCCCAGCAGGTCGAGCTGAACGAGCCCTTTATCGCCATGAACATGGATACGAGGGCGCCGGTTCACCTCAACCTCCGCCTGACCAGGGCGAAGTTCGAAAGCCTTGTGGAGGACCTGGTTAAAAGAACCATCGAGCCTTGCAAGAAGGCGCTTTCAGACGCCGGAAAATCTCTGGCCCAGATTGATGAAGTTGTTCTGGTCGGCGGCATGACCCGAATGCCAAAGGTGCAGGAGGCGGTGAAGTCGTTCTTTGGAAAGGAGCCGCACAAGGGTGTGAACCCCGACGAAGTTGTGGCAATCGGGGCAGCTATTCAGGCGGGCGTGCTTCAGGGCGATGTCAAGGATGTCGTTCTTCTTGACGTGACGCCTCTTTCTCTTGGAATCGAGACCCTCGGAGGGGTCTTCACGCGACTGATTGATCGAAATACGACCATTCCCACCAAGAAAAGTCAGGTCTTCTCAACGGCGGACGACAATCAGGGCGCGGTTACCATTCGCGTCCTGCAGGGCGAGCGCGAGATGGCGGCGGATAACAAACTGCTTGGAAACTTTAATCTTGAGGGGATCCCCCCTGCTCCTCGAGGTATTCCGCAAATCGAAGTCACCTTCGACATCGACGCGAACGGCATCGTCAATGTCTCAGCCAAGGACAAGGCGACATCAAAGGAGCAGAAGATCACCATTCAAGCTTCCGGCGGACTTACGGAAGAAGAAATTCGGCAGATGGTGAAGGATGCGGAAGCCAACGCTGCTGCGGACAAGGAGAGACGGGAAGCCGTTGAAACCAAGAACCAGGCGGAATCACTTATTCACACGACCGAAAAGCAGCTGGCTGAGCATGGCGCGGCAATCGGCGCTCCTGTGAAAGCCGAAATCGAAGCCGCGGTTTCAGCCCTAAAGTCCTCCCTCGAAGGACAGGACACCGCGGATATAAAGGCCAAATCGCAGGCCCTCGCTCTCGCTGCAATGAAAATGGGTGAGGCCATCTACGCCAAGGAAAGCGACGCGGGCGATGGCGGGACCCAGAAAGGTCGCTCAACAGGCGGCGATGACGAGGTGGTTGACGCGGACTTCGAAGAAGTCGACGAGGGAAAGAAGAGCGCCTAGGCGGACTTCGGGCCAGTCGGGGCGGGGGGGCCATCGTCGCCATCCCTGCCCCACTCCCCCGGTCGGGTCTCTTGTTCGTCGATCACTGGCCAGGCGGCTTGCATCGAGCGGATCTAAGAGAAGGTTTAGGCGTATCTTCGATATGATCGGGGTTCGACCAGAAACATGACTGAACGGTCCTATTACGACATCCTCGGCGTCTCGAAGGACGCGGATGAGAAGGCCATCAAGTCCGCCTTTCGCAAAAAGGCGATGGAGCATCATCCTGACCGGAATCCCGGGAACGCGGATGCTGAGGCGAAATTCAAGGAAATCAGCGAAGCCCACGAGGTTCTCTCAGACGCTCAGAAAAGAGCGGTGTACGATCGTTTCGGGAAGGCGGGACTAAATGGCGGCGCCGGGGGATCGGGGGCCGGCGCCGGTCGTCCCGAAGATGTCTTCCGGGATGTGTTCGGAGATGTGTTTTCGGAGTTCTTCGGCGGCCAGAGGCAGCAGAGAGGCGGCACAAGTCGCGGTGCGGACCTTCGCTACGACTACGATATCAGTCTCGAAGAGGCGTTTTCAGGAAAGCACGCCGAGATTGTCGTTCCCTCCACGGAAAAGTGCGAAGTCTGCGCCGGCGTCGGTGCGGAAGCCGGCACCGCACCGGAGACATGCTCGACTTGCGGCGGGCATGGACGGGTACGGGTCCAGCAGGGGTTCTTCACTATGGAAAGAACCTGCGGGCGGTGTCAGGGGTCGGGCCAAATCATCAAGTCGCCTTGCAAGGTCTGTGCAGGCCGCGGTGCGGTAAGAAAGGACCGAACACTTTCGGTCAACATACCCGCTGGAATTGAGGATGGTCAGCGCATCCGCCTCGCCGGAGAAGGAGAACTAGGATCCAAAGGCGGCCCCAAGGGGGATTTGTACATCTTCGTATCTGTTCGAGAGCACGACATCTTTGAGAGAGACGGGCAGACCCTTTACGCTCGAGCGCCGGTGCCTATGTGCACCGCCGCCCTTGGGGGCGAAATCGAACTTCCAACTATTGACGGGGGACGTACCCGGATCTCCATTCCCGAGGGGGCCCAGACAGGCAAGAAAATGAGGCTCAAGGGCAAGGGCATGCCCTCGCTTAGAGGGGGACCTGCCGGAGATTTATTCGTCGAACTTTTTGTAGAGACCCCTCGAGATCTGAGCTCCCGTCAGAAAGAGCTGCTCCGACAGTTTTCAGCTGAGTGCAAAGACAGCTCTCATCCTGAAAGTCACGGCTTCTTTAATCGAGTGAAGCGCTTCTTCGATCAGGAAGACACCCGAGCCTGACGGTCAGGAGACCCGTCAGGTTGTAAGTCATCCAGCAACAGTGCTATGCGTCGTTATAGGCGGACGATTATCGTTATTGACCCTGAGGACATGTTTCGCGGGACCGCCCTTGGAAGGCTTATCCCTGAAACCATGAACGGCTGATCCGTTTGGATCCGCAGGGCCAGCGGCCCCGGCCGTTCGCTTCGTCCCGTGCGCTTTTCATCGGACCGCGACGGAGCGCACGGCGTCGAAAGTCCAGCTCCTGAATGCGACGAGCAGAGTACCCGCATACAATGCGGCCCCCAAGATAGCCTTCAAGAGAAAGGACATCCATATGGCGAGCCCGTCGAAAACGGGCTGAACCGTCATCAGGCCCACAGCCATTACGCCAACGGCGACGTAGGCCGGACCTACCGCCTTAATCACGTCCATCAGCCTGACATTCATGTGCCGTAGCACAATCGGAGCTGCGATCAGGGCGGACATCACAGCGGGCGCTCCAGTCGCCCAGAGCGCAGCTTCAGGGCCAAGCCGAACCGCCGCAAGCATCGCCAGCGCCAGAACGACGAGATCAATGACGGAAAAGGTCAACAGCAGGCCAGTCCTATTCAGGGCCGTCAAAATGGCGTTACGGGAATTAACAACAGGGGTCAGGACGCCAATACCGCAAAGTATCGCAAGAAATGACGCCACCAATGAATACTCTGGCCGAAGCGCAAGGTGTGTGATCTCGCCGGCGACCAACGCCAGTCCGACATAGCCGGGCAAACACAAGAGGGCGACCAATTGCGAGAGCTGAATGAATACGGCTTTCCTCGCCTCACTGGAGCTTCCGGCCTTTGAAATCACAACGACCCACATCTGATTGATCGGATTGACGAGAACCGAGACGGCCATCTCGGACAATCTAAAGGCGACGCGAAGACATCCGAGCACGGCAGGGCCGAATGAGATACCGAAGACGAGATCGGTCAACCGCGGACCCGACGCCCCTACTCCGTGACTTAGAAAAATCCGACCGGCCGCCGACAAGAGTGTGCGCGCTCGCGCACCGTCAAACTCCCAAGTCGGGACGACCCTCACATGCAGGCTCATGAGAGTCGCTGCGAGCGCCAAAGTCAGGCACCGTTGCACGACCAGCGCCCATTCCGCCCATGCTGTGAACGCAATCGTCAAAGCAACGATCCCGCCCAGGAAAGACGCGAGCATTCCCCGAAGAGCTATTCCCTTAAAATCAAGGTTTTGGCGCATTCGGGCATACGGTGCGATTGAGAATGGCAGCGGAACCAGGCTGAGCGATAACGCTGCGAAAATGGGTGCGACACGGGGCTCGTTTACGGCTCCGGCGAAGACGCTCCCCGCGGCAGCCACCACCAGGCAAACAGGAGCAGTCACAGCAGCCATGGTCCAAAAGGCTGTAGACAAGGTCCGCCTGTCAAACTCCTGGCGCTGAACGACGGCGTCAATCGCGGCGGTCGTGGCCAACACATAGAACAGGTCGGTAACCGCCGCAGCCATGGCGAACAGCCCGAAGGTTTCGGGGTCCAAGCGCTGAGTGAGCAGGATAAAGATTCCGCCCTGCGCCAGCTGACTCACCGCCATGCTGACAAGATTCCAGACCATCGCCGAACGAACCGCCGTTCCGACAACCGCTTGGCCGTCACTGTTCGGAGATGCCTGATCCGACATATTCTCAACTGAACTTAAAACCCGGCCTGACAGTCCAATTAGGACAGCCTAGCTCACCCCAGCCTGACTATCACAAGGAACAGGGACAAGCCGACAGGATTCTCCCCCAATCGTCGTTGCCGCATGCATCTGAATGACGTCTATATTCCAACCGAAGCAGGATCGAGACATGCGAGATCGGTACGGACGGTGCCTATGAAGATTGTGATTGCCGGAATTGGCGGAAGAATGGGACGCGCCATCGCGCAAGTCTCAGGACCAGAGTTCACAGTGGTTGGAGCGACCGAACGAGCGGGTTCGCCCCTGGCGGGTTCCGAGATGAACCTCGAGACCGGCGCAGGGCTCGTCAAGATTCGTGTTTTGAGTGATCCCGCGGCAGCGGCTCAGTCTGCGCAGGCCTGGATCGATTTCACGACGCCTGATGCGACCCTGCACGCTCTTCATCGTTTACTGGATACGCCAGTTCGCTCCGCGGTTATCGGAACGACAGGCTTCTCACCAGAACAGGAAGAGAAGCTGGCGGGGTTCCGGTCTCACTTCGCCATCGTCAGATCAGGAAACTTCTCTATTGGGGTCAATCTTATGCTCCGGCTGGTTGAGGAAGCGGCCAAAGCCCTTAGCATCGACTGGGACATCGAAATCTCTGAAGCGCATCACCGTTACAAGTTAGACGCCCCGTCTGGAACGGCGCTCATGATCGGCGAAGCCGCGGCAAACGGACGGGGGAGACAGCTTTCGGACCTAGCGATCACCAATTATGCGGGCCGTCATGAGGCCCGCCAAGCCGGCGCGATCGGCATGTCGTCTCGGCGAGCGGGCGGAATCGTCGGCGACCACGAAACGTCCTTCGCGTCGGATGCGGAAATGCTAACTATCAGCCACCGGGCTTTCGACAGATCTATATTCGCCAGAGGAGCGCTCCGAGCCGCCCGATGGGCTCTTGATGCAAAGCCTGGCCTGTATTCCATGCAGGATGTCCTCTCAGAAACCTGAGCGGCATGCGACTTTTCTGATCCTGTTTGTCCCGCCTATGGCTGACCTGCCCTTTCCTCCCCCAACTGCGCAGCACCTCGCAGAGGAGCTTCGTACTGGCGCCCTCACAAGCCTTGATGCGCTTGAGATGCACCTGAAATGCTTCGAGAGCCGAAACGGCCGCCTAAATGCTGTGGTTCGAACCGATGTCGCCCGCCTCGCGGAGTACAGATAATCGGCCTCGAAAGGGGAGATCTGACCGTCCTTCGAATCGCCAAACGGCTGGAGGCATATTGCGGGCGCCCCTCCTCGCCTCCGCCTTGGACGGATCGGCGTTATGGGAAGGCGGCATGAACACCACTTTGCTCGGCCTGAATGGTAGCCTGCAGGGCCGCGCCGAACGCAGTCACCACTCGCCGACGTTGGGGGCGCTCTTCCACGGCTCGACCGGGGGTCTGGGCTGACCCTTCTGCAGAAGCTCAACTGAAATCCCATCCGGCGACCGGACAAACGCCATTCGCCCATCGCGCGGCGGTCGGTTGATGACAACCCCCATGGACGACAGTTTCTCAACAGCCGCGTAGATATCTGATACCTGGTAGGCCAGATGACCGAAGTTTCGACCGCCCAGGTAATCCCTCTCGTCCCAATTATGAGTGAGCTCGATCATCGGCAGACCGGGGACGAGAGAGGATGTTAGAGGACCCTCCGAGCCGTATCGTTCCAGATCGGTCGGAGATGCGAGAAAAACTAGTGTGAAGCGTCCTGCGGGATAATCCGAACGACGCACTTCCTTCAGGCCAAGACCTTCACAAAAGAACTTCAAGGCTGATTCCAGGTCGCCAACTCTCAACATGGAGTGCAGATACTCAATCGTCACCTGAAACGTTCCTTCAGTAAGATACCTGACGTGTCGCTTCCGTCAGCGCGATCCGCAAACGCCGTGCAAGATCCCTTCGCTCGCTGTCAGTCAGACACTCGCCAATTGCAGCTTCAGCAGCCGGCCCACGTATACGCAGCACCCCAGCGCGACCTGCGTCGATGATCTCGACATCCCTTAAAGGTCCCGGGATTCTCTTGGTACGGATGCGCTCGGCATGATCGACGAAGTCGATTTCGACCGCTCGCGAAGTCACGCGCACGTGCGTCCGCCCCTTTCTACTCAGAAAGACACGCCTGAAGCAAAGATAGAGGATAAGGATCTCTCCGCCGAAAAAGCCCGCGACCGGGTAAGCGCCGACGATGCAAAACATGATTCCAAAGGCCAGACTCCAGGCCCCGATCAGACCCATCAGCCACCGAAATCCGGTCGGGCTCAGCGACCTTGAAGGCCATAGAACAGCGTTCATGTAGACAAAGCTCGATGACATAGCGTCTGACGGCCTTTGAACCGATCAACAATCGCCAATAGACTGTGCGATGACATCATGACTTTAATCTGGACCCAACCCCATTGCGCAAAAAATCTCCCGGAGCAACCGCCCCCGAGCGCGCCCGTACCAGGCTGCGTCGTCGAAAGCTTTTGACCCGCGCGGAGGCCGTCGAGGCGTTTCGGCGTCTGGCGACTGATCGTCCCGACCCTCGGACAGAGCTTATCTTCTCCAATCCCTTCACGCTTCTCGTCGCCGTGGTGCTCTCAGCTCAGGCGACGGATGTGTCCGTCAATCGAGCAACGGCCCATCTTTTCCGGGCCGCCGACACCCCCCAGAAGATGGTGGAGCTGGGCGAGAATGGCGTTGCCGATCACATTCGAACCATTGGCCTGTGGCGAATGAAAGCTCGCAACGTTGTCGCCCTGTCACGAATTTTGATTGAGGAGCATGGGGGAATCGTGCCGAGAGACCGCGCCCTTCTGGAAAGCCTGCCTGGCGTGGGCCGAAAAACAGCAAGCGTCGTCCTCTCGGAGGCCTTTGGAGAAACGACTATCGCTGTAGACACCCATGTATTCCGGGTCGCAAACCGGATGGGTCTCGCTAAAGAAACGTCTCCAGACAAGGTCGAGGCGCGCCTCATGACGATCACGCCTGAACCGTATCGACGAGGAGCGCATCACTGGCTCATTCTTCATGGGAGATACACTTGTCTTGCACGGCGCCCCAGGTGCCAGGACTGCGTCGTTTCCGATCTTTGCCTGTATCCCGAGAAGACCCAACCTGAGTGACCCTGCACCTTCGATTGTTTCACCACGGCGGGTGCACGCAGCGGTCGGAAAGTCAGGATGCGGACATACGATCGTTCAAAGCCCTTGCGAACATCTCTCCAAACTCATCTCCGAAGTGCGCGAAGAGAAACGGCTCAAACACCTCCAGCTCCATAAGGCGCAATCCGCCCTTGCCGTCCCGAACCATGTCAACCCTGGCATAGAGCGGACGTTCTGGCGCCGCGCCTAGAGCCAGACGCGCCTGATCGAGGTCTTTTTGTTTCGGAGCCCAATAAGCTGACGTTCCGCCAAATCTTGTCTGAATGCGATAATCGCCTGGCGCCGGCTTCTTGAGCACAGCATGACTGAACCGGTCTTCGACAAAGACAAACGAATACTCACCCTCGTCGCGAACGGATGACATAAATGGCTGGATCATTCCAGGACGATCCAGAACCCGGCCTTCGGACGGGGCTGATGAACGGGAGAAACGAACCTGCCCCCGAGCACCAGCCCCAACCTGCCGCTTAACGACCACCGCCTCAACGCCAAACGCCGCAAAGGCCTCAGTCAAATCGCCCGCCGAGGGATCATCAGACCATATGGTCGGCACAACAGGGACACCTGCGGACTCGAGTTCCTGCAAGTATGTCTTTCGACTGTTCCATCGAATGAGAGACAGTGGATTGAAAACCGGAACACCCAAATCGGTGATAGTTTGCAATAATTCCATCACGGCTTCCGGCTGGTCCTGGTAATCCCAAACCGCCAGGGGGAGCACCGCCTCAGCCTCAAACGAGGACGGCTCCAAGTCAGACCAAACTGCTGGTTGAACCCGAAAACCATACGGGCGACCCGCTGTGTCGAGAATGTCTACCTGCCTGTCAAAGAGATCTGCGTCCGAGCGCCTGACAGGCGCTCCTGGACTCAGATTTTCAGCCGTTAGGATCAAAACCGTCTTCATCTAAGAGAAACCCGAACCTGTTGCATTGGGAAATCGATCAGTCCTAAAGACCTCCGTGACGATGTTTCAGGTTGATCGTCCTGATTCAAGGAGAAAACCGATGGGCGCAGCATACGATGTCGTGGCTCTTGGAAACGCCATTCTGGACGTTATCGCCCCGGTCGACGATTCGTTCCTGGTGAGACATGATATTCCCAAGGCTCGAATGAACATGATCGATGAGGCGCGCTGCGCTTATCTCTACGGGGTCCTTCCCGATAACAGAACAGAAACTTCGGGCGGTTCGGCTGGCAACACGATCGCGGGTCTCTGCAGCCTCGGAGCTAGCGCTGCGTTTCTTGGAAAAGTCGCAGACGACCCAACTGGAGCCATCTACATCTCAGACATGAAAAATGTCGGCGCCGACTTCTTTGGCGATCCGTTGGTCGGCGGCCCAGCGACGGCCAGATCGATGATCGCAGTGACGCCCGACGGGGAAAGGTCGATGAATACCTTTCTTGGCGCATCGACTGAATTTGCTGCAACCGATGTCCGCGCAGACGTCATATCGGGAGGAGAATGGCTCTACCTTGAGGGATATCTTTTCGACAAACCGTCGGCGCAACGCGCGTTCATTCATGCCTGCGAGATTGCAAAGGCGTCTGGTCGAAAAGTTGCGCTCACGCTTTCGGATGTCTTCTGCGTGACGCGTCACCGCAGCAGCTTCATTCACCTTGTGAAATCACATGTCGATCTGGTCTTCGCCAACGAAAGCGAACTGTTGGCGCTTTACGAGACCGAGAGTTTTGACGAGGCAGTCAAGGCCGTCCGCAGAGATAGCCGCCTCGCCGCAGTCACACGTTCGGAGCTAGGTTCCGTCATTATTTCAGAGTCGGAGACCTGGACGGCGCCGGCAAATAGAGTCGAAAGGGTTGTCGACGCCACCGGGGCGGGGGATCAGTACGCAGCTGGATTTTTGTACGGACTGACCCACGGACTGTCTCTTCCGGACTCAGCACGATTGGGAAATCTCGCGGCTCACGAGGTGATCACTCATATTGGGCCGCGTCCGGCGACATCCCTTCGGGCGCTGGGAAAGGCCTCGGGCGTCATCGTCTAGAACGGCGGTCTCGTTCAAGCACGGGCTCATGTCTTTAAAGCATCTTCGATCCAGTCAAGGCGATCCTGACCAAAGTACATGTCTTCACCCAGGAAGAACGTTGGAGCACCGAACGCGCCCCGTTCGACAGCCTCATCTGTGTTCGATTTCAAAAGAGCCTTGGTTTCAGGGCTTTCCGCGACGGCCCAAAACTCCTCTGTATCCAGCCCCAACGAAGCGACCAGCTCACTCAAGACCGCCTTGTCGCCAATGTTTCTCCCATCTCGCCACGCGTGGCGGAATACCGCGGCGAGGTATGCCTCAAATCTGGGATCTCCAACCCAGGCAGCCGCCACCCGCTGAGCCGCCAGGGTATTCATGGGAAAATGGGGGTTCATGGCGAAGTCAATTCCAAAGCGATGGGCGTAACGCGCCATATCGACAGCCATCCAACGACCCTTGGCCGCGACGACCCCTGGCGGGCGGTTCCCTGTGGCCTGCATGACGCCGCCGAGGAAAAAGGGTCGGTAGACAACTTCACATCCTGTGCGGGTCACCACTCCGGGAAGTCGAGCCCACGCCAAGTAAGCGGTTGGACTGGTGAAATCGAAGAAGAACTCCAGTCGCTTGGTCATGTTAAAGCTCCTAATCCTTAGTCTCGATCCAGCGCCTCATATCAAGATCTCGCCTCCAAACATCCCGACTTACGGGGGTCTGTTCCGAGATCATCGGCCTCCCCTCGCCTGCCCGACAGAAGGCCGTTCAGACTAGCGAGGGTGCGACGGGTGGAGACCGCAAGGTAGCCTTTGCGAGGCTCTTGGCGAGGGCTCCGCCTGTCGCGTCTCCTGCCCCGATCACCGGCACAGCCATCCGATCGTTTATTCGTCAGTCCCTCTCTCGCGGCGAACTAACTGATCCCCGGCACGCCGTACATCCGCCAGAGGCGACTATCCGTCACGTCGGAAAGGGCTGTTCTCCCGATTTTCTAAAGGATGTACTTCGACGCCTCAGGATCATCAACAAGCGACGACAAGCGTTCGAACACGTAGGACGCCGTGATCCGGATGTTCTGTCCCTCCGTCTCCGGCGCGTGAAAACTGACATCCTCAAGCAGACGCTCCATCACCGTCTGAAGACGGCGCCCTCCAATATTCTCAAGCCGGTCATTGGCGGCGACAGCAATCTCCGCGATCGCGTCGATGGCGTCGGGCTCGAAGGACAGACTGACATTTTCGGTCGCGAGAAGCTCGGTGTACTGAAGTGTGAGATTGGCTTCCGGCTCTGTCAGAATCCGCCGAAAATCACTCTTACCTAAAGGATGGAGTTCGACTCGAATTGGGAGACGACCCTGCAGTTCCGGGAGGAGGTCGGACGGTTTGGACACATGAAATGCGCCCGACGCGATGAACAGAATGAAGTCCGTTTTCACTTGTCCGTACTTGGTTGAGACAGTTGTGCCTTCTATGAGGGGAAGAAGATCTCTCTGGACCCCCTCCCGTGAGACGTCTGCTCCACTTCGCTCCGCCCTGACGGCTATCTTATCAATCTCATCCAGAAAAACGATGCCCTCCTCTTCCGTCAGCTGAATGGCCTCTTTTGCAACTGCATCCAGATCGAGCAGCTTGTCGCCTTCTTCTACAAGAAGAGGCTTGAAGGCATCTCTGACCTTGAGACGAACACGTCGCGTTCGCGTTCCGAACCCCTTAGTCAGAAGCTCCCCCAGATTCACCATGCCGACATTGGATCCCTGCTGGCCCGGAAGCTCAAAGCCTCCCAAAGAGGGAGCGGCCTCGGCAAGATCTACATCGATGTCTCTGTCATCCAGCTCGCCCCTCCTAAGTTTCTGGCGAAACGCCTCCCTGGTCGACGGCTGCGCTCCGGCGCCAACCAGACTTGTCAAGACTCGTTCTTCCGCCGCTTCATGGGCGCGGGTCTGCAGCTGACGACGGTGAGCGTCTCTCACCATCGTTACCGCAGCTTCAATCAGATCGCGGATTATCTGCTCCACATCCCGTCCGACATATCCGACTTCTGTGAACTTGGTCGCCTCAACCTTCAGAAACGGAGCGCGGACCAACTTGGCGAGACGCCTTGCTATTTCCGTCTTCCCGACGCCCGTCGGTCCGATGAGAAGAATGTTCTTGGGCGTCACTTCTAAACGCAGATTTTCGGACAGACGCTTTCGCCGCCAGCGGCCTCGAAGGGCCAGGGCGACGGATCGTTTTGCGTCAGCCTGGCCGACGATGTGCTTATCGAGTTCAGCGACTATCTCTTTGGGTGTCAGATCTGACATGAAAACTGTTCCGGAAAGGAGGTCTCCAAACAGGAGGCTCGAAATTGCAGGGGGAATCTCATGGCGATCTTTTTACGACCGATCAAACCGGATAACCTCTATGATCATGACGCGCGTCAAGACGGCTCTTCGAAGGGGACGTCCGGTCATCAATCGATCGACTTGGCGCCAATTGTTTCGAGCACCAGATTATTGTTCGTGTAGACGCAGATCTCCGAGGCGATCTGCATTGCCCGTCTAGCGATCTTCTCAGGGTCGGGTTCATACTCATATAAAGCCCTCGCCGCAGCGAGGGCGTAGTTTCCGCCTGACCCTATGGCCGCCACTTGATGCTCGGGCTCCAGAACGTCGCCTCGTCCTGTCAGAATGAGGAGGTTGGAGGTGTCGCCCACAATAATAAGAGCGTCCAGATTCCTCAGGTACCGATCCGTCCGCCAATCTTTCGCCAACTCCACGCTCGCCTTGAGAAGATTCGCGGGAAATCGCTCGAGCTTCTGTTCCAGTCGCTCAAAGAGAGCGAATGCGTCTGCTGTAGCCCCGGCGAAGCCTGCAATGATTTCTCCCCGTTCGCCTAGCCGGCGAACCTTTCTTGCGTTCCCCTTCATGACCGCATCTCCCATGGAGACCTGACCATCGCCTACGATAACCAGCGCCCCTGACTTTCTAACCGCCAGGATGGTTGTAGAGTGCCACTCAGCCGCTTTCGACATAGGAAGGTTCCGTCTTCTCCATCACCCTGACAGCTAAGCCTTCGTCAGGACGTCCGCAACGTAATTGAGAGCCGCAGAGCCTCTGTCCGCCATCTCCCAATCTTCTCTTCCGACTGGCGCGCCAGCTTGCGAAGGATTAAGCAATAAGAGCTAGGTTTGAGTCTGCATCTTTCAGAGTCTCCAGAGCCATCAGAACCCTGGCTACGGAGCGTCTGGGAGATTTTCAGGCCACAGGGATATTCAGGGCGACATGAGCCAGTTTGTCAGATCAGCTGAGGTAACCCGGGCGACGCGCGAAACACGCATCTCCCTCAGCGTCAATATCGATGGACACGGCGTCGCCGATGTCAGCACAGGTATCGGCTTCTTTGACCACATGCTGGAGAGCTTTTCAAAGCACTCGGCCATCGACCTAACCCTGAAGGCGGAGGGTGACCTCCATGTCGACGCCCATCACACAGTGGAGGATGTCGGCATTGTTCTGGGACAGACAATACGCGAGGCTGCCGGCTCCTACGCCGGCATCACCCGCTTTGGACACAGCTATGTTCCCATGGATGAGACGCTGGTGAGAGCGTCAGTCGATATGTGCAATCGCCCCTACCTAATCTGGAGATTGGCGTTTTGCCGAGACAAGGTGGGGGACCTCGATACGGAATTGTTCAAGGAATTTTTTCAGGCCTTGGCTATGAACTCGGGCGCCTGCCTTCACCTTGAGCTTCTCTACGGCGAGAACTCCCACCATATAGCTGAGGCGTCATTTAAGTCTGTCGCGCGCGCTTTAAGATCAGCCCTCGTGAGAGACGACAGATTGAACGGATCAGTTGCTTCAACCAAGGGTTCGCTCTAGCGGGTGCGCGAAGCCGTCAGCATCTGTGCGATCAAGATATTCCATGAAGCGAATTGCAATAGTGGACTACGGATCCGGAAATGTTCGGTCCGTCAGAAAGGCTCTCGAACGAGCCGGCCAGTCGGTTCGTGGAACCGTGTCCACAATTGTGACAGATGACCCTGACGATTTGATGTCTGTCGACGGGATCGTGCTTCCGGGAGTTGGTCACTTTGCGGATTGTGCTGCGGCTCTGCGCAGTCGCTCAGGACTTATCGAGGCGATCCATGAGGCGGTTTTCAGCCATGGCAGACCTTTCATGGGTATCTGCGTGGGGATGCAGCTGTTGGCGACTTTCGGTGAGGAGGACCAAATCACTCCTGGACTTGACTGGATCTCAGGATCCGTCGGACGACTTCGTCCATCGTCCTCTCGTCTTCCCATCCCCCACATGGGCTGGAATACATTGCTTGAGGTGAGCAACCATCCTGTTCTTGCCGGTTTGGGGGACGAGCCGCACGTTTACTTCACCCATTCGTACGCGATCACCCCAAAAGAGACGCAAGACATTGCAGCCCAGACCGATTATGGCGGCTCCATCGCTGCAGCGGTCGCTCGCGGGCCCCTGTTCGGAACACAGTTTCATCCTGAGAAGAGCCAGACAGTTGGTCAGAAAATTCTCCTGAATTTTCTGAACTGGCGGCCCGGATGACATCTGAGCCCGCCCCCTCCTCTGACGGAAGTCGAAAGCCATGATTCTTTTCCCCGCCATTGATCTGAAAGACGGTCAATGCGTTCGACTGCTACATGGCCGCATGGATCAGGCTACAACTTTTAATGATAATCCATCTGCGCAGGCCGAGGCCTTTTTCGGGATGGGGTTCGATCATCTCCACGTTGTCGATCTCAACGGCGCGTTCGCCGGACGTCCTGTCAATGAGGCTGCTGTGCGGGGAATTCTCGCTTCGACAGTCGCCAGGGTGCAGCTAGGTGGCGGAATCAGGGATCTCGCCATGATCGAACGATGGCTGATCTCTGGTGTCTACAGGGTTGTCCTCGGAACAGTCGCCGTCCGGGACCCTGACCTCGTGAAATCTGCGGCCAGACTGTTTCCGGATCGCGTCGCCGTCGGTGTGGACTGTCGGGGCGGCCAGGTGGCTGTTGCGGGCTGGGGAGAAGATACCAGCGTTTCGGCCGTAGAGCTCGCAAAGGCGTTTGAGGGGTGCGGGGTGTCCGCCATCATCGTTACCGATATCGGCCGAGACGGCGCCAAGACCGGGGTCAATATCGACCTGACCGGCCAGATTGCTGATGCGGTGACAATCCCTGTCATTGCCTCTGGGGGCGTTAGAGATGTCCAGGATCTTGTTGATCTCAAGAAACGCCCGGGTCGACCTATAGGAGGAGCCATTCTGGGACGATCCCTATATGACGGCGATATTCAACCTGAGCTCGCTCTTAAAACGGTGTGCTAACAGATAGGCGACCTAGGTCGAACCATGAGCCCCAAGAGAGCGATATGCTGAAAGTTCGAGTTATTCCGTGCCTCGACGTAAAAGACGGCCGCACGGTCAAAGGTGTGCAGTTCGTTGATCTCAAAGATGCGGGAGATCCTGTATCACTCGCCCGCGCCTATGACTCGCAAGGAGCTGATGAACTTTGTTTTCTTGATATCACTGCTTCCGTAGAAGGACGGGGGGCGATGATCGAAGTCATAGAGAGAACCGCCGATGAGTGCTTCATGCCTCTTACCGTTGGCGGCGGAGTGCGCACACCCGACGATATGGTGACGATGCTCCGGGCGGGTGCGGACAAAGTCGCTATCAACACAGCTGCCGTGATGGAACCTGACATCGTGTCCGCATGCGCAAGAAAGGTGGGACGGCAGGCTGTGGTGGTAGCCGTTGATGTGCGTCGAAGCACCGAGGACGGGGAACCGAAGTGGGGCGTTTATACTCATGGGGGCCGACGGCCCGCCGGGATCGACGCCATTGAGTTCATCCGACATGTGGTGTCGTTGGGCGCGGGAGAAATACTCCTCACCTCTATGGATCGCGACGGCACCAAGGAAGGGTATGATCTTCAGCTCCTGCAGGCGGCTCGAAAGGTGTCCTCGGTTCCCATTATAGCGTCGGGAGGAGCGGGAAACGTGGACCACATGGCTCAAGCCATCGCTGTTGGCGGGGCTGACGCCGTTTTGGCGGCCTCGATCTTTCATTTCGGCGAAGCGAGCGTATCAGAGGCTAAAATGGCAATCGCTCGAGCCGGCGCACCGGTTCGACTGGCGCGAAAGGACAAGGCATGACGATCCCCACCGCGCCGCTTGGCGCCGGCGATCGACTGGCGGCCGCCATTGGCGCGCTCGCCCAAACGATTGACGATCGAGCGAGCGCTCCAAACGCCCGATCCTATACCTCTCAGCTTCTTGGCCTAGGACCCTCCGAATGCGCCAAAAAGCTGGGCGAGGAAGGCGTTGAAGCTGCTCTTGCGATCGCTTGTCAGGATACCGGAACCGTCGCTGCAGAGGCTGCGGACCTGATCTATCATCTTCTGGTCGGCCTTAGGTCGCGTGGGACCAGTCTCGACGACGTGGCGATCATCCTGACCGGCCGATCGTCGCGGTCGGGGCTTGAGGAAAAAGCCAGCCGATCACCGCCTATGTCGCCGACCTGAAGAAAAGATAGAAGGCGCCTTCGCCCCCATGCCGAGGCCCGGCGACAGAGTATCCCGACACTGCGGGCCTAATATCCGGGGAGGATAGCCAGTCCACGAAGCGTCGTCTGAGGAGACCCGCGCCCTGGCGTCCCTTCCCGGTAATCACAAGCCCGCAACGGCACCCGACGGCCCGTTGACGGATGACGAAACTCGTCAACTCACGAACCGCTTCATCTTCAGTCAATCCATGAAGGTCTAATCGCGCTGTGATCTCGATGCGACCCCTGCGAACCCTTTTTAACGCGGACATGTTCGCTGGCGGCGCCTGCGGTTTTCTGCCGGGGGAATTCGGGTTGTAGGGTCGTGCACGATCGGGCTCTTTTAAGCTCGGGACCTTTGTCCTGGAGGCAAGAGGAGGCTCCTCGCCGTGGGAAGAGTCCCCATCTGATATCAGGAGGGCGTCGAATTCCGGCTTTAATTCACCTTTGGACAATTCCAGGACGGCGTTGCCGGTCGCCAGTGGACGAACTGTCCTCGCGACCCTTCGCCATAATCCGAGCTCCTGATCAGCCAACCGTCGGATCATAGGATGCCTCACCCAAACCCTCACATTCGTCGTTCGGCGGTCGCCGACGCCGTGTTTCAGGCCATGGCGGCAACTTCATCCAGAAGCCAGTTGGGATCCTTGCTGGACAGCGTACGCTTGAACGTCCAGATTTCTCGAGCTTCTCTGGTTGTCTCGCCGTCGCTGAGTTCGGCCTCAAAAGACACCGAAACCAGGCCTGTGCGCCCCTCGACAAGTTCGGCCTCTGCGATTGAAGCTTTCCTTATCCTCAGGAGACGCATCGGCTCGGACGGGGTCGCTTCCCGAGCGGATATGGCGTCGCTGTAAGCTTCGAAAACATCCTGATCGACCAGAGACTTCAACGCTTCACGATCGCCATCTGCAAAAGCCGCCACAATCAGTTCATAAGCCCTACGCGCCCCCCTGACGAATTCATCCGGAGAGAATGTCGGATCAACCGATGCGATAGCTTCAAGCCCAGAAGCGGCCTCGCCCGTGAACGCAGGCCTGAGCTTAGCCGGCGCCGCGGGCTCCGCTGCATCGTCTGACGCTTCCGGGGCCCGGCGCATCGCCTCTCTGCGGCTTCGCGCCGGCGGCTCCGCTCCCGTCTTCTGCCCAAGAACAGAATAAAGGCGGGATATCACAAACACCGCGACAGCGGTAAGAATAATGATCTCGATGTTCAAGGTGCGCCTTCTCGTGTCTCTAGCGGTCCCGCTTCCGGTTCGGGATCAATACGCAATATATGCACAAATGGCCTTGAGTCAGCCTTTGGTTGCTCATATCGCCTGCTCATGATAGCCGCCTCGAACGTCTTCGAGACAATCTTTCCTTGGAATCTTCATGACCGACGCCACTCCGGACATCGATCAACCGACCTCTCAGCCGGGGGCTGAGCCCAAAACTCCCATGATCCGGGTGTTGGCGCAGTTTGCAAAAGACCTTTCTTTTGAAAACCCTAGTATTTTGTCGGCTCAGCAGGGGACGCAGTCACCCGAGATCGAGTTGGGGATCGATGTTCGAGTTGATCCTGGTTCTCCCCAAGAAGGGATTTTCAGCGTCGACCTCAGACTCTCGGCCAAGGCGAAGCGTCAGGACGCTGTCGTGTTCATCATCGAGCTGATCTACACGGGAATATTTCAGCTCCAGGACGCGCGTCAGCAAGACATCGAACCCATGCTTCTGGTGGAGTGTCCACGACTTCTCTTTCCCTTCGCCCGCAGAGTGATCGCTGAAATCACCCGAGAGGGCGGTCATCCTCCGCTTCTCATAGATCCGATCGACTTTGTTGGACTGTACCGGCAACAGTTGTCCTCCCAAAGATCGTCTCCGGGAGCAGAGCCCGCCTTATCGGCGTAAGTCCGATTACGTGCCCAAAGCATAGTCGGAGGTCCAAATAGCGTTGGGCACCATGCTTTCCAAAAACCTTCGGTGGGCCTCCGCTTCCCCGGGCGTCATTCGTGGTCGGCTCTCGTTATGACGCTCTGATCGTCGTTCAGATGGGGCGAGCGTCTCACTGGTTTTGGCCTCATACGAAAACTCAAAAGCTCGCTCGCGGCCGCCTGTAAGTTCAAGATAGATCATGGAAAGAAGCCGGGCGTCTTTCAAAGCGCCATGCAACTCCCTCCCCTCGATCGAAACGCCAAAACGCTTGCATACAGCATCCAGCGAAGCCGGCGACCCAGGCCTATGCTGACGGGCAAGAACGAGGGTGTCTATAAAGCGGTCTTTCGCGAGTTCCGAACGCCCGAGCAGGGAAAGCTCGGCGTTCAAAAACATCCTGTCAAACTCGGCATTATGGGCGACGATTGGATCCTCTCCCAGAAACTCCATCAACCGGTCGACGACGTCAGGATGCGAGAAAGGCGGCCTGTCTCGAAGAATTTCATTGGTGATCCCGGTGATCCTAATCGTCGCCTCACTGACAAGGCGCCCAGGGTTCACGTAGATCTGCAATTCTTTCCCTGTAGGCATGCGATTGATCAGTTCCACGCAGCCAAGCTCTACAATTCTATCGCCCGACCTGGGGTCTAGACCGGTTGTCTCGGTATCGAATGCGACCTCTCTCACCATCCTGTCACCCGTTGGCCTCATCCCCGGAACTGCTGACGGTCGCTAAGTCGCCCGAGAGCGTCCGCAATACCGCGTCCACTTGAGCTTCTGCGTATTCAAGGCCGAGACCCGTGTCGATCACGAAGTCAGCCCTTTTTCGTTTCTCTTCGTCCGGGATCTGGCGGGCCAAAATCTCGTTCAGCTGTGCTGGGGTCAGCTGACCTCGGGCCAGAACGCGTTGGCGCTGAACCTCCTGTGGGGCAGTGACAACAACAACGTAATCGACACGCCTATCGCCGCCCGTTTCATAAAGCAAAGGAACGTCGAGGATCACGATTTTAGCTCCCAGGGACGCCGCCTTTTCAAGAAACGACGCCTGAAGGCCTGAGACTATGGGATGAATGATCCGCTCGAGACGCTTCATTGCTTCAGCGTCGCCAACGGCTCGTTCGCGGAGTTTAGAGCGATCAATACCGCCCTGAGCGCTTAAGACGTTGGGAAACGCTTCAGCCACCGCCTGAACAGCGGCCCCTCCAGGAGCGTAAACCTGATGAACCGCCGCATCTGCGTCATACACTGGCACCCCGCGAGCGGCGAACATCGCCGCGGTTGTGGACTTACCCATTCCGATAGATCCTGTGAGTCCCAGCTTGATCATTCAGGCTTCCATCGAAATCGATGAACGACAGCGGGCTAGCGCGTCTTCAGCATCAGGCTCGATATCAAACCACAGCCTGAAAGATGCCGCCGCCTGATACACCAGCATTGACAAGCCATCATGGGCTCGCCAGCCCGCCTGAGAGGCTGTTCGCAGGACCGTCCGCGCAGCTGCGCCGTATGACATGTCGAAGAACGGTCTGGCTTCGCCCGGCGGCAAATCAAGAACGACTGAGCTGGAATGTCCAAAACTGGCGCTGTTCACGATCAGCGCCGCATCCTGTGAAAACATTGACAAGTCAGATAATCCGCCAATGTCCGGCGATAATCCCAGGTCTTCAGCCATTTCTCTCGCTCGTTCAGGTGAGCGATTAACCAATCGAATTGTCGCCCCCAGTCGTTCAAGGGCAACGCTGGCGGCTCTTGCTGCGCCGCCCGCGCCTATCAGAACAATCGCTCTTCCTTCCAGATCCGTTACATTTAGCGACAGGAGGGCACGGTCGAGGCCTTCGACATCAGTATTGTGGGCTATCCAGTATCCGTCATCTTTTTGAACAAGGGTATTGGCCGCCCCTAGTCTTTCAACGAGGAATGAGCGTTCGAAGGCCGCCTGGGCCGCGGCCAACTTGTGCGGGAGGGTCACATTCAGACCCTTGAACCCCATTTTCGCCATTCGTCTGAGATCGTCCGCGGCTGCGGATGAGCTCAGTCTGACGGGAACATAGACCGCATCAATACGATGCTTTTGAAGCCATGAGTTGTGTATCATGGGCGAGAGTGAATGAGACACAGGATCTCCCACCACCCCATAGATCTGTGTGCGTCCTGAAATCGTCATACGGGCACTGCGCCGATCTCTCTAAGCCAGGCCAGCAGCGGCAATAGAGGCAGGCCTAATATAGAGAAATAGTCTCCCTCTACGCGCTCGAACAAATGAATGCCTGTTCTTTCGAACTGGTAGGCTCCAACGCTGGTTAAGACATTGTCGCTTTCGGTCGCCACGAATCTTTCAATGAACTCAGGCGTTAATCGTCGCATCGTCAATCGCGGCCGGGTCAGATGCTTCCAAACAACTCTTCCGTCGACGCATCCAACGACGGCTGTTTGAAGACAGTGGGTTCGACCTGATAAGTCTGCAAGGCGCTGTCTGGCTTCCTGGAGGGTCGATGGTTTATCAAATCCTCTACCGTCCAAATCGAGTATTTGATCAGCGCCGATGACAACTCCTCTGGTTGTCCGGCTGACCCGAAGAGCTTTTAGTTCAGCGAGGGCGACAGCCTGATCCGCCAGACTTACTCGCTCACTTTGCATTGCTTCCTTGGCTGCGGCTTCATCAACGTTCGACGTTATTGTCTCGAATGAGAGACCTGCATTTGAAAGAAGCTCACGTCTGATTTTGCTTTGTGATGCAAGGATCACACGCATTGACGATGCAGGATCCGAACTCATCGCTTGTTTTCCTGAATGATGTTCAGTATCGCAGCCGCCGTCTCCTCGACAGATCGTCTGCTGACATCAATTGTCGGCCATTTCATTCGCACAAACAGTCTGTTGGCGTGTACCAATTCGTTCTTCACGGCGTCTTCATCTGCATAAACGGTTTCATGCTGTTCCTGCAGAGACAAAAGACGATGCTTTCTAATCTGAACAAGACGATCAGGGGTGATTTTCAGCCCGATTACTAAAGGCGCGTTATCCGACAGAATTTCTTCCGGAAGCTCAACACCGGGCACAATCGGAATGTTTGCGGCTTTCACTCCGCGATTACCAAGGTAGACGCAGGTCGGGGTTTTTGAGGTTCGACTAACCCCCACCAGAACAACATCTGCGTTTCTCAGAGATGACGTGTTTTGACCGTCATCGTGCTGAAGAGCGAAATTAATTGATTCCATCCGGGCGAAGTACTCGGCATCGAGATGATGCTGACCAGCCACTTTATGAGCGGATTTGAGACCCAGGTATCGACTCAGAACATCAACAGCCGAGTCGATAACCGGCAAGGTCGGACATGATATCGCTCTGCAGTAGTCTTCAAGGTGACTTCTGAGTTCTTCATTCGTTATCGTGTAGAACACGACCCCTGGAGCGCTTTCTATTTCCCTCAAGACTCGCTCAAGCTGCTTCTTCGAGCGGATAAGGTAGTAGTTATGTTCAAGAGGGGCGACGTGATCAAACTGGGCGCAGGCGGCCCTCATCACCGCGTTCAGGGTCTCTCCGGTAGAATCTGAGACGAGATGGACGTTGAAGTACGTTTCCAGCGACATACGCCCATCCTGCATAGATTATTCAGTGCTCTGGTTAGCTGCCTGAGGAGCGTCTGTTAACAACTTTTCATTCGCCCTTATGACCACTTTTCGTTCACAGCGTTTTCGACATGTGAGCGATCCGGCCCGTCTCCTATAGCCTGTTAATCACTTCTTAATCGTTTGGCAGAGGATCTTCTTAACGCTCTGTTAACTATGTTTTTTCGTGTCCGATCTGCTGGATCGCCAGGATGACCCCCATCAGGTTGATGTGCATGTCGTTGTGGGTATCCATAAGCCTGTCGTAGGTCGTCGAGTTATAGACCGACTAGAAGACATTAGAATCTCTCTTTAAGAGTCTTAATCCTTAATCAGACAAGTGAAGCCGATATGCGCGAGAAAAAGCTTTTAAAGGCGCTTCACGGTGTCAAGGATGAAACGCCTCCCGTTTGGCTTATGAGGCAAGCTGGTCGTCATCTACCGGAATACAGGGAACTCAGAGCAAGAGCCCGTGACTTCCTGGATTTTTGCTATTCCCCTGCCCTTGCGGCTGAAGCCACTCTTCAACCCGTCCGACGTTACGGAATGGATGGCGCGATACTTTTTGCCGACATCCTATTAGTTCTTGACGCCCTGGGACGAGGGGTTCGGTTTCTGGAGGGCGAAGGGCCGCGAGTCGAGCCTGTGGAAAGCGGTCGTGAGCTGGAGACCGTCAGTCTATCGACCGCGATGAACAGATTGGCACCCATCGGCGATACAGTTTCTCGAGTTCGAGGCGAACTTCCTAATGAGACGACCTTGATAGGTTTTGCGGGGGCGCCGTGGACCGTGGCCGTTTACGCTATCGAGGGAAAAGGCGGGACTGACAAATCGTCGGCTCGTCAGTTTGGGTATAGAAACCCATCGGAGATTTCGAGAATTTTAGACAGACTCGTCGATGTGTCTGCCTATTATCTGAAAATGCAGGTTGAGGCGGGCGCTGATGCGCTCATGTTGTTTGACAGCTGGGCGGAAGGCCTTCCTGAGGATGTCTTTGACGCGTGGGTGATTGAACCGACACGTCAGTTGGTTAGCCGGTTGCGCGATCTTGGTGTGAAAGCGCCTATCATTGGTTTTCCGCGCGGATCAGGCGGAATGATGCCTGAGTATGCGGAACGCACAGGTGTTGACGCAATCGGTTTAGATTCAGCAATACCGGTCAACTGGGCGAACTCCGTTTTGCCTTTGAACTTTCCGGTCCAGGGCAATCTTGATCCGCTAAGACTGATTGAGGGCGGCGAAGGGCTCGATGTTCGCGTCAGAGAGATAGTTGAAGCGTTTCATGACAGGCCGCTGATCTTCAATCTTGGACACGGCGTATTGCCTGAGACGCCTATTTCTCATGTCGAGAGGCTTCTTGAGGTCGTCAGAGAGAAATGATGATGACTGAAAAAGTAGCTGTAGTTCTTTTCAATCTCGGCGGGCCTGATGGGCCAGACGCTGTTCAGCCGTTTTTGAAAAATTTATTCAGTGACAAGGCCATTATCCGCGCGCCGGCTCCCGTAAGATGGATGCTTTCGAATATAATCTCGGCATCACGAGCAAAGTCAGCCCGGGAGAATTATGCAAAAATGGGCGGCGGTTCTCCTTTGCTGCCTGAAACACAAGCTCAGGCGAAAGCTCTAGAAGTTGAGTTGTGTCGACGCGGCTGGACTGCGCGAACGTTCATTGCGATGCGTTATTGGAAGCCGTTTGCGCGAGAAACTGCAGACGACGTCAATCGATGGGAGCCGACTAAAGTCATATTGCTGCCTCTTTACCCGCAGTTTTCAACCACCACGACAGCGTCGTCGTTATCAGACTGGAAAGATGTTGGCGGCCGCGCTGATGGCGTCGTTTGTTGTTATCCCACCGCGGATAAATTCGTTTCCGCGCATGCGGAGAAGATTCTTGAGGCCTGGCGTCAGGCAGGCGCACCTACCAATGTGCGTGTTCTCCTGTCAGCCCACGGGCTGCCGGAGAGCGTTATCAAATCGGGCGACCCTTATCAGCATCAGGTCGAAAGAACGGCGTCTGCGGTCAGGGGTCATTTGCCGGACGAGTGGGAGGTAGAAGTCTGTTATCAGTCGAAAGTCGGTCCGTTAAAGTGGATTGGGCCAGCGACAGATGAGGCGATCATTGACGGGTCGAGGGCCAATAAGGCTCTGATTGTTTCACCGATTGCGTTTGTGTCAGAGCATATCGAAACTCTTGTTGAGCTGGACGAGGAATACAGACACGTCGCTGAAGCGAACGGGGTTCGGTCGTATATTCGCGTTCCAGCGCTTGGATTAGAGCCCTTGTTTATCGACCTCCTTGGAGATCTTGTGGAAGCGGCGCTTCGGGATCCGTTGTCGCCATCTCCCGGGTCAGAATGCGGAGAACGAATTTGTTCGAGAAAATATTCTGGGTGTCCCAATCAACGAGCTTGCCGAGAAGCGGCGTATTCTGACACGGCTGGAGCGCCGACATGAACGGTTATGATTGGCTGAGAGCGTTTCATATCATCGCCGTTATCGCGTGGATGGCTGGTCTTTTGATGTATCCCCGGTTGCTTGTTTATCGCCTGGAGGGACAAGGTGTTCCCGAATTAGAAAAAGCCATGGATCAGGGCGCAGACCGATTGAAGCGGATAATTCTCAATCCGGCGATGATCCTGACCTGGTTGTTGGGTATCGGACTTATCTCAACCAATTTTGGTTACTACGCTGGCCAGGGCTGGTTCTGGGGGAAACTTGCGTTAGTCCTCGGCTTGTCTGGGTTTCACGGGTATGTCCTGACAGTGGGGCGCAAGATTGCTTCCGGGGATCGGTCGATGCCTCCCCGTCGATTGCGAATGATGAACGAGATTCCGATGGTGATCAGCATTTTCGCTGTCATTCTGGTCGTCGTTCAGCCGTTTTCAACCTGACGCTGCGGACCCTCTTAAGGCTCGGAGCTCTCAAAACCGATTGACGTTTAATCCGCGATATGTTCGTTTTCAGAACTGGACGGAGTTCAACCGTCTTCCTTCCTTCACCGTCGTTTCCGGCCTTCCAAGACGCTTGATGTGTCTGATTGCGGGAACGGCCCCTAACCGAAATGATCCTTGACCATGTCCGATGACGTGATTGAGACGCGCGAGCGCGTCACACTTAACGAGCTCAAGAAAAAGCCGCCTGCGGAATTGCTGGCCATAGCCGAGGATCTCGAGGTGGAAGGCGCCTCCTTGCTGAGCAAGCAGGAGCTCCTTTTTGCGATCCTCAAGGAGCTTGCGGAGCGAGACGTAGAAATTCTCGGCATCGGCGTGGTTGAAGTTCTTCCCGATGGATTCGGATTTTTGCGTTCGCCGCAGTCGAACTATCTGCCAGGGCCGGATGATATTTATGTGAGCCCTCAACAGATTCGGAAACTCGGATTGCGGACAGGAGACACGGTTGAAGGTCAGATTCGGGGGCCGAGGGATGGAGAACGTTACTTTGCCCTAGTGAAGGTATCGCAGATCAATTTTGAAGATCCTGAGCGAGCTCGCCATAAAGTTCCGTTTGACAATCTGACGCCTCTTTATCCGGACAAACGACTTCGGATGGAGACGGATGATCCAACCCGGAAGGATCGATCCGGTCGGATTATCGATATCGTGGCGCCGATCGGAAAGGGTCAGAGAGGTCTCATCGTCGCTCCTCCGAGAACCGGTAAGACCGTTCTGCTTCAGAATATTGCTCAGTCGATCGCCGAGAATCATCCCGAGTGCTATCTTTTGGTTCTCCTCATTGATGAACGGCCGGAAGAAGTCACAGACATGCAGAGATCTGTGAAAGGAGAGGTTATTTCCTCCACTTTTGATGAGCCAGCGGTTCGCCACGTCCAGGTTGCCGAGATGGTGATCGAAAAAGCCAAGCGCCTCGCAGAGCACGGTCGAGACGTGATTATCCTTCTCGATTCTATTACGCGATTAGGCCGAGCCTATAATACGGTGGTGCCGTCGTCCGGAAAGGTCCTCACCGGAGGTGTCGACGCTAACGCCCTCCAAAGGCCGAAGAGATTTTTTGGGGCGGCCCGAAATCTGGAAGAGGGCGGATCGTTGACGATCATCGCCACAGCTCTGATCGACACCGGTTCACGAATGGATGAGGTCATTTTTGAGGAGTTCAAGGGAACTGGAAACTCAGAAATCATCCTCGATCGGAAGGTTGCTGATAAGCGCGTATTCCCCGCGATCGACATACTGAAGTCCGGAACCCGAAAGGAGGAACTTCTGACTGAGCAAAAGGATCTTCAGAAGGTCTATGTTCTGCGAAGAATACTCAATCCGATGGGGGCTCAGGATGCTATCGAGTTCCTTCTGGATAAGCTTAAGCAGACGAAGAACAACGCTGAGTTTTTCCAGGCGATGAACAACTGAGGATAAGGCATCTCAGGCTCATGAGGCTGCGACTTCCGGATCCCGTCTTGAGAGTGCTGTCTGGGCTCCTCTGTCATCCGGTGCGGTCATGAGTGTGAGTCGGCTGTTCTCGACGGATGTTTATGCGGCGAGTCTCGTCGACTCGCGCGGGTTCGAGGATTTGAATGCCGATCTCGCGCAAATGGTTGCTGCTCTCGCGAGCGACGATGCAGCGGGTGTGCAGTGGTGCAAGGAGAACGGATATGACGGTTACACGTCGTATTCGTCTCTTGATGACCTCACCCGAAGGGCGACCTGCTTTAGAGATCTTGGCAGGCTTGTCACCAAGCATGCGGGTGATTTTGCGTCTTATCTCGAAATGGACACGGTCGGACGACGGATTACCCTTGATTCAATGTGGGTGAATTTGCTTCGCCCCGGAGGTCGCCACCCTGCTCATATTCATCCGCACAGCGTGCTATCGGGCACATACTACGTTTCGGTCCCGCGGGGTTCTGCAGCCATTCGATTTGAGGACCCCAGGCTGGGTTTGATGATGGCGGCCCCATCTCCCATTCCAGATTGTCGCCTGGACCGACAAAGGTTTGTCAGCCTCGAGCCGAGGGTGGGTGATCTCTTTCTATGGGAGAGCTGGCTGCGCCATGAGGTGCCAGTTCACAAGGCGCGCGCTGAGCGCATAAGCGTAAGTTTCAATTTTCGTTTGTCGTAGATTCGGCGCGGGTTGTTTTGTCGACATCAGGGTTGCTTTTTCAGATCTTGAACAATGCCGGTATTCGTGGGTGATGACGCGAAACTGAAGATCGCTCCGACCCGGGGCTTCAGATCCGAGAGCTGGTCTCGCACACATGCACAGCATTGAGGTCCCGACCAAGACCGTTATCGCCCTTGCATCAGGTAAGGGGCGTAGCGGCGTCGCGGTCATACGGCTTTCCGGCCCGGACGCTCTGGCTGTTTGTGATCAGTTGACCCAGGGGGGGGCTCCCCTGCCCCACCGGGCCGCGGTCCGGGATATTGTCAGCCCTCGAAAGGGAGAGTTTCTCGATAGGGCGTTGGTGCTGGTGATGCCTGGTCCGCGATCATTTACCGGCGAGGACGTGGTCGAATTCCAAGTTCATGGCGGCTCCGCAGTAATTGAATCGGTTTTAAACGCTGCATTTGAGACTGGGCTTTGCCGCGCAGCGGGTCCGGGCGAGTTTACTCGGCGAGCTTTTGAAAATGGGAAACTCGATCTTGCCCAGGCGGAGGCCGTTGCGGACCTGATAGATGCCGAGACGGATCTTCAGAGACGGCTCGCCGCTCGTGTCTATCATGGGGAGGCTTCACAAGTCTTTGATTCTTGGAGAGAAAGCCTTTTGTCCGCTATGTCAGCCCTGGAGGCGGTGATAGATTTTCCAGATGAAGCGGACATTCCACAGTCCCTTTTTGACGAAACGTATTCTCGAGTGGAGCAACTCAGTGGTCAATTTAATCGGGCATTGGCGTCCGCTGAGGCCGCGCGGGCGATCCGAGATGGCGTGCGTGTCGCTATTCTAGGTGCGCCAAACGCTGGCAAATCCAGCTTGCTCAATAGGTTGGCCGCTCGTGAGGCGGCTATCGTTTCCTCAACGCCGGGAACTACGAGAGACGTTATTGAGATCGATCTGATCGTTGAAGGATTTCATTTGGCCTTATCCGACACGGCCGGTCTGCGGATAACGGACGACCTCATAGAGAGGGAGGGGGTCAGGCGTGCGGTTCGGGCGGCTGCCGCAGCTGATCTACGAATCTGGGTAGAGGACGTTTCCGACCCTGTTTCGACTGGGGCGAGGGTTGTCGATGGGGCGGATGTTCAAGCGGGCGATGTGTTCGTCCTCAACAAGATCGATGTGTTTCCTCATGGCGATGTTGACGCTTGTGTTCCGTCCAACCCATCCTGGGTCCGTAAGAGCAACCCTATTGTCAGGCTGTCAGCTCAGACGGGCGAGGGTGTGGACCAGCTGAGGGAGTTGCTGGCCGAGTTTATTCGGAGTCACTATGCTTCTGATGAGCCGCTTCTCGTGACCCGGCGGCGCCATCTTGATCTGATCGCTGCGGCTCAGTCTGATGTCCAACGCGCCCTTTCGGGTCTTCGCGATGGTTTGGGGCCCGAGCTGGTGTTCGAGGATTTGCGAATGGCTGCGCGGCATATTGGAGCGATCACCGGGGTGCTGAGCTCCGAACAGATTCTGGATCGGATCTTTGCTGATTTCTGTATTGGCAAGTAGGAGTTTGGCGACAGACCAGATAGTCTGGCGAAATTCATCTTCGATATTGATGAAGCCCTCCTCGGGGTCCTGACAGTCCAGAGCCTTAGGGCTCACAGTCCCCGGCAGCTCAGCCGCGAGACGCTAAGGCGGGTAATTCTGGGCCCGGCGGGCCATGGCCCTCGTTCCAATCTTTTCAATTCCGTTCAGCTCTCCACTCGCTGCCCCTGCTGCGAGGAGCTGCACGAAGGAATGTTTCACGTGAAACATTCCTTCGTGC
>JAGWYJ010000012.1 GCA_018969425.1 Alphaproteobacteria bacterium | reverse complement strand
CGCGCCCGCTCGGCCCAGTTCGCCAACATCTCCTACTCGGAAGACGTCTCGCCAATCCTTCAGGAAAAGTGCGTCACCTGCCACCAGAAGGGCGGGATCGCGCCGTTCGCGATGAACAGCTATGAGGTGGTCAAGGGCTTCGCCCCGATGATCCGCGAATCCATCCGCTCCGAGCGTATGCCTCCCTACTTCGCAGATCCGCATATCGGGAAATTCAAGAATGATGCGGCGTTGACCGCCTCGCAGACGAAGACGCTCATCCACTGGATCGAAGCCGGCGCGCCGCGCGGGACCGGCCCGGATGTTCTCAAGGAGCAGGCGGGCGAGGCTCCGGAGTGGCCGGTCAGCCTCGGCAAGCCCGATGTCGTGGTCGAGATCCCGGCTTATGACATCCCGGCGACCGGCATCATCGAGTACAAATATCCGGAGGTCGAAAACCCCTTCAAGGAAGACACCTGGCTGCGGGCGATTGCGATCAAGCCGGGTGACCGTACGGTTCTGCACCACGTGACCTCCAGCCATGTGCCGGAGCGTGGAACCCGACCGAATATTCCTGGCGGTTCGGTCGGATCCTATACTCCCGGCGCTGAGCCGCAGGTCATCGCCGATGGCGCAGGCGCTCCGGTTCCCGCCGGCGGCAAGATGCGGTTCTCGATGCACTATACGACCACCGGTAAGCCGGCGCGCGACGCCACCAAGGTCGGTTATTACGTTCTGAAGACGCCGCCGGAGTACATCAAGCGCTCGACGGTGATCAGCGATTTCGCCCTGTCCATTCCTGCAGGCGAAGCCCGTCACAAGGAAATCGCCTACCTGACCTTCCCGGCGGACGCCTATCTCTACACGCTCTATCCGCACGCTCACTATCGCGGCATGCATGTCGAGCTGAAGGCCAAGACGCCCGACGGTAAGGAGACCATGCTCCTCTCGCTCCCGAAGTATGACTTCAACTGGCAGCGTGACTACGATCCGATCGAGCCGATCCTGGTCAAGGCGGGAACCAAGCTCATCGCGACCTGGGTCTATGACAACTCGGTTCACAACAAGGCGAATCCGGATGCGAGCATCAATGTGACCTGGGGCGAACAGTCCCATGAGGAGATGATGTATTTCCGGGTCAATTATCGCTGGGCGGACGAGACCGTTAAGAACATCCGTAACGACCTTCAGGACAAGCTGATGGCCAGCCGGACGATCGGCGCTCTCGACGATAATGCCGACAACCTTGTTCAGGCCTCCGAGATGACCGGACCCATGGCCAGGATGAAGGCCCGGTTTGCGGCTCTGGACCTCGATTCAAACGGCGGTCTGGATATCAAGGAGCTTGAAGCCGGGAATGTCTCCAGATCTCGGGCGCGCGCCCGCGACGAGGACATCGACCTCTAAGCTGGAGCGATATCGTCAAATGGGGCCGGCGGTTGCGTCAGACCGCCGGCCCTTTTTGTTTCGGCGGGGTTTTTCGGGCAAACTGCGGCTGTATGGCTCTTTTCCGCCTGATGACAAATGACGATCTTCCCCTATTGTGTCGGCTTCAGACCGGAGGGCGTCATGATCGGTGTTACGGCTCAGCTGACCGTCAAGGAAGGCAGTCAGGAAGAGTTCGAACGGGTGGTCAAGGAGTTGCAGGCCGCGGTGAAGGCCAATGAGCCGGGCGCCATCCTCTATCAGTGCTTCAAGGTCCGGGACGCTGTGAACACCTATATGTTCATGGAGCAGTACGCCGATCCGGCGGCTGTGGAAGCTCACCGCGCCTCGGAGCATTTCAAGCGTCTGGGCAGGGCTATGGGCCCCTGCCTTGAGGGAACCCCTGTCATCGTCCGCATGGACAGTCTGGAGTAGGTCGCCATGGATCTTGAGTTCACAGCTGACGATATTCGTTTCCGGGACGAAGTCCGAGCCTGGCTGGCCGAGGCTCTGACGGACGATCTGAAGCGCCGGATGGCGCTGTCCAAGAACGGCTCGCTCGATGAAGCTCACCAGAAGGCCTGGCTCAAGAAGCTGGCTGACAAGGGCTGGCTGGCCGTCAACTGGCCCACGGAGTACGGCGGACCGGGCTGGACCCAGACGCAGAAGTATATTTTCGAGATGGAGTTTGCGCTCGCCGGAGCGCCGAGGATGGGGTCGATGGGCGTGCGGATGTGCGCGCCGGTGATCATGAAGTTCGGGACCGAGGAGCAGAAGAAGCGCTTCCTTCCGCCTATCCTGAAGTCTGAGGTCTGGTGGTGCCAGGGCTATTCCGAGCCTGGATCCGGCTCGGACCTCGCATCCCTGCAGATGTCGGCTCGTCGCGAGGGGGATTATTACGTTCTCAACGGTTCGAAGACCTGGACAACCCATGCCCAGTGGGCGGACTGGATCTTCTGCCTTGTCCGGACATCCAAGGAGCCCAAGCGTCAGCAGGGTATTTCGTTCATTCTCGTCGACATGAAATCGCCTGGGATTACGATTTCTCCCATCCATACCCTCGATTACATGAAGCCGGGCGAACAGGAGATCAATCAGGTCTTCTTCGAGGATGTGCGCGTTCCGGTTGAGAACCTGATCGGTCAGGAGGGGGAGGGGTGGACCTGCGCCAAGTACCTTCTGACCTTCGAACGAGGATCAGCCTACGCTCCGGGTTGCCGCCACGCCCTGCGCAAGGCGCGTGAGATCGCCCGTATGGAGGTGTCGGCAGGTCAGCCGCTCATCGAGGATCCCGATTTCGCCCGACGCCTGGCGGATCTGGCTATCCAGATTGAGTCTCTGGACGCGACCGAGCGTCGGATTTTCGATAAGCTCTCCAGCGGACAATCTGTCGGCGCCATGTCGTCGCTGATGAAGACGCGGGGATCGGAAATCGTTCAGCAGGTCACCGAGGCTGTCCTTCAGGCCGCCGGCGTTTATGGCGCTCCCTTTGTTCAGGACAGCTTCGCTCACCTTGAATCGGGATCCAACGCGTCCCTTCCGGCGCCTGAACATCTGATCACGGCCGCCAACAGCTATTTCAATAACCGGAAGGTTTCGATTTATGCGGGGTCAAACGAAGTTCAGCGCAACATCATCGCTCAGATGATCATGGCCTGATCCGGCGATTCTCGGATCAGAAGGACCGGCGGAAGAGGAGAGACCGACATGGGTGCGGACGGGCATGAGCCCCTCGGGCGTGCGGAGTTCAAGTCCTTTCTGGAGTCGACAGACGAGGACTGGAAGAAAATCTCGGCGGCCAACGCCGTCTTCCAGAAGGGTCATGCGGCCCGTGTGCTCGATCATTTGAGACTTCTGGAGGGGGATTGCGGCGGCTTTCCGGTGACCCGTCTTCATCACTCTCTGCAGACTGCCACGATGGCTCACAGGGCGGGAAAGGACGAGGAATATGTCGTCTGCGCTCTTCTGCACGATATCGGCGACACGCTTGGGGTGTTCAATCACCCAGACATCGCCGCTGCTATTCTCAAGCCGTTTGTCTCAGAGGCCAATCTCTGGATGGTTGAAAATCACGGTATCTTCCAAGGCTACTATTTTTTCCATCACATCGGCCTTGATCGAAACATGAGAGAGCAGTTTCGGGGCCATCCCCATTTTGAACACTGCGCTCAGTTCTGTCATCTCTTTGACCAGCCGGCGTTTGATCCCGCTTATGACGTGATGCCGCTTGAAGCCTTCGAAGGCATGGTCGGCCGCGTCATGGAACGGCCGCGTCGTTCCATCTATCTGCGAAAGGATGCTCAGAGCGCCATCTGATATGCCGGCGTATGCGTTGATCTGAGACAAGGCGCTCAGGGCTTGGCCGATCAGATGATCCTCCTGTCTGCACCGGGTGCGGCAGGGAGGGACGCATGTCTGTTCAAATCGTTCGCTTGCTGGGGGTGGTCGCCGCCTTCACTGGGGCGGGGGAGGCCTCAGCTCAGACAGGAGACGCCGCCCGCGGGCTGTCCTACGCCCGGCGCGCCTGCGCAGAGTGCCATATGGTGGAGAAGGGCGAGCGCCCGCAGGGGCGTCTTCTGTCAGGCCCTTCTTTTGAACGCGTCGCTGCGGTGCCCGGAATGACGGGTATGGCGCTTACCGCCTGGCTCACGACCTCGCATCCGACAATGCCGAACTTCATCATCGAGGCGGATCGTATGGATGATCTTGTCGCATACATCCGGTCACTCGCGCCCTCTCCTGGATGATCCTGCCCGGTTTCGCCCTTTCCCCTACGCCCTTGAGAAGCGATCCCGCCTGCTGCTAGGGTGGCGGATCGTCTATCCAAGGGGTTGTTCATGCGCTTTGCCGTCTGTGTCGGCGTTCTCGCCCTGCTGGCGCCGTCCGCTCTGGCGGATGAAGGGATGTGGACGTTTGACAATTTTCCTTCGGCCAGGGTGAAGCAGGCGTACGGGTTTGGGCCAGATCGGGCCTGGCTTGATCGCATTCAGAAGTCGTCTGTACGTCTCGATGGGGGCTGTTCGGGCTCGGTCGTGTCAAAGGACGGCCTGGTGCTCACCAACCATCACTGTATCGCGGATTGCGCCCAGAATCTTTCAAGTCCCCGGAACGATCTTCTGGCGAACGGCTTTCTTGCATCCTCGCGGAAGGAAGAACGGATCTGTCCCGGCGCTGAAGCGTCGATTCTCCAGTCCATCACGGACGTCACTCAGCGGGTGAGAGAGGCCGTCGCCGGGGTCAGTCCTGACCAGCTGGCGCGGCGGCGGGCGCAGGCGACAGCTGAGATTGAGCGGGAGGCGTGCGGCGACGACCGGAACCGCAGGTGCGAGGTGGTCTCCCTGTATCGGGGAGGGCAGTACAAGCTCTACCGCTATGACCGCTACCAGGATGTCCGGCTCGCCTTCGCCCCGGAACAGCAGGCGGCGTTCTTCGGCGGAGATCCCGACAACTTCAATTTTCCGCGCTACGCCTACGACATGTCGCTCATCCGTCTTTACCGCGAGGGTAAGCCGGTGTCCTTCAAAGACTATCTGCGTGTGGACCCTCAGGGGCCCTCCGAGGGCGATCTTGTCTTCACGTCAGGTCATCCCGGATCGACCGAGAGACTACTCACTCTGTCCCAGCTGGCGTTTCAGAGAGATCACTTTCTTCCCTGGAGGATCGAGTACTCGGCGCAGTTCCGCGGCGCGCTTCTCAACCAGTCCTCCCGCGGCGAGGAAGAGGCTCGTCAGGCGAACGAAGCTCTGTTCGGCATCGAGAACTCCATCAAGGTCTTTAAGGGCCAGAGGGGCGCGCTCGTTGAACCTGAATTCTTCGGAAAAAAGGCTGCAGAGGAAAAACGTTTGCGAGATGCTCTCGCGGCCCGGCCGGAACTGATTGCGCGTTATGGCGATCCGTTCGCCGAGGTTGAGGCGGTGGTGAAGGCCCAGTCGCGCCTGTGGCTGCCTTATCAGATGCTTGAGTCTCGCCTCGGGGCCGGCTCCGTGCTTCTGACGGAGGCTCGTCTTCTGCTTCGCGGGGCGGCGGAACGCTCGCTTCCTGACCCTGAAAAGCTGCCCGAGTTTTCTCCGTCGAGGCTTGCCTCGACCGAGCGCTCAGTTCTCGCGGAGATCCCTGTTCATCCCTCCCTGGAGCAGATGCAGATTGAGTACTGGCTGCTGAAGACGCGGGAGTATCTTGGAGCGGACAACCCGGTGGTGAAGGATCTGTTCGCCGGCCGTTCGGCGGCGGATATCGCTCGCGAGATCGCGACGAACTCCCGGCTCGGGGACCCTGCGGTCAGACGCCGTCTTTGGGAGACCCCCCAGGAAGCTTTAGCGTCGTCTGATCCCGCCATCGCCCTGATCCGGCGTGTCGACGCGGCGGGACGGGCGGCGCGTAAATCCTACGAGGCTCAGGTGTCGGGGCCTCTCTCCGCCGCCTCGGAGAAGATTGCGAGCCTCAGGTTCGACGTTCTCGAAGATCAGATCTATCCGGATGCGACGTTCTCCCTGCGGTTGTCTTACGGCGTGGTGAAGGGATGGAGCGATCCGCTTCTTGGGCCTGTCGGAGCGTTTACCTTCGCCAAAGGGCTCTGGGAGCGCGCAACGGGAGCGGCGCCGTTCAATCTTGCTCCCAAGTGGGCGGCGGCGGCCGGCAAGGTCGCTCCAGGCGTGAAAATGAATCTTGTTTCGACCAATGACATTATCGGCGGCAATTCAGGGTCTCCGCTCCTGAACCGGGACGGAAAAATCGTCGGGCTTGTGTTTGACGGAAATATCCATTCCCTTGGGGGGGCTTACGGATTTGACGAAAACCTGAACCGGGCCGTCTCAGTGGCCAGTCCGATCCTGCTCGAGGCCCTGGAACGCGTCTACGGCGCCTCCAGCCTCGTCTCCGAACTTAAATCGTAACGGGCTGATCGAGGGGCGTCATGATCGAGCAACTGGACTGGGGCTGGGACAATGGGCGCGCCCTTCTGGGGATCGGCGTCATCTTCCTGGTAGCGTGGCTGGTGTCTGAAAACCGCCGGGCCTTTCCCTGGCGTGTCGTCCTCGGCGCGACGGTCATGCAGGTCCTGTTCGCCCTCCTTTTCTACGGCGTTCCTCCGGTGCGCGACGGGCTGGCTCAGGCCGGCGTGGTGGTGGACGCCCTTCAGGCGGCCACCCGGGCCGGCACAGGCTTCGTGTTCGGTTATGTCGGCGACAATACGGCCTGGACCTTTACTCCTGAAGCGCCAGGGCCGCTCTTCTTCTTCCAGATCCTTCCCCTGGTGATCGTTGTCGCCGCCCTGTCAGCCATTCTCTGGCACTGGCATGTCCTGCGCTGGGTGACCAAGGGTTTCGCCCTTCTGTTCTCCCGCACCATGGGTATTGGCGGGGCGACGTCGCTGGCCGTTTCGGCCAACGTCTTCATGGGGATGACCGAGGCGCCGGTCCTGATCAAACCCTATATTCCCGGAATGACCCGTTCCGAGGTCTTCATCGTCATGACCGCAGGATTTGCGACAATCGCCGGATCGGTGATGGTGATTTACGTTACGTTCCTGTCTCCCGTCATGGCCAACCCGCTCTCGCAGCTTCTGATCGCATCCCTGATGGCGGCGCCCGCGGCTGTCGCTGTCGCGCTCACCATCGTCCCTGAGACCAAGGATCGCGCCGAGCGCAGCCATGAGCCGGACTTCGAATATCACTCGGTGATGGACGCATTCGCGACCGGCGCCGGAGACGGAATGAAGATCGTCCTCAACATCGCCACCATGCTCATCGCGGCCCTTGCTCTGCTTTATCTCGTCAACACCATTCTGGGCGCCGCTCCGGATGTCATGGGCGAGGCGCTCTCTCTCCAGCGTATCCTTGGCTGGATATTCGCGCCGCTCATGTACATGATCGGCGTGCCCTGGGATGAAGCCGCGAAGGCGGGATCGCTGATGGGCGTCAAGACCGTGCTGACCGAGTTCGTGGCGTTCATCGATCTGTCGGCGGTTCCTGTCGAGGAGATGTCCGACCGCACCCGCCGGATCGTCGCCAATGCGATCTGCGGGTTCGCGAATTTCGGATCGATCGGCATCCTGATCGGCGGGCTTACGATCATCGCCCCGGAACGGCGCGAGGTTTTTCTGAGCCTTGCGTGGAAGACCCTCCTGTCCGGCACCCTCGCCACGTGCACGTCCGGCGCGATCGTCGGTCTTCTGCCGGCAAGTTTATTTGCCTCCTGAGATCGACCGGGCTACCGCCCTGTCCGGCAGGCGGTTTCCCTGGGATTGGCCTGGGCAGTGAGCATTGTGTGAGATGGAGTCGTGTATGAGTTTTGCATCGCGGATGATCGGAACCGCCGCTCTGGCCGTCGTGTTCGCGGCGCCCGGTCTGGCTCAGACCCCGCCCGCTGCTCCGGTTGCAGGGAGCGGGGAGGCGAGCCGTCCCCCTCTCGTCTCTCAGGGCGACGTGATCGTCATCTACTCCGACAGGCAGGACGTCGATCCGGGCGCGTATTCGGTGGTCTCGGAGGAGGACATCGCCGAGATCTACGCCAACCATCCGGCCGAGATCCTCAACACGGTCCCCGGCGTCAATGTGCAGATGAATTCTGGCCAGGAACTTCTGATGGCCATTCGTTCGCCCGTGCTTCCTGCGGGCGCCGGGCAGGGGTCGTTCCTCATTCTGGAGAATGGCGTGCCGATCCGAGCGCCCGCCTTCGGAAACGTCAACGCTCTGTTTGAGCTTCATCATGAGACCGCCGGCGCCATCGAGGTTGTTCGGGGCCCGGGATCGGTGCGCTACGGCTCGAACGCCGTTCACGGTCTGCTGAACGTCATTGCGCAGGAGCCGGGCGAGGCGGCTGGCGGAACCGTGACGGTCAGCGCCAACACCCTGCAGCGTTATCGACTGGATGCGACGCGTCATTACAACGTGGGAGAGACGCCGATGTTTGCGGCGCTTTCGCTGACCGATGACGGGGGATGGCGGGACGCGTCGGGCGTTGATCAGCAGAAGCTGACGGTGCGCTCGCTGTTCAAGGGCGCCGACTGGTCGGCGGTGGCGAGCCTTTCAGCGGTTAATCTCAATCAGGAGACGGCGGGGTTCATCCAGGGGCGTGAAGCCTACAGAAATGAGGCGGTCTCAGTCGCCAACGCCAATCCCGAGGCGTATCGCGACGCGTGGGCGGCGCGTGCGAACGTCCGGATCGAGAAAGACCTTGAGGGGGGCGTTCTTACGGTGACGCCGTTTGCGATCACCCAGCGCATGATCTTCATCCAGCATTTTCTGCCTGATCAGAGCACTGAAAAGAACGGGCATGACAGTTTTGGCGTCATGAGCCGCTTTGATTTCGGTTCCGATCAGGCGCGCTGGACCATCGGGGCGGACGTTCAGGCGGCGGACGGATTTCTCAAGGAGATCCAGTCCCGTGCGACGTTCGGGGTTTTTCCCAAGGGGGTTCATTACGATTATGACGTCAGGACGCTGATGGCGGCGGCCTATGCCGAGCTTGACTGGCGTCCCCATCCTGACTGGAGCGTCCTGACGGGCGTTCGCGCAGAGCGGCATACTTATGACTATGTCACGCAGAAAGCCCCGGGAACCACGGGTCGCTTTCGGGTTGCGCCCAGCCGGGAGGATGAGTTCGACCTCCTCACTCCGAAGTTCGGGTTTGTTTATTCCGGGTTCGGCTGGGGAAACATCTACGCCAACTACGCACGGGGCGAACGCGCGCCGCAGACCTCCGATCAGTACCGGCTGCAGAACCTTCAGACGATCGAGACCCTCAAGGTCGAAACTCTGGACAGTTTTGAGGTGGGCGCCCGCGGAAAGCTCGGTCCTGTCAATTTCGACATCGCTGCCTACACAATGGCGAAGGACAACTTCTTCTTCCGCGACTCGGACGGTCTCAACGTTCCGAACGGCAAGACCGATCACGCCGGCATCGAGCTGGCGGCGGACGGTTATCTCGGCGGCGGCTTCGAATGGCGCGCGAACGCCGCCTGGTCCGACCAGACCTATGCGTTCAACCGCAATGTGGCCGGGACGGCGGAGGACATTGTCAGCGGCGCGCAGATCGACACGGCGCCTGAGTGGCTGGCGGATCTCGGGGTGGGCTGGCGCGGGGAGGCTTTCTCGATTTTCGCCTCAGCGGAGTATGTGGGGCCTTATTTCACCAATGCGGCGAATACCGCGCGCTATGACGGTCACCTCATCGCGCATCTTCGGGGAGGCTGGAAGTTCAGCGATTCGCTGGAGGCGTTCGTGATCGTCAGAAATCTGACTGATGAACGCTATGCGGATCGGGCCGATTTCGCGAACGGGACGGATCGTTACTTCCCCGGCGAGCCTCTGAACGCCACTTTCGGTCTCAGAGTGGCGGGGTAGGGACGCGGGCCTTGTGGCTGTTGGGTACCGGGCGCCTCAAAAAAATGCTTTCGAGCGTCAATGACTTGACCGGGCGTATCGCCAACCCAAAAAAAAGCGTGTAACCCGAGCTCTGAATGCGGGTATCCGCCTTCCTTTTCCGGTGTGCGGGATGCGCTTCGGAGCGAGTTTTTAAAGGGGAACGGTATGAAGAGAGCACTTTTGTGCGCCACCGCGGCCGCCACGATTGTGTCGGCCGGCGCAACGGCGCAGGCCCAGCAGGGCTGGTATGGATCGGCTCGTACGGGGCTGGTCGTTGACGGCAGGGTCGATATTGACCCGCCGAGAGGCGCCAATGGATCTCTGGAGGCCCGCGGGGCCGTTGATGGTGATCCGTCTCTCGGCGCTGCGCTCGGCTATGGTTACGGCAACGGCATCCGCGTCGAAGGCGCGGTCACCTACGCCAATGTCGGTCTCGGCATCGCCAACACCTTCGTCGGCACGCGTCCGGCAGGCCGTCTCGGGCCGAAGGGCGCCGGCAGCGCCCGCATCACGACGGCCATGCTGAACGTGATCAAGGATTTCAACACCAAGGGCCGCATCAAGCCGTATCTCGGTGTGGGTCTCGGCACTGCCCAGACCGACCTTCGCGCCTCTTCGCTGTATTTCAATGCGACCGGCCTTCCGGCTAACGGCGTCGACGACAGCAACTCCCACTTCGCTTACAACCTGCTCGCAGGCGTGGGCGTGGCGCTCTCCGAGCAGCTGACGGTGGACCTGGGCTACACCTATAGCGGCGCCAACGATCTCGACTTCCAGGGCGTTGACGGCAAGTACACGAGCTCGTTCGCCGAGCACGCGGTGACGGCAGGCATTCGCTGGCAGTTCGCGGCTCCGCCGCCGCCGCCTCCGCCTCCGCCTCCTCCGCCGCCCCCGCCGCCTCCGCCTCCGCCTCCGCCGCCCCCGCCTCCGCCGGTGCAGCAGAATACGCAGGCGCAGACCTGCTCAGCCCAGCCTGAGCCGTTCACGGTTTACTTCGAGTGGGATCGCTCCGATCTCACGGAGAACAACCAGGCGATCATCAGCCAGGCCGTTTCGCGCGCCAATGCGGGCGGATGCGTGATTAACGTCGCCGTCGTTGAAGGCCACACCGATACGTCTGGCGGCAAGGCTTATAACGACAAGCTCTCCGCGCGTCGCGCGGACGTTGTGCGTGCAGCTCTCGTGGCCGGCGGCGTTTCAGCCTCCTCCATCACGACCGAGGCGCGCGGCGAAAGCGATCAGGCCAAGGCGACTGCGGACGGCGTGCGCGAGCCGCTGAACCGTCGCGCCGAGGTGACGATCACGATCGGCAAGGCCGGTTCCTGATACGATCTTCGATCTGAACGTTGTCAGCCCGGCCGAAAGGTCGGGCTGATTTCGTTTGGGGCGAGGAGTTGCACTCTTAAGCCCATATTGCCCGGAGAGGGGGTCAGTCATGACACGAGAATCAGCCCTGGTCCTGTTTTCCGGCGGGCAGGATTCCACCGTGTGTCTGGCCTGGGCGCTCGCCCGATTCGAGCGCGTTGAGACGATCGGTTTCGATTATGGTCAGCGTCACAGGATCGAGCTCGCCCAGCGGCCGAAGGTGCGTGAGCGGATTCTCGCTGACTTGCCTGAGCTGGCTGATCGTCTCGGGGAGGATCATGTTGTGGACCTTTCGGGTCTTGGGTCGATCTCCGATACTGCGCTGACCCGTGAGCGGGAGATCGATTTCCATGAGAACGGTCTTCCGTCGACATTCGTGCCTGGCCGCAATCTCGTCTTCCTGACGTTCGCCGCGGCCCTGGCCTATCGCAGGGGGCTCTCCCGACTGGTTGGCGGGATGTGCGAGACGGATTTTTCGGGGTATCCGGACTGCCGGCGTCAGACGATCGATGCGATGGAGCAGGCGCTCACCCTGGGCCTGGAGCGGGCGACGCCGATCGACACGCCTCTCATGCGGATGACCAAAGCCGCAACCTGGCGGCTTGCGGAGGATCTTGGAGGAGAGACGTTGGTGCGTCTGATCGTGGAGGAGACCCACACCTGTTATCTGGGAGAGAGGGGGCGCCTGCATTCGTGGGGCTATGGATGCGGCGGCTGTCCCGCCTGTCAGCTCAGATCGCGCGGCTGGGATGAATACGTCTCCGGGCGCTTCGCATGACCTATGCCGTGAAGGAGGCTTTTTTCACTCTCCAGGGAGAGGGCGCTCACACGGGGCGAGCGGCGGTTTTCCTGCGCTTTGCGGGATGCAATCTCTGGTCCGGTCTGGAGCGGGATCGCAACACAGCAGTCTGCCGCTTCTGCGACACCGATTTTGTGGGGCTCAACGGACCGGGCGGAGGTCGGTTCGAGAGCGCTGACGCGCTGGCTGCGCATGTTCAGTCTTTGTGGCCGGGCGGCGGTCGCCCCTATGTGGTCTGTACGGGCGGGGAGCCGCTGCTACAGCTCGATGACCCGCTGATCGCCGCTCTGCACGACGCCGGGTTCGAGGTCGCCATCGAAACCAACGGCACTCTCATCGCGCCGCCTGGTCTTGACTGGATTTGCGTCAGTCCGAAATCCACGGCGCCTCTGGCGCAACTCTCAGGCGATGAACTGAAACTGGTTTATCCTCAGACCGATGCGCCGCCTGAGCGGTTCGAGGGGCTCGCCTTCAAACATTTCTTCCTGCAGCCCATGGACGGCCCCGATGCGGCGGCCGCTCTCGAGGCCGCCATCGCCTACTGTCTCAGTCACCCTCAGTGGCGTCTCAGTCTTCAGACCCACAAGCTCACAGGCCTGCCCTGAGGAAACCAGGCGGGCTAGCCGCCGGTACGCGCGCCCGTCAGATCTTTCGCCAGCCTCGAAGCGTAGCGCGAGAAGGCGCGGCGCGCATCGCTCCAGACGCCGCCCGGCACTGCGTTTGACAGGTCGGTCTCGAACCAGTCGTAGTCGAGCGAGGCGATCTGACGACCCTGAGGGTCATAAACGATCCCCGACACGTGGGCTCCGCCAAGGGAGACGCTGCGGATGGAGTCGAGGCCGGGCTTGTCCGATGTCTGCTTCATCGTCGGCCGGTTGGGCTGAGCGTCCTCGATGGTGAGGACGACACGGTCAGCCGTCGTTTCGATCTTCGACAGGGCTTTTTCGACGTCCTGCTTCAGCGCGCGGGCGAGGCCGTCCGCCTCCCGAACGCCGTAATCTTTCTCGAGTTTTTCCTGGAATGCGGTCGAAAACCGGGTCTCAACGGTGAGCGCCGAGGCCGGCATCGCCAGGATTGCAATGCAGGCGAGGGCCGATAGGGCTTTACGCATGGGAAGGCTCCTTAGTCCACGACGAACGAGTCTATGGGATGATATAACCATCCGCCACATGAAGGGTGGGTGAACGTCTCTGGAAGACTGTTCAGTCCTTTTTGTCCTTCTTTTCCTTCTTCATGGCTTTGACGTCTTTTTTCAGCTGTTCCTCTTCGCTTGTCGTCACGAGGTCGACCGCTCCGCCGACCACCGCTCCGGTGACGCCGATCGCGCCTCCGACCACAGCTCCCGCCGCTCCGATGGCGGTTCCTACGCACCCGCCGAGCGCCATCGGGGCCAGCGCGATCGCCAACCATCGCACTTTGACTTTATGAGCTGTTCGCATCCGGTCGCGCTCCCCGTGATCTCCCTACCCGCTCAAGGATAATGCATGACGGCTTCCACGGGAAGGTTCCGACGCGCGTCTCACAGGGTATCGGTCATCAGCACTTCGAGGGTCTCAGAGCGAGTTCGGAGCGAGATCCGCGCTTCATTTCGTATCGCGACGCCGTCGCCTGAAGCGATCGGGAGCCCATTGATCTCGCCATCCCCCTCGGTCACGATGAGGTAAAGCCTTCGCTTGCGGAGCGTCTCGTAGACGAGCTCATCTCCTTTCGAGACCCGCCCGATCAGAATCTCGGCGTCTGCACGGATCGCAAGGGTTCCAGGTCTTGCTCTGCCGCTGACAAGCAGAGTCCACTGCGTTCGGCCGTCAGGCTCCGGCGCCTGGGAGTGGGTCCAGCGAGGGTCCTCGTCCGGACGGTCCGGCTCGATCCAGATCTGGGCGAGAGACAGAGGAGCGTCTTCAAGGTTCAGCTCTGCGTGCCGGATGCCCGATCCCGCGCTCATGACCTGTATGCCGCCAGCAGCGGTGCGTCCCGAATTTCCAAGAGAATCCTCGTGCGTGAGGACGCCGGCCCGAACGAAGGTGACGATTTCCATGTCGCGATGCGGGTGCATGGGAAAACCGGATTTCGGCTGGATGATGTCCTCATTCCATGCGCGGACGCATCCCCAGGCCTCCCGGCCAGGCTGGTGGTAGTTGCCAAAGGAAAAATGATGGCGCGCTTCCAGCCAGTCCTGACTTGAGCGCCCCAGCGTCGTCCGACGCCGGACGTCGATCATCTCTGTCTCCTGCCGGGTCTGTCCTCGGGCGAGCGAATAGACTCCATGTACGGTAGGCGCCTATTATCCTCAGGAGAAGGTCCCTTGGGTGAGATCAGATGTCTCACTCTCCGGCTTGACCCCCGGGGACGGGGCGCATAACCCGGCCAGCTTAAACGGAGCCCTCTCATGACCGCTCTCACCGATCTGGCGCGTTCTGCGAAGGCCTGGCCTTTCGAGCAGGCTCGTGAACTTCTCGCAAGACTCGAGGCCCTCGAGGGAGCAGGGCGCCCGTCAGACCGGCCCGTGGTGTTCGAGACGGGGTATGGACCTTCGGGCCTGCCTCATATCGGAACGTTCGGCGAAGTTGTGCGCACGACTATGGTGCGGCGCGCCTTCGAAAGTCTCGCCGGAGGTCGCTACTCCACCCGGCTGATCTGCGTATCCGACGATATGGACGGAATGAGGAAGGTGCCTGACAATCTTCCTAATCAGGAGATGCTTGAGGCCTATCTCCAGATGCCGCTCACGTCGGTGCCTGATCCGTTCGGCACGCACGGGAGCTACGGCGCGCACATGAACGCCCGTCTTCAGGCGTTCCTTGATTCCTTCGGTTTCGAGTATGAGTTCAGATCGGCGACGGAGCTTTACCGGTCAGGGGCGTATGACGAGATGCTGCTCCGGGCGGCGGAGCGCTACGAGGCCATTATGGCGGTGATGCTCCCGACGCTTGGCCCCGAAAGACGGGCGACCTATTCCCCCTTCCTGCCGATCTCTCCTTCGACAGGTCGCGTTCTTTACGTGCCCATGAAGGCGGTCGACGCTGCGAAGGGTCTTGTCACCTTCACCGACGAAGACGGTCGGGATGTCGACCTTCCCGTCACGGGCGGCGCCGTCAAGCTGCAGTGGAAGCCAGATTTCGGGATGCGATGGGCGGCGCTCGGCGTTGATTTCGAGATGTTCGGCAAGGACCATCAGGCCAACGCCCCTGTCTACTCCAAGATCTGTCGCGTTCTTGGAGCCGAGCCCCCTCACCAGTTCGTCTATGAGCTCTTTCTGGATGAGAAGGGAGAAAAGATCTCCAAATCCAAGGGTAACGGCATCTCGGTGGAGCAGTGGCTCGCCTACGCTCCCCAGGAGAGCCTGTCCCTTTATCAGTTTCAGAAGCCCAAGACGGCCAAGAAGCTCTATTTCGACGTCATTCCCAAGGCGGTGGACGAGTATCTGACGTTCCTGGAGAAATATCGTCACGAGACGCCGGAGGCGCGGCTCGAAAACCCTGTCTGGCACATTCACGGCGGGGCGCCGCCCACGGAGGGGTCGCCGGTATCGTTCGCCATGCTGCTCAATCTGGTGTCCGCCGCCAACGCGGGAACAAAGGATGTGCTTTGGGGGTTTATCGCCCGGCATTCTCCGGGGGCCGACCCGCAGAGCTACCCGCTGCTGGACCGCCTCGCAGGCTATGCTCTGGCCTATTATGAGGACTTCGTGAAGCCGGCAAAGATCTTTCGGCCGCCCACGGATGTCGAACGGCGGGCGCTTGAGGATCTGGCCGACCGGCTGGAGAGCTATGACGGTCCGGTTGAGGCGGAAGCGCTGCAATCCCTCGTCTTCAAAGTGGGAACCGATCATGCATTCGAGCCTCTCCGGGCCTGGTTCTCCGCGATTTACGAGGTCACGCTGGGACAGAGCCAGGGCCCGAGGTTCGGGGGCTTCGCGGCCCTTTACGGCGTTGCTCAGACAGCTGAGCTCATCCGGTCTTCGCTGTCCCGTTAGGACCGGAGGCAACGCACCAGCGCGACCGAACGCGAATCATTGAACGTGACGCGCATGTCCCTGAGGTTCTCCTTCAGGCGGAAGAAGACGAAATCCTGCGACTCCCGTCCCTCCGCGAGGCACTGCGAGGCGGCGGACCAGACGGTTTCGCCCTCCTGTTCGGCGGTGTTCACATAGACTTTCTCAAAGAGACAGAACCTCATGCTGGGCACGATCGCCATGCGTCGGGGTTCGATCGTCCAGATCTTCTTCTCCTCGTCGCAATCGGCGGCTCGTATCGCCCATTCTCCGGCGTAGGGCGCATGGGGATCGACCTGATCCCGGAAATCGAGACTGTCGTCGAGGAGGGTGTCGGCGAGATCCGCTGGCGCCGGATCCGTCCGCCGGTCCTCGCATCCGGCGACCTGCGAGGCCAGAGCGACGCCCGCGAGAAGCGTCCAAGCGCGAAATCCGGACTTCCTGGGCGTCGACCGCACGGCGCCTGCCTCCCATTGTGCCCGGACCGGTCTGCGGATGCGGGCGTTTGCGTCCTCACGAGGAGGTGTATCATGTCCCTCTGGGCCCGTTTTTCGGGCACCGCGTCAATAGGCGGAGAGAGGGGGAGCTGAGAAATTGTCAGACTGCGTCTCCGACACGCCACGTCCTCGCGGCCCGCGCCTGGGCGCCGTCGCCGCGCTCGTCCTGTTCGGACAGGTCTTCAGTCAGGCGTTCGCTCAGTCAGGCCATGAGTCGGACCTGTTTCAACAGGGGGCCTTCCTGGAGGCGGCCCGGTTGGCGGAAGGCGGCCCTGGAGCCGACGAACAGGCTTTTGCGGCTCGCGCCCTTCTGGCGGCGGTTGTGACCGGAGAGGATCCTCCCGATCCAGGGCTGCTCGAGCGAGCGCTTGCCGACGCTGAAAGAGCGCTCGACCTCCAGCCGGACCACGCGGAAGGCCGCCTTCAGGCCGCTATCGCGCTGTCGCTCAGGAGCCGCTCCATGAGCTCGGCCTCCGCCCTGCGCGAGGGAATAGCCGGACGGACCCGACGCATGGCCGAGGAGGTGCTGAGCCGGGACGCAGGCAATCATTACGCTCACGCCTTTCTCGCCGTGTGGCATGTCGAGGTCAGACGACGGGGCGGCGCCCTTGGAGCCGCCCTTCTCGGGGCCAGTCTTGAGGAAGGGGAAAAGCGATACAGGGAGGCTGTTCGATTGCGTCCGGGGGATATCGGCGTCGTCTGGCAGTACGCCCGCGCCCTGACGGCTCTTGACCCGGTGCGTTTCAGGACGGCGGCGATTGAAGCGCTGGAAGCTGCTGTCGTCTGGTCTCCCCGGGATTATGTGGAGGCGGTTCTTCAGGAACGCGCAAGAGACCTTCTCAAGGCCTATCGCGCGGGGCCTCAATCAGCGCAGGAGCTGGCCCTCTCCCGTCTCTGAGGCGACGGCGAGGCAAGCTGGAGGAGCGGACCCGTGCGATATCTTGGAATTGATTTTTCGGGGGGCGCGGCGCCCTGGAAGGCGCGGTGCTCACGCCCCACCGTCTGGATCGCGACCCTTGAGGGCCGGCTTTTGAGGGATGTCCGTCCGGTACAGGCGCTGGAGGGGGAGGGTGAGCCTTTCGGGCGGCTGATCGGTTTGCTCGCCGCCGGCGATTATCGCGCCGCGGGGATCGATGCGCCTTTCTCCATTCCCGCCGCCTGGCTTCCGCACGAAGGCCATGACGACCTGCTCAGGCGCGTCCGGGATCTTCCTCCTGCTCCGGACCGGCCTTTTCCGCGCGGGAGCGACCTCCTGGATCTCGCCTCTGCGCAGGGCGATGTCGACACTCCAAAGCCGCTCAGGGAAACCGAGGCGCGCTGGCGAAAGCGAGGGATCAATGTCCGGTCCAGTTTATGGAACGGTCCCCGCGGCGGGGCGCCCTTCGCCGCCGCGTCCCTGTCTCTTCTCGCCCGCGTCTCAAGGCCTCTGTGGCCCTGGCGGCGCGGAGAGGGCATGATTGCGGAAGTGTTCCCAGCGGCTCAGCTGTTCACCTGGAAAGCGCCCCACCTTGGCTACGGAGCGGCCGAGGATGAGGCGGTTCGACGGGTCATTCTTCAGCGTCTCAGCGAACGGATCGACATTCCTGACCCCCTCGGCTCCATTCTTCTTGGCTCTGCTGACGCCCTTGATGCGGTGATCGCCTGCCTGGGCGCGCGGGGAGCTGATCTGGAACGGCAGGCCGATCCGCCTCCGTCGAGGTTTCCTGTCGATGGATGGATTTCGGTGGAGGCCGGATGAGCGGGCCTCATGTCCGTCTTGCCACCTTCGCCGCCGCGCGCCATGTGTCTTCGCCATGAGCGAGATCATTTATAAGGTTCTGAGCCCGGAGCAGTGGGCGTCCGCGCTGGGGGGCGCGCCCGTGGAGGCCCCGGTCGACCGTGCTGACGGTTATGTGCATTTCTCAACCGCCCGGACCCTTCAGGAGACCCTGCGCAAATGGTTTCACGGGGTTGAGGGGTGCATGCTCCTCGCCTTTGATCCGGCGGATTTCGGCTCGGACCTGATCTGGGAGCCCGCGCGCGGCGGGGAGCTGTTTCCTCATGTGTACGGACGTGTGGATGCGGACAAGGCTCTGGCGACATGGCGGCTGGAGTTCGGAGCCGAAGGTTATCCGATAGCTCCCGAAGAGGTTCTCGCCGGGAGGTGGTCGCCTGCGATACGCACAGGAGGGAAAACCCCGTGAGCATCACGAGCGCGGCGGCGGCCGTTCTGAGGACCTTTCCGCCGGAGACCGCTCATGGTCTCGGTCTCGCCGCGCTGCGCGCAGGGATGATGCGACCGCGCCGGCAGGCCGATGATCCGCGCCTCGCGGTCAGGCTTCCGCGGTCGGGTCTCGAGTTGGCCAACCCTCTCGGGCTGGCGGCCGGGTTTGACAAGAATGCGGAAGTCTTCACCGAAATGCTCGGTTTCGGGTTCGGATTTGTCGAATGCGGAACCGTGACGCCCCTTCCGCAGCCCGGCAACCCACGTCCCCGTCTGTTTCGGCTGTCGAAGGATCGGGCCGTCATCAATCGTATGGGTTTCAATAATGAAGGCCTCGACGCCTTCGCCGCCCGTCTTCAGGCTCAGCCCCGCCGGGCCGGTCCCGTCGGGGCGAATGTGGGCGCGAACAAGGACAGCGTCGATCGGGTCAATGATTATGTCATCGGCGTGCGGCGGGTCTGGCCGATCAGCGATTATGTAACGATCAACATTTCCTCTCCCAATACGCCGGGATTGCGGGGACTTCAGGACCGCGGCGCCCTCGAAGAGCTGCTGGGGCGGGTTGGCGAGGAGGCGAGGGCGCTGGAGGCTGCTGCGGGCCCCCGGCCGGTCTTTCTCAAAGTGGCGCCTGATCTCGACGATCGCGCCGTTCATGAAATCGTCGAGGTGACCGCAGCCTCCGGGTTCCTGACCGGGCTGATCGTGTCCAATACGACGACGGCGCGTCCGGAGGGTCTTCAGGACCCCCAGCGCTCTGAGACGGGCGGCTTATCGGGCGCGCCTCTGATGGAGCGCTCGACCGCTGTGCTGGCGGCGTTCGCCTCGGCGCTTGCAGGCCGTCTCGATCTGATCGGCGCGGGAGGCGTGTCTTCCGCCCGGGATGTCCTGCGCAAACTCCAGGCGGGAGCGAGTGCGGTTCAGCTCTACTCCGCGCTTGTTTATGAGGGGCCCGACCTTGTCGGCCGTATCAAACGGGATCTGCTTGGTTTCATGGCCGCGGAGGGCGTCCGAACCCTCGGGGAGCTTACCGGCGTATCGAGGGGCTGAGCGGGTCCTGCTACGGATTTGCGAGTTTGTGGACGTTTCATGCGGTTCGCGATAGCTTTCCGCCTCTGTCGGATCAGGAGGGGGTTGTGAAGCTCATCGTCAACGGCGTCGAACGGGATCTGGATGCTGAGGCTGAGATGCCCCTGCTCTGGGCCCTCAGGGATGAGCTGGATCTCACGGGATCCAAGTACGGATGCGGAGTGGGCGCGTGCGGCGCCTGCACGGTGCTGGTGGACGGAACGCCCGTTCGATCCTGTAGCGTGCCGCTGGGAACTCTGACCGCGGGGGCCGTGGTGACGACGATTGAGGGGCTCGCTTCCGACGGCGCTCTTCATCGCGTTCAGGCGGCCTGGATCGAGCATCAGGCTCCTCAGTGCGGGTATTGTCAGTCCGGACAGATCATGGCTGCTGTCGCCCTCCTCGCCGCGCATCCCCAGCCGACCGACGAGCAGATCGACGAGGCTATGACGAATATCTGTCGATGCGGCTCTTATCCGCGTATCCGGGCGGCGATTCACGCCGCTGCGGCGGTTTGAGAGGGGGGCGTACATGACGGACGATCACAAAGGATCCAGGACAGAAGCCGGCTCCGGACGCCGTGGTCCCTCCCGCCGGCTTCTTCTCGTCGGCGGGCTTGCGCTTGGCGGCGGAGCGGCTCTTGGGGTCGCTCTCTGGCCGTATTCGCGATTGCCGGACCAGACACGGATCGTCGGTCGAGAGGGCGCCTTCGTGCTTTCAGGGGCTGTGCGTATAGCCCGCGACGGCGGGGTGACCGTCATCTATCCTCACGCGGATATGGGCACCGGAAACGGGACGGCTCTCGCTCAGCTTGTGGCTGAGGAGATGGATGCGGACTGGGCGACAGTCTCCATCGAGCGGGCGCCGGCGGACATCGCGTTTGCGAACGGGGCGCTGGGCCAGGCCTTCCTGCGCGGCGACGCCGAGATTCCCGGATTTCTGGCAGGTCCGTCCTGGTTGGTGACCCGTCGCATCGCCGAGGCGATGAAGCTTCAGATCACCGGCGGTTCGACCGCGGTTTCGATGACCGGCATGGAGGGTATGCGCTACGCCGGCGCCGGCGCGCGTTACATGCTGGTGCGCGCGGCGGCCAAGTCCTGGGGAGTGCCTCCGGATGAGATCGAGGTCAGATCAGGTCGTCTCATTCATGCGTCGGGCCGTGAGGCCGGCTTCGGAGATTTCGCCGAGGCGAGTCTCGAGTTCACTCCGCCTGCGCGTCTCGCCTACAAATCGCGGGAGGCCTACCGGATTGTCGGCCAGCCGATGAAGCGGTTCGATACGCCTGCGAAGGTCACCGGTCAGGCGATCTACAGCGGGGACGTGCGTCTTCCGGGTATGCTCTTTGCGGCTGTTCGTCTGTGTCCGCGCTCCGGCGGCACGTTGGATAGCGTTGATCCCGCCCCGGCGCTGTCCCGGCGCGGCGTCATCAAGACAGTCACCTTCGATACGGGTTTTGCGGTTCTCGCGGATAACTTCTGGAGGGCCCGAACCGCAGCTGACGCGCTTGAGCCGCGCTGGTCGTTTCCGGAGGGACCGGGAATGAACAGTCAGGCTGTGCTCGCCGCCATGGAGGCGGGACTGGACGGAGACGGCCTCAAGTCCGATTACAGTCGAGGACCGGTATCAGACCGTTTCGCCGCCGAAGGCGCGAAGGTCGTTGAACGGACTTATAACGCACCCTACCTCGCCCATGCTGCGATGGAGACCGTCGGATGCGTGGCGCACATGCACTCGGGCGGCCTCGAGATCTGGGGCGCCTTCCAGGACGCTCTCGGCGCCCGATATAGCGCCGCGAAGTTCGCGGGCCTCAAGCCTGAGGCGGTCGTGGTGCATCATACGGAAATGGGCGGGGCTTTCGGGCGGCGGATTAATACCGACTATCTCGAAACCGCGATCTCCGTCGCGCGTCAGGTCGATGCGCCGGTCAATCTGATTTACTCGCGCGAAGAAGACATGCGTCACGATTTCTATCGAAACGCATCGGCCGCCCGGATGCGGGCTGTTCTGGGCGAGGATGGTCGACCGACCGCCATTTCGCATACCTATGCGGAACGGCATGATCCGCCCGACGCTTCGCATTTCCCCTATGATCTTGAGGCCGTGGAGGCCCGTTTCACGACCGGCGGAAACCCGGCCCCTTGGGGGGCGTGGCGGAGCGTCGATCACTCAACGCAGGGTTTCTTTATCGAGAGCTTCATTGACGAACTGGCGGCTGAAGCGGGTCAGGACCCCTATCTCTATCGGCGAGCGCTTCTTGAGGGAAATCCCAGAGCGCGCGCCGTTCTTGATGCGGTCGCCGATATGTCGGGCTGGACGGCTAATCAGACCGCTCCTGCAAAGCGATCCCTCGGCATCGCCTTCAAGTCCTCCTTCGGCACGTTCGTGGCTGAAGTCGTGGAGGTTGAAATCGCAGCGGACGGACGGATCCGAACTCCTCGGGTCTGGGTTGCCGCCGATCCCGGTCTGGCGGTCAATCCTGACGGGTTCGCCCAGCAGATGGAAAGCGGCGTGATCTACGGCCTGTCTGCCGCTCTTTACGGTGAGATCACCTTTGAGGACGGTCAGGCCGTGCAGAGCAACTTCTGGGACTATCCCGTCCTGCGGATGGGGGAGAGCCCCCGGATAGAGGTTCGCATCCTTCAGTCCGGGGCGAGGACAGGCGGGGCAGGCGAGCCCGGAACGCCTCCGGTCGCCGCCGCTGTCGCCAACGCCGTTTTCGCGGCCAGCGGCGTCAGGGTGAGGTCTCTTCCGCTGGCGAAGGCCTCGCTGTCGGGGTCTGTCTGACCCCTCGGCGCCGTCGATCTCTCACAGGGTGCGGGCGTCGATCGCGAGGATCGAGGCATACGGGAGCGTTGCGGCGGTTTATGCTCCCGGCATGACTCGCGAATCACAAACCATGCGGAGACCGCAGGAGGCCGGCCTGAAACAGGCCCGGCAGGTCCTGCGCAAGGTTTTCGGATATGATCGGTTTCGCGGTCTGCAGGAACAGGTCATCGCAGAAGTTCTCGCCGGCAGAGACGCTCTGGCCGTTCTGCCGACGGGCGGCGGCAAATCCGTCTGCTATCAGATCCCGGCGCTGCTTCGGCCCGGCGTCGGTCTTGTCGTGTCGCCGCTCATCGCCCTCATGGCCGATCAGGTTGACGCGCTTCGTGAGGTTGGGGTGAGAGCCTCGCGGCTGGATTCCTCTTTGTCGCCCGAAGAGCGCTCTGAGACTTTGCGTTCGGCAGTCCGGGGAGAGCTTGATCTCCTCTACGTATCGCCGGAGGCGCTGGCGTCCGGCTTCCTGTTGTCCCGTCTGGAGGGTATCCGCCTCTCAGTCATCGCCATCGACGAGGCCCACTGCGTGAGCCAGTGGGGACACGACTTTCGGCCCGACTATCGGGCGCTGGGCCGGCTGGCGGATATCTTCCCGGATGTTCCCCGACTGGCCGTCACGGCGACGGCCGACGGCCGCACGCGCGCAGACATCCGGGCTCAGCTCCGCCTTGAGGAGGCTGCTGAGTTCGTCGCCTCGTTCGATCGGCCCAATCTCATTCTGTCCGCCGAGCGGAAAGATGGTCGCGGCGTCGAGCGGGTCGTCGAGCTCGTCACGGCGCGACGGGGGCGACCCGGACTGGTTTACGCCTCGACCCGAGAGGGCGCCGAATCCCTCGCCTCCGCGCTGCGATCCGCAGGCGTGACGTCGCTGGCCTATCATGCCGGTCTTGATCCCGCCGTGCGTGCGGAACGTCAGCGCGCGTTTCTGCACGATGATGAGATGGTGATGGCGGCCACCGTCGCTTTCGGTATGGGGGTCGATAAGCCGGATATTCGGTTTGTCATTCACGCGGACCCCCCAAAATCCCTTGAGGCCTACTGGCAGGAGGTCGGGCGAGCCGGGCGGGACGGGGAGCTGGCGGAGGCGGTAGCGCTGTTCGGCCCTGCGGACATGCGTCGTCTTGTCCGGTGGGCGCAAGAGACCGACGCCTCCGAGGATGTGAGAGCGGCGCAGGTGCGCAAGGTGCGGCAGCTGTTTTCATTCCTCGATGGGGGCGCCTGCAGGCGGGCCAGCGTTCGCAGGTATTTCGGGGAGAGGGAGACTGAGGACTGCGGGACCTGCGACAATTGTCGGGCGCCGGCGAGTGACGGGACGGATATCACACGCTACGCGCAGATGGCGGTCTCAGCCGTCGTGCGTACCGGACAGCGGTTCGGACGAGGCCGCATCATTCAGCATCTCCTGGGCGAGCCGAAGGATCAGATCGACCGGGATCATAGCGGGTTGTCGACCTTCGGCGTCGGCCGCGAGCTCGATGCCCGAGGCTGGAGGATGGTTCTGGATCAGCTTGTCTATGACGGCCTTCTTGCTGAGGATGATCGGGACAATCGACCGAGCCTCCATGCGGCGGACCGGGAGATTGCGCGCGCGCTTTTCACCGGAGATCTGAGCGTCTCCATGCGGGATGATCCTCTGCGCAAGCGCGCGCAGCGCAGCGGACGCAAGCGTGCGGCGTCATCCCGGACCCCTGAGCCATCCGGTCAGGACGATGAGCTTTATCAGGCGCTGAGAGCCTGGCGCGCCGACCAGGCCCGCGCCATGGGGGCGCCTCCCTATGTGATCTTTCATGACCGGACGCTGCGCGAGATCGCTTCGCTACGGCCGCGCGGCGTCGAGGCCCTCTGCGGGATTTCCGGAGTTGGAGATACGCGGGCGAGGCGCTACGCCGACGCCATCGAGCGCGTCATTGAGGGATTGAGGTGACCTATGAGAGCGCTTGTCTGTCGGGAATTGTCTGAGGATTTTTCACGGACGCGTCTTGAGGAGGTGGCGACCCCGGCGCCGGGTCCCGGAGAGGTCAGGGTCCGCATTGGAGCGGCGTCTCTGAATTTCCCCGATCTTCTGATGTTGAAGGGTCTTTATCAGCACAAGCCGGATCTGCCCTTCATCCCTGGAATGGACTTTGCCGGAACGGTCGATGCGATCGGAGACGGCGTTGAGGCGTTGTCCCTGGGGCAGAGGGTCGCCGGCGGAACGCGCAGCGGCGCCTTCGCTGACTATCTGACGGTTCCGGCGGGCAGTCTTTCTACGGTTCCGTCCGCGATGTCTCTTGCGCAGGCGGCGTCCTATCCGGCCGCCTACAGCACCGCCTATGTGTCCCTTGTGTGCCGGGCGCGTGTCGAGGCGGGAGAAAGCCTGCTGGTTCATGGGGCCAGCGGCGGTGTTGGGATGGCGGCTCTCGATGTGGGACGAATTCTCGGGGCGAGGGTTTTCGCCACCACCGGATCTCCGCAAAAGCGGGAGGCGCTTCTTGCTTATGGGGCTGAGGCGGTTTTCCCCGCTCCGGGTTTCAGGGACGGTGTTCGCGACCTCACGGGAGGAGAGGGCGCGCAGGTGATCTATGATCCGGTGGGGGGAGATGTCTTTGACGAGTCTGTCCGTACCATCGCTTTCGACGGGCGGCTTCTGGTAGTGGGGTTCGCCGGAGGCCGTATAGCTGAGGTGAAGACGAACCTTCCGCTGATCAAGGCGTTCTCAGTCATGGGCGTGCGTGCGGGCGAGTATGGTCGCAGGTTTCCCGAGAAGGGGCGCCTGGTTCGGGACGTGATCTGGAAGTGGGCGGCCGAGGGCCTGACCCGGCCCGCCGTTTTCGCAGAACTGCCTCTTGAGCGCTGGGAAGAAGCCTTTGCGCTCATGCGCGACCGGGCACTGGTAGGTAAGGTGGTTCTTGCGCCCTGACGCCCGGGGGAGGGTTCAGGCGACTTCCACGCCCCCTGACCTCTGCGACTGATGAATCTTTCGACTGACCAGGCGTTCGAGCTCCGCCGCCACGGCGTTTCTGTGCAGCAGAGCGGCCTGCGGCATATCGAGGATCACGGTGATCGTCTGAAAATGGTGCCGGATAACTTCGACATCGTACGTGTCCGTCATGCCTACGCCTTCGATATACCGAAGCGCCGCCTTCCAGACTCTGAGGACGATATCGTCTCCGAAGGAGCGAACCTCCTCCTCATATTCTCCCAGCAGGCGATACATTCCGCGTATGCTGGAGGCCCTGTCCAGAAGAGCTTTTTCAGTCATCTGGTGGGGATAGTCGATGTCGAGAGCCGTTCCGTTGGCGAAGGCCTGGAGATCCTCGATGATGGCGCGAAGACGGATGGCGTTTTCGCGCGCGGTTGCGCTCAATTCTGTTGAAGGAGGATCGTCCAGAAGGCGGCGCCAAGGGCCCAGATAGCCCGGCTCGTCCCGACGTCGGCGGCAGGGTCCGATGTAGCTGCGGCTGTCAATGAACCGTCTCGGTCGAAGGATCACCTCCTCAACCCGGGTCAGAATCCCCTGCGCCGAGATAGGCTTGAGGAGAAACTCGTTGATCCCCGCCTGACGCGACGCCATGAGCTGTTCGTGATCGATCTCGGCCGCCAGCAGAATAATCGGGATGTCGCGGGGCAGACCCGTCACCTCTCTTCGGACTTCACGGGTGAACTCAAGGCCGGAGATCCGACCGGCGTCCCAGTCAACGATCACAAGATCCGGCTTGAACATCCGACCTGAGCTCCCCGCCTGAGCGGCGTTGGCGTAACTCGAGATATGGCTGACGTGAAGCCGACGAAGGCTGTCGGCGATGACGTTTCGCATGAAGACGTTGGGATCAATGATCAGGACGCGGAGCTTTTTCAGCTGTGCGGGTTGCAAGGTTTGAAGCGTTTCCATCGTCCCTTGACCCGTCATCGATCCGGATGGCTCCAATTTGTCCGGGGGCGAGCCGGGTCATTCAGCCGGCCGGCGCCTCTGCAACCCGTAAAGCGCTCTGGTTATCAAGGGGTTGACGAGGCCGTTGAATCTCAGGGCGGTGCGTCTCGGTCTTTGCGTTAGCCAAAAAATCATGTGTAAGGTGGAGAGGATGTGCAACAAGGCGTTGTTGTGCCTGGCGCGGAGCCCGTAACGTGAACGATAAACTGGATCAGAGAATCCAGCTGGTGGCCTCCGCCAGTTTCGGGAAGATCGTCGACGACTGGCGCCGTCGTCAGTCCGATCTGCCTTCGCGCTCGGAAGCCATACGTCGTCTCGTCCACCTCGGTCTCCAGCATGATGAGGACCATCCCATGCGCATGATCACCGCTATTATTCGTCCTCATCGTTACGAGGCTGTGCGGGAGGCTCTGATGGCTCTTGGCGTATCCGGCGTCACGGCGACCCAGGTGCAGGGGTTCGGGCGTCAGCGGGGGCAGACGGAATTCTATCGGGGCGCCGAGTACAAGGTGGCGGAAATCCCGAAGATACGTGTGGATGTCGCCGTCGCTTCCTCGATGGTGGAATCGGTGGTCGACGCCATTCAGAAGGCGGCCGGTTCCGGAAAAATCGGTGACGGGAAAATCTTTGTCAGCGGACTGACCGAGGTTGTTCGCATCCGGACAGGCGAGAGAGATCACGCAGCCCTGGATTAACTTTCCGGCTTGGCGGACCGGACTTTGTCGACCTGAACCTGGTGCGGATAGGGGATAATGATTCCCGAGCGGTCAAACGCCTGCTTCACTGTTTTCAGAAGGTCGCCCCTGAGGTCCACATAGGCCTCGCTGCGACACCAGGCCCTCAGGCGGATGTTGACGGACCAGTCCCCGAGTTCGGCCACCTTCACCCAGACCGGCGGGTCGTTCTCGACTCTCGGATCGGCCTCAGCCGTTGTCCTGATCAGCTCGATCGCCTGATCGAGATCGTCTTCGTAAGAGACGGGAAAGACAAGCTCCAGGCGGCGGCGACCGCGTGAGGTGAAATTCGTCATCACGCTGCCCCAGGCCTTGTCGTTCGTGACTACGATCTCGCGATTGTCGACTGTCGCGAGGATGGTCGTGAACGGGGTGATGTCGACGACTGTTCCTTCCTCGTTCGCCACGCGGACGAAATCTCCGATCCTGTAAGGCCTGAAAACAGCGATGATCACCCCTGATGCGACGGCCTTCAGCGTGTCCTGAAGCGCGAGGGCGATTGCGAGACCTGCGGCTCCGATCACAGCGACCAGCGAGGCTATGGGAAAGCCGAACTGCTGAAGGGCTGCGATGAGGCCGATGGCGAGGGCGCCGAAGCGCATCAGGGACGAGAGAAAAATGAAGAGCGTCTGTCCGCCAGGATGTGCGCCCCCGGCCACCCGATCTCCGAAACGGCGAATTCTCAGGCTGATCCATGCGCCGAGCGCCCAGACCGCGATCAGGATGGACACGCCCTTGATGGTGGCCAGGGCGAGATTTCGGGCGTCTTCAATATGATAATAACCCAGAATGTCGGCCGCGAGGGCGACGGACGCCAGCACGATCAGCGCCCGGATGATGACCGCCAGGGTGTCAATCAGCACATGATCAGCGCTCTGCCGGTTCGGATCGGTTGAGCCCAGGGCGATTTTGCGGCCGGCCGATACGATCACGCGCGATACGATCAGGCCTGCAAGGACACCGCCCGTGACGACGATCAGAGCCCACATGATTTTTTGCGGCCAGGCGGAGAGATCAAACGCCCAGTCCCGGAGCTCGAGGAGAAAGGTCAGTTCAGGCATGACGGCGATCCGATCGGGGATGGGCGGGTTTGAGAACACTACAGGTCCTGCACCATCCCATCAAACCGTTCCCGCCTCGGTCGCGGGAATCATGGCTGCCAGCGTTTCGAGGCGGTCGGCTTCTCCCGCCGGCTTGTCCCATCGGATGCGGTGGATCCTCGGAAATCTCATGGCGAGGCCTGAGCGATGTCTGGAGGATCTCTGGACGGCATCGAAGGCCACCTCCAGAACCAGCCCCTGGTCAGGGCCTGTCGCCAGCGAGTGAACGGGCCCGAACCGTTCGACGGTGGTCTCGCGCACATGTCGGTCAAGACGGACAAGCTCTTCGTCGGTGAAGCCGAAATACGTTTTGCCGACCGGGGTCAGGCGGTCGCCCTCGGGACCGGCGGTCCACAGTCCGAAGGTGAAGTCTGAGAAAGCTCCGGAGCGACGGCCATGTCCGCGCTGGGCGTACATCATGACGGCGTCGATCAGGCAGGGGTCGCGCTTCCACTTGAACCACTGTCCCATCGGTCGACCCGCTACATAAGCGCTGTCCCAGCGCTTCAGCATGACGCCCTCTATAGCGGGCTGCGGTGGCTGGCGCCTGAGCGCGTCGAGGTCGGCTGCGCCCGAGAAGCTTATAAGTTGAGACAGGTCGATGCGGTCGCGGCGAAGGGTCGGGACCAGGCGCTCGAGATGCTCTCTGCGTGAGCGGAAGGGCAGCGTCCGAAGGTCCTGTCCGTCATGCTCAAGAAGATCGTAGCAACGTATGAAGGCCGGGCGGCGCGCAGCCTCGCGCGTCGAGATCGTGCGGCGTCCGAGCCGCTTCTGAACGTCGGCGAAGGGCGCCGGCTCGCCTCCCGGACCTCGGATCAGCAACTCCCCGTCGATACGCCCGGTCAGGCCGATTTCGTCCATCAGTTCAGGAAACGCGCCCGTCACGTCCTCGCCTGTCCGGGTGTAGAGACGCTGAACGTCCTTTTCTCTGACTAACTGAATGCGGACGCCGTCCCACTTCCATTCCGCGGCGTAGACTTCAGGATCAATGGCGTCGGCAAGACGTCGTCCAGGTTCAAGTTCGGGGGCGGCGGCGTGAGCCAGCATGACAGGCCGGAAGCCGGCCGGCGTCTCTTCTCCGGGACGCTGCGCCCGGCCCTCCAGCCATGCGAACAAATCCTCATAGGGCGGGGACAGCCCATGCCAGATCTCCTCGATCTCCTCGACCGGATGAGTTCCCAGATCTGCGGCGGCCTGCAGCGCAAGGCGCCTTGAGGCGCCGATCCTCAGACGACCGGAAGACAGCTTGAGCAGCGCGAAGCGACCGGACACCGACAGGCTGTCCAGCCAGATTTCAAGGCGCCGGGCTCTTTCATCCGGCGATGCGGTATTGAGACCGGTCACGACCTCCGAGAGCGTTGGGGTCCGGTTCGCTCCGGGGCGTGGCGGCCAGAGGAGCGAAACAGTCTCCGCGAGATCGCCCACATAGTCGTAGGACAGGGAGAACAAGACCGGGTCGATGCGGGTCGAGGCCAACGTCCGGATCAGACCCGCCTGAAGTCCGGGGAGCTTCAGGTCTCCCGCGATCGCGGCGAGCGCCCACCCCCGATCCGGATCAGGGGTGGAGGCGAGGTAGGCGCGCAGGATCCTCACGCGCCCCTGACGCGACGGTGTCAGGATCAGTCGATCCAGAAGCTCTGCAAACGTCTGCATGGGGCCGATCGTGTCACAGGCCGTGGGGTTCGCAAAGCTGTCTTGGCGCTGGTCCGGCCGGCCCCTCAGCCCTCCGGCGGCGCCGTCAGCGCCCGTTCCTTCGCCCGGATGTCGACTTCAACGCCCGGCTTCAGACGGAACACCATCATGTTCCGCGCATCAGGCGTATAGGCCGGCCAGGGGGGGAGAAGCGGATTGGACGGATCGCCTGTCCGAGCGAAGGCGAGCCAGCTCTCCGACATCATGTCGGCGATGAGCTGCGCCTCGGGCCCGGTTCCCGACATGCTTTCCGACTTCGCGACGTTGTCGAAGACCATCCCGATGTCCAGAGCGTGGGGCACATACCGCTTGCCGTTCATGACAGGCGTCAGCCAGTCGAGATGATAAAAGAACACCGGCGCTCCGCCTTTCGCAGATTTGCGATCGGCCACCGTGACGCTGCCGCGGAAGAACTGGTTGTCTGCCGTCGCCATGAAATAGAGCTCAGGGGCTTCGATCTGGGGGTATCCTGAACGGTAGAGTTCGATGATTTTCGCTGGGTCGCGTCCCGGAAGGGCGCGGGCCAGCTCCGCCGGCAGCGTATCGAATGTCACCTCGAACAAGGCTGGATTGGTCCCGCCTTCAAGGGAGGTTCCCTCCGTTCTGTTGCAGCCGATCAGAAGGGGAATGTCGGTGGACTGATCGGGACCGTCCGGGTCGAACGGGTGCCGGGTCAGCGTCACGCCGTCGAGTACAGGACCGGCCCCGGCCCCAGCAATCCCTTTGGCCGCCTCCTGGATGGCGGCTACATCAAGCGTCAGGATCTGGTCGATCGTATCGGTTCCGAGCCCCAGCTTCGCGACCACCTCGTCGGCGGCTTTCGCGGACGCCTCAGGGTCGGCGTGACGCAGGCGCGGCCCGGACTGCACGACGGCGCGATGGAAAAGACCCCTAGCGGCGTCGCACGCCATCAGCGTGCAGACTTTCGAGCCGCCTCCGGATTCTCCGAAAATCATCACCTGACCGGGATCCCCGCCGAACAGTGCGATGTTGTCCTTCACCCACTGAAGGGCGAGGATCATATCGAGCACGCCTGCTGCGCCTGAATTGGCGAACCGTTCTCCATAGCGGGCGAGGTTCATGTACCCGAAAACGTTCAGGCGGTGATTGACGGTGACGACGACGACGTCGCCGCGCTTGGCAAGACGAACGCCGTCATAGGCGTAGGAGGACCCTGATCCGGTTGTGAACCCGCCCCCGTGAAACCAGACGAGCACCGGCCGCGTCTTTCCAGCGGCGGGCTCGGGCGTCCAGACGTTCAGAAAAAGGCAGTCCTCGCTGGTCGGCAGAGGCGGGTCGGGGCGCCATGACCTGAAGAGGCCTCCGCCGTCGCCTGCGGGGCCCTGCGGCGCCGACGCGGCGTATCCCAGAGCGTCGCGCACCTCCGTCCATGGTTCAGGGGGCTTGGGCGCTCCGAAACGGGCGGTCGCCGTATCGGCGCCGTAACGAACGCCCTTGAAGACGGCGACCCCGTCCTCAAGGAAGCCGCGAACGGGGCCGAACGTGGTCTGGACGGTCGGATTGGGGTCCGGCGCCGGCGGCGGCGGCGCTTCGCAGCCGGCAACCGGGAGAACGCAGGTTGCAAGAGCCAGAGTGGCGACCGACCCCTTAAGCAGGGCGCGCCGCGATGCGCGAAGCGTCATTGACATGGATAAACTCCTCCCAGGCGCCGCTCTCTTTGGGCGGTCGATAACGCTGAGGCTAGGCTGAGGAGGGTCGGTTCGTCCAGATGGTGATGGAGAGGGTCAGTCTCCGTGCTCCTCCTCATAGCCGATCAGCCGCAGGGGGCGGGCGCGGCGTCCTTCGAGCTCCGCCCAGCGCGCAAGCGCGTCGTCGCGCCCGTGAGTGATCCAGAGTTCGTCCGGATTGATCTCGCTGACGGTCTGGGTCAGTTCCGTCCAGTCGGCATGATCGGAGATGGCGAGCGCCAGTTCGACGCCTGCCGCGCGCGCTCGCTGACGGATGGTCATCCATCCGGAGGCGAACGCGAACAGAGGGTCTGCAAACCGGTCCGCCCAGCGCGTTCTCATCGCGGACGGCGGCGCGATGACAATACGTCCCGGGAGCGTTGAGGCTTCGCTGCGTCTCACTCTGGCGTCGGGGACACGTTCAAGCGGGCCCAGGGACACGTCGAAGCGCTCGTACAGCTCGTTTAAGCTCTCAAGCGCTCCGTGAACGATGATCGGCTCGTCATAGCCTGCCTGACGCAGGAGGCGGATCACCCGCTGCGCTTTCCCGAAGGCGTAGGCTCCGACGAGATGGGTCCGTTCAGGAAAACCGGCAAGACTGGTCAGGAGGCGCCGGATCTCGGTCTCCGGCTCAGGGTGTCGGAACACAGGCAAAGCAAAGGTCGCCTCGGATATGAGGACGTGACAGGCGACCGGCTCGAAGGGTGGGCAGGTCGGGTCCGGCCGGCGCTTGTAATCGCCGGTGCAGATCATTCGCAGACCTTTGTGCTCGACAAGCACCTGAGCGGATCCAAGCACATGGCCGGCCGGCAGGAGCGTCAGCCGCGTCTCTCCAAGCGTCACGCTCTGGCCATACGCCGCCGGTTGCCGAACCCTCGCGAACCCTTCGCCATAGCGGACCGCCATCGCCGCAAGGGTCTCGGGCGTTGCAAGGACGCTCGAGTGTCCCGCCCGGGCGTGGTCGGAATGTCCATGCGTGACGATGGCCCGATCGACCGACCGAACCGGGTCGATATAGGCGTCCAGGGGCGGGCAGTAGAGGCCTACGGGCGTGGGATGGAGAAGGTCCTCGGGGCGGATCATGGCCCCTTATGGACCATCCTCTCGGAACGCTCCAGACGCACAGGCTCCCTGGATTGTTCGGGGGAAGACGGGATGAAGGGCTGCGACTTGAGAATATAGCGGCGGTTCAGCGGCTGCACCGGTCGGGCGTTTGAGGAAAACAGCTGTCTGTAGGACTCTATCTGCGCCCGCGAGGCGGAGAGGGGTGAGGCCATCACGATCCAGGTCGCCGTCTCCGAGCAGGGCGGCGTCGTGGTTGATCCTTCGTAGAGGTAATGGGTGCGATCTCCTGGGATCAGTCTGAAGGGATCGATCTCGAACCGGACCTCCGCCGCCCCCGGGCGAGCGGGGGTTGTCGCCCAGATAGGATCCAGCTGAGGGAGAGGAGCGCCTTCCTGAACCAGCACTCCGACAATGGCGAGCGCTCCGGCGGCGCTCTCATGAACCATATGGATCTCCAGCGGAAATTTTCGTCCTTCGATCGTGTGTTCCGACGGCGTGTGAAAATGAAAACCTTTCAGCTCATAGGTCTGACCTGCGATTTCAAGCGAGCCCGATGATCGGATATCGACCTCCAGCGTAGCGCCCGTATTGGTCACCGTTCCGCTTCGGCTCACGAACCAGTTGAACCCGACAGGCGGGGTCTTTCCCTCGATCGCACCGACGAGGTCCACGGGCGATTGCTGAGCGCCAGAGGCGCACTGGTCCGGAGCCGCGCCCGCAGGAGCCGCCTGTCCGGCCTGCGCCGCAGCCGGAGGGACGGACGCAGCAAACCCTGCAGCGATCGCGAGGCCAGCCGCGGCCGCCAGAATGAGCGAGGTCTGGATGGACACCGTCATGGAACACCTTCCCTGGATGGGGAAGGCTTCCTGAGTCGGTTTAGCAAAGCCTTAATTCCGGTTCGTCGCCGGGCGCGGCGTCACGGGCGTCAGATTGCTGATGGTCTGGACGACATCGAAGGACAGGGATCGACCGAACGCCGCCCCCTTCATTCGGGTCCGGGCTGACGAAAGGACAGGCGTTCCGTCAGGACCGGGACGGCACTCTCCGCTCAGATCCATCGCCTCGAGGTTGACCCCGATGAAGGGTTTGACCGGCGCCGTCAGCGACGCGGTAAATGATCTGACAAGCCCTGAGCTTTCATCGACGGAGATCTCCGCCGTCATTCTCCTGTAAACCTGCTTCTCCTCGGATCCTGCCGAAGGTCGCGGAAGAGGCTGAAACGAGTAAACCCGATCTCCGTCGGCGCCGGCCCGCTCCCCTACGAGGCGATCGGCTCCGCCAAAGGACCTCAGGCAGCTTATGTTCCCGTCCGCGTCTCTCTCATATCTCTGATCGAGCCGCTTCAGACTGTCCCTGTCCCCTGTCGTTTCGAAGATTGTGACCCGCTGACCCTTGGGTCGGCTGGGGTCGATACGACCCCGGGTGACCGTGACGGTGTCGCCGACGGTCCTGTCCGTGAAGTCATAGGCATAGAGCGGCGGAGCCGCTGAGGAGGCGACCGCCCCTCTGAATGAGGCCGGCCATGCGCCGGGATCGGCCGCCGCCGGGACAGGCGACAGCGTCAGGGCGAGAAGGGCGGCGGGGAGCGCACGTCTGAAGGATGGCATCGGCTCGGGGGCTTTCCACAGGACTAGAAGAACCACCATCTCAAAATAGGGGGCCCTGGCGGGACATCAAGGCGCAGGACGACGGCCGTCCGGCGCGCTAAGTCATTCCCCATGGAGGAATTGACCCCCGATCCCGTCGATATCCCTGAGCCTTTTTCCGGCTGGCTCTCCGGCCGCGGGTGGCGGCTCAGAGCGCATCAGACTGCGCTTCTCCGGCCCAGGGCTCCAGGACGGGGAGCGCTTGTGATCGCCCCCACCGGAGGCGGAAAAACCCTGGCTGGCTTCCTTCCAAGCCTTGTCGACATTTCCCGGCGGACCCGGCCCCGCGGCGGGGCTTTACACACCCTCTACGTCTCTCCGCTCAAGGCTCTGGCTTCTGACGTCGCGCGCAATCTGGCGGGTCCCGTCGCGGAGATGGGGCTGGATATCGGGATTGAGACCCGAAGCGGAGATACCTCTCCGGATCGACGCCGGCGTCAGCGCGCAAATCCCCCGGACATAATGCTCACGACACCCGAGCAGCTGGCGCTGCTGCTCGCATCCGAACATTCCGGGGTTTATTTCGGCGATCTGAACACTGTCATTGTCGACGAGGTCCACGCTCTGGCCTCCACGAAGAGAGGCGATCTTCTGGCGCTGGGGATCGCGGCGCTCGGCCGTCATGCGCCCGGGCACCGCCGCATCGGGCTGTCCGCCACAGTGAGGGACGCGCCCGCTCTTGCGGATTGGCTCGGCAGCGACATCGACATTATCAGAGCCCCGTCCGGAGCGAAGCCGGACGTACGCATTCTGGAAGGGGATGAGCGACCGCCGTGGGCGGGACACTCCGCCCGCCATCTCGCAGGTGAGGTCTATCGCAGCATCCGGGATGCGCGCATGACGCTCGTTTTCGTGAACACCCGGGCTCAGGCCGAGGCGATGTTTCAGGAGCTTTGGCGGCTCAATGATGAGGGGCTCGCGATCGGTCTTCATCACGGATCCCTTGATCGGGAGCAGCGTGAGCGGATCGAAGCGGCGATGGCCGCGGGGCAGCTGCGGGCCGTGGTGTGCACCTCGACGCTCGATCTTGGGATCGACTGGGGCGATGTCGACCTGACTATACAGGTCGGCGCGCCCAAGGGCGCTGGTCGTCTCGTCCAGCGTATCGGTCGTTCCAATCATCGGCTCGAGACGCCGTCGCGTGCGCTCCTCGCGCCCGCTAATCGGTTCGAGGAGCTCGAATGCCGAGCCGCTATCGAGGCGGTGTCCGACGGCGATATGGAGGCGCCTCCTGTTCGTCGGGGGGCGCTCGACGTCCTCGCCCAGCATATCATGGGGTGCGCCTGCGGAGACGGTTTCGAGGAGGAGGCACTTTTTGCCGAGGTGAAGAGAGCCGCTCCTTACAGGGGTCTCGATCGGGAGACCTTCGGACGCGTGCTGGAGCTGGTCTCAACCGGAGGATATGCGCTGAGGGCCTATGACAGGTTCCGCCGGATCGTGCGCTCGCCTGTCGACGGTCTATGGCGCGCCCGTTCGCAAGAGGTGCGGATGCGACACAGGATGAATGTCGGCGTGATCATCGACAACCCGATGATCACGGTGCGCCTTGAGACCCGGTCCCGAACGACCCGTCGTGACGGTCCTGCGGCCCCGGGTGCTCCGGGCAGGGCGCTCGGGCAGGTTGAAGAAGCCGTCATTGAGGCGATGACCCGGGGAGACACCTTCGTCTTCGCTGGCGAGGTTCTCCGTTTTGAACGTCTGGAGGGCGAGGAGGCGATCGTCACCCGTTCCGACGATCCGGAGGCGTCTGTCCCAGCCTATTCAGGCGGCCGGTTTCCGCTGTCGGACTGTCTCGCCGCCCGCGTGCGGAGCCTGGTGGACGATCGCAGCGCCTGGCGACGGCTTTCGCCGCCGGTGAGGGAGTGGCTCGAAATCCAGGAGGCCCGATCCGAGATCCCGGGGCCTGGAGATCTGCTTGTGGAGACGTTTCCGCGAGGCGATCGTCATTTTCTCGCCTGCTATCCTTTTGAGGGCCGTCTGGCTCATCAGACGCTCGGAATGCTCCTGACGCGTCGTCTGGAGCGGGGCGGGCTGCGTCCGCTGGGGTTTGTCGCTACCGATTATGCGCTCGCCGTCTGGGGTCTCAACGATCTTTCCTCACTCGACGCTGACGCCTTGTTCCATCCGGACATGCTCGGCGATGATCTGGATGCGTGGCTGCAGGAAAGCGCGATGATGAAACGCACATTCTCAACGTGCGCCGTGGTCTCCGGCCTGATTGAGCGGCGACGTCCCGGGGCGGCGCGGCGAGGGCGACCTCTGATGGTTTCGACAGATCTCATCTATGATGTTCTTCGCTCGCACGAGCCGGATCATATTCTGCTGCGGGCGGCCCGGGAGGAGGCGGCTGGGGGATTGCTGGATATCCGTCGGCTGGGCGAGGCGCTCGCCCGGTTTTCCGGTCGCATACGTGTCAGGCGACTTGATCAGGTGTCGCCGTTCGCCGTTCCCCTGATCCTGGAGGTGGGACGGGAGATCATTCGGGGCGGAGAGGCCGCAGAGGCTATCCTCATGGAAGCCGAGGCGATGATGAGAGACGGCTCCTGACGGGTGATGTTCAGGATCCGCCGACGGGATTGACCCCGACGCTCTCGCGACGCTGGCGATCGAAATCCTCAGCTCCCTCGCGACCTTTACGGTCCAGCGCCGCCCATTCTTCAGCTGTGGCGCAGACGCGTTTTGGCAGATTGCTCCCGGTGGCTGTCACGCGCTTGCAGATGCGTTCGGCGGCTGGCGCCGGCGGCGCCTCCGCCGCAGGCGGGCTCTGGGCCAGCGCGCTCAGGACAAGGCCTCCGCCAAGGGCGACGCAGACCAGGCTGAGGATGTGGCGTCGTTTCATGAGCTCGCTCCCGAAAAAGTGCTGAGAAGAATGGCGCCTTGAAGGCCCCACATACAAGCGGCAATCGGCGCCCACAGGCGTCGCTCGGCTCGAGACCGAGTGATGAGGTTGGCGATCACCGCCAGCGTGACGATCGCCATGGCGAGGAACGCTGTCCAGCGCGGCAGGGGCGGGCCGACGCCGGCGACGGACAGAGGGACGACCGCAATCGCGACCATGAGCAGGGCCGAGAGGCCCGCAGCGATGCGCCCTGAAACCGGCAGGGCGCCCTCCACAGCGCCCCCCTGAGTGAGGCGACCCCACGGCGCCCCTGAGATCAGGGCGATCTGAAAGAGAATGACGACACCGCAGAGCGCCGCGTGGAGCCAGGCGAGCAGCGGAAGGATCAGCTGTGAAGTCATCTGTTGAAGACGACGGATTGCAATACCGGGTCTGGGGCGGCCGTCGGAAGCATCGTGGACCGTCCTCTACTGGGCCCGTCCGAATTTGTTCACATTTGACTGCTGACGGGGGGAGTCCATGTAACGCTCCGCCTCCTGGCGCTTTTGCGCGTCATAGCGAGCCCATGTTTCGGGAGACGCGCAGATGGTGCGCTTGAAGCTCGATCCGATTATGGTCTCTCTGCGGCACTCCATGCCTTCAATTCCGGCTTCTCCAAGCGTCATGGTTTCGCGAGTGACCTGGGGCGTGGCTGCGCACCCCGCCGCCAAGAGGGAGAGACCTGCGAACACCAGAGGCTTGTTCATGACCGAAACTCCTGATCGCAATCGCCATATCACAGAACGCCTGTGTTCGGAACCGCAAGGGGATCGACATCAAGCGGGCTTGATTGACCTTCACGCGAAGTCGCGTCAGGCATCGCTTATGCGTTCAACGGTCATTCCATCGGATCCTGTCCCCGCCCTCCGACTGCGCCTCGAGGTCGCCGGGGCGTCACTCTGGCCCACAGCCTGCGGGGCGCTCTGGCGTCCGGAGCAGCGCACGCTCATCGTTTCAGATCTGCACTTTGAGAAGGGATCGTTTTACGCGGCCAGGGGAGAGATGTTGCCCCCTTACGACACCCGGGCCACGCTGCGCCGGCTGACGAGGATTGTCGATACGCTGGTTCCCGATTGCGTGATCGCCCTTGGGGACAGCTTTCACGACGGCGACGCCGAGTTGCGTATGAGCGAGGAGGATGCGACGGCGCTTCGCTCGCTCACCGGGAGCTGCGACTGGGTCTGGATTCTCGGAAATCACGATCGTTCGCCCCCATCCGGTCTTGGCGGACGCGCATGTGAGTGTCTTGTTCAGGACGGATTGTCGTTCCGGCACGAGCCGTCGTCGCCGGACCTGGCCTTCGGAGAGATCTGCGGTCACCTTCATCCCTGCGCCCGAGTGGCCGGTCGCGGAGGCAGGATCAGGACACGTTGTTTCGCTGCTGACGCCCGGCGCATCGTTCTTCCTGCTTACGGCGCCCTGACGGGCGGACTGAACGTTCTGGATCCGGCCTTCGCAGCGGTTTTTCCTGAGGGGTTCGTGGCTGCGACCCTCGGTCGGGCCGGAGCCTATCTGGCCCCCATGTCCCAGCTCATTCCGGATACTCGATGACGCGTCAGCGACGTCCGACCCAGGCTGCGATCCCTCCGATCAGCGATGCGATTGAAATCGACAGCAAGCCGTAGATGAAGCCGTGTCGGGTGGCGAGCGTGTAGAGCGTGGCGTCCATTCCTCCCCGCATCAGGGTGAGGGGCCGATCCGCGCGACTTACGAGTTCGCCGTTTCGGAAGGCGACCGCGCGAACGATGTAGCCGCCAGCCGGCGCATTCGGGGGAAGGGTGATGCGCGCGCGCGCCAGTCCTCCGTCGAGGCGATCTATGGCCACGCCTGTGCTGGAATACAACTCAGCGTCGGATTTCAACTGCACGAAGGCCTCCCGCCAGGTTGCAAGCGTCGTCGCTTCCGTCAGAGCGCTGTCCGGGATTGCGGCGGATGCAGGATCAAGGCCGGCCGCCACGAGGGCGTCCGCTGAGATGCTGCGGCGGGGGGCTGTCTCCAGGCCGTATGAAAACACTTCAGGCGCAGACGAGAAGATGAAGCGTTCTCGAGATCCGCCTGCGGTTCTTGTGAGCGTCTGGCGCCTCGCCGGTCCGATCAGCGCGAAACCAAATGAGGTCTCGGGATCGTTCGCCAGCTCTGAAGCTGCGAACATCACAACCCGGGCGCCTGCATAATTGACTTTCAGCTCGATGGTCTCCTCCGCGAGGCCGGAGGCCATCGTCGTCGGAGAGGCGAGGGCGGGCAAGGCCAATGCGAGCAGCGAGAGAGCGCTCAGTGCGGCCATAATGGGGCGGCGGTCATGTGTCACTGCGGCTCCTCCAGGGCATAGGGCGGAGGGGGAGCTACATATGCTTCGTATCCAAGCCGCGCCGCCATCGCCAGAACGATCAGTGCGAGCAGAAGACGAAGCTGAGCCGCTTTCAGCTTTCGCGCTGCGAGCGCTCCGAGGCGGGCGCCGACGACGCCTCCAAGCATCAGAATGCCGGCGAGAACCAGATCGACTGTTCCGTTGAACGTTGCCTGAAGAAGGGTCACGAATGCTGTCAGAAAAATGATCTGGAACAGGGATGTGCCGATCATCACCCGCGTCGGAACGCCCAGCAGATAAACCATGGCGGGAGCGAGAATGAAGCCTCCGCCGATACCGAGAACTGAGGCGAGAATGCCGACAATGAATCCGATGGCGGCAGGCGGGATGACGCTGATGTAAAGGCCGGAGCGCGGAAAGCGCCGCTTGTAGGGCAGGGAGCGCATCCAGGAGCGCAGTCGCGTTCTCCGACCCGGATCTCCCCCGCCCTGCTTCAGCGCGTTGAGGCTCTCCCATGTCATAAGGCCGCCGATCACGCCCAGGAATATAACGTACAGAAGGGAGATCGCGTCCTCGACCACTCCGAGGGACCGCAGAAGGCTGAAAATCGCGACACCGACAGCCGACCCTGCGAGCCCGCCTGACAGCATGAGCCCGCCGAGGCGGACATCGACGGCCCCCTGTCGCCAGTGAGCTGAGGCCCCCGCTATCGACGTGGCGAGCACCTGATTGGCCTGGGTCGAGACCGCCACCGCGGCGGGCACTCCGTAGAAGATCAGAAGCGGGGTAAGCAGGAATCCTCCGCCCACTCCGAACAGGCCGGACAGGAAGCCGACCGCCGCTCCGATGGCGATCAGGATCAACGGATCAACCGTGATCTCGGCTATGGGCAGATGGATCAGCATTGACGGCTTCTAGCCCCATGGGGCCTGCTTCGGAAGCAGACTGTGGGGAAGAATGCGAAAAATAACCAGGCGCTTTGCTGTCTATCCGCCGCCGTTCAGCGTGGCGGCGAGCAGCTGTCTGACCAGGTTGGGGCTCACCGATCCGGTCGCCGGAAGTCCTTTTGACGTCTCAAAGGCGCGGATCGCCTCTGAGGTTTTCGCGTTCATCTGGCCGTCTGGCTGTCCCGAGAGATAGCCGAGCCGGATCAGCAGGCGCTGGGCCTCGGCGACCTGGTCCGCCCCCGGCTTGTCCCACGGGCGCGCTCCAAATTCGCCATTGGCCCTTGCTATGGGCTGTTTGGGCGTGAAGGAACGGATGAGGGTGCGGATCTTGTCGGCCTGATCCCGCGGAATTCCTCCGAGGATCGTTTCTGACTTTCGAGCGCCGTCGGCGTCACCTGCACGGCCGGCGACACCATACCAGAACGCAGCCTCCGCCGGGTCGCGCGCCACGCCCTGACCCTGTTCGAAGAGAAGGGCGAGATTATACTGGCTGTCCACGACCCCGACATCGGCGGCCTGACGGAACCATTCGGCTGCGGATGAGTAACTCTGCGGGCCTGCCTCTCCTTCGGCGAAGAAGACCGCTAGGTCATGCATGGCCTTGACGTTGCCTCCGATGGCGGCCTGTTCGGTCCAGCTGCGTGAGGCGGCGAGATCCCGCGGAACGCCTTCACCTTTCTCGAACAGCCGCGCCATCTGATACTGGGCCATCACGAGCCCCTTGGCGGCGGATTCCTTCATCATCCGGGCCCCGCGCGCCTTGTCTGCTGTTCGCAGCAGATCAAGCGCCGTGTCGTAAAGCGCAATGGGGTCTCCCGCCTCCACCGCCGCCGCGAGGGTCGGACCTTTTGGGGCTCCTGCAGGCAGAGACAACCGCTTCTGTCCGGCGGTCGAATCGGGATCGTCAAAGAGTTCGGCCGCCGTGGCGCGCTCTCCCGCTACGGTCGGCGGCGTCGTCCCGGCCTCGTCCGTTACGGTCGGACCTCCCGAAAAAAGCAGATCGTCGGATGAGGTCGGCGCCGGTCCCGCAGCTGCCGGTGCGGCGGGGTCGGATCGCGGCACGGCGTCCCCCGATGCCGGTTCCTGCTTACCGCGTAGAAGGGTCCAGGCTGTCCCTCCGGCAACCGCGAGGGCGATGGCGGCGGACGCGGCCAGAGGCACGCCGACGGGCGTGCGCCGCTGCGGCGATGACCTCGATGCGGCGGCGTCCGCGGGCGGGGCTGCACGCGTGCGTCCCAGGCGTTCGGATGAGATATCAGCCGCAGGGGCAGGAGGGTCGATGAGCGGCAGAGGCGCGAAGCGGACCCCGCCCTGACGGTCAGGATCCAGAAACTCCTCGTCCACGTCTATGAGATCGTCGAGTTCCTGGAAGGGAAGAATGTCTTCCACAGGACGAGGCGGTTCTCCGGCGCCGGCCAGCGCTCCTGCGCGTTCCGCCTGGATGTCTGCGAATGACCGTGGTGCGGCCGTCGCATCGCTTGGTCGCGCCGACGGCTTGGCAATTTCCGCCGTGATGCCTGCAACAAGATCTGCAATGAAGTCATCGGAAGGGTCAGGTTCGGACACGTCTTCGTCGTAGAGCCCGTCCCCGGACGGCTGAAACGAGCCGGGCGGGAAGGGACGCCCGCCGCGCTTATCCGCCTCGCCTGCGTCGCGATCCTCAAGTCGTGCGACCCGCCGGGCGATCGAGGACATGGTGCTGTGAACCGGCGTCATGGCGCCTGCCGTCTGTTCTCCTATCTCCTCAAGCCGGCGCGTCATATCCGCGAGTGCGTCGGCGAGGCGGCTCTCGTGCGCCCGTCCGCTTGCCGTCAGCAGGCCTTCAAGGGACCGCATCGAATCCTTGTGCTGAGACTGCAGGCGATCGGCCACCCGTGCGACCTGTTCGCCTATCTGGGCGATGGCCGAGGCGCTTCTGCGTTCGCTTTCCCTGATTCTCTCGTCGAAGCGTTCCGCCAGCGCGGATATGTCGGGGCCCTCATCCTCCGCTCCGCCCCGGACTTCTTCGATCCGGCTGCTCAGTCTCTGAATGCTCTCTTCGTGCCGCCGCTGCATCCGTTCGGCCACCTGAGCGACCTGCTCGCCGACTTCCCCGAGAGCGGTCACATTGCGGCGTTCGGAAAGAGCTATGCGCTCCTCGAACCCGGTCTCCATGCGGGTGACGTCCGCACGAAGTCCCTCGAACGCCACAGTTTTCAGGCGGTCGGCGGTCTCCACTCCCGCCAGTCGCGCCTCAATGGAGTCGGCAAGCCTGGTCATCTCTCCCCGAATATCGTTGAGAGCGAGAACCTCCGGATCCCTGAGGCGCTCCTCGACGGCGTGCATCATGCGCTCGACCTGAACGCTCATGGCCTCGACCGCACCCGACTGGCGCGCCTCGGCTTCGGCCAGACGATCCTGCATCTGTCTGAGGTTGGTCTCGAGGCGGTCCAGCCGGTCAGGCTGCTGTGTTCTGAGGGCCTCTTCCATCCGCCGCTCGAGATCGGCTCTTGCCGCCACGATCGGGCGAGACATGTCTTCTGCGAGCGCATCGAACCGCTTTTGCAGCTGAGCCTGAAGGCGGTCGACGTCAATATCGCTTTCGCTTCTCTCGGCGACTTCGCGAAGTCGCTGATCAATGGCGGTGACCGACTTCTCGAGAAGCCCTGCGGCGGTTTCGCTGCGGCGCTCGGCCCGGTTGAGGCGTTCGCCGACGCGGGCGAGCGCCTCCCCAAGGGCGCCGACGGCTTCCTGGGTCTTTTCCTCAATGGTGTCGACGCGCTCGAGGAGGTCCTTGGACATCGCCCTTGATCGTGCGAGCGCCGATTCAAGAGCTCTCTCCATCCGCCAGGCATTGTCGCCGAGCGTGCGTTCCGTCTTGGTCTCAAACGACTCATAGCGCGTCGCCGCGTCGCTGATGCGGCCCAGTGCGCCGTCCATTCGCCGTTCGGCAGCCGAAAGCTGGGCCTCGACACGGTCAACCCGGTCCACGAGGCCGGCGGCGGACGTCCGGATCGCCGATCCGACATGGGTGTCGATCGAACGCGCGACATCTGCGACCTGCCCGGCCAGTCCCGCAACTCTCGCTTCCAGGGCCTGTCGCAGATCGGACTGGCTTCTGTCCAGCGCCTCGGTCCGGTCAGACAACGCCTGCGAAAGTCGGGAAAGAGAGGCCTCGAGGGTGCGCACGGCCGTAACCGTCTGTTCGGTTCCTCCACGCGCCTCGAGACCGTCCAGGCGCTCACGAAGCGCTGTCTGAGCTGACTGAATGTCCCCCAGAGCCTGAGAGACTTTTTCGACGCCCTCATTCTGCGCCCGGGTCGTCGCCTCCACCTTGCCCATCAGGCCGACGATGGACTTATCCACGCCTGCGATCATTCGCGCCGACCGGGCCTGGGCGGTCTCGAGGCGGCTGGCGAGATCATCGATCTCGCGGGCCATGCGGGTGAGGTCTCCGGTTTCTGCGCGCGCGGGTGAAGACGACGGCGAGCCGTCGACGTCTTCCTCATCCGCGCCTTCGTCCAGAAGGAGGGTGTTCAGATACTGGCCGAGAGTCAGTCCCTTCTGCAGCGCGCGCTCGCGCGCCGCTGAGCGCGCCTTGGGGTCTATCCCCTTCACGCTCCAGGGTCCCTGGGTCATCCGCCGCTCCGAATCGAACAGCTGCAAAGCTGTCGCAATCGTTTCATGAACGCCAGTTGGAAGCGCGTCGGTTAAGGGCGGGTTAAGCATTTTCACAAGCGAGCCGGGGGCTGCGGCGGATTGACCCTCCCCCCGGCAGGCGTTACCCATGTCCCAGCGTTAACAAAACGCGGCTGGCGACCCGATCGCCAAGCATAAAGAAACGACCAGGGGAGGCGATTGCATGAAGACTTATACGATCAGTGAACTTGCGCGCGAATTCCAGGTGACGCCTCGCGCGCTGCGTTTTTATGAAGACAAGGATTTGCTGCATCCGGCTCGTGACGGACTCAACAGAGTTTATTCGGCCAAAGACCGTGCGAGACTCAAACTTATCCTTCAGGGCAAGCGGGTCGGTTTCTCTCTCGTCGACATCCGGGAGATCCTCGACCTTTACACGCTGGAGGGCCACCAGGCGCAGCTGAAATTATCCCTTCGGAAGTCTCGAGAGCAGATCCGAAACCTCGAAAAGCAGCGCGAAGATATTGAAGATGCTCTGGAAATGCTGCGAAAAGGCGTCGAATGGACCGAGCAGAAGCTCAAGGAGCTGGGTCCGGGAAGCGAGGCCGAGCAGTCTGCACGGGCCTATGACCGGGTCGCTCGGGCCGGACTGGACGGAGAAGCGGTCGCCTCTCGCTGAGCTCTTCCCCTCTTTTCCCACGGCGTGAGCGGAGGTAGGGAGGTCCGGACACTTCTGAACGGAGGCGACCGGACGTGCCCAGTTACCAGGCGCCGCTTAGGGACATGCGTTTTCTGCTGAACGACGTTCTTCGTATCAGCGACTACTCGTCTTTGCCCGGTTACAGCGAGGCCGCCTCTGACACGGTGGAGGCGATACTCGAGAGCGGGGCGAAGTTCGCATCGGAGGTTCTCCAGCCTCTCAACGCTGTTGGCGACCGTCAGGGGTGCGTGCGTCGTCCGGACGGATCGGTGAAGACCCCGGACGGCTTCGATAAAGCCTATTCGGCGATGGTGGAGGGGGGCTGGATGACCCTTTCGTCCGACCCCGCCTATGGGGGGCAGGGACTTCCGCGTCTCCTGGCGCTCGCCTTTTCGGAGATGTGTTCGTCGGCGAACATGGCCTTCGGAATGTATCCGGGTCTCACCCACGGAGCCTATTCGGCCATCCATGCCGGGGGCTCAGACGAGCAGAAGAGCCTTTATCTTCCCAAACTGGCGACCGGTCAGTGGTCGGGAACGATGAACCTGACCGAGCCTCAGTGCGGGACCGATCTCGGGCTGATCCGAACGCGTGCTCAACCTCTTTCTGACGGCGCCTACAGCATCACCGGCCAGAAGATCTGGATTTCGGGCGGCGAGCACGATCTGGCGGAGAACATCGTCCATCTTGTGCTGGCCCGCATAGACGGCGCGCCCGAAGGAGTGAAGGGTATTTCGCTCTTCATCGTTCCGAAGTTCATCCCCGACGCCCGAGGCGAGCCTGGCGAACGAAACCGGGTCGCCTGCGGGGGACTCGAGGAGAAGATGGGAATTCACGGAAACGCCACCTGCGTCATGAACTATGACGGGGCGCGCGGATTCCTGGTCGGAGAGCCTCACAGGGGCATGAAGACCATGTTCGTGATGATGAACGAGGCCCGTCTCGGGGTGGGCGTTCAAGCGCTGTCCCAGGCTGAGGTCGCCTATCAGAACGCCGCCAGTTTCGCCCGCGATCGCCTGCAGGGGCGCTCAATCACCGGAGCGAAAGCCCCGGACAGGCCGGCTGATCCCATTATCGTTCATCCTGATGTCCGGCGTCAGCTCATGGATTGCCGGGCCTTCATCGAGGGGGCGCGCGCCTTCGCATACTGGACAGCCCTTCAGGGCGATCTTCTTCATGTTTCGCCCGACCCCAAGGTCCGCGAGCAGGCTGAGGACCGCATGGCTCTGATGACGCCGGTCATCAAGGCGTTTCTGACGGATCGGGGATACAAGGCGGTCAATGACGCCCTTCAGGTTCACGGCGGAGCCGGGTTCACCCGCGAGCTGGGGATGGAGCAGTTCGTCCGCGACACCCGGATATCGCTGATCTATGAGGGGACTAACGGCGTTCAGGCTCTGGATCTGGTCGGGCGCAAGCTTGGAGCCAACGGGGGCCGGGGCGTTTTCAGCTTCTTCGCGGATATGGACGCCTTTATCGCCGCACACGGCGCGGATGAGCGTCTCCAGCCCTATGTCGCCGGGCTTCAGTCGGCCAGCGCTCAGCTTCGCGAGGGAACGATGTGGCTGATGCAGAACGGCATGAGCGATTTTGACAACGCCGGCGCCTCCAGCCACGACTATCTTCATCTCTTCGGTCTGACGGCGCTCGCTTATATGTGGTGTCGGATGGCCGAGGCGGCGCTCCCAGGCGCGGCGGCCGGGGACCGCTTCTGCGTCGGCAAGCTGGTCACCGCCCGCTATTTCTTCGAGCGGGTCTTGCCTGACGCTACGTCACATCTCGCAAAGGTAAAGTCTGGCGCAGGGGCTGTGATGGCCCTCGCCGCCGATAGTTTCTAGGTGCGGCGGACACGGTTTCCGCTCTGGGCGGGGGGGCTGGCCCCGTTCGGTCCGGCGTTGACGCCAGCCGGTCCCAAAGACGCGACCTCAGGGGTCGCTCCATCAAGAGGATGAACGATATGGCCGAGGCCTATATTTATGACGCGGTGCGTACGCCCCGCGGAAAGGGCAAGTCGAACGGCGCCCTTCACGAGGTCACGTCCCTCCAGCTGGCGACCCAGGTTCTGAAGGCGCTTAAAGATCGTAATCAGCTCGACACCTCAAAGGTCGACGATGTCATTCTTGGGTGTGTCACCCCCATCGGCGAACAGGGCTCTGATATCGCCCGGATCGCTGTTCTGAACGCGGATTACGCCGAGACGACGGCTGGGGTCCAGGTCGACCGCTTCTGCGCCTCGGGCCTTGAAGCGTGCAACATCGCTGCGGCGAAAGTCATGACAGGCGAGGCCGATATGGCGATCGGAGGCGGCGTCGAGGCGATGTCGCGGGTGCCGATGGGCTCGAATGGCGGCGCCTGGGCCAGCAATCCTGAAATCGCCATGAAATCCTATTTTGCGCCGCAGGGTATCGGCGCTGACCTGATCGCCACGAAATACGGTTTCTCCCGGGATGATGTGGACGCGTATGCGGTCGAGAGCCAGAGGCGCGCTGCGCGCGCCTGGAAAGAGGGGCGTTTCTCGCGATCTGTTGTGCCGGTTCGCGACCAGCTCGGCCTGACCCTGCTTGCTCAGGATGAGACCGTGCGAGGGGATACGACGATGCAGACCCTTGCGGCGCTCTCGCCCTCCTTCGAGGGCATGGGCGGAATGGCTTTCGACGATGTCGTCAAGCAGCGCTATCCCGAAGTCGAGCGCGTCAATCACGTTCATCACGCCGGCAATTCGTCGGGCATTGTCGACGGCGCTTCCGGCGTGCTCATCGGATCCCGAGAGGCCGGTGAGGCGCTCGGGCTCAAGCCGCGCGCTCGGATCAAGGGCTTTGCGTCGATCGGATCGGAGCCGTCCATCATGCTCACCGGGCCGTCTCTGGTGACTGAGAAGCTTCTTCGCAAGCTGGGAATGGAGGCCGGAGACATCGATCTCTATGAACTCAACGAGGCTTTCGCCTCTGTTGTGCTGCGAATGATGCAGGCGCTCGACATCCCGCACGAGAAAATGAACGTGAACGGCGGCGCGATCGCGATGGGTCATCCGCTGGGGGCGACCGGCGGGATGATTCTCGGAACGGTGCTGGACGAGCTCGAGCGCTCCGACAAGGAGACCGCGCTCGCCGTGCTGTGCGTAGGCGCCGGCATGGGCACCGCAACTGTCATCGAACGCGTCTAGGAGGCAGGCTGATGCAAGTGGAAGCATTCCGGTTCGAAGTCGACGCCGACGGCGTCGCGGTCGCGACCTTTGATGTCCCCGGCCGTTCGATGAACACGCTGACAGCCCGCGCCGTGGCGGATCTAGGGGCCATCGCGAAGGAGGTCGCCTCGAACGCCTCGATCAAGGGGCTTATCATCACGAGCGGAAAGACAAGCGGCTTCTGCGCCGGAGCGGATCTTGGCGAGCTGGGCGGCGGCGGGAGCGCCGGCGAGGCGGCTCCCGGAGATCCTGAGGCGCGTCTTCGCGCCGCCTTCAACGGCGCCTACGCTCTGAACGGCATCCTGCGGTCTCTTGAGACCTGCGGAAAGCCGGTCGCTGCGGCGGTCAACGGACTTGCGCTGGGCGGCGGTCTCGAAGTTGTTCTGGCCTGCCATTATCGCCTGGCGGCCAATGATAATCCCAAGCTTCAGCTGGGGCTGCCCGAGGCGAAGGTCGGACTGATGCCCGGAGGCGGAGGAACGCAGCGTCTGCCGCGCATTATGGGCGCTCAGGCGGCGGCTCCCTTCCTTCTTCAGGGCGAGTCCATGACGCCTGATCAGGCCCGTGCGAACGGCGTCGTCCACGAACTCGCTCCCGCAGCGGAGCTGACTGCGCGCGCCAAGGCGTGGGTGCTCGCCAATCCAGCGGCCAAGGCGCCGTGGGACGATCCGAAGTTCAAGCTGCCTGGCGGCGCTCCGAACTCTCAGACCGGTTCGCAGGTGTTCACCTTCGGCTCGGCGATGCTCGCCAAGCAGACCTGGGGCAATTATCCGGCTCAGAAGCATATTCTTTCGGCTGTCTACGAGGGGCTTTGCGTTCCCATGGACGCCGCTCTCAGAATCGAGAGCCGGTATTTTGTGAAGACCCTGTCCACGCCCGAGGCGAAGGGCATGATCCGGTCTCTCTTCCTCTCCATGCAGGAGCTCGGCAAGGGCGCGTCCCGTCCCGGCTCTTACCCTGTGTACGACGTCCGCAAGGCGGTGGTGATCGGCGCCGGTCTGATGGGAGCCGGCATCGCCTATGTTCAGGCCAAGGCCGGCATAGAAACCGTTCTGATCGATACGACCGAAGAGGCCGCCGAGAAGGGTAAGGCTTATTCGCGCCGGATCGTCGAAAAAGACGTCTCTCGCGGCAAGATGAGCAAGGAAAAGGGTGAAGCCCTTCTGGCGCTCATCCACCCCACCACCGATTATTCGCTCGCTGCGGGCGCGGACATCGTGGTTGAGGCGGTGTTCGAAAATCCCGGCATCAAAGCCGAGGTGACGGCTAAGGTGGAGGCTGTGATTGGCGCAGGCGCCGTGATGGGATCCAACACCTCGACTCTGCCGATTACGGGTCTTGCGGAAGCTTCAGTGCGCCCGGAGAACTTTATCGGCATCCACTTCTTCTCACCCGTGGAGCGGATGGGGCTGGTCGAGATCATTCGGGGGGAGAAGACCTCGGAGGAGACCCTCGCAAAGACGATGGACTACGTGCTCAAGATCCGGAAAACGCCCATTGCGGTGAACGATTTCCGCGGCTTCTACACCTCCCGCGTGTTTGGAACCTATCCGACCGAAGGCTTGACGATGGTAGCCGAGGGCGTCGCTCCCGCCATTGTGGAGAATGTCGGACGAATGGCTGGCATGCCGATGGGGCCGCTCGAAGTGTCCGACTCGGTCGGTATCGATACGATGCTCAAAATCGGGCGGGAATCCGCCAAGGTGACCGGCCGCTCCTACGAACAGGATCCGGTCGGCGATCTTGTCGCCTGGATCGCCGAAGCGCAGGGGCGCGTCGGTCGTAAAGCCGGGAAGGGCTTCTACGACTACAATGAGCAGGGAAAGCCGTCCCGGCTCTATCCCGACATCGGGCGCAAGGTTCCGGTTAAGGTCGCCGAATGCCCTCCGGAGATGAAGGCCGAGCTGGTTCGTCGGTTCCTCTTCAGGCAGTGCGTCGAGGTGGCGCGATGCTTCGAGGAGGGGGTCATAACGGATGCTCGCGATGCGGATGTGGGGTCTATCCTGGCCTGGGGCTTCGCGCCCTATTCGGGCGGGGTTTGCTCCTACATGGATCTGAAGATCGGCATTCCGGCCTTTGTGGCGGAGTGCGATCGCATGGCCGAGCTTTACGGCGAGCGTTTCCGGCCCAACGCGCTGCTCCGCGAAATGGCGGCCAAGGGCGAGACGTTCTATTCCCGGTTCGGCCCTAAGGCGGCGCGGGCGGCGGCCTGACGGACACACTTTTCCGGTCGACCGGATGGCGTCTGTCCGGCGCTGCGCGGCGCGGAGCGTTGAGCTCTGCGTTTCCGCCCGACAGGCGAGGGCTTGCTGACGTCCTGGCGCTTGGGGGACGTCGGGTCAGGAGCGCTTGCCTGTCGGTTCGGGCCGCGCCATTGTGACGCCCGCGGTCTGAGTCCCAAACAGGATCGCTTGTCGGAAAACGGGATGACAGGTCGTGATCAGGGCTGTGGATAACTTCAGGCGCTCCGCCGGCTTGAGCTGTCTTGCGGCGGCGCTTCTCGCGTCAGGCTGCGACATCGGAGGCGACAAGACGTCCGCTCCGGTCGACGCGGCCGGCGCTGAAGGCGACGGGGCTGCGGACGCAGGCGGTCGGTATGCCTCGGGCGGGGGCGGCGGAGAGAGTTCTCTTGCCTCTATGGCGGGCGGGAAGCCTGTCGACACGTCTTCGTGGGCGTTTCCTCCACCCTTTTACGCGGCGGGGGACGAGCCTTATTGGCGGCTCGATCTTGCTGACGAGTGGTTTGTGTTTCGTCGCGCCGGTCTGCCGGAGATTGAGGCGCCGATCGTCCAGCCCGACAGGGTCCGTGGGGCCGATCTTTTTGAGAGCCCGCCGCTCATCGTTTCCGTTCAGGCCGGCCCCTGTCGTTCCGACGCGGGTGTGGAGGGCGATGCCGTCGTTACGGTGACGTTCGACGGCGTCGACTTCGGCGGGTGCGCGTTCAGAGGGCAGTCCGAGGCGGATACGGCGGACACCGCGGCGATCATCGAGGCCCTGGCCGTGGTCGACGCATGTCTCGGGAGATTGGCGCAGCCAGCGGTGGTGACCGGCGCCTATCCGCGCGATGAAGGTCGCACGGCGGTGACGCTGCGCGCCCGAAACGGAGTGTTGTTTGAATGCGCTGCGGAAGCGCAATCGGGAGACATCGCCTTTCTTGATCCCGTCGAGCCCGGCGCCGCCGGCGCCTGGATGAACACTCAGATCCGGTTTCTGCGGGACGGCGTTGCGCCTCCTCCCACCTGCGCTGGCGCAGAGCAGGTTGTGTCGGACGGCAAGGTTCTGGGATTGATGCTGCCGGCGAAGTGTCGCTTCTGATCCCTCGCGGGGCCCGCAGCGGATCAGCGCCAGGGGGCGAACGGGTTCTCGACGGGCGTCGGTTGTGAGGATGCGCCGGAAAGCGCGTCACCGACGGGGGTGGCGATCACGGGCTGACGGGATCCTGGATCCTGAGACCCAACGCCCTGCTGAAGCGACACGGCATGAATTCCCGCCATGATGGTCCTGCCCGCGTCGCCTGAAGCCGGCGGAGGCGAACTGTCGGAACGCTGCTTAGTCTGATCAAAAGCTGATCGCGAAAACGCTGCGATCGCCCCGAACATGGGCCGGGCAGGAGGCGAGCTGGCGGTCGGGGGTCTTGGAGACGGCGGAGGCGACAGGCGAGACGGCTCTGCGCTGACGGCGTCGAGCCGCGACGACCGCGGCCTTGGCTCCGAACCGGCCAGACGGCCCGCAGTGGCCGCCATGGCTGCGACCCGTGCGGCGAACGAGGCGCCGTCGGGGCCCGGCGTCGCACCGAGGTCAGCCGCGTTCGCGGTCTCGACTTCGCGTCCCCCGCGAGCCAGGATCCGAAGACGCAGAGGAGCTGGCGAGACTTCGACCGTATACCCTTCCGTTTCGAAGGAGGCCGCCTCGCCGTCCTCTCCGGACTGGCGCCACGGTATTCCTCCCGTCTCAGTCATCTCGCTGAGACGCAGGATCAGTCTCTGGGTGGAGGGATGGAGCATGTCGCCTCGCGGATTCCTTGGACTGTATCGAGTTGTTCGCTCTCGTCAGGAGCGTCAAGCTTTTCGCAGCTGACGCCCGCAACGCGCGTGCGAAGTATAGCCGAAAGCCGGGCCGGTTGTCGCGTCTCACATTCCCAGACGACGATCGCTCTCCAGCCGAGCTCGGCCAGGCGTTGCGCGCTCAGGGCGTCACGTTCCCGGTTGCGGTCGATCTTCGCTCGCCAGTAATCGGCGTTCGCCACAGGCGCTCGGGCGCCTCTCCGGCAGTCGTGGCCATGCCAGAAGCAGCCATGGACGAAAAGAGCGATGCGTCTTGAGGGAAAGACCAGGTCAGGTCGGCCCGGCAGGTCATTGCGACGGAGCCGGAACCGAAGGCCCAGAGCATGACTGGCGCGTCTTACGGCGATTTCCGGTTTCGTGTCCGTTCCTCTCACAGCTCTCATGATCCGTGAGCGCTGTTCTGGAGAAAAGATGTCCGTCATGGTCGAAAGATCGGGGTCAGGCCGCCGCGCCCAGCTCACGACCCGACCGGCCTATCGCCAGGGGGTGAAGGAGATGGTCTCCGATCCAGCGCACGACGGGAACGCACACGCCGTCTCCGAGCATCTTGAGCGCTGCTGTCTCGCCTGCCGGCAGCCGATAATCGTCGGAGCATCCCATCAGGCGTGCCGCTTCGATAGCCAGCAGCGGGCGCAGGCGGGCTTCGCCTCCCTCGGTTACGATCAGAAGCTGCTTGGACGATCCGCCGGCTGGCGTTCGCAGACAACCGGCCAGTCCGTCGTAACGCACCTCGGCCCGCTGGATGCGGCGACCGTTTTCCGTCCGTGTTCGTCTGAAGACAGCCCCAGCCGTCCAGTTTCCATCCGCGAGGGCGGCGTCCACACGCGCCCTGTGCAGCGGCGACATCTGACCCATCAGTTTGCGGACAGCGGCGTAGGATCGCCAGACGTGATCGGGAGGCGTCCGCTCCAGGAGAGAGGCGAGGTTGGCGTTGCGGGCAGGCGGATGCGGCAGGCGCCACCATGTCCAGGCGAGGCGCAGATCCATCGGCAGAGCCTCGACGGCCGACCGCAGCGCCGTTGGGTGGAAGACAGGGTCGGGGTCGCCCCGCACGAGGTTCTCAGGCAGGCGCCCACGGTGAGCGATGATGAACAGACGCTGACGCGACTGCGGGGAGAAGAGGGTCGCGTCCGCCATGAGCGCGCCGACGCGGTAGCCTGCTCCGGCGAGTGTGGCGATGAGCGAGCTGAAATCCCGTCCGCCATGGGACGATAAAAGGCCGGGGACGTTCTCAAGGGCGAGCGTCGGCGGGGCCCGTTCAAGGGCGGAAAGCCCCTCCAGAAGGTTCCAGAAACCCCAGAAGGCTCCCGAGCGAGGCGCGTTCAGGCCGCGTCGAGCGCCTGCCAGGGAGAGATCCTGACACGGAAAGGACGCCCATGCGAGGGCGGCTGACGGCAGATCAGCGGGCCTCAGGTTCCAGATGTCCCCCTGATGGAGCGGGGTATCGGGAAAATTCAGCCTGTAGCCTGCGCATTTGGCCGGATCGATGTCGTTGGCGAAGTTCGGCGAAAACAGACCTTCAAGGCCCTGGCGGGCGAGACCGCCGCCGGCGAAGAATTCCAGAAAGGCGGGAACCGCATTCACCATCGGCTAACTATGCCCTGATTCGTCTTTCCCTGCGCGAGGCGCGCAGGGAAAGACGTTTCAGCGTCATTTCAGCGGCGAGTAGTCTGTCGGCGTCAGCAGCACCGAGACGATAGCGCCTGGCTGATCAAGAATCGGGCCGTCTTTCTCGCTTTCCTTAGCGACAGACTGCCACTCCGGATCCTGCGCGAACGCCCTCCAGGAGGCGTTTCGGGCTTCCTGGCTGGGGAAGGCGAGAAGGTAGGTCATTTTGTTCTCAAGATTGGTCTGGCCGGCCACCGGTCGGAAGTAGCCGATGCTCGTCATGGCGTGTTTATCGAATATGCGCCTCGTATGGTCCCGAAACCGGGCGTGCACGTTCTCCAGCTTTCCAGGGGTGGCGCGATACTCCCGCAGTTCGAACAGCCTTGGCGCGGCTGACGAAGAGAGGTTCAGCACGGGCGCATATTCCGCCGGCGTGAAGAAGGTGTTGGCGATCGCCGTCGTCAGCGACCCGCCGGCCTGGGAGGCCTGATAGACCGAAACCCACTCGGGATCGGCGGCGAAAGCCTTCCACGAGGCGTCGCGGGCTGCGCGATCCTTGTAGCCGAGAATATAGAAGAGCCTGTTATCAGGAGCAGCGCCGGGCGCTGTCACGGGTTTAAAATATCCGATGTTTGTCATCCCGTGACGCGCGAAGAGCTTGGTGGTGTGATCCCTGAACCGGGCGTCAAGCGCCGCCATCTTGCCTTCGGCGGCCGTATAAACCCTGAGTTCGTAAAGACCCAGCGCAGGCGCTTTGGGAGCCTCCGGGGCTTTGACGGGCGTTGCGCATGCGGCCAGCAGCGTCGCCGCGGCCAGCGTGATCGCCTGAAGAAGCCTCTGGCTTGGGCCTAGCCGACCCTTGTGGGCGGTAAATGTCGTCATCGTCTGATCCTGTGGAGACGACCCTCGTTTGTCCAAGGGTCCGGAGGAGAGAGGTTAGCCTCGGGTCTCGATCCGCGCCAAGGGCGTTTCGGCAGTCCCGGGCGACCTGCGATTCGATGGATCGGGATGTCCCCAGGGGCTATGCCCCGAATAATTGTATGAAAATCAGAACCTTGTGTCGGATTTTTGTTTCTGCCGTTGAATGAGCGCCCCAAGTGTCGCACAATTGAACTTCGGCCGGGCGCACCCGGCGTCATGGAGCGTCCGCCATCCCGGCGTACGGAAGAGATGGATTTCTTGATTCTTGGCGTGCTGATCCTCCTGAATGGCGTGTTCGCGCTTTCGGAGATGGCGATCGTGTCGGCTCGTAAGCCGCGACTTAAGGCCATGGCGGATCGGGGGTCGCGCGGCGCAAGGACCGCGCTTCGTTTGCTCGAAGACCCTTCTAAACTTCTTTCGACCGTGCAGATCGGCATCACGCTGATCGGGGTGCTGGCAGGGGCCTACGGCGCCACTGCGCTAGCGGACGATCTGTCTCCATGGATATCCAAAACGTTTCCGCCGATTGCGGAGCAGGCCGGTCCGCTCGCTTTCGGGCTTGTGATTGTGATGACGACCTTTCTTTCGCTTGTGGTCGGCGAACTGATCCCGAAGCGTATCGCGCTTTCGTCTCCGGAAACGCTTGCGTCCGTCATGTCTCCGCTGATGGCGTTTGTAGAGACCCTGGCCTCGCCCCTTGTGTTTCTTTTGCGAAGTTCGACCGAGGGGGTCGTGCGCCTGTTCGGTCTCCACAGGACGCGGCAGGAGGACGTGACCGAAGAGGAGCTTCAGTCCCTCATCGTCGAAGGCGCCAAGGTGGGACTGATCGAGGATGAGGAACGGGAGATGATTGAGGGAGTGATGCGCCTCGGCGATCGCTCCGTGAAGGCGATCATGACCCCTCGAACGGATATGGTCTGGCTCAATACGGAATCGACACGTGAGGAAATCGTCGCGGAAATTCGTTCCAGCGGCCACTCTCGTTTCCCCGTCGGTCGGGGCGACGCCGATGAGATCGTGGGTGTGGTTCAGACGAAGGAGCTTCTCGCCTTTCTTGCCGAGACTGGGCGCATAGACCTGGAAGCCGTGATGCATCCGTCGGTGTTCGTCCCCGAGACCATGCCGGTTCTCAAGCTTCTCGATTCGATGCGCGGCAATCCGGTTCGAATGGTGATGGTGTCGGATGAATACGGCGCTATCCTGGGTCTTGTGACGGCGGCGGATCTTCTCGAGTCCATCGCGGGCGACGGGGCTCTCGGAGAAAATGAGGGGATCAGTCAACCCTACCAGAGAGAGGACGGCTCATGGCTGATCGACGGGATGACCCCCATCGATGAGTTCGAGCAGACTGTTGGGGCGCGGGGTCTCGATGAGGGTGAGGGATATTCCACCGTCGCGGGGCTTGTCATGCATCTTATGAACACCGTTCCGAAGGAAGGCGATGTCGCCGAGCGGTGGCCGCTGGCGTTTGAGGTCATTGATATGGATGGCCGGCGGATCGATAAAGTGATTGTTCGTCGCCTGGAGGCGAGCGAGAACAATACGGGCTGATCCTTTGATAGCGCGGCCTTGGCGATGGAGCTTGTCAGCCCCATCGCCGGCTCGGCTAGACGGGGTCGTAGGGAAAGACCTCCGCGGTCGCTTCAGCTCCGAAGAAGTCGTTCTTCATTGCCGGCAGACAAACGTCGAGAATGGAGGATGGGTTCCATCCGGACAGGTCGGCCATGGATCTGACGGGACGCGGCTGGTCGAAGAGGATGATCTCGTTTCCGCGCACTCCGAAGATCTGTCCGGATACGTCTTTGGCCTTGTCGGCGCAGAGCGCAACGGCCAGCTGCGCCACCTGATCGGCCCGCATGGCGTCCTTCATACGCTGAACTCTGATCGCGCTCGCCTCGTCCTTAACGGGAATGGATTCGATCATCCGGGTCCAGGCGAACGGGGCGATGACGTTGGACCGGATATTCTTTCGAAGTCCCTCCATGGCGAGGATGCGGGAGAGGCCCACGATGCCCATCTTCGCAGCCGCGTAGTTCGCCTGGCCGATATTGCCGATAAGGCCCGATGTGGATGTGAAAAGAACGTACGCTCCCGCTTCGCGCTCGCGGAAGTACTCGATGGAGGCTCGCGCGACATTGAATGACCCCCGGAGATGAACGCTGATGACCGCGTCCCAGTCGCTCTCGGACATGCGGTGGAACATGCCGTCGCGCAGAATGCCGGCCGGGTTCACGATCGCATCAAGGGCGCCGAAGGTGTCCCGGGCCTGCTCCACCATGCGAAGGACGGCCTTGTAGTCCGTTACGCTGTCGGAGTTCGAGACCGCCTGTCCGCCTGCTGCGCGGATCTCGGCGGCGACGGCCTCGGCCGGACCTGCCGAGCCTTCGTCTCCTCCCGTCAGAGATCCTCCCAGATCGTTGACGACGACGCGCGCGCCTTCGCGCGCAAGCAGGCGGGCGGTCTCGCGTCCGATGCCGTTGCCGCCGCCCGTTATGAGAACCACCTTGCCGTCCAGTACGCCCATCGACGTCTCCTGCTCCGTATGACGCTGTTCGTCGTCTTCGAAGCACATGACTGCCTGAAGCGAAAGGGGGGAGGCCGGGGGGCTCGTTGCATGGCCTGAAAACCCTTTGACTTCAGGCCTGAAGGCTCTTATTGGCGCGCCTTCAGAGGTTTGCCGGTCCTGTCGGAGATATCGCCCTTGGTGCAGGACTGCTCGTTTTCCATTGTGCAGGAAGCCCCGGGGGATCATGCCGAGGTTGAGGCGCTGTATGACGCCGCCTTTGGTCCGGGTCGCTTTGTGAAGACAGCCGAGCGCCTTCGTGAAGGGAACGCGCGTATTCCCGAGGCGAGTTTTCTGGCTCGTGATGGCGAGGGGGTCTGTGCGGCTGTCCGCCTGTGGCCGGTTGAAACCAGTTCCGGGGGACGCGCCGCCCTTCTCGGGCCTCTGGCTGTCGCTGCGCGTCAGCGCGGACGCGGCGTGGCGTTTCGTCTGATGGAACGTGCGATCGGGGTGTGTCGTGAACTGGGCTTCGCGGCGGTGATTCTCGTCGGGGATGAAGCCTATTACGAGCGCTGGGCGTTCAGGCGCGCGCAGGCGGGGCGCTTTCAGCTCCCCGGACCTGTTGATCCGGCAAGGATCCTGGTGAGAGACCTGTCGCCGGATGCGGCAGGGCTGAGCGGACTGCTCAGCGCGCCGCGACCTGTCGGCGTCCGGGGGTAGTCAGCCGCTTGGCGGTGAAATCCGCGGCGCTGGGACAGGATAGCTGAAGCCCTAACCGGATGCGGCGCCGGGTTCGATCTTCATCACAACGCTTGAGGTCCCTTCGTCGGTGATCACATAGAGCGCTCCATCCGGCCCCTGTTCGACGTCGCGGATGCGCTGATGGAAATCGACGAGCAGCATTTCGGATCGCACGACCTCCCATTTGTCATTGAAGACGATGCGCTCGAGATGACCGGTGCGCGGAGCGTTGCTCATTCTCATAGAGCCCACAAAGAGATTTCCTTTCCATGCGGGAAACCGGTCGCCGGTGTAGAAGACCATTCCTCCCGGGGCGATGGAGGGAACGTATGAGATGTGCGGTCGCGTAAGCCCGTCACGATAAGGGATTTCTGAGACTTTCCTGCCCGAGTAGTAGCGTCCGTCGCTGATGATCGGCCATCCGTAGTTAAGGCCTGGCCGGAGGATGTTGATCTCGTCTCCGCCCTGAGGGCCGTGCTCGGACACCCAGAATTCCTGTGTCCATGGGTTCAGGGCGAGGCCCAGATTGACCCGGTGACCCAGGGTGTAGATTTCGGGATTGTATCCTTTGACGCCGGCGAAGGGATTGTCGCTCGGCGTCGTGCCGTCGTCGTTCAGACGCAGGGTCTTGCCGGCGTAGTCAGCCGTATCCTGCGCCCGGCTGATCGACTCATCAGTTCCAACCCCGGGACAGCCGATGGTCGCATAGAGCTTGCCGTCAGGTCCGAAGTGCAGGCGGCTGTAGAGAGCATCGACGTCGTCGGACAGGAAGATGTCCTTTCCGTCGACGATTTCCCGGCCGTTCCATCGCCCTCGAAAGATCGCGTTCACGCCAAACTTTCCGAACGCGGGCTTGTGGTAGGAGAGGTAAATGAGGCCGTTCTCGCTGAAACGCGGATGCAGCTCGATGTCCATGAAGCCGGTCGCTGTTCCTAGCACGGCTACGGTCGGCGTGCCCCTGACAGGTTCCGGGTCGAGAACGCCGTTCCGAAGAATTCGCAGAGCGCCAGCCCGTTCGGTGATGAGCATTTCGCCTCCGGGCAGGAACTCGATGGCGCGTGGCGAGGACAGGCCTGTCGCCATGACCGTGATCTGCAGGTTCCGCTCTTCCCAGCTTTCGGCTTTGTACACGCCCTTTTCGAGCGGCGGGGCGGGCCAGGCCGGCGCCCGTCGCGCTGCGGCGCTGTCCCGCGGATCGGCGATGCGACGGGCCGGGTAGGGTATTCCATCTACATAGAGGTCGGGGTTGGAGCGGTCATTCCTTAGCGGTTCCCGGCTTGCCGTCGCCGCCGGTTGCGGGGCGCGGGTCAGGAATGCGGCGACAGCCTCTCTTTCTCCTGCCGCCAGACGGCCGCCTGGGCCTGCCATGAGGCCGCCGGGAGAGAGAGCGCGTATGATCCTCTCGGGCGCGAGGGCGGCGAGCTCCTTTCGCTCCGGCGCTGTCTCGTCGCCGCCTTCGTGACAAGCGGCGCAGATCTGTTCATAGAGCCGCTGGCCCGACTGCTGCGCGCTCGCCCCGCTGGGCGCAAGCGCCGCCCAGCCGAGAAGCAAACAAACCGCAGCCTTCGAGCTTCTCCATCCCAGCATCGATGTCTCTCCCCATTTTTGTTTTGCGGCTATCAAAGGCTATTCGCCGAGCGTCGTCACGCTGCAGCGCAGCAAGACACGTCCGGCGTCTTGCCAAGGCGTATCGGGCGTGGCCCCCTGCGGAGCCTTCCTGATCGTCAGGATGCTGTCGTTTCGAGATCTCCGGAGGATACGTTGATGACATCTCAAGCAGGGGCAGCGGATGTCCTCGTCGTCGGCGCAGGAATGGCGGGTCTCTACGCGGTCCATGCCCTTCGCTCCCGAGGCTTCTCCGTCATCGGTCTTGAGGCGGCGGAGGGTGTCGGCGGGACCTGGTTCTGGAACCGCTATCCCGGGGCGCGCTGCGATATCGAGAGTTTCGATTACTGTTACTCGTTTGATCCCGATCTTGAGACGGAGTGGGCCTGGTCTGAGCGCTATGCTACGCAGCCAGAGATCCTGCGCTATCTGAACTTTGTCGCTGACCGCTATGATCTCAGGAGGACGTTCCGGTTTTCGACCCGGCTTCTCACGGCGGCCTGGGATGACGGCGCCCGTGTCTGGAAGGTAGAGACATCTGCGGGAGACACACTTGTCTGCCGGCATCTCATTATGGCGACGGGATGTCTTTCCGCGCCGAAGACGCCTGATATTCCGGGAGTGGAGCGCTTCGCGGGCGAGGCTTATTTCACCAGTTCATGGCCTGTTGAGGGTGTGAGGCTTCGCGGCAAACGTGTGGCGGTGGTTGGAACAGGATCGTCCGCCGTGCAGTCGATCCCAAGTCTTGCGGCTGAGGCGGAGCATCTTACGGTTTTTCAGAGAACGCCAGCTTACTCTATTCCCGCTCACAACGGTCCCCCCTCAGAGGCGAAGAGGGCGAGGATTGCATCAGACAGGGCGGCGTATCGTCAGGAGGCTCGATTGAGCCCGGCGGGCGTCCCCGTCGAACGCAGCCTGGTCGGGGCTCTTCAGGTCGATGCGTCTGAGAGAGAGCGCGTATACGACCGGATGTGGAATTCCGGAGACCTTCTCGGGATTGGAGGAGCCTTTGCCGATATCCTTCGGGACCGTGCCGCTAACGACACGTTGTGCGACTACCTTCGGGGACAGATCCGGAGCATCGTGACCAACCCTGAAACAGCTCGTGCGCTGAGCTCTCAGGACTATCCGATCGCCACCAAGCGACCCTGCCTGGATACGGGGTACTATGAGACGTTCAATCAACCCAACGTCCGACTTGTTGATCTGCGCAGGACCCCTATCGTCAGCTTCACAGAGACGGGAGCGCAGCTCGCTCACGAGCATCTTGAGTTTGATGTCGTCGTTTATGCAACCGGCTTTGATGCGATGACCGGCGCTGTGCTGGCGGTCGATGTCAGGGGCAGAGGCGGGGCCAGGCTCGCGGATGCCTGGCGTGAGGGTCCCCAGACCTATCTGGGTCTCATGACCTGCGGCTTTCCCAATTTCTTCATGATCACCGGACCGGGAAGCCCATCTGTTCTATCCAATATGGCGGTTTCTATCGAACAGCACGTTGAATGGATCACAGCCACTCTCGCGGACCTGAAGAAGGACCGCCTTGATGTGATTGAGCCGACTGAAACTGCGCAGGCTGGGTGGGCTAAGCACTCGGCCGAATGCGTGGAGCTCTCGCTTTTTCGGGAGGCGAACTCCTGGTACACGGGGGCAAACGTGTCAGGGAAGCCTGTCGGCGTCCTTCCTTATGTCGGCGGCGTCGATGTCTATCGACTGACCTGTGACGAAGTGCGGGAGAGAGGGTATCTGGGTTTTCGTCGGAGCGGACGCGATGGGGAGAAGGTCAGCGACGGCGTCGTCAGGCAGCTGAAGCCCGATGTCGAAGCTGTTCTGCGGATGACGGCCCAGCTGAATCCGCCGCCTCTGGAGTCGCTCTCCGCCGAACAGGCCAGGGCCCTGATCCGGACCTCCTATGCTCAGCGCCCGATCGGTCCGGAGGTGCACATCGAGGATGGGGTGTTCCCAGGCGCCGCCGGTGATCTCCGGTTCCGGCTTTATCGTCCGCCTGGATCGGGGCCATTTCCCGTCACTTTGTATTTTCATGGCGGCGGCTTTGTTCTGGGCGATCATGCCTCCGACGACCCGCTATGCCGTTATCTGTGTCTGAACTCTGGCTCGATCATTGTGTCTGCGGATTATCGACATGCTCCCGAACATCCCTATCCCGCCGCTCATGAGGATGCTGAGGCTGCGCTCACATGGGTGTTTGACACAAAGTCGTCTCTCGGGGGGCGATCCGGCGGGATCGTTGTCGCCGGATGGAGCGCCGGCGCCAATCTGGCGTCCTGCGTCGCTGGTCTGGCGCATGTGGATGCGCCGGAAGGGGTCCTCGGTCAGGTGCTCCTGACCCCGGTGACAGATGTCGATATGTCTCGGTCATCCTATCTCGAGAATGCGCACGGCTATGGCCTGACGGCTTCGCTGATGGCCTGGTTCCTCGATCAGTACATTTCTGTGTCAGAGCGGCCGGGTTCGCAGATCGTTCTGGGCGCGAAGGCGCGTCCTTCGTCTCCCCCAGCTGTTATCCTGACGGCTCAATTTGATCCTCTGAGGGATGAGGGCATGGAGTTCGCCGCCTGCCTTGAGCGCGCGGGTGCGGCCGTCGAGCTCCGGCTCGCTGCCGGCCAGACCCATGCTTCGATCACAATGGTTGATCTCATCATGAGCGCCGAGCCGCATCGTCGCGCCCTTGCCGATGCGATAGCTCGATTTCACAGGACCTAGTGAAGCTGCGAGCGAGCTCTGCATATCCGTGCCGAATTCCTGGGCAGGCCTGTGTCGTGCGTCAGTCGCGTCGCCGTGAAGCATTCTGCTGGCGCAAACTCTGAAGCGCCTTCACCAGTTTGGTTCGCCAGATCTCGTACCCGCCCGGGCTTGGATGCAGGCCGTCATTGAAGTACCGGGAAATCTGGGTTCCATCGGCGTTCACATAATCCGGATATAGGTCGAGATAGTGCGTGTACTCGCGGAATGCCGGCTGTCGTGACAGGGTCAGTAGTCCCTCGTTTGCCGGAAGAACTATGTCGCGGTTCTTTGCGGGCTCATTTGTCGGTAAAAGTGACTGGAGAACGATCTGAGCGTGGGGCTGTCTTTCGTGAATTGTTGCGAGCGTTACCTTTAATCCGGCCAGAATGCTGTCAACGACGGGCTCCTCAGCGGCCCAGGTGTTGTTGATCCCCAGCATCAGAATGATGAACTCGGGCTTCAGGCCTTTTGCATCGAGGTGACCGAGACCGCCTGCCGAACGGGGCGTGATGCGATGAAGAACATGTTCGATCCGGTCCCCGGAGACGCCAAGATTGATCGCCAGGTTCTCGGGCTGGGCGCCTGTGAACGCCTGATCCCAGACTTTGCGTCCTGCAAACTGCCCCTTCACCCACAGGTTCTCATCCATGAGCCAGAAGTCGGTGATCGAGTCTCCCAGGAACACCAGTCTGACCGATGAGAGGTCTCTTCGTTCCAGCAACTCTTTATCGATCTGTTGAATTCGCTCCTGCCAGTATTCAACGCGGGGGATCGGCTGTGTTGATGCAAAGGTCGGCCTGACCTGAGCCGCCGCCGGAACAGCATGTGCTGCGAGGACTGAAGCCGTCGCCAAGCAGAGGAAGATCGTTTTGCGGGACGGGGTCATGAGTGAGGTCCGGTTCTCATGCTTGGGGGTGTCCCGACCTGCTTGATCGACATTGCATAGTGTTGCCGGGAGCGATCGGCCTGCGCGCCGGGGACCCGACTATGCTCTTATTTGGGCTGTCAGTCCATTTTGCCTTAGGCGGGCTTCTGCTCATCGTTCATGCCGCTCTCTTGTCAGTTGTCGCGCCACCCGCAGCGCTCGCTTTTCTTTTATTGACCGTCGCGATTATGGTGGTCGGCAGGCGTGAACGCCGTTTCAGGGGGATGCGGTCAGGGAGGCTGTCATGTCGATCGGTTGTTTTCTGAAAAGATTAGCTGTCTGCAGTTGCCTTGGCCTCGCGCTGTCCGCTGCAGCCGTCTCGCAGACGTCGCGCAGTCTCGAATGGGTAACCGGCGCAATAGAGGCCCCGGGGGTGACCTACCATGAGTTCGAGAGTGAGGCCGCTGACGGCGCCGTCAGCTACCACCTCTATAAGCCACCGGGATACGACAGCGATGAGCGACGTCGCTTGCCCGTGGTTTACTGGCTGCATGGCTCTGGGGGAGGTTTGCGCGGCATTGCGCCGGTGGCGAGGCAGTTTGACGCCGCGATCCGATCAGGAGAGGCGCCGCCGTTTCTGGCGGTGTTCGTCAACGGCCTCCGGTTCGGCATGTATGTGGACTGGAAGGATGGATCTGCGCCTATTGAGACGATCATCGTCAAGGATCTCGTCTCTCACGTCGATAGCGCCTATCACACCATGCCGTCCTGTCGTGGTCGAATGCTGGACGGCTTCAGTATGGGAGGTTACGGGGCGGCTCGGCTGGGTTTCAAGTTTCCTGAGATTTTCTGCAATGTTTCTATCGTCGGCGCGGGCCCTCTTCAGGAGACCCTTGATCGAACGCCGAGGGCAAGCGGCGTTCAGGCGAGCGAGCTTCTTCGCGACGTTTATGGGGGGGATCCGGCCTATTTTCAGGAGGTCAGTCCCAGGCATCAGGCGGCTTCCAACGCAGCGCTGATCGCTCGGACCTCACGCGTGCGGATGATTATTGGCGATCAGGATGAGACGCTTGGGAATAATGAGGCGTTTCATGAGGATCTTCTGCGGTTCCGCATTCCTCACGAGTGGATCGTTGTGGAGGGTGTCGGACATGACCCGCTCAGGGTGATGCGATCCCTGGGTACGCGCTATTGGGCGTTTTACCGGTCGGCTTTCGGATTGACGGTGGCGCAATGAATTCCAGCGGGTTCCCATGTCCAATGGTCTCAGGTCATAGTGCTGGCGCCTGAAGTTGGGGTGTGTCAGGGGGGATGTCCCGGACGGTATTCATGAAGGGTCATTGAAATTGGGGTCGGTGTCATGCGTGATGCCAGAAACGCTTCTGTTGGGCTGGACCCGGCCGAGGTCGATCGTGTCCTGCGGCTGATCGAATATCTGTTGTCTCGTCCCTGTCCTGACGAACAGACGCTGCGAGCCAGAAGCCGTGAGAGTTTCGATAAGGTCTGGTCGATTGCAGCTGAATCCGGGGTCACCCTTGGCGAGGCTGGGTTATGGCGGGGAACGGCTATAGGTTCGACGGATAAGAAGGAATTTTCCGAGCAATGGAACTCCATCGCCGACAATCTCTCGGCGCACGCCACTCTTGTTGAGGAGGGAGTGGACGCCCTTCATGAGAGCGGACTTCTTCCTCCGCCGGCCTCTGTCCGCAGGATGGCGATCATTCTTCGCCGAGCAAAACGGACCGATCTTGAGACCCGCCTGCTTCGTGCGTGGATAGCCGGAACCCCCAGAGGCGCCTCGGCGGCGTATGAGGATCTGCTTTCTCGTTTGGCGAAGCTTGAAACCTGAGAACGGCTTGTGCGAAGCTTGTCTGCTCTTGATCGCTCTGAAGCGCTCTGGTGCGGGATAACTCGAGGGAGAATCTCCTCGAGTGTGAGTGAGCCCTGACCGATGCGAAGGCTCTGACTTTCAAGCATCTTGGAGACCACAACAGGCTACGAAACGAGCCCCGTGGGGATCTCTTTGGACGTGTCGTTCAGGTCTGTCCTGCCGCCGATGACAGAGCCTCTGGCGTCTGTGGGCTGCGGTGGGCTTCGCGGTCTCGCGTGAGAGGCCTCTGGCGAGCTTTGGCGTTCAGCGTCCCTCTCGCCTCCAGGCCAGCATCATCAGGCCGACCGCCAGCAGCATGCCGATCGGTCCTGGCAGAAGCGGGGTCGACTGGACCGCGCGGACGGCGAACGCTCCTTTTTTCCGCAACCCAATCCAGCCGGTTGCGGCCGCATTGCCGCGATCGCCGATGCGGCGCAGCTCAGGGAGGTCTGGCGTCCCGTCGGCGCCCAGAGAGACGACGCCTCCCAGGGTTGCGGCTGAGACAGGTTGCAGGTGTTTCGCTGTGGCTCTGAGGTCCGCGTACTCCTTGGGGTGGGCGGGCCCCCTCAGGGTGACGGCTTTAAGCTCTCCGGCTTTTGCGGAGTATTCTCCAAGGTCTTCTGCGGGAACCTTGGCGGTGTAGACGCCCGGTCTGGCGAGTGTCCACGGCGCTTCCTTCACGGAGCCGTCCGGGCCGGTGAGTGAGAGCGGAGGGGGCGCGTCGGACATGGTTCGGAGTTCAGCCTCTATGTCCTGAACGCCCGGCCTCAGCTCGAGAAGTTCTTCTTCGAGTTCGGGCTCTTTCATCAGCCAGTGGGCTGTTCTCCGGATAAGCTCGGCGTAGGGGCCGCCTCCTTTGTAGCCTCGGGCCCACAGCCACATCTGGTCGGACATGATGCTGGCCACCCGACCCTTTTCGACCCGGCGCAGCAGCAGCAGAGGGGCGCCGTCCGGCGCCTTCATCAGGGGCTCGGCCTTTCCGGCATCGAGCTTCATATACCGCATCCACGGCCCCCAGCTGTCACGGCCAACGAGGGGCGCTGTGACTGAGTGGCGCCGTCCAAGGTCGGTGAGCTGCGGTACAAAACTTGTTTCGACCACTTCGCCTGTCGCGCGTCCGGGCAGGACGCCGGCAAGTGGCGAATTGTAGAGGAGATCCGCATCCGGATAGGGCGGGCCGGCCACTACAAGGAGCGCCCCGCCGTTCTCGACATAGCGTGCGACACGATCGAGATACTGAGCCTCGAGAACGCTTGAACGAAGCTCGTGATCGAAAATCACAAGATCGAACTCGCTGAGTTTTTCCCGGAAAAGCTGGTTTCGCGGAAAATTAATCAGGGCGATTTCTTCCGTCGGCGTAATGTCCGTTTTTTGCGGAGGCTTGAGAATAGTGAAGTGAACGAGATCGACGGCCGGATCCGACTTCAGGAGGTCGCGCCAGACACGGGCGCCTGCGTACGGCTCGCCGGTTACAAGCAAAACCCGCAAGCGGTCCTGGACGCCGGATATCACGGCGGAAGCGAGGTTGTTGGCGAGGGTCAGCTCTCCTTCAATGCCTGCAACTTTAAGGACGACGAGATTGTCTCCCCGCCGGTCGAGATCGATGCTGAGGGTCGTGGGCTCTCCCGGTGTGGCAAGCTGCGGCTCGCGCCGTTCTCCGTTGACGGATATTTCCACCGGGACAGGTCGGGTTCCCGGGTCCTCGACTCTCACCCGTAGCTCAAGGGGTGTGTCCAGAAGACCGAAGCTTGGGGCGGTTTCGATTTCAAGCCTGCGGTCTTTTTCATCCTCTCCGCCGACGACAAGCCCGTGGATTGGCCCAAGTTCGGCCAGCTCGTCGGGACTGTCCGGCGCGTCATGGATCTGACCATCGGTTATAAGGATAGCGCCGGCGATGCGATCTCTCGGCGCATCGGACAGAGCCGATCTGAGGGCGGAGTAGATATTGGAGGATTCTGCGGCAGGATCGGTTTCGACGATCCTCAGCTCGAGCGTCTCGTCAGCTTCGATACGCGTCTTCAGGTCCAGAAACGCCGCCCCGGCCGTCTCTGACCGGCCGCGGAAGTTCATGCTCTCCGATCTGTCGAGAACAATCGCGGCGATATCTTTCAGGGGCTCGCGCTGTTCCTCAATCCAGAGAGGATTGGCCAGCGCCGCCGCCAGCAGAGTTATCGCAAGCGCCCTAAGAAGACGCGCCCGTCCTCTCAGTACGAGATAAACAGCCCAGAGACCGAATGAGAGAAAGACCAGGCCCCATACCCAGGGCCATGAGATCAGAGGATCGAACGCAAGCCGTGCTGCGGACTGCATCATTCACTCCGGCCTTGGTCGCGGGTTCGGACGCTCGGGCTGTTTGCCCAATCGCTCCAGGAGATCCGGCACATGCACCTGATCTTCCTTGTAGTTTCCGGTGAGGATGTACATCACCAGATTGATGCCGAAGCGGTACGCCATCTCCCGTGCGCCTTCTCCGCCCTCCATCGTCAGGAGCGGTTTTCCGTTCGGATCGATGGCCCAGGCCCCTGCCCAGTCTGATCCGCCGATGAAGAGGCCGGACACGCCGTCTCCACGTCGTGTGTTCCGGTCGACGGATGAAGCTTCAATCCAGAGCCGGCCGTTAAGACGACCTGGGAAGCTTTTGATCAGATAGTAGCTTTTTGTGATCACGTGGGTCGCCGGCGCCGGCTGCAATGGCGGCGCGTCGATCCCTTTCAGCAGGGTTTCGAGATCCGCTGAGACGTCTCGGCCCGGCGATGCGTCGCGCGTATCGACGACAAAGGCGCCTCCGTTCCGGAGATAGGCGTTCACCCGGGCGACGGCCGCCGGAGGAAGCGGCTTAGCGTCCCGGGGGACGGCGTAGTAGATCATCGGATAGAATTCCAGCGCGTCTCGCGTCAGATCTATGCCGTGCGGCATGTCGGGTTCGACGGACGTTCGTTCTCCCAGCTGGTAACTCAGCCCGAAAAGTCCGGCGCTGGTAATCTGATCCAGTCGACTGTCGCCCGTGCGCACATAGGCCAGTCGAAGCTTGCTGGCGGCCTCGCGCGCGAGCGTGTCGGAGGTTTTTGTCCCCTGCGCATCAGCTTCAGGCGAGCTGAGGCCGACCGATATGAGGAGGATGGCTGTCGCAATCGCTCCCCTTGCGAATTTCCCGGCAAATGAAAGCGCAATCAGCAGATCGGCAGCGAATATTGCGAGAGCGAGCGCGATCATCCATCCGCCGAGGCCTCGTCTCTCGAGAACTATGGATTGTTCCGTTACGGTCACAGCGGGCGGCCAGTTCGTAAATGCGGCCGGCGTCACCAGACCCGCGTTCAGCGCTCGCTCTCCAGCGGGCCCCGAGTAAAGACCAGGCGGGGTCTGAAGACCTGGAAGCGCCGAGGCGAGGGTCTCTGCCGTCAGAGGTTTAGCGCTCGATGGGGGGGGCGTCAGAAGACCGAAGCCGTCGAGAACGCGCAGGGGCGTCAGCGCGCCGGTCAGGTCGCCGGCTCCGCGCCGGTCCTGCCCGCCGGAGATGACGGATCGCCGGAGCATCTCAACGAAGGCCCCTGAGTAAGGGAGATCGGACCAGTCGGGGTCCGCCGTCACGTGGAAGAGGATCAGTTCGCCCTGGCCGATGCGTTGGGCTGTCACCAGCGGCGTTCCATCCACGAGCGTCGCCCATGTGAAGCCCGGCAACTCTGAGGAAGGTTGGGCCAGCACCTGCTGACGGACGACCACGTCCGAAGGAGGAAGGAGGCCAGTGAAGGGAGAGCCTGCAGGATACGGGGCGATCTTCTGCGGCGTCTCCCAGGCCAGAGCTCCTCCCAGAGCGCGGGAGGCCGGTCTGAGAGGGGTCGGCGTCAGGGCGCCGGGCTGGGCTGCGAGCCGAGGACCAGCGAAACGGATGAAGGCGCCGCCTTTTTCAATCCAGGCGGTGACAAGCGCGAGTTCCTCCTCGCTGAACGCGCCTCTGTCGCCGATGATGATCGCATCCACCGGGCTCTTCAGCAGATCGGCAAGAGAGCGCTCCGTGATGTCCGAATAGGGCTGGAGCGCCTTCCTTACATAGTAGTGCTCGGACAGAAGAGGCTGGGCCTCATCGCGCGCATCGGCGATGCCGACATGGGGCCGCCGTGCGGCGTCATCCCACAGCCATACTCCTCCCGCCGAAGGAGAGCCGGCGATCCGGAATCGCGCGACGCGGTTAAGCGCGGCGGGAGGAATGGAAAACAACGCGTCAGCTGTCAGGGAGCCCCCTTCGAAGCTTCCTCGTGCTGATCCCAGAGATGCGCCTTCTTCGGTTTCCGCGATGATGTCGAAGGTGTCGCCGGAGGTGGCGAGAGATCGCTTGACCTCGACGCGGGCGCCTTCGGCTGAACTTCGGGCGGAGGCGATGACGAAAGCCCCCTTTGGACGGGTCACGCGGACCTCTGTCTGCGCAAGAGCTGAAAGCGTCCGGGCGAAAGCGTCGGCGTCTCCGTGGTCGAACCCATCCGTCACCCAGATCACGCGTCCAGGTTTCAGACCGCTCGCCTTCAGGCGCTCTGCGGCGTCTGAGCGGTCCGGCGTCCAAGGCGCGGGTCTTGCGCTTCGCAGGGCCTGTCGGGCGCTCTCAAAATCGATGGCCTCTGACGGGTCGGGCGGAAGATCTCGCGGAGCTGTGAAAAGCAGATGGATGGAGGTTTCCGTGGCGGCCATCTCGTCAACGGCCGCCGAGGCTGCGCGCACGACATCGCGCCAGCGTTCCGCGCTCGTCCAGCCGTCGTCGACCACAATGAGGGCGCCGCCCGCCTGATCCCCTGTCTGCTTGGGGGCCAGTGTTGGCTTGGCGAACCCGACAATGACCAGAAGCAGGGCGAGAAGTCGGAGCAGCAGAAGCCACCAGGGCGTGCGTGCAGGCGTCTCTTCCGTCGCCCTCAGTCCCTCCATGAGGGCCAGGGAGGGCAGGGCTGAGCGTTTCGGCTCGGGCGGCGTGGCCCTCAAAAGCAGCCAGAGAAGAGGCAGAGCCAGCAGGCCGAGCAGAGCGAGGGGTTGCAGAAAGAGGATGGGCCCGAGGGTCATGTCCGCGATCCCTGCATTTCGAAGCCGCGGGCGAGATCGCCGAGCGCCGTCCGCGCTTCGACGTTCGTAACGTGGCGGATGAAACGCCAACCCAGTTCGGTCGCCAGCTGCACGAGATCGCTGTGACGGCGTTCAAAGCGTTCGAGATAGGCTTCCCGGAGGGCCTCGGCCTTTCCGACGAGGCGGCCCTGCTCATCTCCCGGTCTGAAAAACCGCGTGCGGCCCTCGAAAGGGTAGCTGACCTCCACCGGATCGCAGACCTGCAGGAGAGTTCCGTCCCGGCATCGCGCAGCGATTGGCGTCAGGCGGCGTCGCCAGTCGTCGAGTGAGCTGTAGAAGTCGCTGGCGACGACGGCTGCCGCAGCCTCCCGGGGAGGCCGGGGAAACGGCGCTTTTGGGTCAAGAGCGCGCAGGTCTTCTCCGACCCTCTGCGCCGCTCGCGCTCCGGAGACCGGCGAGCGCGCCCCGCCGAGCGCTCCGCACCGCTCACCGGCCCGCGACAGGCTGCCGGCGAGCGCCATCGACAGCACGAGTGCGCGATCGGCCTTTGTCACCTGTCCGTCTTCGCCTGTCCACGCGAAACCGGGAGACGGGTCGACCCAGAACAGAAAGGTGCGTGCAGTCTCGAGCTCGGTCTCCCGCACGAACAGGTGCTCCTCGCGGGCGGATCGCCGCCAGTCGACGCGTTGTGCGCCGTCTTCCGGAACGAAGCGCCGGTACTGCCAGAAGTTCTCCCCCATGCCGGAGCGTCGTCGTCCCGCCGATCCGACCTGGGCCGCACTCGCGGCGCGGGCGTGGGTCGACAGCGATCCGAGCTGGCTGGCGAGACCGGCGGCTTCGGCTCTGAGCTGATGCAGGGGCGCCTGGGTCAACGAAAATGCCTTCAGGCGGCCCGGGAGGCGAGATCGGCGATCAGGCCGGACAGGGATCCGCCCTGACCGGTCGGGTCATAGGCGAGAGCCATTCGGTGACCGAGGGCCGGCTCGGCCAACGCCTCGACGTCGTCAAGGGACGGGGCAAGGCGGCCTCGCAGGAGAGCCCGGGCCCGGGCTGCAAGCATAAGCGCCTGACCGGCTCGCGGACTTGGACCCCATTCCACGCGCTTTCGCACTTCCGGGTGATCGCTCTGTTCCGGACGCGCTGACCTGACAAGGCGAATAATCGCCTCGAGAACAGTTTCAGGAACGGGCATTCGCCGAACGAGAGTTTGCAGCGCCGTCAGCCTTGCGGCGTCCAGAACGGGCCGCACCGTCGCATCGCTCAGGCCGGTGGTTTCGACCAGGATGCGTCTCTCTGTCTCCAGATCCGGGTAGTCGACGTCGATCTTCAGCAGAAATCGGTCCAGCTGAGCTTCCGGAAGGGGGTAGGTCCCCTCCTGCTCGATTGGGTTCTGCGTCGCCAGGACGTGAAAGGGCGCCGGGAGGTCGTGGCGGGCGCCTGCTATCGTCACATGCCGCTCCTGCATCGCCTGAAGCAGCGCAGACTGGGTTCGCGGGGATGCGCGGTTGATCTCATCGGCCATGAGCAGTCGCGTGAAGATGGGACCCTTCACGAAGCGGAAGGCCCGGCCGCTGGGCGTTTCCTCCAGGATCTCCGAGCCGAGAATGTCTCCCGGCATCAGATCCGGAGTGAACTGAACCCGGCCCCAGTCGAGACCGAGGGCGCGGGCAGTGGTTTCCACGAGACGCGTCTTCGCCAGCCCTGGCGCGCCGATGAGAAGGCAGTGGCCGCCTGCCAGAATGGATGCGAGGGTGAGTTCGACGACACGGTCCTGGCCGAACACCAGCTTTCCGATTTCCGCCCTGACTTCGGCAAGGCTGCGGACTGCGGCGTCGGCATCCGCGACAATGTCCCCCGGGGCGGCGTTTGCGGCTTCACTCATTCTGTCGCTTTACCTATGTCTGAAGACAGCCCGCCATCGGAGCCGCCTATGTCGAATCCTGACGCCCCGAAAGCCGATACGCTGTCGGACCTGATCGCCACCTTGCAGGCGGAAGCGGGTTTGGGAAAGCCCCGATCCCCACCTCCCGTGCATTTATGGAACCCGGCCTGTTGCGGCGATATCGGCCTTGAAATCCGCCGGGACGGCTCCTGGTGGCAGGATGGCGTGCGTTTCAGTCGGGAGGCTCTTGTTCGTCTGTTCTCGTCCATACTGCGCCGGGATGAGGACGGCTACTATCTTGTCACTCCTCACGAAAAAGTGGTGATTCGGGTCGAGGACGCGCCCTTTGTGGGTGTCCGCGCCGATCGCTCGATGAACGAAAACGGACCGGCGATCGTGGTGACGACCAATGTGGGAGACGTGGTGGTCGTGGACGATGAGCACCCCCTGCGGGTTCTTCACGATCCTGCGACAGGGGAGCCGTCGACCTATGTCCGTATCCGCGGCGGCCTTGAGGCGCGCCTGGCGAGACCTCCTTATTATGATCTGGTGTCGTGGTCTGAGCCTGATGGCGAGGGGCGGGATCTCGTCATTCGCTCCTGCGGTCGGACCTTCTCGCTCGGACCGTCGGAGTAGGGCGCGATCATGACCTATTCGACCCGGGAGGATTTCGACCGACGCGTTCAGGGACGCCTTGAGCCGGCTCACATGCGTCTCGAACGGCCTCTGCGGTCGGACTTTGATCTGTCGCCGGCGCCCTGGCTGCCTCCAGCAGCTCCTTATCGTCCCGCCGCTGTTCTGATGGGCCTTGTCGATCGGGGCGACGATTACGGCGTTCTGCTCACCCTGCGACCTGAGACGATGACCCGTCACGCCGGACAGGTCGCGTTTCCCGGCGGACGGATCGATCCTGACGACGCCTCTCCGCTTCAGGCGGCTCTCCGGGAGGCCAGGGAGGAGGTCGGACTGTCGTCGGACGTCGAGGTCCTGGGTCAGGTCGATCCTTACCTGACCTCGTCCGGGTTCTTGGTGTCCGTTTTTCTGGCCCGTCTGAGGCCGTTCGAACCGCGCATCGACCCTTCGGAGGTGGCGGATGTCTTCGAAACCCCGCTATCCTTCCTGATGACGCCGTCCAATCATCAGCGGCACGAGCGAACCTATAACGGGGTCGCCAGAGCCTATTACGCCATGCCTCATAACGGTCGGTATATCTGGGGAGCGACTGCAGGTATGATCCGCTCGGTGTATGATCGTCTGTACGGCGAAGCGGGGAGCGGTTGAGGTATGGTGCAGCGCATACTGCTGGAAATCGTCCTATTTTTATTGCCTTTTGGGGCGTTCCTTCTGTTTCGGGCGATATCTCCGAACCTTCGGATTGCGGATCGGTGGCCCGTGAAGCGACTGGTCGCTATCGGTTTCGGTCTGGCCGTTGCGGCCCTGATTCTGACGCCTCTGCTCCAGCCATCAGACAAGGGGCTGTGCTATCAGGCGCAGCGATATGAAAACGGCGTGACGATCCCGGCGCAGAGGGTGGACTGCGCGCTCGCCCGACCGCCTGCGCGCGCTCCGACGCCTCCCGCGCCGCCTCCGGTCGCGCCGCGGAACCAGACGCCTGATCCATGACGTCGATCGCGTCCGAGACGTGGCTTCGCGACCCGGCCGTCCGACGTGTGGTCGAGGCGCTTGAAACGCGTCGTCCGGGAGGCGTCAGATTTGTAGGCGGCTGCGTTCGCAACGCCCTCCTCGGGCTTCCCATTTCCGACATCGATATCGCAACGCAGTTGCGGCCGGCGGAGGTTACGGACGCCGCCCACTCTGCCGGACTGGCTGTCCATGAAACGGGCCTGGAGCACGGGACCTTAACCCTGGTCGCAGATCATCGGCCCTTCGAGGTCACGACTCTGAGACGCGACGTTGAAACCGACGGACGACGGGCGACGGTCGCCTTTACGGACGACTGGAATGAAGATGCGTATCGCCGCGATTTTCGGATCAACGCGCTTTATGCCGATCCGGACGGAACCGTCTTCGACCCGACGGGCGGAGGCCTCGAGGATATCCGGGACCGGCGTATCGTCTTTGTCGGAGAGCCTGAGGATCGGATTCGGGAAGACTATCTGCGCATTCTGAGATTTTTCCGGTTCCACGCCTGGTATGGTCATGGGTCGCCTGATGAGGCGGGGCTTCGGGCCTGCGGCCGCCTCAGGGACGGGCTCCTGCGGATCTCGGCGGAACGGATCTGGATGGAGACACGCAAGCTGCTGTCTGCTCCCACCTGTCTCGACGCTCTTGCGGCTATGGAGATGAGCGGGACGACCGGGCTGGTTTTCCCCGAGATTCATTCCGTTCAGCGCCTCGCCTCATGGATCGTCGCTGAAGGTCAGATGGGTCTGTCTCCTGATCCGCTGCGTCGCCTTGCCGTGCTGATGGAGCCTTCCGGGGATGCAGGCAGGGCTTTCAGCGCCCGCCTGCGTCTATCTGTGCGCGAACGGACACGTCTGGGGGCGGCATTGGTCGCCGGCCCGGAGGTCCGACCGTCCGATCCGGACGCTGATGCGGAGGCGCTTTATCGCCTTGGCGCCGAGACATTCTCAGATCGGCTCGCCGTTCTGACGTCCCGCGGAGCCGGGGTCGTGGACCTGGAAGAGCGGTTCTCGAGGGCCGCAACATGGCGGCGTCCTGTCTTCCCGGTTACGGGGGAGGATCTTCTTGGCCTGGGGTTTCGACCGGGCCGTGCGTTGGGCGAGACGCTCAGGCGCCTGGAGGAATCGTGGATTGCGAGCGGGTTCGATCTCTCACGAACGGCGTTGCTATCCCTGTGTCCGGACGTCTCTTCCTGATTGTCAGGACATCCGGCGGGCCTGCGCTGCGGTCGCCCAGCGTTCCTTCGCGGAGCTCGCTCCATGCTCGCTGAGGGTGGAAGCAAGCCGTTTCAGTCTTCGCTCCAGCAGCAGGCTCGGCAGCCGGCCTGTCAGGTCGATGCGGTAGGTGCGGTTCAGAATAGAGAGTGTCCGGGGACACATGTCAGCAGAGTAGACGATCTCACGATGGGCGCGGGCCCAGGGATTGAGATCGGGATGAACGGTCACGCGATCGAGGATGGGCGTCCAGTTGGCGTAGATGTGTTTTGAGTTGTCGCTGAGGGGATAGACCCCGGGGGTTTCCTCCAGGGCTTGTCGTACGCGGCTGCTGTCGGTCTGAACGCAAAGAGACACAGCCTGCGCAGGATCGTTGTGTGGAGCGATCGTCAGTCCCGGGACGCCTTCCAGGCATGCGGCGGCAAGCCGGCGCCGGTGAGCGAGACGGGCCATGGATTTTTCCAGCCCTTCAAGCTGGACGTTCAGGATGGCGCCGACCATCTCGCTGACCCTGTAGTTCTGCCCGACAAATGCGGGCTCGTCCGTCAGCGGCTGGTGACCCCGGATGAAGGCGCCGACGTCGTGATAGTTTCGGGCTCTCTCGAACAGGCGCGGCGTTGTCGCGAGGACGGCTCCTCCTTCGCCTGAGGTGATGTTCTTGAACTGGTTGAAGCTGAAAGCGCCGAGATCGCCCATGCTACCGCATCGACGGTCACGATACCTCACTCCGACGGCCTGGCAGGCATCCTCAATGACAAGAAGACGATGACGACGGGCGATCCGTAGGATCGCCTCCATGTCGCATGGCGTGTTGATCATGTGCACCGGCACGATTGCTCGCGTCCAGGGCGTAATTTTCCGCTCGACGTCATCCGGATCGATTGTCAGGGTGTCGTTGATCTCTGCGAAAATCGGAACTGCGCCCAGATGAATGGGCGCTGCGGCGGTCGACATCCACGTATAGGCCGGCACGATCACTTCGTCGCCGGGTCCTATCCCGGCTGCCGCCAGCGCGCAAATCAGAGCGCTGGTGCCGCTGTTAACCGTAAGCGCGTGGGGAACGCCGAAGCGGTCGCAGAGCTTAGCCTCGAAACGGTCCAGCTCTCCCGGAATGTCTCCGAAACGGGTGAGGCGACGCCTTGTTATGACGCCTAGGACCGCCAGCCATTCACGAGCGCCGATCTGAGCCATAATCCGACTGCCTCAACCAGACCACGATCGCTTGACTCGATCCGACGGCGCTGCCGACTATCCGTCAGCCTGGCTCAATGCAATTGACGTGCCGCAAGGGTGAAAGACGGATGCAGGCGGGCCGCCGACGATCAGGGCCATTTCACCAGCGGCGGCATGGATGAGAGAATGCTTGCGACGTTCCCTCCCGTCTTGAGGCCGAACGTCGTTCCCCTGTCGTACAGCAGGTTGAATTCCACATACCGTCCACGGCGGATAAGCTGCTCGTCGCGCTCTTCCGGCGTCCAGGCCTCCTCCATACGCCTCCTGACTATGCGGGGGTAGGTTTCCAGAAAGGAGAGACCCACGTCGCGAGTGAAGCCGAAATCCTCCTCCCAGTCGCCGGAGTTGTAGCGGTCGTAGAATATGCCCCCGATCCCACGCGGCTCATTCCGGTGCGGAAGGTAAAAGTACTCGTCGCAGTGTCGTCTGAACGCCTCATAATCCGGACCGGTGCGACCCTCACAGGCGCGTCTCATCGCTGCATGGAACTCGTCCGA
>JAGWYJ010000044.1 GCA_018969425.1 Alphaproteobacteria bacterium | reverse complement strand
ATACGCGATGGGGCCTTCACCTGCTTGTCGCCGACGCCGCCTGGTCCCTCGAGGCGATCCGGCGCAATCGTCCGCCGCCCTCTCTCACCACCGCCCTTCTGGGGGATACTCAACAGACCCGCTCCACGCTCCATGCGCTGCACCAGCTGGCGTCCCGCAACAACGACCTTCGCATGACCCCATGCCACTGTCCGGAACGGGCGCGCGAAGCGGAGACGCCTGCTTGAGCCGGACAACCGTCCTTATCACCGGGGCCCGCGCCCCGGTCGCGCAGGATCTGGCCCGCGCCTGCCGGGCGGCCGGTTATGAGACGCATCTGGCCGACAGCGCGCCTGCCCATGCCGCCAGGGCGCTGCGGCCCGCCTTCCCCGTGTACCGCCTGCCGCCGCCGCGCCAGAGATTTCGGGAATTCAGAAGCGCCATCCTTTCTCTGATCGAGACAACAAACGCGGATCACGTGATCCCGACCTGCGAAGAAGTCTTCTGGGTCGCCGAGGCCGCAGAACGCGACGGCTACGCTGATCGCCTGTTCGCCCCCGACCTCGATCGTCTCGCCACATTGCATTCGAAGGCGCGCTTTATAGAATTTGCGGCGAGCCTCGGGATCGCAACACCGGAGACCCATGTCCTTGAGGGCCCTCTTCATCCGGGAGATCTGCCGCTGGAGTTCGAGGACCTTGTCCTCAAACCGGAATACTCCCGCTTCGCCTCTCACACCCTGGTGTCCCCGACACCCGAAGAGATGAGCCGGATCCGCCCCACCCGGACGCGCCGCTGGGTCGCCCAGAAGAGGATCCGGGGAGAGGAAGTCTGCAGCTGGGCGGCTCTGCGTGGGGGCCGCATTGTCGCCTTCGCCGCCTACCGTCCGCGCTGGCGTCAGGGACGGGCCGCAGCCTTTCAGATGGAAGCGATCAACGCGCCTGGGATCCTCGCCATCACAACCCGTATCGGCGCCGCGATCGGAATGACCGGCCACCTGTCCTTCGACGTCATTCTCGATCAGGACGGCGTCGCCCTGCCGATTGAATGCAATCCGCGCGCGGTCAGCGGGCTCCACCTGTTTGATGCAAGCGAAGGGCTCGCCCGGGCTGTGGTCGAGGGCCAGCCGTGCGGGGATCCCCTTCCGGGGACCCTTCGGCACATGGCGCCGGCGATGGCGCTGCTTGGTGCGCCCTCCGCCATTATGAATGGCCGAATAGGAGCTCTCCTCAAAGACTGGAGAGCCTCGCGGGACGTCATATCCCGGGAGGGCGATCTGGCGGTGACGCTGGCCTGCCTCGCGGACGCCTCAGCGTTTGCGCTGCAGGCGCTGAAGTCGAGCCGATCTGCGGCGGGAGCGACGACAGCCGACATCGAATGGGACGGGGAGCCCATGTCATGACGGGCAACCTTCTCAGCGAGATCAGCGAGCTCGAAGCCGACAGCGCCCCTGCAGGTCGATATATGGCCGCCTTCGCCCGTGGAGGAACCAGCGCCCTGATCGCCAACGCGACCTCGCAGCCGATGGTGCTGCAGATCGACACTCAAAGTCTTCCCGTCACAGTCGACGATGGCGGATACGGGCGAAGCTACGTCGCAAGCCCGCACAGCGCCTATGTTCTCTACGCGCGTGAAGAAATGGATCTGGTCGGTATGCAGCGCGGTCGACGGATCGCAAAGGCCGCCCTCGCGGTTCTGGACCAGGCCCTGCGCACCGTTCGGTTCAACCAGGCGGTCCACCTCGACAACTGGTTCCTGTCGACCAATCTCCACGGGGACTGGACCGGGTCAAATCTTCCCGACTGCCGACAACTGCTCGCAGAACGTTTTCCGGAGCATTTCCTGATCCTGCGTTCGCTGGACGCCTGGTCGTCCCCGAAGCTGCTTGAGGCGGCGCGCGGCGACGGTTGGATCCTCCTGCCCGCACGACAGATCTGGATTGTCGAGGATCTAGCCCGGGACTGGCGGCCGCGGAACAATTACGACAACGACCGTCGCGCCCTGGCCCGGTCGGGCCTGATCGTGGAAGACATGGAGCGGGTCTGTCCCTCAGACGCAGAGCGGATAGCGGAGCTCTACCGCATGCTCTATGTGGATCGCTATTCGGCTCTCAATCCCATGTTCACAGCCCGGTACGTGTCCCTGACGAGCACCCTCGGCCTTCTGTCCTATCGCGTGGCGCGCAATGGCGACGGCGTCATCATGGCGGTTGCAGGCATGCTGGAGCGAAAGGGCGTCATGACGCCCACTGTGGTCGGATACGATACGTCCAGACCCCAGAGTGAGGCCCTTTATCGGATTGTCAGTTTCATGTTCTGCAGCTGGGCGTCAGAACGCGGTCTCGCCCTGCACGGATCAGCGGGCGCCGCATCCTTCAAACGCAATCGGGGCGCTCGCGGCGAGATTGAATACATGGCTGTCCAGGTCGATCATCTCCCGGCGTACCGCCGTCAGGTCATTCGCGCTCTGGCCCATCTTCTGGAGCGGATCGCCGTCCCGATGATGAGGCAGGAGGGCTGGTGATGACATGGCCCGTCGCCATAGCCAGGGGGTGGCATCCGGTCGCCCTGCAGCGCGACCTCTCCCCGACACGCCCGCTCGCCGTTCGGCTGATGGGAGAGCGCCTGGTCGTCTTCAGGGCCGGAGATCAGATCAGCGTCCTTCGCGATCATTGCCCCCATCGGGGAGCTCCGCTTTCTCATGGCAGGGTAAAAGACGGCGCCATCGCATGCCCCTATCACGGATGGCGCTTCGACCCGGAGGGTCGCTGCATCGAGGTTCCTGGCGCCTTATCGTGCCCGAACGTTCGGGCCACGGCCCTTCCGATACGATTGGAGGCCGGCCTTGTGTGGACAAGCCTCGGATCTCCGCCAGCCGGCTTTCCGTCTCTCCCGGATGCGATGAGCGACGACCGGATGGATCGCTTCTGGTGGACGCCGGATGCGTCCGACGCCGGACTGCTGGATGCGCTGGAGAACCATCTCGATCCGGCTCACCCTCATATCCTGCACCCCTGGCTTGTCCGAGCACCCGGCCGGAGACGGCCCACGACAGTTCGCGTCCGAACGGGGCCGTGGGGCGCCGAGGCCGTTTATGAGGAGAATCGACAGAATACGGCTCTGCTCTCCGCCGTCATGGAAGGACGGCGCTCACGCAGCATAGGTCGGTTGTGGCCGCCGACCATGGGAGAGGTGAGGCTTGAAGCGGCCCGCGGCGCAATGTTGTCCATCACCGTGGTGTTCTCGCCGACCGACAGAGGGCTGACCCGACCCTGGGCGCATTTTGCGAGCACGAAGGGCCTGACGCCGGCGTGGGTCAAGGAAGCGGCGCTGAAACTGTTTCACTGGCCGGTTCTTCAGCAGGATCGACGAATGCTTCGTCTGCAGCAGGCGAATCGCACGGAAGAACGATACGCGATCGGACCTCTCGATGTTCTCGCACAGGCGATCTGGCGACATGCGAACGGGGATCCATGCCCTGAAACGGAGACCGAGCTCATCATGCACCTCTAGGCAAGGCGGCGAACCCGGCGTAGCTTTCGGTCAAAGCAGGGCTCAATCCCGCGGACGATCTCAATGTCCGGGCCAAGGCCCATTCCTGCAAAGCGCAACTCAAGTCTCGAGCGGACCAGATCATCCGCCTCCGCCGGCGCCGCAACCTCCAGACAGACCCGCAGGGACGAGGGAGAGGTCTGTTCGATGCGGTAATCCTGGATCGCCGGATGGGCGTCTACAACCGCATTGCGCATCACGTCAGGCGTGACCATCCGCACGAGGCCGCGTGAATCGACAAGCTGAAAGACATCGTCGAGACGCCCCTCGATGGCTCTCAAGGGCTGATAGGGAGATCCGCATGAGCAGTCCGTCTCAGAGAGGTCCAGGAGATCGTTCATCCGATATCGCACAAGCGCCTGACTGCGCCGTGTAAAATCCGTGACGATGGGAGATACAAGACGGCTGTCCGCCCCCGCTCTCTCCCACTCAAAGAAAACGACATCCTCAGCCAGATGGAGAACGCCCTTCGGACAACTGACGCCGAACAGGCCTTCGGTCGCCATATAGATCTCACGCACAATCCTGCCGGTCGCTGTCTCGATAACGGCGCGGTCGAGCGGATCAAGCACCTCCGCGCCGCTGAAGATAGTTTCGGCGTTCAGCATACGGTGCTCAGCGAGCCAGCGCAGAACCTTGGGCGGCGCCACGATCGTATCCGGATCGAAGCGTACAAGATCATCCGCCCATTCATCGATCCCTCTCGCGAGGTCGAAAAATCCAAGCGCGATCCGGCTCCCGTGAGTTGCGGACCGATAGAGTGAGGACAGTCCCGGCAGCGCAAGCGCCACACGATGGCGTCGCAGGAGAGCGTCCGGCAGCGCCTTGGCGAGGATCACGCCCAGCCAGACAAATCGTTCAGCCTCGCTGATAAGATAATAGCCCCGGTTTCCGCTGGTCCCTGTGCTCTGCCCGACGACGAACCCTCCCACACGCTCAGCGCCTCCGGCAAGGGCATGGCGAATGGCGGACGCATCGATCCCGGCAACGTTCATCTCTGCGAAGCGTTCAACCATTTCGGTTTTGGATAGGATCGGCCACTGCTCGAAGGGTCGGCGCCGCACACCCGAATAGAAGGGAATATGCGCATCGAGATGCCTCTGAAGCGCCGCCAGCTGTCTGATCTGATATCGTTTCAAGGATGCCCGGTCACGGATCATCCCGCGCCGCCATCGGGTCGCGAGGAAGCTTCGTGCGGCGGTCAGCATAAACTCAGCTTGCACGGAGGCGATCCCGAAGACTTTGCACAGAAGAATAGCCTGACGCCCCTTCCCGCGTCGAGCCGTCACCGGGGCGGGATCTGAACACAGATCCCTCAGCAAAAGACGGGAGCGTCAGTCCTCAGGCGCCTGAGGGCGCGGTCTGAGAGAAGGACATCCAGCGGCCGAGATGAACGTTCATCGGATTGTCCCTCCATCCCTCAAGGTCTGTTCGCACCAGCTGGCGACTGGCGTCGATGAACAGAGGCAGGACGGGCGCATCATTCATCAGCAGACGCTCGGCATTGGCGTATAGTCGCTCTGCTGCGGGCGGCGGGGCCGATCGGGCACGCCTGAGAAGATCATCGAAAACGTCGTTCCGGTAGTTTGGAAAGTTGAGCGGTCCCGCGTCCGATCGGAACAGCTCCAGAAAATTGTAGGGATGATCGTAGTCGGCCACCCAGGTCGTACGGGCCAGGTGAAAGGCGCGTTTACGGCGGTAGTCGTTCATCGCTCTGGGCTCGACATTGATCAGGCGCGTCCGAACGTGGATAGCCTTCCACATCGCGGAGACCGCAACCAGAACCCGCTTGTTATCCTCGCTGGTGTCATAAAGAACATCGAGGATAAGCGGGCGGCTGCCGGAATAACCGGCCTCCTCCATCATCCGGCGCGCGCTTTCTTCACGAAGACGCCGCCCCTCGCCGGCCCACCTCGGACGATAGCCCGCCTGGGACCAGAGGGCGGAGGGAACCATCCCATAGGTGGCCTTCTCCCCGCCCCGCACAATCCGGCCGGCGAGGATATCGCGTTCAACGGTCATCATGAGCGCCTGCCGGACAGATCGATCCTGCAGAGGCGGATGGTCGAGATTGACGGTCAGGAAGTTGACCGCAAGCCTGCCGGTCAGCCTCTGGGCTGCCCCGAGCCGGTCCTGCAGCCATCCGATCTGCGAGCTTGGCGAGGAATAGGTGACATCCGCTTCGCCGGCGCGATATCGCATGACGTCAAGCTGACGATCTCCCGACGGGAGATAATCGATCTCGGCGAGGCGGACAGACCCGGCGTCGTGGAAATGCGGATTCCTCTCCAGCCGCAGATACTGCCCGCGTCGACGATCCCTGAGACGAAAAGCCCCGTTCGACACCAGAACCCCCGCCTCGGTCCATCGCCCGGGGGCGGACGAGACGACATGCTCAGGAACAGGAACAAGACTGTAGTGAGCGACCTGCTTCAGGAAATAAGCGGTCGGCTCCGTCAGGCGCACCTCAAAGGTCCGCTCATCTCTCGCTGAAACGCCCAGACGCTCCGGCGGCATATCCCCCCTGATGACCGAGGGCGCATTCTCAACCGCATCCAGCATCGAGGCGAACTGCGCGGCGGTTTTCGGATCTGCGAGACGTCTCCATGAGAAGACAAAATCGCTCGCCAGAAGAGGTCGCCCGTCCGACCACCGGGCAGCCGCCCGCAGCGTGAAAACGCAGGTGCGGCCATCCGCGCTGACGCTCCAGCTCTCGGCGACCCCGGGGATGGTCCGCCCGTCCGCCGAAAAACTGATCAGACCCTCAAACAGATCATAGGTCAGGGCCCCTCCCGCCTCGTCAAACACGGCATGAGGATCGATCGAGAGGGGCTCGCCGTTGATAATGCGCCTGAGCCTGTCTGAAGCGCCGGCCGGAGCGGCCTCAGCGGGCAGAATCAGGGCTGCCGGGACAGCCAGAAAGGCGCGACGGCCTAACGCCAGCATGTTCGCGCAATCCGCATCCAGTTTCCCTCAAGAACATCTGCAACGTCATCGGCGCCATGGCCCCGACGGAGCAGTTCGGCAGGAATGGCGGGGATGTCGTCGATGTTGAAGCAGTCGACCGGCGCCTCATAGCCAAGCCCCGGGGGAAAAGTGGCTCCCATCGAGGCTTTCTCCAGATTGATCGCCTCAAGGTCGAAGACATGATCGAGCCCGAGGGCCACATGACGCGGACCGATGAACTCCATAAGATAGTCGATGTGATCGCAGATCCGTTGCGGCGTGGCGCGGCCTCCAAGAAAGAGATCCAGGCCATTGACGCCGACGACACCCCCCTGCCGCGCGCACTCGGCGATCAGTTCATCGGGAACATTTCGCGGATGGTCGCACAGGGTTCGGGGATTGGAGTGCGAGAAGATAACAGGGAAACGGGCGCAGGCGAGAACATCTGAGACGGTCCGGTAGCCCACGTGCGAGCAGCAGACGACCATCCCGACCCTCTGCATCTCGGCAACCAGCTCCCGGCCGTAGCCGCTGAGGCCGGCATCTTCGTCGTGGCATCCCCCCGCCGCGCGGTTGTTTGAGTTGTAGGCAAGAGACATCCACCGCACGCCTCGTCGATAGAAGGCCTCCACAAGCGCGAGGTCCTGAATGGGCGCCGCCCCTTCAATATCAAAACAGATGGCCAGCAGGCCAGCCTCGCGGGCCTCCTCGATATCCCCGACGCTGTCGACCAGGCGATAGGCGTGAGGATGGGCGCCAATCCATGCGCGCATCTGATCGAGAAGCACGACATGCTCCTCAAGGCTCATTGTTCCATAACCGATATTGAGACTGGCGACCGAACACCCCGCCTGGCGATAGCGCTCGATGGCAGGCAGCCACCGGATATTCTCATCCGGCGCCATCGGCAGACATCCATGATTATCCCAGACCCGAAACTCCCGAGCCGCTCCAGACGCGCCCATACAGCCACCGGCCTCCCGCCGCCTCTAACCCCGATACCGGGATATCCCTATTAACATATCAGCATTGGGTGTTAAGATGGCGGGGCGCTAATCGAGTGAATTGGCTTTGCAGGACGCAGCGTCCCTGAAAGTCAGCCAAAATCTCTTTTAACATACTGAAATATTGATTTTAGATATCCGATGACCTCAGACTACGCTTGGCTTGAAGCTCGATTCCGTCGCATCGGAATCCTCCGCAGCACCCTGGGTGTTCTGCGCTGGGATGCCGCAGCTGTTATGCCAGATGGGGCGCGAGCGGTCCGCGGAGAACAGCTCGCCGAGATCGAAGGGATGGTCGCCGACCTCCTTCTCGAGGATGAAGTGACAACAAGAATCGCCGCCGCCAGGCCGTCAGACGACTGGGAGAGCGCCAATCTGCGTGAAATGACACGCGAGGTCCTCCAGGCGAGCGCCATCCCTGCTCACCTGCAGTCGGAGCTGATCCGCCTCCAGTCCGAATGCGAAGGGATCTGGATCGAGGCTCGCAAAGAAGGCGACTTCGCACGCGTGCGAAAGCCGGCCGCGAGGCTCCTCAGCCTGACCCGTGAGGTCGCAAACGCTCGTGCTGAGAGCCTGAGCCTCGAGCCTCATGAAGCTCTGATGGATCTTCACGATCCGGGGATCAGGACGCGCGATATCGACCCTCTGTTCGACACTCTCGTAAACCGCCTGCCCGACCTGGTGAGAGCGGGAGCGGCAAACAGCGAGGACCGGAGGGATCCGGCCAGAGGCCTCCCGATCCCCGAACAGCTCGCGCTCTGCCGTCGCCTGGCCGATCACATGGGGTATGATTTCAGGTATGGCCGCCTGGATACGAGCGCTCAGGCGTGTTTCGCGGACGACTGCCCGGACGATGTGCGCATCACCGTGTCGCCCGACCCTGAGGACTTTCGGCGCGCGCTTTATGGCGCCGCACACGAGATCGGACACTCATTCTACGAGAACCGACTTCCCGCCCGCTGGCGATATCAGCCCGTGGGACGGCCCTGCTCGGCGGCCATGCAGGAGAGCCAGGCGATCCTGTTCGAGAAGATCGTCATGGGCGCCCCCGACTTCTACGCCGCCACCCTTTCGGCCATCACCGGAAATCCGACATCCGACAGCGGGCTCAGACCCCTGAGGCTGGGACTGATGCGGCAGCAGGCGGACGAGGCGAGCTATCCGCTCCACATCGTCCTTCGCTACCGGATCGAGAAGGATCTGATCAACGGCTGTCTCGAGGTCTCCGACCTTCCCTCGGCGTGGGAGGAGGGATGCGAGAAGATCTTCAATCTCCGCCCGAAGACCCCTGCGGAGGGATGCCTTCAGGACATTCACTGGTATCGCGGGCTCTATGGGTATTTTCAGAGCTACGGTCTTGGTTATCTGATCGCGGCTCAGCTCCATGAAGCCGCGATCCTGGCCGATCCGGCGATCGCGCCCGGACTCGCGAGCGGCGACATCGCCGGGCTCAGATCCTGGCTTGAGCGGACTGTCTACAGCGAAGCCCGGCGATCATCGGCGGCGGACGTGGTCAACGCCGCAACGGGCCGCCCGCTCGGCGCCGACGCCTTCTTCCGCCATCTCGAGGGCCGGTATCTGACGGGTCCGGGAGCGCGCCCGCAGCGGGACCGCCTATGATCCGCTATATCTTCGGCCGCCTCGCCATCGCCGCGCCAACGCTTCTGGCGGTGGTGACGCTCAGCTTCTTCCTTCTGCGCGCAGCTCCTGGCGGCCCGTTCGACAGCACCCGCGCCCTGCCCCCGGAAATCGAGGCCAATCTCAACGCCCTTTACGGGCTGGATCGTCCGCTGACCGAACAGTTCACATCCTATGTCGGCGGAGTACTGAGGGGCGATTTCGGGCCGTCCTACCGATATCGGGACGTTCAGGTGAGCGACATCGTGGCCGACGCCCTGCCCGTCAGTCTCGCCATCGGCGGCCTGGGCCTTTCTTTGACCCTGATCCTCGGTATCGGCGTAGGAGCCGCATCGGCCCTGGCCCGCGGACCGGCGCTCGCGACCGCGCTGTCCGTCGCGATTTCGGTCGGCATTGCAGTTCCCAGTTTTGTCAGCGCTCCGATCCTCGCGCTCATCTTCGGGGTGATGCTCGACATCCTGCCGGTCGCCGGCTGGGGAGGCGGCCGCGCCGAACACCTCATCCTTCCGATGATCGCCCTCGGCGTTCCCAACGCCGCCTTCGTGGCCCGTCTGATGCGGGCGAGCATGCTCGAACAGATGACCTCCGAGTCCATTCTCGCGGCGCGGGCCCGAGGGGCCTCCCCACGGCGGATCATCCTCCGCCACATCCTCCAGCCCGCCCTCATTCCGGTTGTCAGCTATCTCGGACCGGCCAGCGCCAGCATTCTCACCGGATCGGTGGTCATCGAACAGCTCTTCGCCCTTCCCGGCGCTGGGCAGGCCTTCATCGACGCCTCTCTCAACCGTGACTACACGCTGGTGCTGGGTCTGGTGATCGTGTTCGCCACGCTGGTCATCCTGCTCAATCTCCTGACCGACATACTGGCCGGCGCCCTCAACCCAAGGCTGCGGGCAGGACGATGAACCAGAGGCCTGAGAGCGCAATTCTGCGAACGCGACCCGCCGCCTGGACCCGGTTCGCCCGCCATCGCGGCGCCATGGCGGGCGCAATCATGCTTCTGGTCCTCGCCGCCGCAGCGCTTCTGACGCCTCTCATCTCGCCGTTCTCCTATGATGAGGTTCTCTGGGACCGGATCGGCCAGAGCCCGGACATCGCCTCCGGTCACATCATGGGCACGGATTTTGTCGGACGGGATGTCTTTGTCAGAACGATGCTGGGGCTCGCCGTATCGCTTGTCGTAGGCCTCAGCGCCGCAGCGGTGAGCGTCCTCATCGGGGCGGCCTACGGGGCCATCGCCGGCTATGCAGGCGGTGCGACCGAACAGATCATGATGCGGATCGTTGATGGTCTGTTCGCCATTCCCTTCATGTTCGTGGTCATTCTGGTCATGGTCGTGTTCGGACGAAACTTCTTTCTTCTGTTCGTCGCCATCGCCGCAATTCAGTGGCTGACCATGGCGCGTATCACCTGCGCCCAGACCCGTATCCTCAGGCAGCGCGGGTTCATCATCGCCGCCGAGCTAGCCGGCCTGCACCCCGCCCTCGTCATCCTCCGGCACATTGCTCCCAATCTTGGAGGCCTGATCGTTATCTACCTGACACTGACCATCCCGGAGATCATTCTGATCGAGAGTTTTCTGAGCTTTCTGGGCATGGGGGTTCAGGAGCCCCTGACCAGTCTTGGCGTTCTGATCTCGGACGGGGCGAAAGAAATCTACACTGCCCCCTGGCTTCTTGCAGCCCCCGTTGTGACGCTGACGACCTGCCTGATCAGCCTCAACCTGATCGGCGACGGTCTTCGAAGCGCACTTGATCCGAAGGATGCGTCGCCGTGAACGCATCGCCGCTCTTCGAACTGCGCGACCTGATCGTGAGGTATAAGGGCGTCCAGGGGCGTGTAGAGGTCGTATCGGGCGTGTCCCTGACCGTCGAACAGGGGACCTGTCTAGCGATTGTCGGAGAATCCGGCTCGGGCAAAAGCCAGAGTTTCCTCTCCGCCCTCGGCCTGACCTCTTCGGTCCCGGAGATCCACGGCGCGGCCCTCTTCCGGGGTCACGATCTGCTCAACATGCCGAAAAAGGACCTCAACGCGCTGCGCGGCGATCGCATCGGCTTTATCTTCCAGAACCCGCACTCCTTTCTGGCGCCTCATCTGCGCATCGAAAGCCAGATGCTCGAGGCTCTCAGAGGCCGGGGCGAGATGAACCGGTCGGAGCAGCGCCTTGCCGCCCGCGCGGCGCTGTCATCGGTGAGAATTGAGGACCCCGAACGGGTCCTTCAGTCCTTTCCTTTCGAGATCTCAGGCGGCATGGCGCAGCGCGTGATGATCGCCATCGCCATGATCAACGCCCCGGACCTTGTGATCGCCGATGAGCCGACCACCGCTCTTGACGCATCTGTCCGCAACAGCGTCCTCGAACTGCTGCGCGAGGCGGTTGATCGCCGGGGCGCAGGACTGATCATCATCACGCACGATATCGGAGCGGCGGCCGGGCTCGCAGACGCCATTGCAGTCATGTACGCAGGTCGCGTGATCGAGACAGGTCCCGCCGCCTCGATCCTGGCCAGTCCCGCTCACCCCTATACGCGCGGCCTCATCGCGGCGGCGCCGAAACTGACCGGGGCCCGACAGCCCCGCCTGCAGGCGCTCCCCGGCGGGCCGCCGCCCGCCGGCCTGGCGCTTGACGGCTGCCCCTTCGCCGACCGGTGCCCGACAGTGAGAACGGCGTGCCGGACCACAGCGCCCGATCTTCGACCCGCAGGCCCCGGACGCCTGAGCGCATGCTGGATCGAAACGGCGGAGATCGTTGCATGATCGATGCCCAAGGGATCGTGCTGCGCGTATCCGGCCTCACCGTCCGCTATCCCGGCGCTGGCGCACACCGACAGCGAAGGGCGGCGGTGGAGGATGCATCCTTCGACATCGGCGCCGGAGAGGTCTGCGGGCTCATAGGTGAGAGCGGATCGGGGAAATCATCTCTCGCGCGAGGTATACTGCAGCTGGGTCCGGCGCGCTCCGGCGCAGTCTGGCTGAACGGCATGCCTCTGCACACCCTGTCCGGGGCCGCGCTGAGACGGGGTCGGGCGCCCATGCAGATGGTGTTCCAGAATCCTCTCGACAGCCTGAACCCTCGCCTGACCATCTCCGCGAGCCTTCGTGAGCCCCTTATGATCAGGGACCCCCGGCTGGAGGCTGCTGACCGCGATCGCCGCATCGCCGGGGCGCTGGAACTCGTCGGCCTGGCGGCAGCGTCCGCGGACAGGTTTCCCCATGAGTTCTCCGGCGGCCAGCTTCAGCGGATCGCCATCGCCCGCAGCGTCCTTGTCCGGCCGGACATTCTGATATGCGATGAAGCCGTCAGCGCCCTCGACGCCTCCATCCAGGCGCAGATCCTCAACCTTCTCGCCGACCTGCGTGAACGCTTCGGCATGGCGATCCTCTTCATCAGCCACGACCTCGCCGCCGTCCGACACATGTGCGACCGCGTCCTTGTTCTCTACCAGGGGCGTCTGATCGAGGATGCACCCGCTGAGACCTTCTTCCTCAGGCCGGGCCACCCCTATTCGAGGGCTCTTCTGGAGAGCGCCGGCGGACGCAGTCCTGTATCCCTTCCCGTCGCGAACCCGGCGCCGAGCCCGGGCGCAGAGAGAGGATGCGCCTTCGCCGGCCAGTGCCCGGAGGCGACGCCGATCTGTCGCGCACAAAGACCGCACCTTGAGAGCGGGGGGCGAGGCCAGGCCGTCGCCTGCTGGAACCGTCAACGTCCGTGAAGAAAAGCAGACCCAGATGAGCGATACCGACTTCTTCTCGAGGATCGACGCCGCCCTAGAGGCAATCGAGGCGGAAGGCCTGACCAAGATCGAGCGCATCATGACGACGCCTCAATCCTCCGAGGTGGGCGTCTCGACCCCTGAGGGTGAGAAACGGGTCATCAATCTCTGCTCCAACAATTATCTCGGCCTCGCCAACGATCCCCGCATCATCGCTGCGGCCCGATCGGCCATGGAGGAATGGGGAGCGGGGCTGGCGTCTGTGCGATTCATATGCGGCACGCAGACGCTTCATAAGCAGCTGGAGCACGACATCAGCGCCTGGCTCGGCTATGAGGACGCCCTTCTGTTCGCGGCGTGCTTCGACGCCAATGGGGCTGTCTTCGAGCCTCTTCTCGGCGCCGAAGACGCCATCATCTCCGACAGTCTCAACCACGCATCCATCATTGACGGGATCCGTCTGAGCAAGGCCCGTCGCTATGTCTACCGGAACGGCGACATGAGCGAACTTGCCTCCGCCCTGACGAGAGCCAGGGAGGACGGCGCGCGCACCTGCCTGGTGGTCACCGACGGGGTCTTCTCCATGGACGGGGCGATACCCGACCTCATCTCCCTGACCGACATCGCGCGCGCGCACGGCGCGCTGGTCATGGTCGACGACTGTCATGCAACCGGGCTCATCGGCCCGGAAGGCCGCGGCAGCGGCGCCTATCGCGGGGTTGCAGACAGGATCGACATACTGACCGGCACGCTGGGCAAGGCGCTGGGAGGAGGCATGGGAGGATTTGTGTGCGCGCGAGCGCCGGTGATCCGGCTCCTGCGACAGCGGGCGCGTCCCTACCTGTTTTCCAACACCCTCGCCCCGGCGATCGCAGGGGCGGCGATCGAGGCGGTCAGGATCGCGCGAACCGAGGACGAGCGCCGATCGCGCCTGCACGCCAATGCGCGTCGACTGCGCTCAGGCCTCACCGAAGCCGGCTTCACGCTGCTGCCGGGAGAGCATCCGATCATCCCGGTGATGATCGGAGATGCGGCCGCCACCCTCGCCCTGTCGGCAAGCCTGTTTCGTCATGGGGTCTATGCGACAGGGTTCTCATTTCCCGTCGTCCCCCGCGGCGCCGCACGCGTCCGGCTTCAGGCCAGCGCCGCCCATGACGAGGCTCAGATCGATCTGGCGATCGCGGCGTTCCGGGCCGCTGGGCAGGAAACAGGCATCCTTTGATGAAGATCAGGGCGTGTTTTTCCGGTCACAAAACAGGGATTTCTAACATTTCACAGTGACAGATTGACGATGCGATTGAGAGACAAAGTCTCCAGACTCGCGAACATTCGTATAAAAACAACGTATTTTCAGGACATTGTTTGAGGAATCAAAAAGCGTCAAAATGAAACACAGATGAATTGACTCATCTAATATTTCAGCATCGCATGCGGTCACGGCGTTGCGCCTGATCCAGAAGGGGAAAGATCCATGCGATTTAAGAGGGAATTCCAGCTCACCGTATCGGCAGGGGCGCTCATGATGCTCCTCGCCTCCGCAGCGCCGGCAGTCGCGCAGGAGAGCGCCGCCCCGCCGCCCCAGGCGAAGACCGACGAGGACAGGGACGTCATCATCGTGACGGCGACCCGCCGTGAAGCGGAAGTGACCGACCTCCCCCTCAGCATCACGGCCATCCAGGGCGATGACCTGGTGAAGAACGCGCAGGACGATCTGGCCGACTACATCCGTCAGGTGCCGGGCGTGACATTCAGACAGCAGTCGGCCGGCCTCAACCAGCTCTCCATCCGGGGCGTCTCCGGCGGCGGCGGCCAGCGCGCCAAGGCCCCGATCAGCTTTTATATCGACGATGTCCCGGTCGTCTCCGATCCGGTCGCCTCCCCGGATATCAAGACCTTCGACATCGAGCGCGTCGAAGTGCTGCGCGGCCCCCAGGGAACCCTCTTCGGGGAAAGCGCCCTCGGGGGCGTGATACGCATTCTGTCCAAGCAGCCGAACCTGTCCAAATTCGAGGCGCGCACAAAGGTCACCTATCTGTCGACCGAAATCGGCGACCCCGGCTACAACTTCGACGGCGTCGTCAACATTCCGATCGTCGAGGATGAATTTGCGGTACGCGCGAGCCTGTCGCGGCGCGATGAAGGCGGCTGGATCGACAATATCGGGATCAAGGGCCGCGAGAACGCCAACGATCTGGACTACTGGAGCGGGCGGGTAAAGGCTCTTTGGAAAGCCAGCGATCGGCTGGAGATTTCTTCGACCGGGTCCTTCGTGCGCTCAGACTACGGGTCGCGCCAGGAGGCCAACACCAGCTACAAGCAGACGATCAACTACACCAACGAGACGCGCGCCGACGACATCGATCAGTTCAACGTCACGGTAAAGTACGACTTCGACTTTGCGGAACTGACGAGCTCGAGCAACATGTTCAAGCGCGAAACCTCGCGCCTCTTCAACCTCAACTCCTTCAACGGCTTCCTTCCGGGCGTGCTCACCGGCCTCGGAAAGGTTCCCTCCGGCTTCCAGTTCGACGAATTCTACCAGACACTCAATATCGACGATGACGCCTTCAACCAGGAGATCAGGCTTGTATCGACGGATGAAGGACCGTTTCGATGGGTGGCGGGGGCCTATTACTTCGACACCACCAATACGGTCGGCGTCGACTTCCTGGGTCGCCCCAAGGTCGACTTCACCTACCTTCGTCTGAGACGTTTTGAAGACTACAATCAGAAAGCGGTTTTTGCAGAGACGGAGTACGATTTTTCCCCGCAGTGGACCCTCGTCGCCGGTCTTCGCTACACGAAGGAAAGCCGGACGATCACCTACGATCAGAAGGATGACTTCCCCACCGTGGTCTTTCTGCCCGCCGACGGCCTGTTCGTTGTCAACTTCGACTACGAAATCGTCACGCCCAAGTTCGCGATCCAGTATCGCCCGACTGACAATCTTCAGGTCTACGCCAGCGCCACCCGGGGCTTTCGCGGTCCTGGCGGCAATACAGACTTCAACAATTCAGGCGCAAGGAACAACATCTACGGCGCAGAGACGATCTGGAGCTATGAGATCGGATCGAAGGGAACCTTCTTCGACGACCGTCTGACCCTTTCGGCCGCCGCCTTCTCGACCGACTGGAATGACCGCCAGGAAGTCGTGAACCCGCAGGCGCCCCCGACCCAGCAGTATGCGGACAACATCGGACAGGCCAAGATCACGGGCGCAGAACTCGTGGCTGACCTGTCCGTGACGGACAACATCTCGATCGGCGGAAACGTTTCGGTCCTCGAAACCGAAATCACCAGCTCGGCCCGTCCGACCTTCGTCGGACTGCCGCTCGTCGGCGAGCCCGACACACGGGGCGCCATCTACGCAGATGCGCGCTATCCGCTGTCCAATGGCCTGACCCTGACCGCTCACGCCGACGGGGTCTATCAGAGCGAGGTCATCTACAGCCTGACCGCCCCGGTCAAGCAGGGCGACTACTCTCTCTTCAACGCCTCGGTCGGCCTCGAACGGGATAACTGGAAGGCGCAGCTCTTCGCCAGAAACGTCACCGACGAGTTCATCAAGTTTGGAGCCGGTCTCTCGACCAGCGTGAACGAACCGCGCCTCTACGGCATCTCCTTCGACGTCTCCTTCTGAGGGACCTGAAAACCGCGCAAGGGCGGGCTGGCGACCAGATACAGGCCGCCAGCCCGCCCGAGCCGGAACAACACCGGGAAGACAGCTCTACGCGCCGGATCGAACACAAACGACCGGAGCATCCTGCCGCATGTATCATCCAGACGAGCCTTCCGGCGCATCTCACCGGCAGGGCCCTCCGGTTCAGTCCATTCTCTTGAGAAGAGACGCGACATAGGAGGCGAGGCTGGGATCCAGAACCATCAAAATCCCTGACCCCGCCTGGCGCCGGATAAAGGTCACGAGACAGTCTCCGAACCGGGTCGGCGCGCATCGCCATGCGCTGAGAGCCTGCTCACGCGGAAGGCTCGTATAAGCGGACAGAACCCTCTCCTCACGCTCAGGATCCAGTTCGAGAACAATCCTCGAGGCGCTGATGTCGAAGACGCGGGCCAGGGCGGGATCAAGACCTGAACCAAGCCGGTCCAGACACGAGCGGGCCGAGGAGGCAGGCCCGAGGAGGAGCCAGTCAGAGGGCGCGACAGACGCCAGCCAAGCCCCTCCCCTGTCCTGAACGCCGAGGCAATCCGGGAGCCCAGCCAGAGCCTCGGGGCCCGATCGCCGGAGGGACGGGCCTGACGGCAGATGACGGATACGGAATATCCCGAGGCCGTCGACCATGGCGGCGGCCCTGCAGGAGCGGGGGAAGTCAGACGATAGCGCAAGGTCAATCATGCATGCGCTCTCCTGAGGGATCATACGCGCCCGGCGGCGTGATACGGGCCTTAAGGACACGGTTCCCGTCGCGAAGGATCACGATCTCTCCATGCCTTGATCGTCCCGCCTCAACGAGCCCGAGAGCGATTCCACGCGACAGGGTGGGAGACAGGATCGAAGAAGTCACCCAGCCCTCGGAGTGGGCGCCCCCCCGCAGACTGTCTGGCCGGTCAGAGACGACATGAGCGCCAATCGGCGGCGCCGACCCGTCGAGCGCCTCGAGCCCGACCAGCTGTCGCCTGTCCTGTCGCAGCGCCTCCGGTCGGCTGAGCGAGCGCTTGCCGACAAAATCCGCCTTTCTCCGGGACACAAGTCCGGACAGACCCAGATCGTCAGGCAGGGTGACGCCGTCTGTCTCGGATCCGAGATGAATGAAACCCTTCTCGATCCTCAGCGTCATGATCGCTTCGATGCCGACAGGGATAAGACCAAGAGAGGCGCCTGACGCCATGAGACGCGAGTGAAGATCTTCAGCATACGCCCAGGGGATGGAAATCTCGAAACTCACCTCGCCGGTAAAACTCACCCTCTGAATGCGACATGGAACCCCGAGCAGGCTCCCCTCGCGGACGCTGAGATGCGGGAAAGCCTCACGGGAGACATCAATGGATGCGCCCAGCTGAGCGAGGATCAGGCGTGCCTTCGGTCCGCTGATCGTCATCACCGCCCAGTCCGTCGTGACATCGATCGTCATCACGCGAAGCTCAGGCCATTCGCACTGGAGCCAGTCTTCAAGATGAGCTGCGACTTTTTCCGCATTCCCACTGGTCGCTCCTACAAGAAACCGATCCGCATCCAGCCGGGCGACAACGCCGTCATCGAGGATGGTTCCGTGCTCGGAGAGCATGACCGCATACTTGCATCGCCCGGGCTTCATGGCGGCCATCGACCCGGGATAGATGCGATCAAGGAAAAGGCCGGCGTCCGGACCGATCACCTCAATCTTGCCGAGAGATGAGGCGTCAAAGAGCCCGGCGGCGGTCCGGACAGCGCAAACCTCCCGATGGACGGCCTCACGCTCAGTCTCCCTCGCCTGCGGATAGAAAGCGGGCCGGGACCAGTGTCCGTAATCCTCCATTCGCGCGCCCATCCGCGCATGAGCCGCATCCGCAGCAAGCCGTCGCCTCGGCCTGAGCGTATCCCCGATCCGGTGGCCGGCGAACGCCCCGATGGGCGTTGGATGATAGGGCGGACGGAAGCGCGTAACCCCGACCTCTGCCGGCGTCCGGCCCAGTTCAGCGGCCAGGATCGCAAGACCGTTGATATTGGAGGTCTTGCCCTGGTCGGTCGCCATGCCGAGCGTGGTGTAACGCTTGAGATGCTCCACCGACCGGAAATTCTCCCGGACAGCCAGACGCACATCAAGCAGCGTCACATCATTCTGGAGATCAACGAACGCCGTCTCCTCCTCGCGGCCGCCTGGGGTCTCAACGCAGACAATCGGACGGATGCGCCCGAGATCGGCAAACTCGCCCGCCGCCTCCCCCACGCTGAGGACATCGCTCGGCTGAACGGGAACAAACGACGAGATCATGTCATCCCAGCGGAGTCGCCCGCCGAGATGCGAATGAAGATGGACCGAGGGCGTCCATCCCCCGGAGACGAGAACCGTATCGCAGGCGATCTCTTCGGACAGAGACGCCATCGCCCCTGATCCATCAAGGCGCGCCGGCCTCACAGCCCTGACACGATCGCGTCCCTCGACACGCAGAGGAAGGGTTTCAGGGTGAACGGGGAAACGCTCACGGGCGATCTCGAGCAGGCCGATATCGGCCTCGGGACGCGCATCGAGAACCGCGACGATCTCGGCGCCGGCGTCATTCAGGGCGAAGGCGGCCCGATAGGCCCTGTCATTGTTCGCAGCCAGAACAATCCGCCGTCCGCTGACAACGCCGTATCGATGCAGGTAGGTCTCGGCCGCCGAAGCCAGCATCACGCCCGGGCAATCATTTCCGGAAAACACGAGAGGCCGCTCGATGGCGCCGGCAGCCACAATGATCCTGCGGGCCCGGATCTTCCACAATCGTCCCCGAAGCGATCCCTGAGCACCGGGAGGCCCTGCAGGATCAGAGCGCTCGTATATGGCTGCAAGACCATGATCATAAAGGCCGATTGCCGTGGAGCGCATGAGCCTGCGCCCATGAGGCGCCGCATCGATCTCGGCAAGCGCCTCTGCAATCCACGACCCGACAGGCGTCCCGGAAAGGCTCTGTTCTGCGCCCAGCGCCCGGCCGCCGGCGACGGCGTCATGTTCAATCAGAAGCGTGGCGGCGCCTGAACGGATGGAGGCGAGAGCCGCCTGAAGGCCGGCGACGCCGGCCCCGATGATCAGCGTATCGACATGCTCATGGGCGTGCTCATAAGTGTCGGGATCCGGCTGATCCGGAGCCTGCCCCAGACCTGCGAGGCGTCGTATCCATGGCTCGAACAGCTCCCATCCCGGCCACATAAAGGTCTTGTAGTAAAAGGCCGCCGGGATGAATCGCTTCATCAGACCCAGTGAGGCGAAAACATCCGTTGAGACGCTGGGCCAGGCATTGACGGCGTGCGCCTCGAGCCCTTCGACCAGATCGACCTCGGTCGCCCGCAGATTGGGAAGGCTTTTCGCCCCGGCGCCCGTCTGAACGATGGCGCTGGGCTCCTCAAGGCCTGCCGCAAGGAGACCGCGCGGACGGTGGTGCTTGAAGCTTCGCCCGACGATCGAAACCCCGTTGGCCAGAAGGGCGGATGCGAGCGTATCGCCACGGAACCCGCGATAGCTCCGCCCTTCCCATCGGAAAGAGATCGGACGACTGCGATCTATGATGCCGAGAGAGGAGTGCCGCCAGCCGGTCATTCGCCCCCTCCCGTTTCCTCAGGCCTGCGCGCCTCGGTCACCGGATAGACATGCAGGATCTGATGGGTGAGCGTATCGCGAAGGATGTTGAACCAGCGTCGGCAGCCAAACTCATGCAGCCAGCGCTCCGCGCTGACGCCTTTGAGGTTCGTTCTCTGGTAGAGATAGGCTGACCACGCTTCATCGGTCACCGCATCGGGCGGCCCGGGCCGGACAAGATGCGCCTGCCCGGCGCATCGAAACTCGTCTTCCGAGCGTTGGCCGCAGACGGGACAGTCTATGAGCAGCATCGACCTCTCCCTTCAGTGCGCGATAGCCGCAGCGCCGGCTTCATCAATCATCGCCCCGGTAAGGAAGCGCTCGAGCGTGAACGCTCGTGCCCGCGCCTCACTCCGCCCCGTCGCGAGGAGATGGGAAAACAACCATCCTCCTGCCGGTATGGCTTTGAACCCGCCGGTTCCCCAGCCGCAGTTCACGTAAAGCCCCTTAACCTCCGTCGCCGAGAGAATGGGCGATGAGTCATGCGAGACATCGCAGATGCCGGCCCATTGCCGGAGAAAGCGCAGACGCGAGAACTGCGGGAACAGCTCAAGGACGCCGGCCGCCGAGCGCTCCATGTTGGGCAGACTTCCGCGCTGCGCATAGGAAGGGAAAAGATCGAGCCCGCCGCCGATGACAAGTTCGCCCTTGTCC
>JAGWYJ010000074.1 GCA_018969425.1 Alphaproteobacteria bacterium | reverse complement strand
ACCGATCGCCTCGATCTGCGTCTTCCCCGATCGCGCGGCTCTCGTCGCGAGCCAACTCAGGGTCGCCGATCCCGCGTCGCTGGTGCCGACCTCCGAAACAAAGCCCCATTTGTCAAAGAAGAAGACATGCATAGTCGCACTGTTCACCGCCTCGAGCTGCGCGGCCAGAGACGAGAGGATCGGGCGGCCTGACGGGTCGCGCGGCGCCATACGCAGCAGACCGTCTACGGCGTTGCGATGGTACTGGACATATTGATCGATGATCTCGGCGACGCGATTCAGATGGCCGATGAAGCGCGCATCCCGCTCAACCCCGTGTCGCTCACTTTCGAGCGCCCTGAATCCGACGACGATCCCCAGGCTAATGGTCGCGACGACGATCACGCTCGCCACCGTCATCAGCCGCGTGTTTGTGAGCAACTTCCGGGGGAGCAGCCGAAGGAAAATGGTGGTGCGGCGAAGTGCCCCACCGCGCACCCTCTTCCTCGACGGCTCTATCGCGGCGGCGGGCGGACTCTTTCCGGGCTCCGAACGGCCTGCTCGAACGATAGATGACGGCTCCGTCATCGGATCGCTCCGGTTTCGAAACGCCGTAGGGGTACCACGTACACGTCTCCGTCGTTGCCGACCGCCTCGGTGAACGCCTTAGGAAGGGCCTCGACATCAGGCTCGCAGACCTCATCGATGCGGAGGCGGACCTTCCGCCCGGTGCCGATAAGGCTCGCGACGAACAGCGGCTGGCCGGATGCGGCGACGATGACGCGCCGCAACGCGCGCGGATCCAGGGGCGCCGCCATCCCGGTTCGCCACTGCGACAGGGCCTCCAGATCACTCTCCCACTCCTGCAGGACGCCGATCACCTCGACCTCGGTGGCGAGAACCTGATCGAAGACCAGAACCTGGTCGGCGCTGTTGTCGTCCTCTCCAGCCATGCTCGGCCGCGACAACACGTCGTGGAAGCCGCCGAAGGCCGAGGTCGGGATGCAGAGATCCGCGGATCCGGAGCGATCGTTCGCCTCGATGCGGAACCGCGCGACGACAACCTGCTTCGTTGGTCCGCTCGTCATGGCGAAACGCGGCACGGTTTCGACCCGGTCGATCATGAAGCTCGGACGGACCACCGAACCGAAGCCAGCGGAGATGCCCTCCAGAAAATTCGCAGCGAAGCGCTTCATCAGGCGCTGCTCGACGCTCGAGAACGTACGGCCTTCGATGGCGACTTCGCCGATCGCCCGCCCCCCAAGCAGGTTGTCGACGGCGGTGTAGACCATCGGCGCCGGTATACTGAGGATGACCGGAGAGGACCACTCTGGCGCCACCGCGACGATGCACAGCGACGGCAGCTCGATCCCCGAGATGAACGGGCCGAGTCGCGTGTAGCGGATCGACTCGAAGGTGCAGTTGACGTTGTCGAAGAGGAAGTTGCGCAGCCGGAGTTGGATATCCTGCGCGGCCCGGTCCATGAGCGTTTCGAGCAGCGGAAATGCGTCGCCGGCCTTCGCCCGCGCGGCGACGAAGGCTTCGACCGCCGAGCGCGACCCGCCACCCGGGGCGCCGCGCAGAAGTGCCTGGACCTCCCCCTGGGACAGCAGGGCCTCGGCCGCGGCACCGGTGTGCGGTTCTGAAGAATGGCTCTGGGAGGTCGACAAATCTGGGATCATCCGATCTGGTCGGTAGGCGCGGGCACGTCCGAATGTTCCTAGACCAACAGGCGAGCCTATCGACGCCCGGGCCGATCCATTCCTGACCTAATTGCGGCCGCTCCGTTACGTGCTCAGGGAGCCGCCAGGATCTCTGAGCGTCGCCAGAGAAGCCAATCGCCCGCTGATTCCTTCCAGATGTCCGACATGTAGTAGACACCCGACAGGTCGGCGTCGCCGATTCTCCCTTTCAGGATCAGGCAGTACTCGGCGCTCGCGGTCGATGCCGCAAGTTCGGTCACGCGAAGCCCCGCGATCGCGAAATCCGTGACATGCATCTGGGCGAGCGCAGCGATCTCCTCGGCGCGCGCGAAGCGTCCTTCCCGTGAGACGCCAGAGAAATCTGGTGCGATCAGCGGCGCGACGCCGTTCCCTCCGGTTCGGCTCAGCAGTGACCAGAAGCTGCTCACGCGCGCCCCCAGATGGTCGGAAGGACTTCCCGCCAGCGCAATCGACTGGCAAAGCGCCGGCGCCGTTATGGCCAGCAAGGCAAAGACCGTCAGAATCAAAAGCCTAGCTGACTGGATCCCCGCCCTCATGTCCTGCGTCCTGATGCCATGCGCCCTCTCCATTCGAGATGAAGTCATAGCTCAGGTGACTTGCCGCACAGGCGAAATCGGCTCCAGATTACCTCCATTTCGGATAAATATGCCGGATGCGGTCTCTGCTGAATTCGCAGCGAAATGGTCGAAATGGTATCGTCCAGGCGTGCCAACCCACTGTATCGAGCCGCCCCGCCGGACGGGGCCGAAAAGTACGAGAAGATGAAGGTCCACATGTCGACTCCCTGGCTTCTGATCATCGACGACGAGCCCGAAATGGCCGAGGAGCTGGCGGAGTTATGCGAGGCTTCTGGCTTCTCCACAGTGACCGCCGGCAATCTCGAGCCCGCGCTGGCACTCCTCGAGAAGCATCGCACCATCGGCGCCATTGCCTCAGATCTGCGCATGCCAGGCAACGACAGCAGCGACCTGATGAGGACCCTGGTCGCTGCAGTGGCCAGGCTCGACCGCCCTTGCACTCTGATGGTCATGACCGGCCATGCCGGCAACGCCGAGCGTGAGCACGCCGCCTCGCTCGGCATCCATCACTTCTTTTCGAAGCCGCTCGACACTGTTGCCTTCATCACCACGCTGAAGCGGGTCGCCAGGGAACCGAGCGGCGGGGCCCAGGCTGCAGCCGGAGCGTCCCGATGAGCAACACCTCCAAGCAAGCCAGGTTTCTCGCGCTCGCCTATGGCTTTACCGCGTTCATCATCGTCACGATCGCGGTCGGCGTGTCGGTGGAGGCGGTGCGCGACGAAGAGGCGCGACTGGAGCGGCAAGCTCTGGAATTCGCCGAGAGCCTAGCGCAGATCTCTCAGGAGCATATGCTCCGCAACTTCCGGGCGCTCGACCGTAACAGCCTGGAGGTCATTGATGCCGTGCGAAACCTTGGGACTGATACCCAGAAGCTGACCCCGGTGATGCAACGCATCATGTCCCGCGACAACATCGCGGTGCAGATCGGATTCATCTATCGCGACGGCCGTCTACTAGCCACCAGCGCCGGTCTTGAAGGGGCGGGCATCGACCTGAAGGATCGGGAACACTTCAAGGCGCACCTCGAACCGAACAGGCCAGAAGTATTCATCAGCAAACCGCTGATTGGCCGCGCAAGCAACAAATGGTCGGTTCAGTACACCCGCCGCGTCACGTCGGAGTCCGGCGAGTTCCTCGGCGTCGCCGTGATCTCCTTCGATCCTTTGTACCTGA
>JAGWYJ010000043.1 GCA_018969425.1 Alphaproteobacteria bacterium | reverse complement strand
CGAGGCCGCCCAATATCGTGTTCATCATCGCCGACGATATGGGGATCAACGATATCTCGACCTTCGGCGGCGGCGTTGCGGGCGGACGCGTTCCCACCCCTAATATCGACCGTCTCGCAGCTCAGGGCGCGGTATTTACGCAGGCTTATGCCGGAACCGCCACCTGCGCGCCCTCGCGCGCAATGATCATGACGGGACGCTATCCCACGCGCACGGGGTTTGAGTTCACCCCGACGCCTGACGGCATGGGCCGCATCCTCAAGCTTTTCTCCGACGACATGGACAATGGAATGCCGCCGCTCGAGTATGACGCGGCGATCGACAAGGCTAACCCGACCTATAATCGGCAGGGACTGCCGGGATCAGAGGTCACGATCGCCGAAATGCTCAAGACGGTCGGCTATCACACCGTCCATATCGGCAAGTGGCATCTCGGCCTCGGCCCGGAATACGGGCCCAACGCGCAAGGGTTCGATGAAAGCCTTCTGATGGCGAGCGCGCTTCACCTGCCGGAGAATGATCCGAACGTCGTCAACGCCCGTCTGCCGTTCGATCCGATCGACATCTTCCTCTGGGCGCGCATGCAGTTTGCAGCGGCCTACAATGAAGGGGAATGGTTCAAGCCGGGCGGATACCTTGCCGATTACTGGACGGACGAGGCGATCAAGGTGATCCGTGAGAACCGCAACCGTCCCTTCTTCCTCAACGTCGCGCACTGGGGCGTGCACACGCCTCTTCAGGCGACCAGGGAGGATTTTGAGGCGGTGGGTCCCATGGAGCCGCGACGGCTCCAGGTCTATGCGGCGATGGTCCGCTCGATCGATCGCAGCGTCGGACGGATCATGGAGGCTCTTGAGGCCGAGGGCCTCGCGGAGAACACGATTATCGTGTTCACGAGCGATAATGGGGGGGCGGGCTATATCGGACTGCCGGAGGTCAACAAGCCTTATCGCGGCTGGAAAATGACCCTGTTCGAAGGCGGGATCAAAGTGCCGCTGTTCATCAGCTGGCCCGGACGCATCCAGCCCGGCTCGACGATCCCCGCGCCCGTCGGACATATTGACATCACCCCGACCCTCGCCGCGGCGGCGGGCGCAAGCCTGCCGCAGGGGGTCGCCATCGACGGGGTCGATCTCCTGCCCCAGGCGATGGGCTCGCCGACAGCCGGGCCTCCCCACGACGCGCTGTTCTGGCAGAGCGGCTATTATAAAGCCGTCAGGCAGGGAGACTGGAAGCTGCAGGTCTCGGACATGCCCGCCAAGACCTGGCTCTATGATCTTGCGAGCGACCCGACCGAAAAGACCAACCTGTCCGCCTCGCGGCCCGACAAGGTCGCCGAACTGACAGAGCTTCTCAGACGCCACCATGAAGGCGCTGTCCCGTCGCTTTATAAAGCGACCGTCCAGGGGCCGATTGCCGTCGACAAGACTGCGGCGGACACGGTGCGGCCGGAGGATGAACTGGTCTTCTGGCCGAACTGACCCCTCGCGGGCCATGGTTTGGCAAAGGCCCTGACAGGATGCGCTGACAAGGCGTTCCTGAAGCCGCCCGAAGGGCGGCTTCAGGGTCCTGCGCCAGCAGGATCTCGCGGCACACTCAAGCGCGCCGGCCTCTGACACATGACTATAAAGGAGATGGCGGGCGCCGGGCGGACCACGCGCCGGCCCTGAGCTGCGGGATAGGCGCTCGTAGCTCCGCGCGAGGACGGGCTCGCTTATCGGCCCGGCTAGAGCTCAACGTGCCGTGCGGCCTCGGCGGAGGACGACGCGCGCCTGCGGGAGGTCGGTTCAACACCTTTCGCCTTCATCTGCCCGAGGAACACGCAGCAGAGAGCGGCGAGACATGCGATCGCGCCCGTACGAAGGGGATAATCAACCGTGCTGTGAAGCAGGACGACACCCAGGGCGACGGAGGATGCGCGGGCAAGTCGGCCCCCCTCCTCTTCGCCCGCCTGCCAGGCCTCCCGCGTGCGCCAGATGAACCAGACAAGCCCAGCAAGGATCAGGATCAGACCCGGCGCGCCAAACTCGATAACGAACTCCAGATAGTCATTGTGCGCGTGATTGGCGATGGCCGTGACAACGGTGTCCGGATCCTCATAGCGAGGATAAAATCGTTCGAACGAGCCCAATCCGGTTCCAACCGGGAAGGTCTCGAGGATCCCCTGAAAGGTTCTTGCAAACAGACCCGGACGGCCAAGGGCGCCGTCCTCGTCCCAGTCCATTTGCGTCATCCCGAGCCCCACCAGCACAGGGCTCGCGGCGGTCATGAACCCGAGACCGGCAATGAGGGCGCACCCGACCGCGAGGATCAGGAGCCCGAGCGGACCTGGCGCACGGCGACGATAAACAAGGACGGAAAGCACAAGGGTCGGAGCAAGAAAGAGATAGCCGGCCATCGACCCGGCGATCATGACCCCAAAAACCAGAAGAAGGCCGATCAGTCCGATCAGGAGAGCAAGGCCCGTATCGGCGTCACCCCCATGCCGTAGCGCACCTCAAGGCGCGCTGCGGTCGCCGCCAGAAACGGCATCGCCATCAGAAGACCGCAGGCCACTGAGATCTGCGGGTCTCCCCAAAAGGGCCGCAAACGCTCAATGATTATTGCCATGTTATTGATTTTTATCATGTTATTGAATTCCCCAAACGGGGAGTGGACCCAAGCTTTTCCCGTCAGCGGGGAAATAGAGAACCCTTCGCCGGCAAGTCCTCACGATCGCTGAGGCCGCTTTATCGGGACCCAGGCGAGAGCCCGGATCGCTGAGGCCGGGGTTGGCCTCGGATCCGGCGCACGCCTCCAGGGTCGTGATCAATCGACCCTTGATGTCCGCCCTCTCCTCGCGCACACACGCCTTGTGGCCGATCCAACCTGCATCCCTCGAAAGGACCTCTCCCGGTGAAAGGCATCATTCTCGCAGGCGGGTCCGGCACGCGGCTCTATCCGCTGACGCTCGTGCTCAGCAAGCAGCTCCTGCCTGTCTACGACAAGCCGATGATCTACTATCCGCTCTCGACGCTCATGCTCGCGGGGATACGCGAGATTCTCATCATCTCAACGCCCCGCGACACCCCACTGTTCCAGCAGGCGCTGGGCGATGGCTCCCAGTGGGGCATTTCTCTGTCCTACGCCGTTCAGCCCGAACCGCGCGGCATCGCTGAGGCCTTTCTCATCGGAGAGATATTTATCGGGTCGGATCCTTGCGCGCTTATCCTGGGGGACAATCTCTTCTTCGGGTCGGCATTGACCGAGTCCCTGCGCCGGGCCGCTACGCGAACGCATGGGGCGAGCGTCTTCGCCTATCGCGTCAGCGATCCGGAGCGCTATGGCGTCGTCGAGTTCAACGCTGAGGCGAAGGCGATCAGTCTTGAAGAGAAGCCGCTTCAACCGAAGTCCGACTGGGCGGTGACGGGCGTTTATTTCTATGACGGCTCGGTGGTCGAACGCGCCCGGAGTTTGCGGCCGTCGGCTCGCAACGAGCTTGAGATCACGGACCTGAACCGGCTTTACCTTGAAGACGGCATCCTCCATGTGGAGAGAATGGGGCGAGGCCTCGCCTGGCTCGATACCGGCACGCATGACAGCCTTCACGAGGCCTCGACCTTCATCAAGGTCATCGAGACGCGTCAGGGACTTAAAGTGGCCTGTCCCGAAGAAATCGCCTTCAACCTTGGCTATATCGACGCCAGCGCCGTGAGGCGCCTCGCCCAGGATCTCGGCAAGACGGAGTATGCCCGCTACCTGCTCGATATCGTCGAGACAGCGCCCGCGCCGGATCAGATCGGCTGAGGCGCCCCATGATGCGTCTTCTGCTCACGGGAGCAAGCGGACAGACAGGGCGGGAGTGTCTTCGCCTCGCGCCCGCACGCGGATTTGATCTTCTGACCCCCTCCCGTTCTGAGCTCGATCTCGAGGTCCCTGACCTTATTGGGGAACAGCTGATGCGCCTTGCGCCGGACGCCGTTCTCAACTGCGCCGCGTTCACCGCCGTCGATGCGGCGGAAGGCGAGCCCGAGCGGGCCTTCCGCATCAACGCCGACGCTCCGCGCGTGCTGGGAGAGGCGGCGCGCCGTCTCGGCGTTCCCATGGTTCATATCTCGACCGATTATGTGTTCGACGGAACGAAGACAGGCGCCTATGTTGAGACCGATCCGATCGCTCCCCTCGGCGTTTATGGACGCTCGAAGGCCGAGGGCGAGGCAGGGCTCCTCGCTTCAGGCGCCCGCGCGGCCATCGTGCGGACCTCCTGGGTCTATTCGCCCCATCGCAGCAATTTTGTGAAGACCATGCTGCGTCTGGCTGAAACGCGCGAAGAGATCGGCGTCGTCGACGATCAGTGGGGACGGCCCACATCAGCAGCCGATCTTGCGGACGCCTCTCTCGGCCTTGTCACCCGCCTTCTGTCCGGCGAGGACCTCGCCTCCGGGATCTTTCACTATGCTGGGGCGGGAGACACATGCTGGGCTGGGTTCGCCGAGGCGGTCTTTGAAGGGTCTGCGCAGCGCGGAGGGCCCCTCACCCGCGTGAGGCGCATCCCGACCTCCGAGTATCCCACGCCTGCGCGACGGCCGGCGAACTCGCGTCTCGACACCTCGAAGATCGAGGCGATCGGTATCGGGGTCAGACCCTGGAGGGACCAGCTGGCGACCTGCCTCGACGAGCTGGTCGGGCCTTCTTCGATCAGAACGGGGATCTGAACGCTTCGAAGGACGGCCAGGCGGCGTCCCGCTCAGAGACGATGGCGTCGGCAGGCGCTACCGGCCAGTCAATGCCGAGGGCAGGATCCGACCAGAGCAGCCCCCCTTCTTCCGCCGGCCCGTACTCCGCGCTCACCTTGTAGAGAACCTCGGTCTCATCGGTCAGCGTGCAGAACCCGTGGGCGAAGCCTGCAGGCACATAGATCTGCAGACCCGTCTCGGCGCTAAGCTCGACAGCGACATGTCGGCCATAGGTCGGCGAGCCGCTGCGGATGTCCACCGCCACATCGAGGATCGCGCCCCGGGTCACGCGCACAAGCTTGACCTGCGCTTTCGGGTGGGACTGGAAGTGAAGTCCTCGCACGACACCCCTGCGCGAGGAGTAAGAGTGATTGTCCTGAATGAACTGTGTTTCGACCCCGGCCTCCCTGAGGGCGGAGGCCTTATAAGTCTCGGAGAAAAACCCGCGATGATCGCCGTGGCGACGTGGACGGATGAGCAGGACCTCTGAGAGGGAAGTCGGGGTAATTTCCATTACGGGCTCCCGCGCAGACCCAGACGGGCGCCGAGCCCCTGCTTCTCCTGAAGCGGTCCCCACCAGTCCCGGCGATCGATATACCACTGAACGGTCCGTCGCAGGCCCGTCTCGAAGGTCTCAGTGCGCCGCCAGCCGAGCTCGGTCTCGATGCGGGTCGAATCGATCGCATAGCGCCGATCATGGCCCGGCCGGTCGGTGACGAAGCGGATCTCCGAGCGCGGGGTTCCGCGGTCTGGGGCGAGCTCGTCAACGAGGTCGAGAATGGCGGAGACGACCTCGATGTTACGCCGCTCGCTGCGTCCGCCCACCGCATAGGTCTCTCCGATGCGCCCATGGGTGATGATGCGCTCGAGGGCGGAGGCGTGGTCTCCCACATAAAGCCAGTCGCGGATGTTTGCCCCATCGCCATAGACCGGCAAGGGCTCTCCGGCGAGGGCTTTGAGGATGATCACCGGGATCAGCTTCTCGGGAAACTGGTAGGGCCCGTAATTGTTCGAGCAGTTGGAGATCAGCACCGGCAGGCCGAAGGTATGCCCCCAGGCGCTCACAAGATGATCGGAGGCCGCCTTGCTCGCAGAATAGGGCGAGCGGGGATCATAGGCGGTCGTCTCGCTGAAAAACCCCGTCTCGCCGAGCGAGCCGAACACTTCGTCGGTTGAGACATGCAGAAAGCGGAATGTTTCACGCCGCCCCGCATCCCGGATCCCCTCCCAATAACTGAGCGCGGCCTCAAGGAGGGTATGGGTTCCCACGACGTTGGTGCGCACGAACTCGGCCGATCCGGTGATCGAACGGTCGACATGGCTTTCAGCCGCCAGATGCATCACCGCATCCGGTTCGAAGCCCGAGAACAACTGGTTGAGAAGGTCCCGATCGCAGATATCCCCATGGACAAAGCGGTAATGATCGCTTGAAGCGATATCAGCCAGAGATTCAAGGCTCGCCGCATAGGTCAGCGCGTCGAGATTAAGGACGCTCCAGCCGGTCTCGCCGACCAGACGCCGGCAGAGCGCCGAACCGATGAACCCGGCCCCGCCCGTCACCAAGACCCTCATCGCCACGGTCCTTTCTGCACGGCCTGACCACCCGGCCCACGCCCCGCCCCGACCGCTCGCCGTCTGTCCGCAAGCCGCCTCATGGGAGCGCTAAACCTCGCGAGCCGTCCCGGTCAAGGCGAGCCTGCCGCTCGTCTCAGGCTTTTGGGCCTTCCCGTCTCCGCCCGATACGCTCGCACGAGGCCCTCATCTCCCGTCAGGCGTGCGCCCTTGCACGCGCCTTGCCCCAGCGAGATACTGAAATCCAGTTTTTCCCGATGCGCGTCCTTCGCAGGGCCTGTCGGGGCCCCGCCTGAGACGCGCCCTCGGATCCATCGAGACCGGAGCCCCCATGGTCCTCTCCAGATCCCTCGCAGCCAGCCTCGCGCCTGTCGTCCTCAGCTTCTGTCTTCCGGCGTGTTCACCCCGCAATGAAGAGGTGAAATCGCTCCTCCCTCCCCAGGGCGCAACAGCGCAGACAGCGACGATCGCCGTCGCCCAGGCGGCGCCTTCTCCAAGCGTTTCAGCGGCAGCGCCCACCCCGCCGGCCGAAGCGGCCTGCCAGCCCCGCGCCCTGCCGGAGTATGCCACGCGCATGGTGGGGGCCGAGCCCGCCTCGATCGCAAACTGGCCAGGGTTCACCGCCATCGGCGCTGTCTCGCTCGATGGAACCGACAGCGTGTTCTTCTGCGGCGGCGTTCTGGTCGATCCGACGACCGTGATCACCGCGGCGCACTGCCTCGATTCCACGCGACGACGCGCCGACGGAACCCTCGTCCTCAAAAACTCCGATTACGCCGGCTACCGCCTCGCCGTATTCGCCAACGAGGACGATATCCGCAATGACGGCCCGCTGACGCGCGCCCGGGTCATTCGAGGCGACGTCTACCGGGAGGGCGATTCCGCCTACAATCCGACCACGGTCACTCATGACATCGCCTATCTCGTGCTCGAGCGCCCCCTGCCGGGGCCCTATGCGCGCCTCGCCGGATCGGACCTCGCCAATCCGGGCCTGCCCGGGCATCTCCTGTGGGCCGCCGGGTTCGGACAGCTCGGCGAGACGCCCTCAGGCCAGCCCATTCCTGTGCGCTCGGGAGGCACCACTCTCGCCCAGTCGACGACGTTGCGGGATGCGGTCCTGCCGCGGGTCGAACCCGACATATGCGATAAAGCCTATGACGGGGCCATCGACGATCGCCGGCAGATCTGCACGGGCTGGAAGCGCGGCGGGCGGGACACCTGTTATGGCGATAGCGGAGGCCCGCTGGTCGCCATCGGCGCCGACAACTGCCCCTATGTGGTCGGCCTCACCAGCTTCGGATCGCGCGAGGGATGCGGAGCGGCGAACGCGTTCGGGGTTTATACGCGCGTGTCTCACTATCGATCCTGGATCGCATCCCACGCGACCGGCGCGCGGTTTACCGACGCGGCGCCGCCGGCCATGGGAGCTGAAGCAACCTCCCGCTTTCTTGAACTCATGATCGACCAGTTCGCCAAACCCGCAGGCTCGGTGCGCGTCGAAATGATCGACCGCGCAACCTCAAAACCCTTCCCGGTCGAAGGCGGCCGCGTGGTGGTGAAGGCGGGCCAGGAGATCGTCTACAAAATCACAGCCGGCGAGCCGGCCGACGGCCAGCTCTTGCTCGTCGATCGCCGGCAGGCGCGCACGGCCGCCGACGGCCAGCTCTCGCGCGAATATGTCGTGCTCTATCCCAACGCCGCCCTCAGCGCCGGGAGTGCTCCCCAGAAGGTCTCAGCTCAGGGCCTGACCATCGGAGAGGGCCGCGTGCGCCTCAAGGCGAGCCTCGAAGATCCCCAGGCCGCGAACGAGCGCGGAGAGCTCATCGCCCTCGTCCTCCCGGCGAGCATCGACCTCTCCGGGCTGATCGCGCCTCCGGTCGCCGAGCGCGGGTTCTCGCTCGAGGCGACCGGAGAGGACGGCCGGGCCATCGATGAGATCGAAGCGGTCTCCGCCCTCATCAGGGCTGACGGCGCCACCGCCTCAAGCTTCGCCTCGGCCAACCTGCCCTACGAGATCCGCCGATGAGGACCGCTGTTTACCTGATGCGGATCAAGGCCGGCCTGCCGGCTTCCCCGCACAGGGGCATGACTGGGACGGACTCATCGGGACACGCCAGCCTCCCGCCGGGCGCACATCGGGCGAGATAAACCCTTTCCACGGAGTAAGACATGGCGCCGACCTCCCTGCGATCCGCCCTTCTGCTGAGCGCTCTCACAGCCGTCTCCGCGTGCGCCTCCTCCTCCCCGCGACGGCCGGTTCCCGAGTTCCGCAACGGGCTTGGGCCCGACCTGCGGGTCTTCTCCGACAGCGCCTGCCTCGGGCAGACCGCCGTGCGCTCGGGCGGGCTCGGCGCCCTGGGTGTTCTGGTCAAGGGCGTCGCAGGCATAGCGGTCAAGTCGTTCGGACGGTTTCTTGAGGAGGCCGGATCGCCCGAGATCGAAACCGCCTCCAGCGTCCATCCCTCCCTCTTCTTCGAGACCTCCGTCACCGAGCGCAATCCTGCTCCGGAGCTCAACCCGGACCTGCGATGCCTCTACATCATCCGCGACGGGTTCCAGCTCAGCGGTCTCGATGCCAAGGCGCCGCCCGATCTTACGCAAACCTGGCGACGCCTTGGGGTCACCAGCACGCCGTCCCTCTACGCCATGGTCCGGCTCGATCCAGCCGAGGACGGCAGCGGTCATTTCAAGGGAAGCCTGCTCGACTTCACCGTGCAGCGCTTTGCGCGCCCGGGGGCGGAGGCGGGACGCGATCTCGTGATCATCCTTGAGTTCGCAATCCCCTCCGGCGGCCGGCAATACCGCGTCACCGCCAATGGCGAGATCATCTCCGACCCTATCGGACCGTTTGCCCGCGGGAGCCTCCTCCTGCCGGGCTCGCACGCCGGAGAGTATCTGCGCGAACCTGATCTCACAGGCATGGAGACCGGATGGATGACCGCGCCCGCCCCGCGCCCGGGAGACGGTCAGCGGGCGGTCAATGTCTATGTCGACGTTGTCGAGATGAAGAAGGGCAATCCCTTCCTCGCCGACATCGGACGGTTCATCCAGTCTGAGGCCATGGGCCGGGCGGTCCAGAGCGAGACCGACAAGCTCGTCAATCCGGAAGAGGAGGAAGCCCGTCGCGCCGCCGAGACGGTTCAGGCGCGAAAGGCTCAGCTCAGCCTTGTTCAGAGGCTCGAACTCTCCTCTCTCAGCGCGGGCGAAACCCTTGAGGACAACGACAGCCGTCCGTCCGAACGTCTGGCGGCCGCCCAGAAGCTCGAAACGGACATTCAGGCCATCGAACTCCGGCGCCTCGAAGAGGGCTGGAGGGGCGATTATCCCGAAAGCGCGCTCGCCGCTGCGAAAGATCTCGCCAGCCGGCTGAGACAGACGCCCTGAACGCCGGGACCTCGCGTCTCCGAATATACGTTGCTCCCCCGGCCTTGCGATGACAGCGCGAGGCCGCCTTCCCTCTCTCAGCGGGTTGCGGGACGAAGGGAGAACCGGTCGGGCATGCGGTCCGTGAAATCCGGGATCTGCGCCTTGCCGGTCGCATCCGAGACCTGCCTCTGCACCTGATCGAGTATGGCCACCGCATCCGGATCGGGCGCCTCGCGGATCGCTTTCGAGAGGGTGCGGGCGTAGATCCCGTTATCCTTCGCCTTTTCTCCAAAGCGCGTGGCATAAGCGATGATGTCGTCTGCGGTCGTGCGCCAGGCGATGGCGCTGAACCCGCGATCGCCTCCGCCTTCGATTTTCAGCACATCGCGGCAGGCGTCGAAGATGAACACAAGCCGCTCCGCCCCCGCGCTGGCCAGACCTCCGACAACCGCATCCACCGACACGCCCTGGCTCTCGACGAGCGAGACATTCGCCTGGCGCAAGCTGACCGGCAGGAGATAGGTCTGACCTTTCGACGGGGTCGCCACACCGTGGCCCGCATAGTAAAACACCGCCGAGGCCTCCCCTCCTGTCGCGCGAGCCTGCTTCAGACGCTCGCGAAACGCGCTGAGCGCCTCGGACAAGCCGTCCGCGCTGAGGTTTTCGCAATAGGTCACCGAAAACCCTGAGGCCGCGAGCGCCTGGCTCATCTCCTCCCCATCGCGTCGCGCAAAAGTCAGCGCAGGGATCCCTGCGCCTGTATAACTCTCATTGGCGATCACCAGAGCCAGACGCCCAGGCCCGCCGGAGGCAGGCGTGGGCGGGCGGCAGAGACCGATCTCTCCGGCCAGGGGCGCTCCGCGCGGAGCTGTGGTCGCAGCCCCCGGAACTGAAACCGCAGGAGAGGCCGTTCGGCTCGCCTGCTCGCTGGTGAGGAAGATCGCCTCAGGCGTCCGGACATCGATCACGCGCGGAAAGGTCCGCACAGTCTGGTCGATCCGGCGACCATTGATCTCGACGGTCCTCGAGAAGGTGAGCACGAGGGGCAGATTTCCTGAGGCGCGGGGCCTGACCGACCACAGCCAGCGCGTGGTCTCGCCGGGCTCAACCGCCTGCTCGCCCTCAGAGAGAGCCTCGATCGCAAAGTCCGCCCCGGTGAGAGACGCCTTCATGAACGGATAGACTTTGAGATCAGCCGTCGCGATCTCGGCCGGATCGCTCAGGGAGAGCGTCTCCATGATGTCGGCTGCAAGACGGGAATCAAGGATGGATTTCGCCTCTCCGGCCACGATCGAACCTACCGCCGCAGACAGGAAATAAGGCTGTTCGCTCACCATGACCCGGGGTGCGTGCCAGGCCATCCGACCGTTGAGCGCCACGGTCTGCGGCGGAAGCCTCTCCGGCGGCGTCATCGGAGGCGTCGGGGGACTTGGAGCCGGAGGCCTGATGCCGGCCGTGATCGGTTCGCTAATGTCCTTGTCGGGAGAGGGGCGATCCGCGATCTCGTCCTCGCGCCCCTCTATCGTCCTGATGGGCTCATACTCGGGCAAGGGCGCGCCATCCACGCTAAACCCGATCGCGCCGCCCACGCCCCGGCCGAGATAACGACTGTCGCCTGCGCCCGCCATCTCCTCGGCGACAGCCGCAAGACGAGCCGCATCCGCCTGATAGGTCTCCGCGATCGCGCTAGCGCTCGCCTCATCGGAGGGGGCCTCGCCCGCGCCGGGAGGATCGATCTCCATCTGCTGGCCCGGATCCATCTCCAGGGCGTCCTGCCTCGCCGGCGAACACGCCGTCGCAAGGCACGCCAGGGCAAGGATCACCCCCCAGACCGCCGCCTGTCGGGCGGCGGAAACGACCGCAAACCGGCCGAAGGGGACAGTTGAACAGGCGATGGTCATGGTCAGGGCCCCCGAAACCTAAGCCGGCTCAGTATCGCAGATGCAGATGGACTGCCGCAACGCTGTTCGCCTTTGTCCTGGGACAAGTCCGGGACAGACGCCGTTCAGCCTCGTCGCGACATCCATCTCCCGCCGATCTGCCCACGCTTCAACGCAGCAACATCGCTCGCTCTGAACGGGTTCTGACGCGTGCCTCAAGCCGACGGACAACGTAGGCCTCGCGTGCATAGACCGCCGCCCAGGCCGCGCGACGGCGCAGCGGAAGCGGGGACGAGACAGGCGTCCTCAAGAATAAGGGCGCCCAACCGGGCGGGAAGCCCGCTGTCTGAGGCATCCCGCTGCCCGGCTTTCGGCCGGCTACGGCGAGGTTCGTTTCGCTCGCCGACGCTGGCGAGCGAGAGTACGCCCGGCCCCTCACTCGAGGGAGGCGGTCAGGATTATGAGGTCGGACGCAGGAGGTTCCGATTGTTCAAACGGGAGGCATTTGCGAGCCCCATCCCGCGCCCGGGCGACCTCTTGAAGACGACTGAATTTGACCCATAAAAAAAGTCTTTGGACGTCAGGGACGTGGGGACACACATGGCGGATGCGGCTGCCTCAAAGGGCGTGCTGGGGTGGATCGAGCGCACCGGCAATCGCCTGCCCGATCCCGTCTTCATCTTTTTCGGGCTGATCGGAGCCCTTATCGCCATCAGCGCCGCGGCCGCAGCGTTCGGCTATTCCGCGCCTCACCCGAGCGAGGTCGGGGATAACGGCGAACCCGTCATGGTGACCGCCGCCAGCCTCCTGTCGGCGGAGAATATCCGCCGTCTGTGGGTCGAGATGCCTCAGACCTTCACCCATTTTCATCCGTTGGGATATGTCCTCGTGGTCATGCTCGGGGCCGGCGTCGCCGAGCGCTCGGGCCTCTCTTCGCCAGCGCCATGCGCTCAGGCGTGCGCGGCGCGCCGAAATTTCTCCTGACCCCCGTCGTCGCCTTCGTGGCGATGATGGGCAATCTGGCGGCGGACGCCGCCTATGTCGTTCTCATCCCGCTCTCCGCCGTTCTCTACGCCGCAGCAGGACGTCACCCCATCGCAGGCATCGCCGCCTCCTTCGCCGGCGTCTCAGGCGGGTTTTCCGCAAACCTCCTGCCCGGACAGCTCGATGCGCTCCTGTTCGGGATCACCGAAGCGGCCGCCGAGCAGGTCGCTCCGGGCTCGAACGCCAACATCGCCGGCAACTGGTTCTTCATCGCCGCCATGCTCGTCGTCTTCCTGCCCGTGATCTGGGCGGTGACCGACCTCATCGTCGAACCAAGGCTCAAGCGGTTCACCCCGCCTGACGGCGGGGCTGCGGTCACGCTCGCAGGAATCGACGCCCCGCTGTCCAAAAAGGAAGCGCGGGGCCTTGGCGCCGCGGGCCTCGCCTCGCTCCTCGTCTGCGCGCTCTGGGCGATTTTCGTGTTCGGGCCCGGAACGCCCCTCGTGGACGAGGAAGCCGCCTCCGCGCCCGCCCGTCTCACGCCCTTCTATCAATCCCCGGTCGGAGGATTTTTCCTCCTCTTCCTCGCCGCCGGCTGGGCCTATGGAGCCGCCGCCGGAACCGTCAAAAATCATCGGGACATCGTTCGCATGATGTCCGAGGCGATGGGCGATCTCAGCTACTATCTCATTCTGGCCTTCGCCGCCGCGCACTTCGTGGCGATGTTCAACTGGTCCAATCTCGGCCTCATTTTCGATGTGCAGGGCGCCGAGGCGATCGAGCGATCCGGGCTGCCCATGCCGGTTCTCCTGTCGCTGATCGTCGTGTTCACCGCTTCGATCAACATCTTCATCGGCTCGGCGAGCGCCAAGTGGGCGCTCATCGCTCCGGTCCTCGTGCCGATGATGATGCTGCTGGGGATCAGCCCGGAGATGACGACCGCCGCCTATCGGGTCGGCGACGGGGTGACCAACATCATCTCCCCGCTGATGGTCTACTTCCCGCTGGTTCTGACCTTCGCCCAGCGCTGGCGGACGGATTTCGGCCTGGGGAGCCTCACGGCGCTGATGCTGCCCTATTCGGTCTGGCTGCTCATCATCGGGCTCTGCCTCACCTTCGGATGGGTCTATCTCGACCTTCCGCTCGGTCCCGACGCCGGGGTGGGCTTCACCCTGCCCCCGGACGGCGGCTGAGCCCCTGAGGCGCCGCCCGACACGGGTCCCGCTCTGAACAGGGGCGGGACTTGCGGGGCCTGACGCCCTCGCCTACGCAGCATCATCGTCCGGACTTAGCCCCCATATTCTCGCTCGACAAGGAGTTGACCTCATGAGCTGGACATCGGTTCCCGCCACCACCCGCAGCCATCAGCGGCGCGGCGACATCGCAGACGATATCGAGTTCGAAATCCGGGGACAGGAGCTACAATTCCTCGAGATCGAGCTTGATCCGGGCGAGAGCGCGATCGCGGAAGCCGGCGCGATGGTGTGGAAGGATTCTCAGATCTCGATGAACACCCTGTTCGGGGACGGATCGCAGGCCAGCCAGGGGCTGATGGGTAAACTCATGGGCGCCGGCAAGCGACTGCTGACCGGAGAAAGCCTGTTCACCACGCTCTTCACCCACGAAGGACAGGGGAAGGCGCGCGTCGCCTTCGGAGCGCCGGTTCCCGGCACCATTCTGCCGCTCAAGCTCTCCGACTATGGCGGAACCCTGATCTGCCAGAAGGACGCCTTCCTCGCCGGCGCGCGAGGCGTTTCGATGGGCATCCATTTTCAGCAGCGGGTGATGACCGGCCTGTTCGGCGGCGAAGGGTTCATCATGCAGAAGCTCGAAGGCGACGGATGGGTGTTCGTCCAGATGGGCGGCATGGTGATCGAACGGGAACTCAGGAGCGGCGAAGAGATCCATGTCGACACCGGATGCGTCGCTGCGCTTACCTCAAGCGTCGACATGGACATCATGATGGCCGGCAATGTGAAAAGCATGCTCTTCGGGGGAGAGGGCGTCTTCTTCGCCCGTCTTCGAGGCCCGGGTCATGTCTGGATCCAGTCCCTGCCCTTCGCGCGCCTCGCCGGACGCATGATGGCGAGCGCCATGGGCGGAGGCCCCTCTCGCGGGGAAGGATCCGTCCTCGGCGGCCTCGGGGACATCCTTCAGGGCAATCGCTGAGCGAGCGACATCAGGGGCGGCTGAAGAGGCCTCCCCTGCTTGCGTCGACCTGGACGTGATCGATCTCAGCCCAAGAAATGTCGCCCCTGACGCATCGCTCGCCGCGCTGATCCTCCTTCGCATTGGGGAGAAGGGACCCGCTCCTATGGGTGGTTCCCGCACTTCCTCATCGAAACGGAGATAGCGCAGTCAGTGACGTTTGGCCGTCCATCTTCGCTGCAAGATTGTCATGACATTGTCTGGCATTTGGTGCTTTCCGTGCGATCGGAGCATTTTAGACTCATGACGTCCTCGACCCGATCCGAAAAACTGGACTTACGCCTCACACCGGGCGCGAAGAGGACGTTGTAGGCGGCGGCGGCCGCGCAGAGCCGGTCCGTGAGTGAGTTCGTGCTCGAAAGCGCTCTTGCGAAGACCGCAGAGACACTCCCCGACCGGCAGCACTTCGGTCTCGACGCCGAGCGGTGGACAGCCTTTGTCATGGCCCTCGATGCGCCGCCACGCCCATTGCCGCGTTTGGTCAGGTTGCTCAGTGAGCCAGGTCCCTTCGACACCGGCCAGCGATGACAGCGGGCCTCTCGATAGAGAAGCTCGCGCGCAGGCATCGTCTTGAGGACTTCGACTTGGGGGAAGGAAGCGCTCAACACGTTCTTGAGTCGCTTTGCCCCTGGAAACCAGCAAGCCAACGCGTCGCAAACTTATCTCGCCTGTGAAGGTGAGCGTGTGGTCGGATACAATACGCTCGTCTTCGGCCAGGTCACGTTTGAGGATGCACCGGAGCGCTGGGTCAAAGGCCTCCCGCGCCATCCTGTTCCCATTATGCTTCTCGCGCGCCTCGCGATCGCCAGGGACATGCAGGGACGGGGGCTCGGCGCAGGTCTCTTGAAGGATGCGCTAGGCCGCACATTGCAGGCCGCAGAGATCGCCGGACTTCGAGCTTTCGCCGTTCATGCGAAAGATGATGAGGCACGCGCCTTTTATGAACGCTTTGATTTCATCGCGTCTCCGGCCGACCCTTTTCATCGAGTCGTCCTGCTCAAGGATATCAAAGCGACGCGGGGCTGATGGCTGATCTTTTCATGTCCTGTGCAGGCTCCAACCTCGAGCCAGTCCCCGGGACGATCATGGAGACCTTTTGCGGAGATCCCATACCGGGCCTTCGCCGCACCCGCCTCGGCTTATCTAAACGATCCAATCGAGCGCTGAGGCGAGAACAGCGGCATGAGCGGCATGGACGAACTCAGGCGCCGACAGAAGCTCCCGCACGCGCGCCCGCGGCCAGAGGACGACCTCGATGCGTTCGGCCGGATCGTTGAGCCGCCCCCCAATGACGACCGCATCTCGAACCACCACCGCATGCAGGCGCGCTGTATAGCGCGGCGGGTTGATCGACCAGCTACGAAGGCGCTCAATGCGCCCGCCGCCATAACCGGTCTCCTCGCGAAGCTCGCGCAGACCGGCCGCCTCCGGCTCTTCACCCGGATCCATCCCCCCCGCCGGGAGCTCAAGCGTCGCCATCCCATAACCGTGACGATACTGCCGGACGAGAACGATCTCATCCTCCGTCGTGACCACCAGAGCCACAACCACGTCCGGGCTCTCAATGACGTAATAGGGATCTATCCGCGCGCCATCGACCGTTTCACAGACATCGGCGCGAAGACTGAGACGCGGGTCAGCGTGAAGACGCCTTGAGGACAGCACGCGCCAGGGCGGAATCGCGGGCGGACGGGAGGTCATGATCTCATCTCCTCGCCAAGCCCGGGGTGATGCGGGAGCTCCAGATCCGGTCCAACCTCACCGTCCGGCGATCAGCTTGTCTACAGTCAGACGCACAACCGCTTCAGCGCGATCCGCGGACAGACGCTGATCCTGACGCAGACGCCGCCAGGCCTCGAAGGAGGTGGTCATCTCCAGCGCCGGATAAAGCGCCGGTTCGGAGACGATGGCGGACGGGAGGACCGCGCGCAGGCCTGCACGCTCTCCCTTGAGGAAGCGATTATGGTCCTCCATCAGAAATTCCGACTGATAGCGGCGCAGGGCGCCGGCAAGCTTGAGGGGCATCACCCGTTCATAAAGCCGCGCCCGACGGGCGATAAGTTCGGACAGCTGTGCCTTCCAGGATTTAGACAGGTAAGGCTCAAGCAGCAGGGGCGCGATCTCGGCTTCAACGGCCTCGGACATCTCGCGGAACAGCCCGTCCATCTCCTCGAAATGACGAAACACCGTCCGAAGCGACACTCCGGCCACCTCCGCCACGCGAGCGGCCGCCGGCGCCATATCTCCGCTGCGAACCAGCTCGATCAGAGCCGATACGATCTGAGCCCGCGAACGGCCGGACCGGAGCCGGCGTCCGTCCTGAAGGCTCTCGTCCGCCTCGTCGACAGCCTCGCCCCCCTGTCTTAACGCCGCAACACCCACGCCTCGCTCCTTCCACCCTTATCCGCCGGGACAGCCGATCAAGGCGCATCCCTTTGCGAGTCCAACGCCTCTTAACCCGACCGCCTGTCCGGCGCTATAGGCGCCGCCTGCCAAATCAGCGCGCCCCTCCTACAGGGGGCGTGCGTTGCGCCTCAGAGCGGGCCGTCCAGACCCCACCCTAGCCTCGCCTGATATCCCTCCCGACCTCGCTCATCCGAGAGACCTCAGGGACGGGCGCGCGACATCACCGGATCATCCGGCGATCCAGATCGTCCGAGCCCGCCGGCAGAGACAGACGCATGCCGTCCTCACCCACGACGATCGGCCCGTCGAAAATCGTCCCGGCCTCGCCGAGAAACAGCGGATAGAGCAAGGGGACCGGAAGAGGCGGAACAATGTGATAGTAGACAAGCGCTCCTGCGCCCGCCTCTTTCGCCGCACGGGCGGCGTCCTCGGGCGTTGCGTGATAGTTCTGAATGTCCGTGAGCACCTTGGACAGGTTCGCCTGACCGCTTGAGGCGGCGGCGGCCGCCATCTCCTTCACCATGGCCGGCGCGAGCGCCTCATGGAGAAGAACATCCGTCCCCTTCGCCTCCCGGACCAGAACGGGCGAATAAATCGTATCTCCGCTGAGGACGACCGAGCGGCCGCCATACTCGATCCGATAGCCGTAGGCCGGCTCGATCGGACCATGATTGACCCGTATGGCCGTGATCCGGACGCCCCCATCCTCAAGAACGACGAGCGCCTCTCCAGCCGGCCCCGTCGGCGCCTCGATCGACCTCGCCACACCCCCGAAGCCTGCAGGATTGGCGACAGCCGCGCCGTGATGGGTCGTGCGGTAACCGCTGTCGATGCGATAGGCGGCGTTGAACCCGGCGACCACCTCCTCAACGCCGGAAGGCCCTGCGATCTCCAGGGGGCTCGACCGGCTCCCTCCGACCCAGGCCTGAAGAAGGATCTCGCCCAGCCCGTCAAAATGATCCGAATGAAGATGCGTGAGATAGACCCGCTCGAGACGGCCTACGGGAAAACCCATCCGGGCGAGACGCCGCGCCCCGCCGGATCCGATGTCGAAGAGAAAGGCCCGCTTGCCCGCCAGAATCCCGACACATGGTCCGGCGCGCTGGGGATCCGGCATCGGCGATCCGGTCCCGCACAGATAGACATGAAGACCATCTGCAAGATCAGCGGTCCGATCCTGGCCCATGGTGTCGGCGACGACGCTTCTGAAGACGCGCTCCGCCAGGGGCTTGCGAAACGCGAAGGCGGCCGCTCCCAGCGCGACGGCCAGAACAACCATGACGCCCAGTCCTATGCGCAGCGCCTTCATGAGGGTCTCTCCGCTCTCGATCCAGCTGACGCGTCCGCATCCGCAGAAGGCTCAAAGCCCCGCCCGGCGTTGAGCGCCTCCTCCATCACCCAGAGGCGATCCTGCCCCCAGGCGAAGACGGGTCCCACCCGGAATGAGGGCACGCCCCACAGGCCGAGCCCAAGCATCTCCGTACGATTGATCTCCGCCGTCTGACGCCAGGCGTCATCGGCGAGATGATCGCGCGCCTCGCGCCAGTCAAGGCCCGAGGCGGCCACAATCCGCTTCAGCCCCGCCTCCTCGCCCGCATCGATCCCCTCGGACCAGACGCCGCGCATGAACGCCTCGGCGAACTCGAAGCCGCGCCCCTGCGAGATCGCCCAGTGCAGAAGGGCGTAGCCGCGCTCAACCGGCCGGCCGACCGGATCGACAATGCGTCCGAAGGGGATTCCCAAACGCCGCGCCTCGCGCGCCGCGTCCAACGCGATATAGCGCCGCTTCGAGGCGGGAACGGGCAGACCGCGCATCACCATGGGCAGAACGAACCGCAGTCTGAGCTCCGCCCGAGCCGCATCCGCCAGAGCCTTCGCCCGCGCCAGAGCCAGATAGGTGTAGGGACTGCGGAAGGAGAGATAGATATGAAGCGCCTGACCCGGCGGGGCCGCGCCGACCTCCGGGGTCGCGGGCTGCTCGTAGATCAGCGAGGCCGGGGCCTGCGGACGGCGACATCCGAGGTCCGCCAGGCGCTGCTCGAGATGCCACAAACGATCGAGGCCCCAATACCACTCGCCCTCATAGTGAAACACTCCGCCCAGATAATGCCCGAGACGCGCGCGCAGAGCGTCGCCCTTGCGTATCCATGTCGAGGGATCCGCCCCTGAGGTCTCGCCCGCCTGGCCCTCTTCCCTCCACAGACCAAGAGAGATCGAGCCGGCGCGCTCAATGAAGGCGAACGGATCTGGATTATCAAGGAGACTCGCCAGAGCGCGCTGCTGGCGCGCGATGCGCTCCGGCTCCGGATCCCGACCCGGATCGGAGAAGCGCAGGCCGGCCCTCTGCGCCAGGCGAGAGGCGTCGAGCCGGGACCAGGACCTGAGACGCTCAGCCTCCGGCGCCGCCGCGGCTCCGGGAGGGCTCACAAGATGACAGCGCAGGACAATGTCGTAGCGCGCAAACATCGCCGGCAGACATTGCGCCGCAAGACAGGAGTAAGGATCGTCCGCCTGATGAAAGTAGTCCACCTGATGGGCTCGCCCCTGCCCACGACGCCGACGCTCCGAGGCCGCCCGGCGTCTCGCCTGAGATGGGCCGCTGAGAACCGTCCCGATGACCCTCGAGAGGACAAGCGACTTCAGAGACATGCCCGTCAGGCTCCGTTCCCTCAGGACCCGTCGTGAAGCTTGAGAAGGCAGGCTCCGGCCGCCTCAGCCTTCGCCTGGGCGCCGTCCCGCGCGAGCTTTCCTGACATCACAAGCCCCCGCGTCTTCGCCCGAATGACGCCGGCGGGCTTCTCGCCCGGCTTCACCTCAGGGGCGGCCGCATCGTAGATCATCCGGCTCTCCGCAGAGAGCGCATCGGCGCATGCCCGGGCCTCAGCCGGCCCCGCCAGCGCCTCGCCTCCGGACACGATCGACAGACAGACGAAAGCTGCAATCATCACACGCATGAGCATCTCTCCAACAGGCCCGCTTCATCCCGACCCGGCCTGATCATCCGACCTGCAGGCCTCGCATCGCCGGAGGATCTCAGCCGCCTCAATGTATAGTGACACATTGACTGTCATTAAACCCGCACCGGGTCAATCGGCCGGCGTCGCCTGCCCATGACCCGAACTGGCGAGCGTGCACCGTTTTTTGGATGAGACCCGACACGGGTGCGAGCCCTAATCGAACCGGACGCCCGGAGAATGATCCCCGTCATCCGGAAGATCTCTCCTCAGGCCGTCTCATTCTCGGCAATGCTGACATCCTCCGGGACAGGAGGTTTACGCCCCAGAAGAAGATCGGCGGCCTTTTCTCCGATCATGATCGATGCGGCGTTGGTGTTGCCGCCGATCTGGGAAGGCATGACGGAGGCATCCGCCACGCGCAGGCCCTTCACCCCTCGCACGCGCAGCTCAGCGTCGAGAACCGAGGAGGGATCAGCCCCCATCCGGCAGGAGCCGACGGGATGATAGATGGTTTCCGCAGTCTGACGGATCCAGGCGTCAATCTCATCGTCGGTGCGAACGCCTGGCCCCGGGCGCTCTTCCGCCCCGCGGAAGATATCCAGAGGCGACTGCCCGACAACCCGGCGAACAATTCCCACCGCGTCACGCAGCGTTCTCAGATCGCCCTCGGTCGCCAGATAGTTGGGATCGATCACCGGATCATCGAACGGATCCGCCGATCGCAGATAGACCTCGCCCCGGCTCTCGGGCCTCAGCTGACAGACGTGAACCGCAAAACCGTCCTTCTGAGGTCGGGAGCGGGCATGATCGAAG
>JAGWYJ010000011.1 GCA_018969425.1 Alphaproteobacteria bacterium | reverse complement strand
AGGGCCTTCACCGCCAGCGGCAGCTTGTTGGGATCGCTCATCGATCCTGAGACATCGACCAGCAGCGTCAGATTGAGCGGCGGTCGTTCAGTTCTGGGTATGTCGAATCCCTGAATGCCGATCCGCAGCAGTTCTCGTCCCGGGCTCCATGGAGACGGAACGATCTCCGCTGAGGCGGTGAACGGCGTCTCTCGGCTCTTCGGCAGAGCGTAATCATAGTCGAAATAGTTGATGAGTTCTTCGATGCGGACAGCGTCTTTCGGCGGCGCCGAACCGTCCTCGAGGAAGCGCCGGACATTGGCGTACGCCGCCGTGTCCACGTCCGAGGAGAAGGTCGAGACGGGCTCTTCCGCCGTAACGCGCACGGGATTGGCCGGCGTGTCGCTGTAGACGTCCCGGTCTGCCTCCGAGGGGTTGATGAGCACAGGCGGCGCCGGCATGCCCGGAGGCGCCATGAGCGGGGCCGGTGCGCCGATACGGGATCCCTTGACCGTCAGCGGGGCGGCCGCAGGAGGCGGCGGAGGAGCGGGCGGAGACGGCGGAGGGGGGGGAGGAGACGTGGCGGCGCACGCGCTCAGAAAAAGGATAGCTCCAGCTCCCAGCAGGCGCCTCGTTTGCGATGTCATGACCGTCTCCCTCTCGAACATTTTTATCGGGCGGTTCGAATACGGCCGCAATGAGGCTGCCCGAGGGCTTTGCAAGGTTATTGTTTGGGCGCATCCCGACGCCCCGCCCGCTCGGATGTCCAGGCCTGAACGCGACGCTCAAGTTCAATCAGCGGTCCGCCCGACGAGGACAGCACGACTTCATGAAACGCTCTGAGGTCGAATGACTTGCCCAGTTCGGTTTCGGCGTCGGCTCGGAGATTGCGGATCTTTTCGCGGGCGATCATCGCTGCGCAGGCGCGGCCCGGCCAGACCGCCATGCGATCGACCTCGATTTCCATGCGCGCGCGTTCCAGTCCCGTCGTCTCGGTGAGAAAGACGATCGCCTGTTCGCGCGTCCAGCGCTTTGCGTGGAGGCCGGTGTCGGCGGTCATGCGCGCCGCCTCCAGCAGCAGGGACTGAAGGTAGCCGACCCTGCCGACGGGATCATTGTCATAGGCGCCGGCCTCGGCTGCGAGATCGCCCGCGTAGATCGCCCATCCCAGGGACGTGGGGCCCTCCGGCGTCAGCGCCTTGATCCCGGTCGGCCCATCGTTTCTGCGGACCCAGGATGCGGCCAGATGGCGGCCGGGAAGGGTTTCCCTGAAGGCTGTGGCGGGCAGGCTCCAGACCGGCCAGTCGCCAGGTGAGGCGACACTGATGTCGAGACGCGCCTGCCCGGGGCCGGCCAGAGGAGCAGGGCGGTGCAGGATCCACGATCCCGGTCGTCCGGCGACGTCTTCGCCAGCGAGGCGAAGGTCAAGTTCAGGAAGGTCCTGAGCGGGTGCGAGGCTCACGCTTCGGGACCGTCCCCAGTTCATCCGGTCTTTGATCCCCGCGAGGATCCGTTCGCGACCCTCAAGCGTGTCGGCCGTCAGATAGGCCGGTTCGAGCGCCATCGCTCTCAGGCGGGCCCCGACCGGCCCGGTCGTGCGCCCGAGACGGATGAGCGCTTTGTCGAGTTCCTGCGAGATCTGGCGAACCAGAGCGAGGCCCACATCGTGAACCTGCTGTGGGCTCAGATCGCCTCCGGTCTGGTAGGCGAGAACGTCCGCATAGTACGCCTCGCCATCCGGAAGGCGCCAGACCCCGGCCTCCTCAGGCGCGCCGGCCAGATCCGCCTCAAGACGGGAGATCAGGGCGTCGTAGGCGTCTGTGATGTCGCCCGAGAGAAGTGTCGAAACGCGACGGATGCGGGCGGCGATCTCAGCCTCCGGGAGATTGGGCGCCTGCGACAACGCCTCGGAGAGATGGAGCGTCAGCGGATGGGCGGAGGGATCGGTCGGACGCAAGGCCCGCGCCTGCTCGAGAGTGAGTTCAAGGATCCGACGGGGCGGGGAGGCCCCCTGATCGAAGTCCAGCTCAGCGCGCCGGCGTTCGTCGGTCATCGCCTCAGCGAGGCCCTCCAGTCGGGTCAGCCAGGCGTCCGCTTCGCGAGCCGAGGCGATGGGCGGCCCGGATGTCATGAGCTCGATCAGTCGCACCTGCGCGCCGTCCGCATGATTGACGACGTAGGGGCCCGCCTCTCCGGGACGAACGTAGCCGTAGGGGTAACGCTCAAGCCGGGTGGCGGCTTCGATCGTGGTTAACGCGCCGAGACGCTCAATCCGGGCCCCCGGAGAGAGCCGATCGGGATCGAGGGTCTCGAGGGCTCTCAGAAACTCGAGGTGAGCGAGACTCTGGCGTTCCGCCGCCGCCATGGATCGATCCCACAGTCCTTCCCCCGACAGGGGCCCGAAACGTTCCGGAGATGGGGCCAGTCTCTCAACCAGGTCGGGCGAGGCGGCGAACTCCCGACGACTGATCTCGACCAGAATCTCTTCGAGGCGGGCGTCCATGACATCCCCGTTTCGGGAACACGCTCCCGAGGCGAGCAGGACGAGGCAGGCGGCGGCCGCACGAAAGCGGAAGGCCATGGCAAGAGTTCCCCACCAAAAGAAGTGCGAATCACATTGTTGAGACCGCCAAAGTTTTCCGATAAGCACGACGTCGCAACATAAAGGCCAATATCCAGCAGGAGTGAGTGAATGGAAAACGGCGCACAAGGGGGGGCGAACGCACCTGAGCTCACCGGCCAGGTGCTTTTCTACAAGCGGCCGGAGCCGCTGTCGCTTGAAAAGCACAGAAATCTGGGGGTCAAGCAGATCCCTGCGCCCTTCTCCTTTCTGAAGACGGCGCATGCGGTGCCGATCACGGTGAGCGAGTTCGGCGTGGTCGCCACCTGCTATCCGATCATTTTCGTTGGTCCCGAGAAGACCCCGGTGGCGGTCATGGGGATCCGGCAGAATGAGAACGAGTATGTCGATGCAGAGGGCCAGCCCGATCCCGACAGCTACATTCCCGCCTTCGTTCGACGCTATCCGTTTGTTTTTGCTGCAGATCCGCAGAGCGACCGGCTTTTGCTCTGCGTCGATGCGGAAGGTGCGATGGTCTCCGATCAGCCGGACGTGCGTCTGTTCGACGGCGATCAGCCTTCGCAGTTCACCCAGGACGCGATCGAGTTCTGCAAGGAGTTCGAGCGTCAGCGCCGTGCGACGGTCGAGTTCATCGAGATGATCGACAAGGCCGGACTGTTTGAACAGAAGACTGTGTCCTTTACGCCCCGGGACGCCACCGGCGCCGCCGGCCCTGCGCAGAAGATCGCGGATTATTTCGCCATTTCCGAAGACAAGCTCAACGCTCTGAGCGACGCGGCCTTCCAGGACATCCGCAATACCGGGGCGCTGGCGGCGGTTTACGCTCACATGGTTTCCCTCCTGAACTGGCAGCGCGTCATTCAGCGCACGATGCGTCGTCTGGCCGCTGAGGCCGGTTGAACCCAAACGGTGTCTGACAGCTTGAGCCCGGCCCGGGACATCCGGGCCGGGCTTTTTTGCGTAAACGCATTGTCGTGAAGTCCTGACCCTCGCCGCTGTCCGCTCTCGCCTCCAGGCCCCGGTTTGGGTAAGGTCGCCTGGCGGAGGGACGTCGTCCGTCGGGACGGGGCACCGCATCGGGAGCTGCTTGCGTGATCAGGACGATGAAGCGCTTTCTGGGCGTATGCGCCATGGCCGCCAGCGTGCTGGGAGTGTCAGGAGGAGCGCTCGCCGAACCGGTTCGCACGGGTCACACCTTGGCGGAATTGATTTCCGAACGGGCAGCAGCCGTCCCGGGCGATCTGTTCCTCGGGGCTTTGCGCCTCGATCTGGATGACGGCGGCTGGCACGTCTACTGGAAGAATGTCGGCGACAGCGGCCTTCCGCCCAAGATCGACTGGGAGCTGCCCGAGGGGGTGAGCGTCGGCGATTTCACATGGCCCGCGCCCCACGCCATCCCGCTCGCGACGCTGATGAACTACGGTTATGAGCATCAGCTGGTTCTGCCCTTCGAGATCAGGCTGCCTCAGGGCGCGACGCCTGGGAGCGAGATCGAGCTCAAGGGGCGTGCAAGCTGGCTGATTTGCCTCGAAACATGCATTCCCGAACAGGCCGACCTCGTCCTGCGCCTGCCTGTCGCTGCGGCTCTCGCGCCGGCGGAAGCCTCCGGCGCCCTGATCGCTGACGCGCTCGCCGCGGCCCCTGTCCCGCTGACGGGCGAGGCGGTGGTGGAACGCACCGATGAGGGCTTCAGGATCGGCATCCTGGACGACGCCGTGGCCGCATCGGCGCCGGCTGCGGCCTCAGCCCGGTTTTTTCCCGACGGTCCTGAAATCGTCCATGCGGCGGCGCAGACCGTAGAGTTCGGACCTGAGGGGCTGTCTGTTTCGATGACCGCATCGGAATACGCTCCCTCCGGAGAGACGCCTCTTTCCGGCGTTGTGGTGGTGGAGGGCAAGGACGGATCGCGCAAGGCCTGGGCGGTTGCAGCGACACCCGCGGCTGTGCCTGCGGGCGTGTCGGGAACGATGCTCTCGCCTGCAGGGGCCGCCCTGGCGCTGCTTCCCCTGCTGTCTCTTCTCGGGGCGGCCTTTCTGGGCGGGCTCGTTCTTAACCTGATGCCCTGCGTCCTGCCGGTTCTCTCCATCAAGGCCGCCGGTCTCGTGCACACGGCGCACAATCCTGCCGAAGCTCGCCTTCATGGGGTGGCGTATACGCTCGGCGTTCTTGTCTGCTTTGCGGCGGTCGGGGCGATTCTGGTGGCGTTGCGCATGGCGGGCGAGCAGGCGGGTCTTGGTTTTCAGCTTCAGTATCCCCCGATGGTCGCCGTGTTCGCACTCATCATGTTTGCGGTCGGTCTTAATCTCCTTGGGGTCTTTGAGATCGGCGGCTCGCTTATGGGCGTGGGCGGCAACCTTGCCGACCGCGGCGGAGCCTCCGGAGCGTTTTTTACGGGCCTCCTCGCCGCTTTTGTGGGCGCGCCGTGCGTGGGACCCTTTATGGCGCCTGCCGTCGGTGTCGCCCTCTCGCAGCCGCCTCTGACGGTGATGGGGGTCTTTCTTGTCATCGGGCTGGGGCTCGCCGCGCCTTTCCTGCTCCTGAGTTTCACCCCCGCCTTTGCGCGTCTCATCCCCCGGCCCGGGGCATGGATGGCTGTGTTCCGGCAGGCGCTGGCCTTCCCGATGTTCCTGACGGCGATCTGGCTGCTCTGGGTTCTGGGGGGTCAGACCGGGGCCGACGGCGTCATCGCAGCCGTCGCAGGCGCCACGGTGTTCGCGTTCGGGGTCTGGCTGGCCGGGCGTATCGGCGAAGGGCTGCCCGGTCGCGCAGTGTCCGCCGGAGTGATCCTGCTCGCTGTCGTCGGAACGGCTTTATCCGCCAATATGATCACGGCGCCGGCCGAGGCGGCTCAGGGATCGGCGGCCTCCGGCGGAGAGGTTTCCTCCGAACCCTGGTCGCCTGAACGGGTGCAGGTCCTCCAGGCCGACAGGCGCATCATCTTTGTCGACTTCACGGCGCGCTGGTGCGCGACCTGTCAGGTGAACAAGAAGCTCGCCATTGAAACTGACGAGGTGAAGTCGGCCTTCGCCGAGTATGATGTCGCGTTTCTGGTCGCGGACTGGACCAACCGGGACAGCGTGATCGCAGCGGCTCTCGCTGAGCATCAGCGTGCCGGCGTGCCGCTTTATCTCATGTATCCGGCCTCCGGCGGTCCGCCTGAGGTTCTTCCGCAGATGCTGACCCCCGGCCTCATCGCTGCCTCGGTCCGCAAGGCGGCTGGACCAGGCGCTTCGGAGGCGCTGTCCGGCAGGGGAGACAAGTTGTGACAATGTTCAGTCGTGAACGGTGGAGTCTGATCGCCGGCGTCGCTGCGGCCGCCGCGCTGACCGCCGCAGCTCTGATCGTCTCGGCTAATGAAGCAAGCGCGGCGACGCCTGGGGATCTCGCGCCTGCGTTCGAAGAGCTGAACTCGGCAGGCGGGAAAGTGTCGCTCGCGGACTTCAAGGGACGCACTGTGGTCTTGGAGTGGACCAATGACGGATGCCCGTTCGTGCAGAAGCATTATAACAGCGGCGCCATGCAGTCCCTGCAGGCCTCCGCCCGCAGGGACGGGATCGTCTGGCTGTCGGTGGTCTCTTCAAAGCCGGGCTCTCAGGGCCACGTCACCGGGACCGAGGCTGACCGCCTGACGGCTGAACGCAAGGCCTCTCCAGCCCATGTGCTTCTGGATCCGGACGGGTCGATGGGACGGGCCTTCGGAGCGAAAACGACCCCGCACATGTTCGTCATCGGTCCGGATGGGCGGATCGTTTACAGCGGCGCTATCGACTCGATCCGGTCCTCCGACGTCCGGGACGTCCCCAGGGCTGTGAACTATGTCTCGCTGGCCCTCGAGGCACTCAAGGCCGGGCGGCCCCCCGAGACGACCCTGACCGTTCCTTACGGTTGCTCGGTCAAGTACTGACGGGGGGGGCGAACGAGCCCTGTTTGGTTCTCCGGCCTGAGTTGCGGCCAGCCAAGCGATGGGATACGCCACGCCCGAATGAAAAGGCGCTCCCATGGCCAGGATGAATGATCCGTCTCGTTTGGAGGCCCGCAAACCGAGGGGCTTTGCGGACAAGACTGCCCCGGTGCTCGCAGCTGAGCGCAGGCTTGTCGACGCCGTGTCGGCGGTTTACGCCCGCTGGGGGTTCGAGCCGCTCGATACGGGGCCGTTCGAATATGTGGATGCTCTCGGCAAGTTCCTTCCGGATACGGACCGTCCCAATGAGGGCGTCTTCGCCCTTCAGGACGATGACGATCAGTGGATCGCGCTGCGGTACGACCATACCGCTCCCCTGGCCCGCTATGTCGCCGAGAACTGGGACCGTCTGGCCAAGCCCTTTCGCCGATACGCTGCAGGGCCGGTCTGGCGTAACGAGAAGCCAGGTCCGTTTCGTTTCCGCGAGTTCATTCAGTGCGATGCGGACGCGGTCGGCGTTTCGGGTCCCGGAGCCGATGCGGAGATGATCGCCATCGCTGCTGAGGCGATGCGTGCGGCGGGCGCCGGAACAGGAGAGTTCTCAGTCAGGGTCAACACCCGCCATCTTCTGGACGGGGTCATGGAAGCTTCGGGCGTTCTCGATCCGGCTCTGCGCGGGGTGGTGCTGCGCTCGCTCGACAAGCTGGATCGTCTGGGCCCGGAAGGCGTCGCCCTTCTGCTTGGCCCTGGACGTCGCGATGAGTCCGGAGACGTGACGCCCGGCGCCGGCCTGAAGCCGGCTCAGATCGATCGGCTGCTCGCCTTCGCCGCCGCCCGCGGACCGACGCGTCGCGACACGATCGCCCGCCTGGCCGCCGCTGCTGGCGGAAACGCGTCCTCGGATGCCGGGCTCTCCGAGCTCGACGTCATCGACACGCTTCTCCGCGCCCTTGGGATTGGCGAGGAGGATGTCGTGTTCGATCCTTCCGTCGTGCGGGGGCTGGAATATTACACGGGGCCTGTGTTCGAGGCGGAGCTTCTTCGGGAGTTCAGGGACGCAGACGGCCGGCTGGTCCGTTTCGGATCGGTGGGCGGAGGCGGTCGTTATGACGGTCTCGTGGCGCGTTTCAGAGGGGAGCCCTCTCCGGCTACCGGGTTTTCGGTGGGTGTGAGCCGTCTTGCGGCTGCGATGGCCGCAGGAATCGAGGCGGCGCTTGACGGCCCCATCCTCGTGCTCGTGCTCGATCCGGCCTGCCTCGGGGATTACTTCGCGATCGCGGCCGAACTGAGGGCGGCGGGTCTCCAGGCGGAGACCTATCTGGGGGCCTCCGGGATGAGGGCTCAGATGAAGTACGCAGATCGTCGCCGGTCACCGGCCGTTGTGATCGTCGGTGAGAGCGAGCGGGAGCGCGGTGTGGCGACGATCAAGGATCTCAAGGTCGGCGCGGAGGCGGCGCGCTCGATTTCCGGTCATGACGAATGGCGGGCGGCGCGTCCGGGTCAGTTCGAGGCTCCCCGATCGGAGATGACCGCTCGTCTTCTCGAGATCGTCGGAGGCCGGCCATGAGCTCCAGCCCACGCGACGTTGAAGACATGATCTTTTCTGTCGGGGGCGAACGGATTGATCCGCCGACCCTGGTTCCCGCGAAGCTGATCCTTGATCTGTCCGGAGAGGCGGTGCGCCAGCGCCTGTGCACCTTCTCGGACGGGGAGGGCGGGGAGTGCTCCCTGCGCCCGGACATGACGGTTCCTATCGCCGCGCTGGTCGCTCAGGGAAGCAGGGCCCTTGCACGTTATGTCTATTCTGGAACCGTCTGGCGTCTTCCCCGACCCGGGTCGGGAGAGGCGCCGGAGTTTTCTCAGGTCGGTTTTGAGTGGTTCGCCGGCGGCGGGCCCGAGGAAGACGCCGAGGCCTTCTGTCTGGCCATGTCGGCGGCTTATGCAGGAGGCGAACGCTCTTCCAGCGTGCGGATCGGGGATGTGGCGGTGTTCGCGTCCCTTCTGGAGAGTTTGTCTCTCTCTCAGGCGTGGCGGGCGAGGCTATTGCGGTCATTCGCTCGCGGTGGCGCCCGCGAGGCCCTGGCCCCTCAGGCGCCCCCGTCCGCTCTGGCGACCGCTCTGGCGGGACTGACCGCCGAGCAGGCGAAGCATGCGGTGGAGGAGATCTTCGCGATCGCCGGAACCGCTTCGACAGGTCAGCGCAGCGCGGCCGATATAGCCGGGCGGCTGCGCGAGCGCGCGGCCGATCCTGGGCCCTCTGCGCAGGCGGCTGCGGCGATAGGCGAGTATCTCTCAATAGAGTGCCCGGCGGATGAGGCGTCTGAGGCGCTAGCCGGGTTCGCTCGCAGCCACGGGGTGACTCTCGGACAGGCCCTGTCGGATTTTACGCGTCGCCAGGAGGCGATCTCTCGTCGCGGGCCGCCCTTCTGGCCAACGGCGCGCTTTAGCGCGCGGGATGGCTGGCGCTTTGAATACTATGACGGGTTTGTCTTTGAGCTGGCGGCGCCGGAGACCCCCGATCGTCCCTCGGTTGCGGGCGGACGCTATGACGGGCTCGTCGGGCGCTTGAGCGGTCAGGCTGTGGTCTCTCAGGCTATAGGCGCAGCGGTGCGCCTGGACCGGCTGGAAGCAGGGGCTTTGTCATGACCCGACTTCGTCTGGCCATTCCGTCGAAGGGCCGTCTTAAGGAGCAGACTGAGACCTACTTCGCCGGCGCGGGCTTCCGGCTGGAGCAGATAGGCGGAGCGCGGGGATACGCAGCGCGCCTAGAAGGCCTCCCTGATATCGAGGTCATCTTGCTGTCCGCATCGGAGATTGCCGCAGCGCTCATGTCCGGAGACATTCATATCGGAGTGACGGGCGAAGACCTGTTGCACGAGACTGCGTCCGATCTCGACGCCGTCATTCATCTTCTGGCCCCTCTGGGGTTTGGCCGTGCGCGGCTTGTGGTGGCGGCGCCCCGAAGCTGGATCGATGTGGACACGATGGCCGACGTCGAGGATGTGGCGGCGCGTATGGAGGCGGCGACAGGACGGCGACTGCGCGTGGCGACAAAGTATGTTCGCTCGACGCGGCGCTTCTTCTCCGCTTCCGGCGTCAGCAGTTATCGGATTGTGGAAAGCGCCGGCGCGACGGAGGGCGCCCCTGCGGCGGGAGCGGCCGAGCTGATCGTCGACATCACCACCACAGGCGCGACCCTGGAGGGAAATGGTCTCAAGATCCTGAAGGATGGACTGATCCTCTCCAGCCAAGCGCAGCTGGCGGCCTCGTTGAGAGCGGATTGGACCTCCGAGGCGCTCCTCGGACTCAAGGCGCTGCTCGAGGGTATGGATGCTCGCGCGGCCGGCCGCGCGCTTCAGACCGTGCGATTCTCTCCGAAACTGGATCCGGTCGCGCTTGGGCTGGATGTTGAGGTCGTCGGACCGGGAGAGGCGTTGTGCGCGCGTGGAAAGGCTCACGATCTTGCGCGCAGGCTTGCCGAGGCCGGAGGCGGACCGGTTCGGATACTTGAGACCGAGTTTGTCTATCGCGTGCTCAATGAACGATTCGAGCGATTTGTGGCGAGACGGCGCCTCTGAACGGGGGGCTTCCGTTTGGGGCAGGGACGCAAATTGCTCTGCGAGGCTGCATCAGGCCCTTTTTCTTCAAAAAAGGGGCGAAAAACCGCTCCTGAGGGGCGAATTCGTGCCGAGCAAGCGTGACGAATTTGTAAGACGCCGCTTGACTCCCCTCGATTGTGTTGGGAATGTGGCTACGAACCGCTTCGGTGGTTTGGCGTTTCGGGGAGGAAACGCTCTTGTCTGATACTTGAGGGGCTGCGCTCGGGCGCAGCCCCTTTTTTCTGTTCAGGCCTGCCAGTGAGCGGATCCGGCCAAACATGGGCGCGCCCGGCGCATCCCCCAATGAGGTTCCGATGACCTCCAGGCATGAGAGACGATCCGCCAGATGCTCTGGCGTTGAGCCGCCTCAAAGTCCCTCTCTTTGGTTCGGGACCGCACCGCCTGCCTTTACGGCTTAATTTCTCGGATCGTCTGTCGCGTCGTTGCGCCCTGAGTGATGGTGCGCATGCCGGGCGTCCTGAAGTCGATTTTCTTCAGATCAATCATCCGAACCTGTCGATCCGACATGGTGTGGAAGTAGAACAGCCGGTTATCGAGATCTGCGGCTGTCGTGATCTGCGTGGCGCTTTCAATATCCTTCGCGATGCGGTCTGGCGCCCCGGTCGTGCCGACCGGAATGTTGAAGCTGTCCAGGATGCGGAAGGCTTCAAAGACGGCGTCTTCGCCAGTCGCAAGAGGGCGGGCTGAGGCGGTCAGGGCGACGGCGCGTACGAAGCGCGATGGAGGCGTGAAATCGCCCGGCAGTCCTCGCAGCCCGGTTCCGGCGCCGAGCGGCGAGAAGACCTGTCCGGCGAGTTCGACCGGAAGAGCCGCCGCCGGAGACAGGCCGAGATAGTTTCTCAGGTTCGTCAGATGCCAGCCATATCCCGGGGAGTTCGTAATCACCCCCATGAAGCTTTCAAAGACCTGAACCTTTCCGCCGTCAGTGATTTCAATGACGATGCTTTCTCCGCTCGCATCCTGCACTTTCCAGTGAAAGGGGAGCGCAGCTCCGCCAAAGCGCGGATCCTCGACGTTGACGACCCGAAGCTGATCGAGATTGGCGCGCACTTCGGCCACGGTCGAAAACGACGACAGCATCCAGCGCATCATGTCTCCGACGCTCAGCGAGCGCGCCGCCTGCTTCGGATCATAGGGCGCGAAATCCGCGAAATCGGGAAAGTAATACATCCCGACATACAGACCGGCCTCGTTCATCCCGTCCGGTCCGTAGGGCTCGCCATAGGCCCCGAGCGACAGGAAGCCGAACTTTCCCTTCCAGGAGAGACCGTTCAATCCTTCGGGGGTCTGGGCGACGAACGAGTGCTGTCTCGGGAAAACCACCAGAGTATCGTGATCGGCGTCGCTGAGCGCCCATTCCACGGTTCGCGCAACGATCGACGCCCCGTTCGCCGCATTAAGAGAGATGCCGGTACAGGCGATGGCGGTCGACGATGCGCCGAGGGCGAGGGCGACGGCAAGGCTGATGGATCGGATCGCAGACATTCGGCGATAACTCCTTAATGGACTCGTGGACGCTGCCAGAGAAGAACCGCTGGGGCAAGATTCGGGCCCGGCTGCAGCCGTTCATCCGCCGGAGCCGTCAGCTGAGTTATCGGTTCATCGAGCGCTGCAGCTCTTCCATCGGTTGTTGCGACACCTGGATCGCGCCCGTTCTGGGTCTATCAAGATCAAGAATGACCATGTGAGCGAGCGTGAGGAGGATCACCAGCAGGGCGGTTTCGCCGCGATGGGACTGTCGGCTGACGGCCAGCACCGATCCCATCATGATCATCGACAGCACGGCGTAGAGCAGCAGCACGAGGAGGACAGTGTCGGGAATATGGGCCGAGCGCTCGGCTTTTCTGGCCACGGCCAGATCGAGGCTCTCATTGAGGGAGTCCATCACCCCCCGGGTCAGCAGGGCTGGACTGTCCCCGCGCAGGGCCTTGCCCATCGCGGTCCACAACTCATCCTGTAACACCAGGGCCTGGCCCTCGGTCGCTCGACCATAGGCGGCCTCCGACCAGAGAAGCCTCATATCCACATAGCGTCTCAGAAGATCGCTCATGTCGGAGCGTTCAGGTTCGTTCAGGAGCTGGACGCGTAGCCATGTCGTGCCCAAGGCGTTCGCCTCCTGAACCACAAGATCCCGTCGGGTGTCGAAGCGGTTGAGGGCCATCGAGAACGTGAAACCCAGAAGGAGGGCGAGAAGACCGAGCGCTGCTGATAACAGATGGTCGGGCCCGGACTCGCTCTCGGGCGATGGCTTGCTCCGGCGCTGAAGCCAGATCTTGCCGTGATATCCTAGAGCGACCGCTCCGCTGAGGCTCAAGAGGATAACAAGACCGATCACCAGCGTGGGGAAGGACTCCAGCGAGGCCATGGTTGTCTATCTCCTGATCAATCCGCGCAGACAGAAGCTCTGCGCAAGGATTGGCCGTCTGCCCCAGTCCCCGTCAATCAGAAAGCCGGTCCAGCTGCGCCGGATACGAAAAAGGGCGGCCCGGAGGGCCGCCCTTCCTGTCTTCGTTCCGGCAAACCGGATCAGAAGTCCATGCCGCCCATGTCCGGCATTCCGCCGCCGGCCGGGCCGTGGCTGTGACCGCCTTCTTTCTTGGGAGCTTCGGCGATCGCCGCTTCCGTTGTGATCAGCAGACCGGCCACCGAAGCGGCGTTCTGCAGGGCCACGCGGACGACCTTGACCGGGTCGATGATGCCCATCTCGACCATGTCGCCATACTCTTCCGTCTGAGCGTTGAAGCCGAAGACGGTTTTCTTCTCTGAGCGCAGACGGCCGACGACGATCGAGCCCTCGACGCCGGAGTTTTCCGCGATCTGACGGAGCGGAGCTTCGAGCGCCTTGCGGACGATATCGATACCCGCCTGCTGATCGTCATTGTCTCCGACCGACTTGATGGCCAGAGCCGCGCGGAAGAGAGCCGTGCCGCCGCCGGCGACAATGCCTTCTTCGACCGCAGCGCGCGTTGCGTTCAGAGCGTCGTCAACGCGATCCTTGCGCTCTTTCACTTCAACTTCGGTCGCGCCGCCGACCTTGATCACGGCAACGCCGCCGGCGAGCTTGGCCAGGCGCTCCTGGAGCTTCTCGCGGTCATAATCAGAGGTGGTGTCCTCGATCTGACGCTTGATCTGACCGATGCGGCCTTCGATGTCTTTCTTCTTGCCCGATCCGTCGACGATCGTGGTGTTCTCTTTCGAGATCTGAACCCGCTTGGCCTTGCCGAGCATGTCGAGGGTGACGTTCTCGAGCTTGATGCCGAGATCTTCGGAGATGACGGTTCCGCCCGTGAGAACGGCGATATCTTCCAGCATGGCCTTCCGGCGATCGCCGAAGCCCGGCGCCTTGACGGCCGCGACCTTGAGGCCGCCGCGGAGCTTGTTGACGACCAGCGTGGCGAGCGCCTCGCCTTCGACGTCTTCAGCGATGATCAGGAGCGGACGTCCGGTCTGGACGACAGCTTCGAGGACCGGCAGGAGGGGCTGGAGCGAAGCGAGCTTCTTCTCGTGGAGAAGGATCAGCGCATCGTCGAGGGTTGCTTCCATCTTGTCGGCGTTGGTGATGAAGTACGCCGAGAGGTAGCCGCGGTCGAACTGCATGCCTTCGACGACTTCCAGCTCGGTTTCGAGAGATTTGGCTTCCTCAACCGTGATCACGCCTTCGTTTCCGACCTTCGCCATCGCATCAGCCAGGAACTTGCCGATATCCGCATCGCCGTTGGCCGAGATGGTGCCGACCTGAGCGATCTCTTCGTTGGAGGAGACCTTCTTCGACTGCTTCTTCAGGTGCTCGACGACTTCGATGACGGCCTTTTCAACGCCGCGCTTGAGGTCCATCGGGTTCATGCCTGCCGCAACGCGCTTCAGGCCCTCACGAACGATCGCCTGAGCGAGAACGGTGGCCGTCGTCGTGCCGTCGCCGGCGACGTCGTTCGCCTTGGAGGCGACTTCGCGGAGCATCTGAGCGCCCATGTTCTCGAACTTATCAGACAGTTCGATTTCCTTGGCGACGGTGACGCCGTCCTTCGTGGAGCGCGGAGCGCCGAAGGACTTTTCGATGATGACGTTACGGCCCTTGGGGCCGAGGGTGACCTTCACCGCGTTGGCGAGGATGTCGACGCCGCGGAGCATGCGCTCGCGGGCGTCTGCGGAGAATTGAACGTGCTTAGCTGCCATTGTTCAGTTTCTTTCAGAATGTTGACTGGAGTTGGAAGCGACAGGACGCGCGGCTTACTTCTTTTTGCCGTTCGTCTTGGTCTCGATCACGCCGAGGATGTCGCTTTCCTTCATGATGATCAGTTCTTCACCGTCGATCGTGACTTCGGTGCCCGACCACTTGCCGAACAGGATGCGGTCGCCAGCGGCGACATCCAGCGCAACGCGCTTTCCGTCGTCTCCGAGAGTGCCCGGTCCGGTCGCGATCACTTCGCCTTCCTGGGGCTTTTCCTTCACGGTGTCGGGGATGATGATCCCGCCCTTTGTCTTTTCTTCTTCCTTGACGCGGCGAACCAGCACGCGGTCATGAAGCGGCCTGAAGCTCATGGATTGACCTCTGTTGTTTTAGCGGCTGAGGGCGAGGCGGCGCCTCGACCCAAACATAACGGTTTCGTTAGCACTCACCGACGGGGACTGCTAGCGATGCCGGGGAAATAGGGTGGCCCGGGGACGGCGTCAAGACGCGCGATGCGCAAAGATACGCCCCAAAAGTCCCGTTTTTGGAGATGGTTTTTGGCCGGATCCCGGCTTTCGCGTCCGGCCGTGCGTCCGGGGTCAGTACCAGTCGAGATCCCTGATCAGGATCTCTTCGACCTGGCGGGCCATGTCCTGCTGGGCGTCCAGCCCGGGATGCCAGGCGCAGCCCCACCGACGGGGTCCCTCGGTCAGGTTGAATTCGAGGAACCGCACCTTCGAGTCTCCTGCGTCGGCCCGGGCGGCGACAGCGTCCCGGATCGAGTCGCGCGCAGCGAAATAACGCTCGCCGTCGAGCATGGCTCCAAAGGCCCCGATGATCACAGCGTCAGGATACGACGCTCTCAGGTCTTTGAGCAGGTCGACATACGCTTCGTCGAACGCCGGCCCAGGATCTCCCTGATCGAAATCGCTGACCCCGACATTGATGACGATGGCCTGGGGGCTGTAGGCCGTCGCGGGCCACGGCTCGGGAATGGCCGGAAGCGTCTCCCAGATGATTTCCCTAAGGGAGGGGCCCTGTCCGGACTGATTGCGGATGAGTCCGGCCCCGTCGATCGACACGGAGTGGAGATCCGCGCCGAACCGTCTCGCCGTCAGGGCGCCGAAAGCGGCTTCGTGATTTTGCGTAGCCGGCGAGTAGATGCAGGTCTGATTGTCGCCTTCGACGCCGAACCCGCTCGCCATGGAATCGCCGATCACCATCATCCGCCGGGTCGGCGCGGGCGTCGCTTCGAGACGGCCGTCCGAGGACACTGTTTCAATTCGGGTCATACCGGAATTGGCCCCGGTTCGGCGCGCGACGCGAACGACGTGCCTTCCGGGCGTCCCCTGAAAGAGCGCGTAAGTGTGAGTGCCAGGCTTGAGCTCGATGCGGGAGGAGGCGCCGTCGGCCTCCACTTCCAGCCAGTTCCCGCCCGGATCCGAAATGCGCGCCGTCAGCCATGCGCCGTTGAAGGCGGTTTCAAAGCCGCTGCCCGGCCATTGCAGGAAGACTTCTCCGGCATGTCCAGGGCTGACGCGGCCGAGAAAACGCATTTCCGGACTGGTGCAGCCGGCCAGGGCGGCGCAGGCCAGAGCGATCAGGGCGGGTGCGAGGCGGCGAGAGAACATCATGCCCTCCACCTTGCAGGAAACGGGCCATTTCCGAAAAAACGCGCCGGGTCTATCCCGGTTCGCGCATTCGAAAACTTTCGCTCGGTCGGATGGCCTTCCAGGAGAGCACCTTCACCGCGATCTTGCCATTCGGGAGGCGCCAGTCGGCCTCCACATACCCAGTCGTCCGGGAACGGTTCTTCACCCAGGCCTCGATCTCGATCAGATCTCCCGAGACGGGGCGGAAGATCTTCACCTGGAGGTCCTGAGTGGTGAACCCCTCTCCGTCCTCAAGGGCGGTGGCCATGCACAGGGACACCACATTGTCGGACAGGGCCGCAATCCAGCCCCCGAAGACCCGGCCGGAACCGATGTCCCGGGATCCGTCATTGGGCCATCGGTAAAGAACGCGCCCCTTCTCGACCTCCTTGACCCAGAGATCGGGGCGGATGCCCAGATTCCGGTGTGCAGGCGGCAGTTCGCCGGTCAGAAACCCGCGGATGCGCGGGGCGACAAGCGGGTCGATGACGGCGTCGGTCATGGGGTCGCAGGTCCGGACAAGGAGACAGCAGGCGGGTGGGAACGATTAGATGGTGACGCCGCCGTCGCAAACGATCGTCTGTCCCGTGGTGAATGCTGAGGCCCGGGACGCCAGGTAAACGGCCGCCCCGGCGATATCGTCCGGCTCTCCGATGCGACGCAGAGGGGTCTCCGCCTCCCGGGCTTCCTTCTGGTCGGGGTTTTCCCAGAGCGCTCGTGCAAAGTCGGTCTTGATCAGGCCCGGAGCGATGCAGTTCACGCGGATATTGTGCGGTCCCAGCTCGGCGGCGAGGTTGCGCGCCAGCTGGAAGTCGGCGGCCTTCGAGATGCAGTAGGCTCCGATGACCGTTGAGGCCCGCAGGCCGCCGATGGAGGAGACGATGATGATCGAGCCTTCCTTGCGGGCGATCATCTGCGGGGCGACCATCTGGATCAGCCAGTTGTTCGAGATGATGTTGTTCGAAAGGATCTTCATGAACTGTTCGTCGTTGATCCCCGACATCGGCCCGTAATACGGGTTGGAGGCGGCGTTGCACACGACGACGTCGATCTTGCCGAAGGCCGAGTTCGTCTCGTCGACCAGTCGCTGCAGGTCGTCCTTTGAAGAGATATTCGCCGGGCAGGCGATCGCCGTCCCGGCCCCGTGGCGGGCGTTGATGTCCCCGGCCACCTCTTCGCAGGGGCCGGGCTTCCTCGAGGAGATCGTCACCCGGGCGCCGTGGACGGCGAACTGTTCAGCGATGGCTTTGCCGATCCCCTTGGTCGAACCGGTGATGAGGGCGGATTTTCCTGAAAGATCGAACAGCGACATCGACATCTCCCTTGCAGTGGCTAAACGCCTGCGCGTTTGCGCCGCGCGAACGAAGCGCACTTTCACGATGCGCGTCCGACGGTCAAGTGAAGCGCCTAGAGATCAAGGGTCAGGTAAAATGAAAACGCGATCCTCGCAGGAGCGAGGATCGCGTCCACTGGAGACCCGAGCCGATTTGCCGGTCAGGAGCGGTGCGCCCTCAGAACCCGAACGATACCGTGACGGAAGCTGTTCGGGGAGCAGAAGGAATAAAGCGCTGGGTGAACTCATCGAGCATACCCGCGATGTAGCGTTCATCCGTCAGGTTTGAGACGGCGGCGGAAAACTCGGCCGTCTGCCCGGATGCAAGCTCCATCGTGTAGGAGGCGGACAGGTCCACCACTGTATAGGCTGGCATGATCAGGGCCTTAGTATTGGGAGCATCTCCCGCCGCTTCTCCGACATGACGAACGCTCAGGACGCCCCGGAAGGGACCATTGAGATAGTCGAGAGAGGCCGAGGCGATCAGATCGGGCGTCCCTGCGACCGAGTCCCCCGCATCGACAATCACCGGATTGCCCCCGTAGGAAGCAGCTCTGAAGGACGAGGTATAGGTCGCGTCGGGCTTTGCGATCGCGCCGTAGGCCGTCAGCTGATCGCTGATATCATACTCCGCCGTTGCCTCGAAGCCACTTGAGTCCACTCCTCCCGACAGGTTGAAATACGTCCCTCCGGTGCCAGCTGAATAGTTGATCCCCGGCGTGCCGACGGCGAAGTCGTTAGTCAGGAAGACGATCGCATCCCGATACCGGATCTGGTAGGCGCTGAGGGCTCCGCGAAGACGATCGCTCCTGTAACGAAGCCCGACGTCCACGCTGTCGGCGGTTTCAGGCTTTAGGCGTGAGAGATCGGTCCCGGTCTTTTCGAGCGCCCAGTCTCCAATGGCCCCGAAGTTTCTTGAATAGCCTGCGAAGAGCTGCAGGCTGTCGTTGACCTCGTAGACGGCTCCGAGAGATGGCAGAAGATCGCTGTCGGAAGAGACTGAGAGGCGGCTCGCCCCCAGAAGCTCGCCGTTCGGGCCAATGTTCTTATCCTCGATCGACCGTCCGGAGATGTCGACCTTGAAGGACTGAAGCCCGCCATTCACGGTCAGCTGATCCGAAACACGCCATGTATCGGAAACATGAAACTTGACGATGTCTGTGCTGAACCCCTGCCAGAAGTCAGCTCGGTAGACGCTGTTGAGGGCGATGGGGCCCAGACGAATATCGAGATAGGGCTTCCAGACTCGGCTGAAGTCGCGGTTGAGGCGCTCGATCCAGACCCCGGCTGTGACCGCGTGGTCGCCGAGTTCGACCGACGCGTCCGCAACGACACCCATGCGGGTGTGTTCATACTGCGAGTTTCGGTAGGACTGAGCTGACGAGCAGACGCTCTGACCCAGCGCGCTGGTCTTGACCGTATTGTCTGGATTAAAGCACTCGGAAGATCGCACCGTGGCGCCGTTGAGGGCTGTGTAAACCCTTTCGGTCGTGGCGTTAGCGTAGGGCAGGACCGCCTGGCCCGATGCGTTGGCTCGGGTGGTTCGGATACGCGATCCTCCCAGAAGAACCTGCCTGAGCGCGCCCGGAGAGACGGTGTTGACGAAACGAGGTTCCTGAAACGGGGGGAGGAACTCTCCGACGCCCTGGTTACTCTGAATATATGGCGTCGCCTGCAGGCGAAGGGAGGTGGCGGTCTGATAATCGAAATTCAGGTAGCCGAACTTATTGGTGCGTATTGATGCCCACTCATCGGCCCAATACTCATTCTTCGTCGCATCCTGGGTGTTGAAGACCGAGCTTGATCCATCAACCTTATAACCTGTCTGTTCGATGAACAGGCGAGTGGATTCAATAATGGGATCGTCATCGCTTTCATTGTATGATCCGTAGGCGGTTACGGTCAGCGACCCGAACTCGCTGATCGATTTTCCGGACAGGGAGAATTGCTCGATGCCGGCAGGGGTCGATCCGCCATGCGGCCAGATACCGCTGTCGAGTTTCGTCAGCGCAAGATAACCTCTTGTATTGCTGAGAAAACGTCCAAAGTCGTACCGGGCCGCGATACGCTGGCTGTTGAAGTCTCCAAAGGTCGCGCGGATAAGGCCGGAGGCCTCTTCCGACGGGTCGCGGGAGACGTAGGCGATGGTTCCCCCGAGTGCTGAACTCGAGGGCGATCCGACATCGGCGGCTCCCTGAATGACCTGTATGGACTCGACATTTTCATTTATGATGAACTTCTGAGCCGGCGCTCCCGCGAGATAATAAGACGCGTTGAACAGAGGAACGCCGTCAAGCGTCTGACCAATCTTCGAGGAACGCAGATTGACTTCGAAGCCGCGAATATTGATCGCCGATGACCATGGATCATTGTTGAACGAGTCAGCGCCGCGAATCTGAACGCCTGGTACGAGCTTGATCGCGTCAAGAATGTTCTGGGCAGCCGGTATCGCCGCGATCGAATCGGCGCTGACGACGTTGTTTGTTCGAGAGATAGATTCGCCCGTAACCACCACGACATCTTCTCCCGAAGATGACTCCGGCGTAGCGGGACCTGACGCACCTTCCTGCGCCAGGGACGGATTGGTTGCAATCGAGACGGCCAGCGTGGCCCCAGCGAGAATTTTCGAGACAGACCTCACACTATCACCCCTGTGTTCGAACCCATGCCGCTTAGCGACGAGTAGGCTCCTCGCACGTGGGATGCGACACACGCCAATGGCTCTTGTTCATGGTTGTCATTCCGACGTCGCCTTTAATCCCCGGTCTGGGGACCCATCGCTCTCAGCCTGCGGACGAAAAAAAGCATGGACACAGACATGAGGATGAGGCCGGCCCCGCTGCCGAAATATGACAGTCCCGAATAGAAGCTCAGCCAGTCCAGATTTTTCTCCGCCAGGCTCTTCCAGATCAGGAGCGAAACGGTTCCAGCATAACCCGATGCATCCGCCAGATAGATAAGAAAGCCAGCCGTGCCTGACCAGCGCGCCGCCGCGATCAGACGGTCGAACAGCATAGCGTTGAAAGGAGTGTAGGCGAGATACAGACCAGCGCCCGTTGTGATCATCCAGGACAGACCGCTGATAAGGTCAGCCTGATAGGCGAATGTCGAAAGACCGATCAGAAGGGCTCCCATGCCGCAGACGCCGTGTATGAGCAGGAGCGCTCGGACATTATCTCGGATCATCATCAGACCAGCCAATGCGGTTAAGGTGACGATCGCAACCGGTAGTTCGCTCAGAGTAAAGATTGAGGCGGATCCCCCCTCTCCAAGTTCGAGCCATAGCTCGGTCGCGAAATTGTCACGAAAATCTCTGAGCGCCGTGAAGATGACGTAGGCCAAAATCAGGACAAGCAGGCCTGGCCCGAAGGCGGTAAGAAATGCCTGACGATCGGCTCTCATCATGGGCTTTCGAAGCGTCCGGTCCCGGACGTCCTCCTCATTAGGAGGAGGCGTCCGGCTCAGGATAACGACGGACGCCACCAAAAGCGGCGCATACAGAAGGCCCGTGCACGCAGGCGCCCAGAACTCCGGAATCTTCATCACTGTCATCAGCCACATCGCCGTCGACTTCACAGCCCCGGAAGCTACGATGAAACTCGCGCACAGCACCGCTCCGAGGAACTCAGATTCACGACGGCCTTCAAGATAGCTGAAGATCAGGCCCCAGATCATCCCCAGAGGAAACCCGTTCAGCACCATCGCTACGATCTTCCAGGAGGGTGGAAGACACGCGAAGGCGACAAGGGCGAGCCAGGAAGCCGAAATGAGACCGATAATGAGCAGTCCTCGTCTTCGCGAAGACAGCTCGGCGATGAATGTCACTCCCGCCGCCTTCGACAGCGCGTAACCGGCGACCTGAGCAATGATTGCAGCGGTCTTGAAGTCAAGTAGAGCCGTCCATCCTTCCACCCCGCCATAGGATCCGGCTGCAAAGGCCTTACGAAAGGCATACATTGAAAAATAGGCAGAGAAGGCTGACAGGCCAGCCGCGATCATCATAAAGGTTCGGTACCGCCTCCTGCGCGAGCATGGAGCAGGCATCGCTGAGACAGGATCACTCATTCGACGACCCTCTGATATCGCTCCTTCGAACCGAGCCGCCGGTACGGCGTCAGTTGTCCGATTGTGACTTGTCCGTCACGATAAGATCGGCAGGGGGCAGGCCTGGCATGCCGCCGTCCAATAGGCGGTTGCGGATCTCTGCGATCGCAGCTGGAAGCTGAGCGACGGTCTCGATCACAAAGTCGGCGCCGGACGCCTCAAGCGCAGCTCTTGCGGCATAGAAGCGACGAGACTTCTCGCCACCGTCGAGAGCCTCCCAGTCAGACTGCGTCAGCCCCACCAGCGCGCCGGAGATCGCGCAACCCACAGTCCAGGCGCCTGCCGCACGACCCGCCTCGACGCCTGTGCAGGTGTCGTCCACTACCACGCACTGTCGGATGGGCCATCTCTCCAGGCTCAGCAGCGCTTTCCAGATAAGAAACGGTGCGGGCCTTCCCAGCGGCGCGTCGTCCGAGCAGAACACCGCGTCTGGAACATATCCCTGATCGGCTGCGGTTCGAAGCAGGGGCGGCATCATGGCCTGAGTATAGCCCGTCGTGGATCCAATCTTCGTGCCGGCTGATCTCAGTGCCTCGACACTCTCGCAGGCTCCGGGAATCAGTTGCCCGTGCATCTCGATAGACGATCGCATCAGCGGCTCGAGTCTGATCATGAGCTGATCAACATCGAGACTGGTCCAGCGGCTTCCCGTGCACATTCGCCATCTCTCAGCGACTTCCGGGCGCTCAAGGAGACGAACGATGTGTTCGCGTTTTGCCCTTCCCATATCGGCAAGGATCTCGTGCTCGTGAAGGTCTACACCCCGCTCTGCGAACGCCTGTGCGAACGCCCCGATCGGCGCGCGGGATCCGAAGTCGACCATCGTTCCGGCCCAGTCGAAAACGACGGCTCTGATGTCATTGGTCATGCCAAAGGTCCTGGTGTCGTCTGGAGAGCTGAGGAAACAACCGTTTCGGCAAGAGCGAATGCGGTCGACATGCCGGCGCCGCAGGTCACGACCGTCATGTGAACACCGGAGGCGACCTCTTCCGAGAACCAGGGGCCCTGAGGGGACCATGGATAAACGCCGGTCCAGCGTTCAATCGCTTCGCCGGGAGCGCTTTCAAAGGAATCCGAGAATGCCTGCAGGATCAGGTGGTCGTATTCAAGGGACTGGAAGGGATCGGGGGCATCAGTGTAGACATGGCTGTCGCCGACGACGATCGATCCGTCTTCAGACTGAACCACGATCAGGTGAACGCCTGCATCTATGGCTTCCCGCCTTTCCAGCTTTAGTCGAGCGAGAAGGTCTTTGGACGCCTCAAGCTCTGCATACCCCTCGTAGCGAGCCAGAGACAGGTCGGCCATGACAGGCGTCGGCAGACGCATGCCGTTCGGCCGGAGACGAAGCATCTGCAACTTGCACCGGGTCACCCCTCGGCGGGCGAGAGTCTCCGGGAAAAGCCCCGACAAGTCTCCTCCTGGGCAAATGAAGACAATGGAAGCCTCGATGGGGCCGCTTGAGGTCTCGACCCCGCCCGGGCTTGCCGACAGGCAGGCTGTGACCGTCCTGAACTTCACCTTCCAGCGCTCATGCAGCCATCGCGCGAGGGCCGGCAAGGCCGTGCGGGGCTCCACCCTGAGTTCGTGTGGGCTCAGGAGCGCCGTTCTGAACGGGGTCGGGTCGAAACCTGTGAACCTGGATCGATACTCCCTCTCAGACAGAAGTTCGCATTCCGCTCCCATCTCGGTAGCCAGAAAGGCCTCAAGGACCCTCTCCGCCTCAACCCTGTGAGCCAGTAGGCTCAGGCCACGCTGGACGATGGGTATGCCCGCCTCGGGCGCCATAGCCTCCCAGATGTCGCGGGATCGCATGGCCGCAGACCACATTTCGCCGCGAGCCTGCCCGGAGACGGTGATAAAACCGAAGTTTCGGATGCTGGCCCCGAGAGCCTTGGGCTCTCGGTCGATCACAACCACCCGGGCGCCCGATCTTGCGGCTGCGTAGGCATGCGCAAGGCCTACCACGCCCATACCGACGACAGCGACATCGTAGGTCAAGTCCGGCCCCTCCCAAGGCTGAGCCCGGACGGTCCCCGGAGACGACTCCCGACCCTGACGACGAGCGCTGGTAGGGAAATAGCGGTCTCAGCCGGTTTGACGCGAATTCATTCCATGCATGATCCGAATGGCTTAGGCGCCTGCAGGCAGCGCTAAGAAAGTGTTACAATTCGCAGTCAGACTGGATGTCGCTGAGGCGTCGTAATGTCTGTGAACTTTCAACATCTGCGTTCTTTCCTGGCCGTAGCTGCGGATCAGAACATGACCCGTGCAGCCAGTAGGTTGAATCTGTCCCAATCAACCCTCTCAAAGCAGATCCGTGCATTGGAGGATCGGCACGGCGTGCGTCTCTTCGCGACAAGCCGTCCGCCTCTAATTCTCACGAGGGAGGGTGAGGAACTCTTTGAGCGCGTCCATAAGCTGTTTGAACTCGCCGGCGAAATCGACGAAAGCCTTGGCTCAGGGGCCTCTGACGGTGGCGGGCTTCTTAGAATTGGGACGGATAGTCCAGCCCTGGCGGCCGATCTGATCGCTCGTTGCCGTCACCAGAACGTCGACCTGGATTTCAAGGTCAGCGTATCGAACGCGGCGGGTACAAACCAGCTTCTGATGGCCGCTGCGATTGACCTCGCTATTGTCTGCGAGCCGGTCGGCCGCAATGACTACAGCTACCGCCCCTTTTTTGAAGACGTCCTGGTCGCCGTGGTTCCTGCCGGTCTTCGTGACGATTTCGGCGACATGTTCGACCTTCGGCAGCTGGAGCGTCTGACGCTATTGACGCGGGAGCCGGCCTCGAGGACGCGAGCGACGATTAGTCAGGTTCTGGAGGCTGAAGACATTGCGCCGCTGAGGACGATGGAGGTTCACACGCGCGAGATGATCAGGGAGTGCGTGGCGCGCGGCCTTGGAGTCAGCTTCATGTTCGCCAGCGAATGTCCGCCGGATTATAGGCTCGGAATTCTCTCGATCGCCTGCGAACCGGCCTCGGCTCGGGTCTCCGTCTATATCGCCTGTCGAAATGACCGCAAGCGACGCCCGGCAATCCGGCGTGTTCTCCAGATCGCAGAGGAAATGACTGCGCTGCGGCAATCCTGCCGCTCCTATCCTGACGCGATGACAGGTTCAAAGTGAACGGCCGGAGTTTTCCGGGATGTCAGGGCTCCGGGATGTCTCTGGCCGGCGCCTGTTCGCTCATCCTGCGCGCTTCGCCTCGCCGGAGAAGGACAACGTGGATGATAAGGCCCCAGCCGAACACCATGACCCCGACCCCGACCGCGAGCGCGTAGGCGGGGGCGTCCTGCGGGCTGAGGCGCGCCCACATCATGGCGCAGGCGCCGAGGACGACCAGGAGCAGGCCGAAAAGCTGCTCCCGCCGGTGCGCCCGCCGCACCCGTCTTGCTGTCTCCTCCGACCCCCCCTCAACCTTCATCTCGGGTCGCGCCTACCGACCGGTAAGAGCGGCGTAAAGCGCGCGCGGAGTGATCTCGCGCACACGCGGCGTGCCGCCGGTTGGGGTCGATCCGTTGAGATTCTGGATCATGCCCACAAAGACGACATCATGGGTCGGGTCGATCCAGAACCAGGTTCCGAACGCTCCGCCCCAGTAGAACGTGTTGAGGCCCTGAGGCGTGCCTGCGGCGGCGGGATCCATCACCACGGCGAAGTCCATGCCGAAACCGATCCCCTCCTGGCTGGGACCGTAGAGGTCGACCTTCGCGCTCGGGGGAAGGACGTTGGTGCGCATGAGGCGGACGGTGTCAGCCTTCAGGATACGGTGGCCGTTGAGGGTGCCTCCATTGCCGACCGCCTGAGCGAAGCGCCAGTAGTCAGCCGCCGTCGACATGAGGCCGCCGGATCCGGACAGGAAACGGGGTCGCTCGGACGTCACGCGATTGGGACCGTTCGTCCGGATGCGGCCTTCGGCGTCATAGGTATGGACCGCCACCACGCGCGCGGCCTTGTCTCCAGGGGCCCAGAAGCCCGTATCGGTCATGCCGAGGGGACGGAAGATGTGTTCGTCCAGATAGACATCGAGGGTCTGCCCGGAGAGTTTCTCCACCAGATATCCCTGAATGTTGACGCTCGGACCATAGTCCCAGACCGTTCCGGGCTGGCTCGACAGGGGAAGCTTCGCCAGCTTGTCGATCATATCCTGGAGGGAGCCCGCCTGAAGCTGATCGCCTTCATAAACCGCGCTGACCCCGAAGCCCGCCGAGTGGCTCATCAGCTGCGCCATGGTCATGGGTCGGGCCATGGGTTCGAGCCGGCCGTCGGCGGTTCTGACCTTGAGGCTGGCGAACTCGGGAATGTGGAGGGCGACGGGGTCGTCCAGTTTCCATTTTCCCTGCTCCCACAGTTGCATCATGGCCACTCCGACGATCGGCTTCGTCATGGAGGCGATCCGGAAAATGCTGTCCGGCTTCAGAGGTTCGCGCGTCTCCGCATTGGCGAGGCCGTAGGTGTCGAAATGGACGATTTTACCCCCCCGCGCCGCGAGCGTGGTCACCCCGGCCAGCTTCCCGGCGTCGACGAGCTGACGGAGCTCTGACCTGAGCGCGTCCAGTCCCGCTCCTGAGAAGCCTGCCGCCTCCGGGGACGTTGTCGGAAGTCCCAGACCGGCGGCGGCTGAAGCCCGTATCGCCGCTGTCTCGGTTGGAACTCCGGCGCATCCCGAGGCGATGAGACAGGCGCCTGCGAGAGCGGCTCCCATCAGCAGTCGGCGTGATAGTGTCATGTGTCTCTCCCAGTGAACTCAGGGGCCTGTCCGCCCTCTTGCGCCGGCCTGACCCGGGCCGGCCGATCGAGCGGAGGGTCTCCTGCGCGGGAGCCCGCGTCAATCACCGGCTGGTTCTTTCCGACGGTTCAGCCCGCAGCGAGATCCCAGGCCCGCGCAAGATGAGCCACCATGAGGTCCCGTCTCCGGCGCGCCTCTTCGGGCGTCCACGCCGCCACATTCCGCAGGTTCTCCGACAGGGCGAAGGCCGCAGGCCCTCCGTCCGGAAAATAGAGGGCCTTCTTCGTTTCGAAGTCCGCCCGGTCCGCCGCCTGGTTCACCGCATCCGGCAGAAGCGTGAAATTACCGAGACATTCGGTGAGTTCGGCAATGTCCTCCGAGGAGGTCCAGTGCTTCAGCCAGACCGAGGTCTTGGGCAGGGTTCGCGGAAAGATGTGCTCAAGGGTCGCGTCGCTCTCCGGGGCGAGGGGGGCGCCCCCGGGAACCGCAGCGTTGAGGCGCATGACCAGCGCCCGCCTCTGCTTGAAATTGGGGAAGCGCCCTCTGAGCCTTTCGAGAAAACGGATCTCTTCCTCACGCGAGAGGTCAAGCGGAGAGCCCGGTGCGAAGACCGCTCCCGGCGTGTCCATGGCGTCCATGAGACGACGATAGCGCTTGTGGCGGTAATCGCGCTCCTTGATCGAGTATTGCATCATGTAGGCGAGGCGCTCGAGCCGGGAGAAAAAGCGCGCGGAGGTTTCAGGGTCGCCGGGGCCCTCGATCAGGAACTTGATGGCTGGAGCCCTCCAGCTCTCGTGATGGATCGACCTCAGGTAACACAGGCTCTTGAGAGCCTCCGCACCCGGGTCGATGTCGTGAACCTCTCCGGTCGACACGGTGTCGTAGGCGTCGACGAAGCGCGGCAGAACCTCGTTGATGAACCGCGACACCGGCATGCGGGCGGTCACGGATTTCATCAGACCGTCTATGAACTCCCCTTTCATCGACCGGTCATAAAGAAAACGGATCTGCTTCAGCATTCCCTCGAAAGCGGCCGATCCCAGTCGCCCGGAGAACTCGTTCCATCGGCTTGAATTGGCGATCGCCTCCTCGTCGGAAAATCCGGCCTGTTCAAACAGGGCGGACTTCAGAATATCGTGATCCGACAGAGGTTTGCCGCGCTGATTGAGCACGAGGAAGACCTTGTATCCCAAATTGTGCTCGCCGACCCGGACCCTCGCGAACGATACGTTCTGTGCGAGCCAGCGGGCGAACCTGATGCGTTCTTCGGGCGCCATCTCCCGGAGTTCGTCGTGGATGGCGCGCACCGCCGACGCGATGCGGAGCTGGGATTCGGAGGCGGCCGCCGCTTCGATCTCGTCAAGATTGAGAGTTGCGCCCCGCTTTTGCACATGGGTGCGGAAGAAGGCGGTGTCGAGATGATTGAGCGTGATCCTCCATCGTCTGCGCTCACCCCAGATCAGCGCTTCATGTCCGATCATCGCGTGCAGATCAGCCGCCTCGCTCTCCTCAGGGGCCAGATCGCGAAGGACGGCGAGCATGATGGTGAGCGTCGTCAGGCGCTGCTGTCCGTCAACAACGTCGGAGGGGCCTCGCGCCTTGGGGTGAATGACCACAATGGCGCCCAGGAAGTAGATCGTGTCGGTCTCGAAGGCTTCGAGAAGATCGGCGAGCAGAGCGCTGGTTTCGGCGTCCTCCCACGCGAAGCCCCTCTGATAGGGAGGGACGCGAAGGTCGGCTGTCGATCCGAAGATCTCGCGAATGCTGAGCACTTCGGCCTGAAGAGCCGAGGACATTGCTGTGGTCTCCCTTAAGAATTAGGCTACCTACTCGTATCTTTCGGCGGGGACCAGAGTCCCGTATGTTTTTTGGCGGTGATTGGCATGAAACTGGCGGTGTTCGACGCAGGCGCAGGCCCGAGCCTTGGCGTGGTTGAAGGCGAGGAGGTGGTCGACGTCAGGCGATCGGCCCCGCATCTCTCCCCCTCGCCGGTCGATATCCTCTCTGCAGGCGAGGCCGGCCTTGCCGCAGTCCGCGCAGCGGCGAAGACGGCCCCCCGTCATGCGCTCTCCTCCGTTCGTCTGCTGGCGCCCGTCGCACGGCCGCGGAAAATTCTCGGCATCGGTCTCAACTACCATGCTCACGCCGCTGAGACGGGCCGGGAGGCGCCCAAGGTTCAGCTCTGGTTCAACAAGCAGGTGACCGCCGTCAACGATCCGTTCGCTCCTGTCATGCTGCCTGCGGTCTCCTCGGCTCTCGATTACGAGGTGGAGCTGGTGGTCGTCATCGGTCGACGGGGCCGACGCGTACCGCGTGAGCGCGCCCACGAGATTGTCGGCGGCTATATGTGCGGGTGCGACTACACCATAAGGGACTGGCAGGCCGCGAGCCCGACCATGATCATGGGGAAGGGGTTCGACACCCATGCGCCGGCCGGACCCTGGATCACCACGCCTGACGAGGTGGGAGATGTCTCGAAACTGGGGCTTCGCTGCATCGTCAATGGAGAGATTCGTCAGAACAGCGTTGTGGGCGATATGATATTCGACGTCGCCGCGCAGATCGAGCATCTGACCAAGGCCTTCACCCTCGAGCCGGGCGACCTCCTGTTCACGGGAACCCCTGAAGGCGTCGGGTTCGCCCGAAAGCCGCCGTCCTATCTGAGAGCCGGCGACCGGGTGCGTGTCGAGATCGATCGACTGGGAGCCATCGAGGCCCTGATCGAGGCGGAGACGGACGCGCCGATCATCGGCTGACCCGGCGCCAGCGGCGGCGAAGGACCGGATAGTCCCCGGTCATCCACAGGCTTGTGGAGGCGCGGGGCCGCCTGACGCCCCTGCGCTGCGCCGGACGTCTCGCCCTGACCTTGGGGGGCGTGCTAGGACGGGTGACTTGTCGGTAAAAAAAGTCGACAAAACGAACACGGGCGAATCATCGCTCTGAGGGGCTGACCGCACGCTATGCCAGTGATCGCGCACATCACGCTGGCGCTCGCCTACATCACCGCGTCGGCGGTGGGCGGGGTCGCGTTGTATCGCTTTCTCGCCTATGAGCCCGTGACCGCGGGGCTCGTGGCGGCGGCCGCCTGCCTTGCCGTCATGCAGCTTCATATGGCCGTTTCGCGCATCGGCGGCGGGGAGGCGGAGCGCGAGGTTCGCAAGCTCAAGACAGAAATGCGACGTCTGGGAGCCCGCGTGGCGGAAAGCGAAGCCCGGACCGCCGATCTCAGGGTCGACCTTGAACGCGAGGCGGCGGCTCGACGCGAGACGATCGTCACCGAAATGCGCGGCCTTGAGGATGCGATCGGGCGACTCGGTCGCAGTTTTGAAACGCGGCTTCAGTCGATCCGGCTCGAGGCGAGTGAGACGCGCGTCGACGCCTCCGGAGCCCTGGATGCGGTGCGCGACGCCCTGAGAGAGAACCGCGTCGACCTTCATCTGCAGCCAATCGTGAATCTGCCGCAGCGGCGGGTCTGTTTTTATGAGGGTTATACCCGGCTTCGCCGCGCCGACGGCAAACTCATCATGCCGGGCGAGTTCCTCGCGGCGGCCGAGCGGGCCAATCTGCTCGGCGTCATCGATAACATGCTGCTGTTCCGCTGCGTTCAGATCGTCCGACGTCTGTCGGAGCGGGATCGTCGCATCGGCGTGTTCTGCAACATCGCCATGGCGTCCCTTGAGGACGAGAATTTCTTTCCTCCTTTTCTGGAGTTCATGAAGGAAAACAGGGATCTGGCGGGGTCCATGATCTTCGAGATCGGCGTTCGGGCTTTTCGTCAGCGTTCCGATACGGCCTCCAGGAACATGGGAAGGCTGCGCGATCTTGGGTTTCGGTTCTCGCTCGATAAGGGCGATGGCCTGATTTTCGATCTCCCTGAGCTTCAGGCCTCCGGCGTCCGGTTCGTGAAAGTCCAGGGCGATCGCCTGCTTCAGGAGCTCACCCCGGGGGGCGAGCGACCGATCTCAGCCGTTTCCCGCGAGATCGCCGCTGAGGACGTTCCCGCGGTTTTCGCGAGGTATGGCGTTGATCTGATCGCGGAAAAGGTGGAGAGCGAGAAGTCGGTGATCGAGATCCTCGAATTCGCGATCCCCTATGGTCAGGGCCATGTCTTCGGAGCCCCTCGACCTATCAAAGGGTCTCTGCTGGAAGAGACGGCTCCGCCCCCGGATTTCCTGCGGCGCGTCAGTCAGGCGGCGATGTGATCGTCATCGCCGGAGGGGTCTTATGACATCTCTCTCTCGTCTTGAGGGCCTCGGACACGTCGCCGACGACTACGAGGCGATATTGTGCGATGTCTGGGGTGTGGTCCATGACGGGCGGCGAGCTTTCCCGGGCGCCTGTGACGCTTTGCGTCGCTTCCGCGACAAACGCGGGCCGGTCGTCCTTATCACCAACGCCCCTGTGCCGAGGAGCCGCGTCACGGCGCTGTTTCCGCGTCTCGGCGTGCCCGAGGATTGCTATGACGACGTGGTCACCTCCGGAGAGGCGACGACCCACGAATTGCTGAGGCATGCGCCCGGACCGGTCTATCCGATCGGTCTTGCGGACGACATGTCCGTCTATGCAGGGCTCGAGCTTGAATTCACGACCGAGGCCGATAAGGCGCGCGTCGTGTGCTGCACATCCCTTCGGGAGGTTCCCGACGGACGTCCGGAGACCTATCGAAATGAGCTTGCCGCGCTGGCTGAGCGGGGTCTCACGATGATCTGCGCCAATCCGGATGTTCAGTTTCGCTATGGCGATCGGCTGATATGGTCCGCCGGGTCGCTCGCCGGCCTATATGAAACGCTCGGCGGACGCGTCATTCGTCCCGGCAAGCCGGACGAGACCATTTATCGCCTGGCGTTCGAACGTCTGGCGACCCTCAACGGCCGTCCGGTCTCCGCCTCGCGAGTTCTGGGGATTGGCGACGGTCCGGCGACGGATATCCGCGGAGCGTCAGGGCAGGGAATGGACAGCCTGTTCATCGGAGCGGGAATCCATGGTCACGCCATGGCCGACGGCGAGGGCTTTCTCGACAGCGCGCGGGAGGTTCTTGAGGCGGACGGGGCCGAGGCCCGTTACGCGATGCCTCAGCTGAAGTGGTGAGCGTTCGAACGCAGAACGGGCGGCCCCTGAGGGAGCCGCCCGCCAGAAACAGACGTAGAGGTCTGACCCGCGTCTAGTTGAAGAGAGCGTCGATATCGTCCTGCGAGGAGGCAGGTCCTCCGATCGCAGGCCCGTTGAGCATGAGCTCGCGACGGCGGCGCTCTTCTTCGGATTCCTCCGCCTTGGCGTCTTTGACGCCGAGGGTTTCGGCGAACTGGCTGACACGACCTTCGATGTGACGAAGCGTGGCGACAACCTTGGTCACTCGCTGTCCCGTCAGGTCCTGGAATGCGCACGCTTCAATGACGCGCATCATCGCTTCGTCGACGCGGGCTTTATAGGATTCAAGATCGTCCGGTTCGACGGCCATCAGCCCTTCGGCCTCAGTCATGATGATGCTGGTGGCGGTCTCCGTGTCCTTCACGACCGCGTCCAGCTCGACCGAAGCGCCCGGAATGCGATTGTTCCGGATCTCGTTCGGCTGCAGATCGGCGATTTCGTTACGCGTCTGCTGAATGAAATCGGCGATATAGCGGAATTCTCCGATCACCGACTTGTCGAGCGAGCCGAAAAACGCGTTCATCGCATCGGCCATTTCGTGCGAGAGGTCGAGAACCTCCACGAGCGGACGGCTGCGCAGATCCGACGCTTTCAGCCGTTCGATGGCGCTTCTGACCTTCGCAGCAGCTTCCTGAGCTGACATAACAATACTCCAACTAAAACTGACTGACGCGAGGCTCAGAATTCGCCGAGAACGGCGACAAGTTTGCCTTTCAGCGTCGCGGCGTTGAACGGTTTCACGATGTAGTTGTTCACGCCGGCCTTTTTGGCGGCGATGACGTTCTCGGTCTTGGACTCCGCCGTGACCATGATGAACGGGGTGGTCTTGAGTTTTTCGTCAGCCCGCACTTCCCGAAGGAGTTCGTAGCCGGTCATCGGCTCCATGTTCCAGTCCGAGATGACCAGACCGAACTTGCTGGACCTGAGTTTGTCGAGGGCCATCTTGCCGTCAGACGCCTCCTCGATGTTCTTGAAACCGAGCTGAGTGAGCAGGTTTCGGATGATACGGATCATCGTCTTGTAGTCATCGACAACAAGGACGGGCATGGACAGATCTACTGACATCGAGGCAGGCTCCAGAAGCGCCGGGGCGGTCAACTGAGGCGAGATGTAGCTGAAGGGCGCAAATAAATGATGAATATCCGAGCCTCATATCCTATCAGTTTCAGGAAATTATCGCGGGTTTGCCGGCGGCGAGTCGCTCTGGCGCCCTGACGCTCGGGGATAGTCTATGAAAGCGGACGTAAAGGCCGGAAAGACGTTTGCCGACCTGCAGGTTGGAATGAAAGTGTCGATCGAGAACACTGTTTCCGAGCAGGATGTATCGGATTTCGCTCGAATTTCTGGCGACTACAATCCTCTTCACATGGATGAGGAGTATGCCCGCAACACGGTTTTCGGCACTCGGGTTGCGCACGGTGCGCTCACCGCTTCCTATATTTCGGCGATTTTGGGCAATGAGCTGCCGGGTCCCGGAGCGATCTTTACCGAGATGACGCTGAGCTTCAAACGACCGGTCAAAATCGGCGACACGGTGATTTCCACAGCCGAAGTCGTGGAAATGATCGAACGCGGATGCCGCGTTCGCCTGGCGATCCGCTGTGACGTCGGAGGCAAAATGGTGATGAAGGGCGAGGCCACGGTCATGGTGCCGAGCGGCGCCGCCTCGTGACCTGTCGGGCATTCTCGCCGCGTCGCAGGCGGCGGGCTCTGTCCGTCGGACCGCCCTTTTAGTGTGACCTTCGCCCATGATTCATGTCCGCGCCCTTGACCGTCTGCCCTCCGAGCTGAGAGGCGCCTGTTTCGCCATGGGCGCCTTTGACGGCCTCCATCCGGGTCATCGCGCCGTGATCTCCCTAGCCCGATCGCGCTCCGAGGCCCTCGGCGCCCCCCTTGGAGTTCTGACCTTCGAGCCCTCGCCGCGGGCCTTTTTTCAGCCGGGCGGGCCAAGCATGCGTCTGATGAGCCCCGAGCGGCGCGCCCGCATCCTGTCCTCTCTCGGGGCGGATCTGTGCGTGTCGCTGCCCTTCGACGCTGCGACCGCTGCGATGACCGACGCAGACTTCGTCTCGCGCGTCCTGCACGACGGGCTGGCCGCCCGCGCCGTTGCGGTCGGGTTCGACTTTCGGTTCGGCAAGGGCCGCATGGGCGATGTCGCCTCCCTGGCGCGCCTCGCGGCCGACTGCGGCTTTGAGGCCCTGATCGCCGATCCGGTCGGAGCTCCGGGGGGCGGTGAGAAGGTTTCCTCCTCCTCGATCCGCGCTCTTATCCGGGCGGGCGAGATGGAGGCGGCCGCCGGTCTCCTCGGAGACTGGTGGATCGTGGACGGGGTCGTGGAGCATGGAGAGAAGCGGGGGCGGACGCTGGGCTTTCCGACGGCGAACCTTCATCTGGGCGACCTGATCCAGCCCCCGTTCGGCGTCTACGCCGTCTGGGCGAGGCCGGAGGGAGAGCGCGCCTGGCGGCCGGCCGCGGCCAGTTTCGGCCGGACGCCGACCACCGGACTTCGGGATCCTCTGCTTGAAGTTTTCATTTTCGATTATTCGGGCGACCTCTACGGCCGTCGTCTCGAGACGGCTTTCGCGGTTCGGCTGCGGCCTGAGCTTGTCTTTCCGTCCATCGAGGCCCTGACGGTGCAGATGGCCGCGGACGTCGCCGAGGCGGCGACCCTTCTGCGGCGCCTGGATCCGCCGTCGGAGACCTGACGGTCGTTTTTCCTTGGCGGGATCGCCCCGGCGCTGCTATCAGCTTGCGGTATGAGCCAGCGCTTGATCATCCGAATTAGGGGCCCGGCGCGCGCCTGACGGGCGCTTGCGCCGGGACGCCGCATATTCGGCCGCCGTCGAAGTCTTGGCGAGCCGCCCCGTTTTCTGATCACACCGCCGGATACCCATCATGACCAAGGACACTTCCCCCGCAGCCTCCGACTACAAGGACACGCTTTTCCTTCCCGTAACCGAGTTTCCGATGCGCGGCGCTCTGCCGACGCAGGAGCCTCTTCGTCTCGCCCAGTGGGAGAGGGAGGATCTGTACGGTCGTCTGAGGCGGGAGGCGGCCGGACGTCCCGCTTTCATGCTCCACGACGGTCCGCCCTACGCCAACGGCAACATTCACACCGGTACGGGGATGAACAAGATCCTCAAGGACATCGTCGTCCGCACCCGTCAGATGACCGGTTACGACGCCGACTATATTCCCGGCTGGGATTGCCACGGACTGCCGATCGAGTGGAAGGTTGAGGAGGAGTTTCGGGCGCGCAATCGTCAGAAGCGCGATGTCGACCCGGGCGAGTTCCGCCGCGCCTGCCGGGACTACGCCCAGACCTGGATCGACGTCCAGCGGAAGGAGTTCCGTCGTCTGGGCGTGGTCGGCGACTGGGACCGCCCCTATCTGACCATGGATTACAGCTCCGAAGCCGCGACGGTGAAGGAGTTTCTGAAGGTCGCCATGTCCGGTCAGCTCAAGAGGGGCGCAAAGCCGGTGATGTGGTCCCCGGTTGAGCAGACCGCTCTCGCCGAGGCCGAGGTCGAGTACGAGGATCGTAAGGCCACGGCGATTTTCGTTTCCTTCCTTGTCGACAAAGCCGCCTCGGGCGCGGCCGCCGCCGGACTTCCCGACGGGGCGTGTGTGGCGATCTGGACCACCACCCCGTGGACCATCCCCGCCAACCGGGCGATCGCCTACAATCCTCAGATTTCTTATGGGCTGTATGAGGTGGGCGCCCTTGAGGAAGGGCTCGCTTTCGAACCGTGGGTTCGGCCGGGCGATACCTTTATTCTGGCCGACGCCCTCGCCGAGGGGGTGCTTCGCTCAGCGCGCGCGGGCGCGTGGGTCCGGCGGGGCGGCGTCGATCCGCGGGGACTGGTCTGCGCTCATCCGTTTCGGGACGCCGGTCTCGGCGGGTATGCGTTTCCCTCTCCCCTGATCGCAGGGGCTCATGTCGCCGACGATGCAGGAACAGGTTTCGTTCACACGGCGCCAGGACACGGTGAGGACGATTATAACGTCTGGCTCGCGTCAGGCTTCAGCAATCAGGACATCCCTGACACGGTGGACGCCTTCGGCCGCTACACGGCGGAGTGTCCGGGTTTTGAAGGCCTCGAGATCATTCGTCTGGAAGGCAAGAAGCGAGGCGAGGACGGTCCGGCCAACAAGGCGGTGATCGAGGCTCTGGTCGCCGCAGGCCGACTGCTCGCACGGAGCATCGTGACGCTTCGCGACGCTCATTCCTGGCGCTCGCGGGCGCCTGTCATTCGTCGGGCCACTCCGCAATGGTTTATCGCCATGGACGCCCCGGACGCGTCCGGTCGCACGCTTCGGCAGAAGGCGCTCAGCGCCATTGACGCAACCGCATTCACCCCGGAGCGCGGCCGTGATCGTCTTCGTTCAATGGTTGAGGACCGGCCCGACTGGCTGATCTCCCGGCAGCGGGCCTGGGGCGTGCCGCTGACGCTGTTTGTCGACCGGAAGACCGGGGACATCCTCAAGGATGATGAAGTGAACGCCCGCATTGTCGCGGCGGTCGCTGCGGGCGGAGCGGATGCGTGGTTTTCCGCTCCCGCGTCGGCTTTCCTCGGTCCGGATCGCGATCCGGACGGATATGACAAGATCAACGATATTCTTGACGTCTGGTTCGACAGCGGAACGACCCACGCCTTCACTCTGGAAGATCGGGGTAAGAAGTGGCCGGCCGATCTCTATCTGGAAGGCTCGGATCAGCATCGCGGCTGGTTCCAGTCCTCGCTCCTGGAAAGCTGCGCGACGCGGGGCAGGGCGCCTTATGACGCCATACTCACGCACGGTTTCGTTCTCGCCCAGGACGGGCGCAAGATGTCCAAATCCCTTGGCAATGTGATCGCGCCTCAGGAAGTGTGCGACAAATATGGGGCCGACATCCTGCGTCTGTGGGTCGCCTCGAGCGACTTCACCGATGATCCGACCTTCGGTCCGGACATAATCGCCTCGAATGTCGAGACGTATCGCAAGCTGAGAAACACGCTTCGTTATCTGCTCGGAGCTCTGGACGGGTTCTCGGCGGACGAAGCTGTGACGCGTGAGGAGATGCCCGGGCTTGAGCGCTGGGTCCTGCATCGTCTCGCAGAGATCGATCTCGCCGTTCGGCGCGCCATTGAAGCGTATGATTTCAAGCGGGCCTTTGTCGTTCTCATGAATTTCTGCGTGGTCGACCTGTCGGCCGTCTATTTCGATATCCGCAAGGATGCTCTCTACTGCGATCCGCCCTCCTCGATCCGTCGGCGGGCCTGCAGGACGGTCATGGATTGCGTGTTCGACAGGCTTGTCTGCTGGTTCGCCCCGATCATGGTGTTCACATGCGAAGAGGCCTGGGAGGCCCGCCGCCCCGGAGACGGCTCAGTCCATCTGCGTCAGTTCCCCGAAACCCCGGAGGGCTGGCTGGACGCCGATCTTGCTCTTCGCTGGGAGCGGATCTTCGCCGTCCGTCGTGCGGTCACGGCCGCCCTGGAGGTTGAGCGCCGCGAGCGCCGTATCGGATCCTCGCTTGAGGCCAGCGTCCATGTGACGATTCCCGATCCGGACATGCTGGCCGCATTTTCGGGAGAGGACGCCGCGGACATTTTCATCACCTCAGGCGCTCGCCTTGAGGCGGGTCCCGCCCCTGAGGGCGCGCCGGCCTCCGTCCAGGCTCTTCGCGCAGAGGGCGTCAAGTGCGCCCGCTCGTGGAAATATTTCGACCCCTCGCTCGCGGATCCTGATTTCCCCGACATCACTCCCCGTGATGCGCAGGCGGTTCGTGAGGTGCGTGCGCGTCGCAGAGGAGAGAGCTGATGAACCTGCCGGAAGGGTTATCTCCCGAACGAATGACCCGTCATTGGATCTGGGCCGCTCCGCTTTCCGCTGCGGTGATCGTGATCGATCAGATCACCAAGGCCATGGTGCTCGCCGAGCCCTCCTTCAGGGCTCTGGACTGCCTGAACGCCGGGATATGCGGGCGTATCGAGATATCGTCCCTGTTCGACCTGTCGATGACATGGAACCGAGGCGTAAGCTTCGGCGCTTTTCAGGCCGAGGGACTGGCGAGATGGGGGCTGTTCGCCGTGACGGCGGTCATAGCTCTGGGTTTCTCGGTCTGGCTCCTTGGAGCGGCCCGACGTCTGACAGCCCTCGCCCTGTGTCTTGTCATCGGAGGGGCGGTGGGCAATCTCATCGACAGGGCCCGATTCGGGGCGGTCGTCGATTTTCTTGACTTTTCAGGGATGTACTTCCCCTGGGTGTTCAATGTCGCGGACGCTTCGATCACCGTCGGCGCGGGATGTCTGTTGCTGGATCAATTGCTGGCGGGCCGAGCCGCCAAAGGCTAGAGTGCGCGGCGGCGTCGTTCCGCCTGCCTGAGAACGTCTGAAGGAGAGACCCGAGTGAAACGTATCGTGACCCTTGGACTGGCCGTCGCATCGGTGGGCCTCACAGCGTCCTGCAGCACCGGGCCGAGAACCCCGGATGAGTTTCGGGTGGTTCGTAAGGCGCCCCTCACGGTTCCGCCTGACTACAATCTCCGTCCGCCGGCGCCGGGCTCGAGCCGCCCCCAGGAGCTCGAACCGGACGCCCAGGCGCGGATCGCGGTATTCGGAGCGGATATCGGCAAGGATGCGAGTGAGGGCGAGAAGCTTCTCGTCCGGGAGGCCGGCGGCGACGCGGTGGACCGGTCCGTGCGCGCAGCGATCGATTTCGATGCCGCTCAGACCCTTCGTAAAAGCCGGAGTTTCTCGGACTCCATTCTCAATTTCGGTCGCCCTAAGACCGAACCCGTGATCGATCAGGAAGCGGAGGCCGAGCGCCTGCGGGCCGAGAAGGTCGCCGTTGAGGATCTGACAGGCGGCAAGGACGTGATCGTTAAGCGCAAGCGTTCGGGCAAGCTCCCGGGTCTCTGAGGTCGCCTCTGGGCGCTGGGGGGAACGATCTGGCGGGATTCCCATGTCCGCTTCGGGCTAAGGTGGGACATGACCGAATCATCAGTTCCATCCGGCGACAGTCTGGGGCGCATCCGTCGCCTTCCTCCTGATGCGGTCAACCGCATCGCAGCTGGCGAGGTGGTCGAGCGACCGGCAGCCGCAGTCAAGGAACTGGTCGAGAACTCCCTTGACGCCGGTGCGAGGTCAGTCCTGATCCGGATCGAGAACGGGGGGCTTTCGCGTCTCCTTATTGAAGATGACGGATGCGGGATGACCCCGTCCGACCTGTCCATGGCGCTCGAGCGCCACGCCACCTCCAAACTCCCGGTTTCGCCCGACGGGCATGTCGATCTCCTCAATATCCGCACCATGGGCTTTCGCGGAGAGGCGCTGCCTTCGATCGGCTCCGTCTCGCGCATGTCCCTTCTCTCGCGGGTCTCCGGCGCCGCCGAGGCCTTCTGTCTGGATGTCGAGGGAGGGAGGCTGTCGCGTCCGCGTCCGTCCGCCTGGATCGGCGCCGGGCTCAGCGGAACCCGGATCGATGTTCGGGATATCTTCTTCGCAACGCCCGCGCGTCTGAAGTTTCTCAAGTCCTCCCGCGCCGAGGCGATGGCGGTTGCCGACACGGTTCGTCGTCTAGCTCTGGGGCGTCCGGACGTGGCCTTTCGACTTGAGTCGGAAGAGCGAACGCTGATCCGGCTTGCCGCGGAGACGGGCCCGGAGAGCGAGGCGCGTCTGGCGCGTCTGGGCGCCCTCCTTGGGCGGGAGTTCCGCGAGAACGCGGTGCTCATCGAGGCGGAGCGCGAGGGGGTGCGCCTGACGGGGTATGCCGGGCTGCCCACCTTCAATCGCTCCAACGCTCAGCATCAGTATCTGTTCGTGAACGGGCGCCCTGTTCGCGATCGACTTCTGACCGGGGTCATCCGGGCCGCCTACCAGGACTTTCTCGCCCGGGACCGGCATCCGATGGCCGTGCTCTACGTGGACCTGTCGCCGACCGAGGTCGACGTCAACGTTCATCCGGCAAAGACCGAGGTCCGGTTTCGCGATCCCGGAGGGGTTCGCGGTCTGATGATCGGAGCTCTCCGTCATTCTCTGGCGGCCGCCGGGCATCGTTCAAGCACGACAGTGGCCACCGCCGCCCTCGGTGCGGCCCGTCCGGCGGGGGCTTCGTCTGTTCTCTGGCGCGGGTACGGCGCCGGCATGTCGCCAGCGCGTCCTGTTGCAATGGATCTCCTTGAGACGGCTGAAGGCGGTGGGCCGCCAGGCGCCCAGTCAGGATTTGATCTTCCCTTGAGTGCGCGTCTGGAGCCCGTCGCATCGATCGCGCCGGGCGAGACGCAGAGCTTTCCCCTGGGGATCGCCCGCGCTCAGCTTCATGAGACTTACATCGTGGCGCAAACCCATGACGGCGTCGTCATCGTCGACCAGCACGCCGCTCATGAGAGGCTGGTCTATGAGCGCATGAAGGAGGAATTGGAGCGAGAGGGCGTTCGCCGTCAGACGCTCCTTATTCCGGAGATCGTCGAGTTGTCGGACGCCGAGGCGGATCGCGTTCTGGCAAGATCGGAGGAGCTCCTTCAGATGGGTCTTGAAGTGGAGCCTTTCGGCGGCGGCGCCGTGGCGGTTCGCGCCACCCCGTCTCTGTTCGGGGTCATGGATGTGGCTGGCCTTATTCGCGATCTTGCCGATGACTTCGCCGAGTATGAAGTCGGGATCTCACTCAAGGAGCGTCTCGAGGAGGTGATGGGAACGATGGCGTGCCGCGGCTCCGTGCGCGCGGGCCGGCGACTGACCGCCGAGGAGATGAACGCTCTTCTGCGCAAGATGGAGGCGACACCACATTCCGGGCAGTGCAACCACGGCCGCCCCACCTATGTCGAACTTAAGCTCGCGGACATTGAACGCCTGTTCGGCAGGCGCTGATCGTAAGACCCTCCCCTGTTCATGAACTTACCCAGGACGGCGAGCTCTGGACTTGCGGGAAACGTATTCCCGGGTAGTCCCTGAGCCGGTGCGGGCGTTCAGAGGTCGCCGACGCCCAGCGTGTCTCTCGCCGGTTGCGGTCACAGTCTAAATGACGGACTGACGGTGCGGATTGTTCACCGGGTGGACGCCGGCCTCCCTCAGTCGGTCGATGAGAGCAGGAGAGCCGCAACGCTTCGCCTCGTTCAGCTCCTCATCAGTTATAGCGGTGAAACCCGTGAGGAGCACCTTTCCCGACGGCAGTTGAAACTCCGATGGGAGCCCCTCCGCCTCGGTCATGATGAGGTGTCTCAGAACACACTTCGGGTCGCCAGTCAGCGGACCGCCGAGAGGAATTCTGTCGTTCAGGCCAAGATAGTCTCTGCCCGGAAAGCGACCCGCCCATAGGAGAATATCAAACGCCAGCATGGCTTGAAGGGTACGGATCGCCCAGTCTCCCGGTTCCGTTACGGCCATCGTGAACTCGACACCCGACCCGGACTCGCCGTTCGGCTCGTAATCCGAGGGCGATTGCTCCCACGGGGTCGAATGGCCCGACGTCACATAGAGCGAGGAGCCTCGTGAGTCTGTGGGAGCAAATTCGAAGACGCCGTAATGGAGCCACCGGGGATCGATCTCCGACTGCCCGAACTGTCGAGTGAACATCTCCATCTGCAACGGGAATATCCCTCGAACCTGCTGTCCGAAGAGCGCAGGGAAAACGTCTTCCTCACGAATTCGCCAAACGTCCTTAAGGTCAAACTCCATGATCCGCTCCTGCCCGAAAGTCTCTGCGATACCCGTATACGTGCAGAGTGAACTTAGGTCGCGATGGGTCAGTCGTTCGATCTTGCAATCTGTGATCCGCTCGCCTCGTACAGAGCCGCCCTGAAGATGGAAACGAGATTTCACCCCCCTCGGTCCGCCCGGCGGCTGAAACCCAATCAGGCGTCAGGTAAGAGACAGACATTTCCCTGGCCGTTAAAACGAGACATCTGCGTTTGTCATCGACGGCGTTACCGCTGGGGAGTGGCGGCTTCCCGGACAGGTCGAAAGCTCATGCGATGCGCCGGGCTCGGGCCGAGGCGCGCGAGGGCCTCCAGGTGAACGCGGGTTCCGTAGCCCTTGTGCGAAGCCAGCCCATAGCCTGGGTGAAGGAGGTCCAGCTGCTCCATATGAGCGTCGCGATGGGTCTTGGCGAGAATGGAGGCGGCGGAAATCACGGGCTCGCTGGCGTCTCCGCCCACGATGCAGCGCACCGCGCAGGCGAGTGGGGGAGGGTCATGGCCGTCGACCAGGGCCAGCTGAGGCTTCAGGGACAATCCCTCGACCGCGCGGCGCATCGCCAGAAAATTGGCCTGGCGAATATTGAGCCGGTCAATTTCCTCAACGCTCGCCCACCCCACCGCCCATGTCAGCGCGCGTTCGGCAATTTCCGCGGCGAGGCGGTCTCGTGCACGGGCCGACAGGCGTTTTGAGTCCGCCAGCCCCTCAATCGGGCGCGTCGGATCAAGGATGACGGCGCCGGCGCAGACAGGCCCCGCCAGCGAGCCGCGACCCGCTTCGTCCACACCGCAAACAAGGCTCGAATTTCCCATGAACACGGTTAGACTTCGAACTTCGGCCCCCTGCAACCCGAGAGGCACCATGTCCGCCACTGACGTCGTCCGCATTCATCGCACAGGCGGTCCCGAGGAAATGGTCTTCGAGACCCTTGAGCTCGCCCCCCCGGGGCCAGGTCAGGCGAGGGTTCGCCACACTGCGATCGGTCTGAATTTCATAGATGTCTACACCCGGACGGGCCTCTACCCGGTTGCGCCCCCGGCGATTCTGGGAGTTGAGGCGGCCGGCGTGGTCGAGGAGGTCGGTCCGGGCGTAACGCTGGTCGCGCCGGGCGATCGGGTTGTCTATAACGGTCTCCCGGGGGCTTATTGCACCTACCGCAATGCGCCCGCCGATCGTCTGGTGAAGATCCCCGATACGGTCAGCGATGAAGACGCCGCCGCCGTATTTCTCAAGGGGCTCACCGTCTGGATGCTCATATTTGAAATTCGGCGTCTGTCTCCGGGAGAGACGATCCTGGTCTGGGCCGCAGCCGGAGGAGTGGGGTCGATCTTAACTCCCTGGGCCAACGCCCTCGGAGCGCGGGTGATCGGGGTCGTCTCAACCCCTGAAAAGGCGGACATCGCCCGCGGCTACGGATGCTCGGAGGTTCTTCTGGACAGCGAGGACGTGCCGGCTCGGGTTCGCGCAATCTGCGGGGGAGGGGTGCCCGTGGTTTATGACAGCGTCGGACGGGCTTCTGCTGAGGCAAGTCTGAAGTCCCTGGCTCCTAAAGGGTGGTTCGTGACCTATGGAAACGCGTCTGGGCCGGTCGATCCCATCGCGCCGGCTCGCCTCAATCAGGGCGGATCGCTCATCATGACCCGTCCCGGCCTGTTTCATTACACCCATCATCGGGCCGACCTTGAACGGGGAGCGGCGGCTCTTTGGGGGGCGATGCGGTCCGGCGCGGTGCGGGCGGATATTCGCCAGCGCTTCGCCCTGCGTGAGGCGGCTGGGGCTCACCACGCTCTTGAATCCCGGCGGACCAAGGGAGCCACAGTGCTGATTCCCTAAGCGGCTGGTCGCCTTAACCCGGGATGGGGCGGGCTGGACAAGCGGAATTTTGCGGAATTACCCGTATTTTTATTCCGGGAATGGGGGGGATGCGGCGGCTTCGCACCCTCGGTTTAACGATTGTTTTGGCATTTGGCGTCTATGGGATCCTCACGAAACTGGGTTTCAAGGACACTGAACCATGGCGAATCTTCGCATCGGCCGACTGCTTGTGATATTGGGAGTGGCGATCTGTTGCTCCTTCATGGGCGCTGTCGGCGTCGGCCTGCTGGCGAGCAGCGAGCTCAAGGTAGGCGGGCCGGTCTACAAAAACATCGTTCGCGGCAAAGACCTGATCGCGGACATCCTTCCGCCTCCAGCCTATCTGATTGAGGCTTATCTCGAGGCGACCCTCGCCAAGGATGATCCCTCCACAGTGGACGCCCGCGAGACCCGTCTTGCCCAGCTCCGAAAAGATTATGAGACGCGCCGCGACTTCTGGTCTGCTGACGAAGGTCTGAAGGCCGAGCTTCGCTCCGGAATCGCCACCGACAGCGACGCCCCGGCCAAACAGTTCTGGTCATCCGTTGAAACAGATCTGCTTCCTGCGTTGAGAGCGGGAGATACCCTCGCCGCTGAAGCCGCCTATGCGAAAGTTCAGGCCGCCTATTCGGAACATCGCCAGGTTATCGACCGGATTGTGGCGGCCGCGACTGAGGAGAATGCAAGCATTGAAGGGTATGCCGCTGATCGCGGCCGCTTCTTCGATCTGATCGTCTGGGCGGGTTCGGCCCTGGCGTTCCTTGTGACCCTCGGCGGTCTCTGGCTTCTGTCTCGCCGCGTCGTTCAGCCCGTGGTCAATGTCACAGGTCTCATGGACAAGATCGCATCGGGCAACCTCACCGCCCGCATTGACGGCGCTGATCGCAAGGACGAGATCGGCGACATGATCCGTTCGATCGAGGTCTTCCGTAAAAATCTTGCGGAAACTGAAGCGATGCGTCTGCGTCAGGCTGAAGCCGAGGCGAAGGCCGAGGAAGAGCGCATCGCATCTCTTCAGACCATGGCGAATACTGTTGAAAGAGAAGCGGGTTCGGCGGTTAGCACAGTCACCGAGCGCACCGGCGCGATGATGAAGCTGGCCGGCGAAATGTCCGCCTCTGTCTTCTCTGTGACGGAGCAGTGCCAGGGTGTCGCCGCCGCCGCCGAGCAGGCCATGGCGAGCGCCACTTCGGTGACCTCGGCGACCGAAGAGTTCTCGGCATCGATCCGCGAGGTTTCCGGCCAGGTCAACCGTGCGAAGTCGATCACCGAGCAGACGGTCGCCACCAGCGAGCGGACGCGTGAAGCGGTCGCCAGCCTCTCCGACGCAGTCGCGAAGATCGGCGATGTGGCCAACATCATCTCCGAGATCGCAGGACAGACCAACCTTCTCGCGCTCAACGCCACCATAGAGGCGGCGAGAGCGGGCGAAGCCGGCAAGGGCTTTGCAGTCGTCGCCAACGAGGTGAAGAGCCTCTCGACGCAGACTGCGAAGTCGACGGAAGACATCCGTCGCCAGATCGAGGAAATTCAGTCGGTCACGAAATACACCGCTGAAGTCGTCTCGGAAATCAGCCGTCAGATCTCGAGCGTGGATGAGGTTTCAACCATCATCTCCGCCGCGATGGAAGAGCAGAGCGCTGTCATCAACGACATCGCCAAGAACGTGTCGGAAACGGCGCGCGCCGCCAGCTACGTGTCCTCTTCGGTGAGCGTGGTTCTGGAAGAGGCCAACAAGACGGGAGATGCAGCGCGCTCCCTCAATGTCGGCGCCGATGACGTCGCGACTTCCATGTCGCGTCTGAACCAGATGATCGTGAAAGTCGTGCGCACCGCATCGCCCGAAGTGAACCGCCGCTCCGAGCCCCGCTTCCGGATCGACGTTCCCGGCGCCATCACCGAGCCGGCGATCGGGCCGGTCACGGTTGAAAACCTCTCGCGTTCGGGCGCGCTTATCAAGAGCGACGCGAAGCTTCTGCCCGGTCAGACCGGACGGATCCGGATCGAGGATGCCCAGGTGCCCTTCCGGGTTATCTCCAGCAAGGATGGTCAGGCTCGGGTGAAGATCGAGGGCTCAGACAACCGCTACATGGAAGCGTTTGAGCGTCTGACCCGCGGTCTGACCGCGATCACCGATCCGACCGCCAAGAAGAAGGCGAGCTGAACGGTCTGATTGTCTCGTCCTGCGGTTGCAGGGCCGGATGAGACGATAAAAGAACGCCCGCGCGAACCGCGCGGGCGTTCTCGCATGATGTCATGAGGTCAGGGCAGGCGTCTGAGAAACGTCAGACGCGCAGAGCTCGACAGACGTTCATCCAGTTTGTCCCACCCCGGGGTATCCGGGGCGGGCGTATCCGACGAGGTCTCGGCGATCACCAGAGCGTCCCTTGTGATCCAGCCTCCCTGTGCGAGCTGTCGGAGGGCGCCGGTTGTCAGGTCGTATTCGTAGGGCGGATCCATGAAGACGATTGAGAACGGATCTCCCGCGGCGGCAGGCTTCGGCCCGAGGTCCATCGCCGACCGTCTGTGAATGCGGGTTCGTCCAAAGACATTGAAGGTTTCGATATTGTCCCGGATGGCGCCGCGCGCAGCGCTGTCGGTCTCCACGAACAGGCAGAAGGCGGCGCCGCGCGAAAGAGCTTCGAATCCAAGTGCGCCCGAGCCTGCGAAGACGTCCATGATCCGCGCGTCTGCGAGCCCCGGGCTCCAGTCGGCGTGAGCCAGAACGTTGAACATCGCCTCGCGGGTGCGGTCCGAGGTGGGGCGCGTCGCTCGCCCCTCCGGCGCCCGGATGGCGCGTCCCTTGAATTGACCGCTGATGATCCGCATGGGCTCTCCCTATCATCATCACCCGGTCCATGCGAAGAGACTTTGGGGGATCTCCCGCCTGCGGTCGCGAGCCGGTGCGCATCATGACGATTGATACAGACCATGACGAAAGGATGATGCGAAGGGCCATCGGGCTGGCCTCCCTTGCGGCATCGCTCGGGGAGGCGCCAGTCGGGGCGGTGATCGTTGATCCGGCGTCCGGACAGATCATCTCCGAGGCGCACAATCAGCCCATCGCCCTGTGCGATCCCAGCGCCCATGCCGAGATCCTCGCCATGAGGGAGGCCTCTCGGCGTCTGGGCAATTATCGACTGACAGGCCTGACTTTGTACTCGACCCTGGAGCCCTGCGCGATGTGCGCCGGAGCGATCTCCCATGCCCGGATCGGTCGCCTGGTTTTCGGGGCCACGGATCCGAAGGGCGGCGCAGTGATGTCAGGACCGCGTCTGTTCGAACAGGCGACGCTCCATTCTCGCCCCGTTGTCGAGGGCGGTCTTCTGGCGGACGAAGCGGCGTCTCTTCTCAGGATATTCTTCCGGGCCCGAAGAGGCTGACCGTGCCCTCTCCCGGCCTGCAGGCCGGGGCGTCGGTCACCTCGCAGGCGCGGTCCCGGAAAAAAGCGCTCGATACTCTGCCCGCAAGTCATCGGCGAAAACCGACTGCTGGATGATGAGCCTGTAGGGTCCCTCGGCCCACGATCCGACAGCGTAGGGCGGGAACTCCACGTGCAGCCCCCCGAAGCGACCTTCCTGATCTGAGGAGGCGAGGGAGATCTGGGCATCCTCAAGGGAGAGGTTGGCGCTGGAGCCTGCGCAGACGATGGGTTCGTCGAATATCGTCGCAGAGCCGATGGTCCGGCTCTTTTCCGCCTTCAGCGCTTCGCACACTGCGATCACGAGGGCGGGCGAGGGCGAGCGCTCCGGGATCAGCATGTCTTCGATCCCGATTTTTTCGCCGGTCGCCGACCGGCCCGTTCGGGCGTCGAAGGCAAGCGAGGGATGAGCCCCTCCGGTGTCCTCGATCGCCTGTCCCGCAAGCGAGATGAGGCCTCCGCCTCTGGCCGTGACCCGCCACGCGACGGAGACCGACCAGGGACGCGACACATCGCCCTCGCGCGCCGCCCTCTCAAATTCCGTTCGGGCGGACGACTTCATCCGGTCAAGATAGTCCTGCGCCTCATCCCTCAGGGAGCGGAGGATCAGATCGTTCCCGGCGCCCGCTGGAAAGTCCGCACGGAAGACGAGCGTCTCATCCTCAAAGGAGATGTCGGCCGCGCCCGGCGCCAGGGGCGCGTTCGCCTGCGCCGGTTGAATAAGGCTATCCTCTCCTGTCGGAGCGGCCCCGGAGCCCGCCTCGGAGGGCGGCGATGAGACGGGCCCGGTCGCTCCCCCCGGCCTGTCCGCCGATGGTCCTCCGATCAGCGCGATGCCGGCCACAACCGCCGCCGCGCCGGCGCCGAGGCCGATGATCACGCCAGGGGAAAGAATCCGGGCCATCCTTGTCTCCCGCACGGCGGATGTCGATGAATCGAGTCTCGCCTGAGATGAGTATCGTCTAAAGAAAGGCGGCGATGAAGACCCAACCTGCGACGAGGAGGACGCCCGCGTCGCGGTTGGAGCGGAACAGGCGCAGGGCTTGGCTGGGATCGTCAGGTCTGAGGTTGGCCGCCTGCAGCATCAGATGCCCCGCGAAAGGAAGAGCCAGGGCCGCCCCCGCCCATCCGCCCGCCAGGCCTCCCGCCAGAGCGCACAAGCCTGCGCTCAGCAAATAGATGACGCTGACCGCCAGGCGAACGCGGCTCCCGAAACGGCGGGCTGTCGATCGCACGCCGATCAGGGCGTCATCCTCTCTGTCCTGAAGGGCGTACAGCGTGTCGTAACCCAGCGTCCATAACGCGAGTCCGGCGTAGAGAAGCAGGTCAGGCGCCTCGATCTGGCCGCGTGCGCCGGCAGCGGCGGTCAGAACGCCCCAGTTGAAGGTCAGGCCCAGCCAGGCCTGGGGCCACCAGGTGATGCGCTTCATCAGCGGATAGAGAGCCACAAGCGGCAGGGCCATAAGGGCGATCAGGCGCGCGCCCTCCGGCAAAAGCAGGAGGACGCCCAGCCCGGCGAGACATTGCGCGGCAAGCCAGACGATCGCGGAGCGAAGACTGACGGCCCCCGCCGGCAGGGGGCGGCGCGCCGTGCGGGCGACGGCGGCGTCGATCTTCCGGTCCAGGATGTCGTTATACGTGCAGCCTGCCCCGCGCATGGCGACGGCCCCGAGAACGTAAAGGCCTGCGACGCCGGCATCCCCGGGCGCAAACCCCTCGCTCATGCGCGCAAGGGACAGGCCCGCCAGGCAGGGCAGGGCCAGGAGCCAGAACCCGACCGGCCGATCATAGCGGGAGAGCTGAAGAAAGGGCCGTATCCGCCTCGGGCTTGACGACACGAAACTGCCCGCCTCCGCATCCTGAGGCTCATCGTTCGGGAGGTTGTGAGACGGCAGGGTCACGGTCAGGCTCTTGCACAGGCGGTTGATCCCCGTATAGCGCACCTTGATGAGCGCTGCGCCCCGCCTTTTTGTCGATCTCGACCTGTCGCCGGGAGGTCGCATCGTCCTCCGGGACGAAGCCGCTCATTATCTGGGCCGGGTTCTGAGGCTGGGGCCCGGAGACCAGGTCAGAGCGTTCAACGGGCGCGACGGGGAGGTGCTGTCCTCCGTCGCCGCCCTCGGTCGGGATCGCGTCGAGCTGAACATTGAGGCGGTGATCCGGGCTCAGACCTCCGGTCCGGATCTGTGGCTCCTGTTCGCGCCCCTGAAAAAGACGCGAACCGACTTTCTGATCGAAAAGGCCTCTGAGCTGGGCGTAAGCGAGCTGAGACCGGTGCTGACGGCGCGCTGCGAGGCCCAGAGCGTCCGCATCGATCGTCTGCACAGGATCGCCGTTGAGGCTTCGGAGCAGTGCGAACGGCTGGAGGTTCCGACGATTCGCGAGCCTGTATCCCTCGCCTCGGCGGTATCCGGCTGGGATCCGAATCGTCCTCTCTTTGTGTGCGAGGAAGGCGAAGAGATCTCCCCGGGGGTTCGCCGAGGCGCTCCCCCCATGGCCGAGGCCGTCAGAGCGGCCGGCGGCCCAGCGGCGGCTATTCTCATCGGGCCGGAGGGGGGCTGGACGCCTTCGGAGCGTAACTATCTGACCCAATTGACTTTTGTTCGTCCGGTGAGCCTGGGGGCGCGGGTTCTCCGGGCGGAGACAGCCGCCCTCGCCGCTCTCGCCCTCTGGCAGGGGCTCGTCGGCTGGGAACAAAACAGGTAAGCCGAACCGGCCTTGACGCCGGGGGGGGCGGGACCCCAAGTGGCGCCAGTCCGGATGAGGATCGACCCCGAGCTGCGGGGCGGGGCTCAGTCGACCGGCGGAGAAGGCGGACGGTCATGAGCACACCCACGCGCGAGATCGACGAGGCCGCTCCTCGTATAGAGGGCAAGGGCGAGCTGATCGCGCGCCTTGAGGGGGGCTGCAAGCCGGGATCGGACTGGCGCATCGGGACCGAGCACGAGAAGATCGTGTTCAGAACGTCCGATCTGAGCCCTGTTCCCTATGACGGCGAGGTGTCAATCCGGGCTCTTCTGGAGGGGCTCCAGTCTCGTTTCGGCTGGGCGCCGATCCTCGAAGGGTCGACCCTGATCGGTCTGAAGCGGGACGGGGCGAGCGTCAGTCTGGAGCCTGGCGGTCAGTTCGAGCTGTCAGGCGCGCCGCTTGAGACCATCCATCAGACCTGTGAGGAGATCTCCGACCATCTCGCGGAGGTTCGGGCCGTCGCCGGGCCTATGGGCCTCGAGTGTCTGGCTATGGGCTTTTCCCCGCTCTGGTCCCTGGCCGCTACGCCCTCCATGCCCAAGGGGCGCTACGCCATCATGACGGCGTATATGGACCGCGTGGGGCGGTTGGGACGTCAGATGATGTACCGATCGTGCACCGTGCAGACCAATCTGGATTACGCCTCTGAGGCGGACATGGTGCGCAAGATGAGGGTGTCTCTCGCCCTTCAGCCGGTGGCCACGGCTCTCTTCGCCAACTCCCCCTTCGCAGAGGGGCGTCTCAACGGCTTTCAATCCTATCGCGCCCATGTCTGGACAGATACGGATCCTGACCGCACCGGAACGCTTCCGTTCGCGTTCCAAGACGGGTTCGGTTTTGAGCGTTATATCGACTACGCATTGGACGTGCCCATGTACTTCGTGCGTCGCGGCGGTCGCTATATCGACTGTTCGGGACAGTCCTTCCGGGACTTTTTCGACGGGCGTCTGCCCGCCTTGCCGGGGGAGCGTCCTGCGATGGAGGATTTTGACGACCACCTCTCGACCATTTTCCCTGAGGTCAGGCTCAAGACCTTCCTCGAGATGCGCGGCGCTGATGCGGGGCCCCAGCCCTTCCTGTGCGCCCTCTCAGCGTTCTGGACGGGGCTGCTTTACGATCAGACCGCTCTCGACGGCGCGATGGATCTGGTCGCCTCCTGGAGCGCAGCCGAGCGCGAGGCGATGCGTCGCTGCGCGCCCTCCCTCGGTCTTTCGACCCCTGTTCGGAACACGTCGCTGAAAGAGATCGCAATCGAGGCGCTCTCTCTGGCCAGAGGAGGTCTTGCGCGCCGCAAACGATACGACGCCTCAGGCCGGGACGAGGCGCGCTTTCTCGAACCGGTTGAGGAGATTGCGCAAAGCGGTCTCAATCAGGCGCAGATCCTCGCCTCTCGCTTCAGCGGCGACTGGAAGGGCGATATCTCCCAGGTGTTCGCGGAACGCCGCTACTGATCCGCCTCAGAACACGCCGCTGAGACGGACCTGAAGATTTGGGCCCGTCTGAGAGAACTGACGCTGATACTGGGTGACCGTCCCCGTCGAACGCGGCCCGTTGTAGAGGACGCGGTTGTTGACGAAGGACGGGCTCAGAATGTCGCTGTAGGTGGCGCGCAGGTTGAGGCCGTAGAACCTGCGGGTTTCGACGAAGACGCTGAGCTCCTCACCCTCTCGCTGCCGTTTCGACAGCTCCTTGAGCTTATAGGATGTGCCTCCGCCGCTTCCGCCCATGTTGACGCCGTAGCTGAAGCCGAGGTCCTGCACGTCCTGACGAAAAGCCAGCGTCCAGCGCCGGTTGAACTCGTCTGAAAACTCCCGGATGACGCCTGTGACAGGATCGACGACTTCGGAGTTGCCGCTTCGGATATCGATGTCGAGACGTCCGCCCTTGATCCCGATACGGGTCAGGGGAACAGCCGCCTTCATGCCCACGGACCATTTCTCCCCGTCGCCGAGATTGCCGGGTCCGTCATAGGCGGTCGTCAGGCTTCCTCCCAGCGGGATGACCGGAACCTGATCCTGCACGTCCTCAACCTTGTCGTAGGAGGCCGTCAGGGTCACCACCCCGTTCGTCCAGAACTTCTGTTCGAACTCTGCCGAAAGGCCCCAGACCTTTTCAGGTTCGAGGTCAGCGTTTCCGCCGGTCACCGTGTCGTTCACAACCTCGACGGCGGAAACGAAATCCCTGAAATCAAGCTGGGCGACGGTTCGCGCCAGCGACAGCCGGAGCTGCTGGCTTTCATTCGCCTGCCATGTCGCCGTGAAGCTGGGCTTGGGGTAGGTGAACTCGCGCTCAGCGAACAGGCTTGAGGTCGGAGACAGCCGGGCTTCCTGCTGAATTCGGGAAAATTCGACCTTGAGGCCGGCCTCAAGGGTCAGGTCCGGGGCGACCTGCCAGATGTCCGAAATCTGAGCCTCTCCGCGAAGCTCCTCCACGATCGTGTCCGATCCCGGGGGAGTGACGTCCGCTCCGGTGTTCAGCAGGACCTGAGCCGTGCTGTCGAGAAAATTGTAGGCGCCCTCAATTCCGGCTTCGATCGTGTGGGCGTCGTTGAGCTTCCAGTTCGTCTGGCCGCGCAGGATCGTCTCGCCGCGCGCGGTTTCGTTCAGCACCCGGGTCGACCGCGTCAGCGCTCCCGTGCCCGTGTAGAAGCCAAACAGGGAATCTCCGCTGCCTTCGCTGCGTTCGTGCAGGACGATCAGCTTGGTGAGGCCGCCAAGGAACGGAAACTCGACGTCTCCTCCGAGATCGTAATTGAAGCTCTCGCCTCCGGAGGTCTGGCCCTCAAGGCGTGAGAGCGCGCCTGAGAAGTTGGGCGTGTAAACTTGCAGGAAGCGCCATCCTTCATAATCCGCATCGTCGAGCGATCCGTTCAGGCGCAATGTTCCCCAGTCGAGTTTCCGTCTGAAGTCGAAGGATGGCGAGATCGAGTTCCGGACATTGAATGAGATGCCGTCCCCTTCTTCCGTCTTGACCATAGAAGGACTGAAATACGTCCTGTCTCCGGTCGAGCGGACCCCGCCGCCGGGAGGTCCGCCGGAGGAGGATCCGCCTCCCCCAAACCCGCCGCCGTGATCGACGTCGACGGACAACGTCAGCTGACCGCCGAAGGCCTGTCGGGTCGTGCTCGCCTCAACGGAGCCGGTGATGCGACCCTGTCTGTAGGCCCGCGCATTCGCCTGCCAGCTCACGGAGGTGTCGACAACGCCGCCCTTGACGATGACGTTGGCCACCTTGGTGAGGCCGCGCATGTCGAGCGTCGCCGAGGCGCCCGTGACGATTTCGATCCGGAGGACGTTGGCGACGGGGATGCGAGACAGGAGGGTGCGAAGCGAAGTCTTGGTCGAAGGGCGCTCGCCGTTGATGAGGACGTTGGGGGTTGCGCCCCCAAACCCTCGGACAGATTGACCTTCCGAAAGGGAAAACCCGGGGAGCTGACGGACCATTTCCTCAGCGTTGGCCGGATTGAAACGGGTGAAGTAGGCCGGATCGAACACCTCGACGTTCGACCCCGGGGCCGGCGCCTCGCCGGCCGCCGTTTCGACGGAGGCTGCGGGACGGGTCGGCTGAGGGGCCCCGGCGGGCGCCTGCGCATAGGCGGCCGGACCGAGAAAAAGGGCCGCCGTTCCGGCCAGCGCGCTCAGGCGAATGATCATGAAATCAACTTTCGAGTTGGCCCCGGCGAGGCAATAGAGGGGTTTTAACGCCTTGAACAGTCAAAGCGGTCTCTCGATGACGCACCCGTGATCGCCGGTCGGGAGGCGGTTCGCGCGCCCCGCGAACCGGGGGAAAGTCGGCCCTGCAGAGGCTTGCGACGGCTTTCCGCTTGAGCCGGACGGGCAGGCGTGGTCAAGTTCCGACGGTCGATCTGGGGAACAGCTCCGAATGAACATCGTTATCCTCGCCGGGCTCGTCATCACGCTCATGACGTGCATTCCTGTCTTCAATCAGCTGCGCAAGCACCCCAAGGGGCTGCATATCCTGTTCTTCACCGAGATGTGGGAACGGTTCTCATATTACGGCATGAGGACCATTCTTCTGGTCTACATGACCCAGCATTTCCTCTTTGACGACCGGGTCGGTCAGGGTCAGTACGGCGCCTACGCCTCTCTGGTTTACCTCCTGCCCCTGATTGGGGGCATGTTGGCGGATCGTTATCTCGGCACGCGCAAGGCGATCGCTTACGGGGCCCTGCTCCTTGTCGCCGGGCATCTGGCCATGGCGATCGAACAGGCGCCTGCGCGCAACGTTCTGTCTTTCGAGGGTCGGGATTACGAGATTGCGAGCGAAGGTCGGCAGGACCAGCGCAAGGCCTGGATCGTCGTTGAGGGAGAGCGCTACACCTTTGGTCCGGCCGAGGGCGGCGGCATGAAGATCAACGATCTTCCCTCGTCTTCGCCCCTTCCGGCGGTCCTGCCCCAGGGCGGATATGAGATGCGCGTCGAGGGACGCGATCCTCTTTTCGTGAACATCTTCTTCGGAGCCATGGCGCTCATCATCATGGGCGTGGGGTTCCTGAAGCCCAACATCTCAACCATCGTCGGCCAGCTCTACGAGAAGGACGATCCGAGGCGGGACGCCGGCTTCACCCTTTACTACTACGGGATCAATCTGGGAGCTTTCTGGGCTCAGGTCCTGTGCGCGCTCGTCGGCGCCGAGTTCGGCTGGGGCTGGGGCTTTGGTCTTGCAGGGATCGGGATGCTTCTCGGCTGGCTCGTTTTCGTCCGTCAGCGTCTCCTCTTCTTCACTCCGGGCCCCGGGCAGCTGCCCGATGACGTCGGTCGCCCGCCGGATCCTGAAGCCCTCAAAAAGCCTGTGCTCGGTCCCATCAACCGGGAATGGCTGATCTACGGGCTGGGTCTGCTCGGCGTGCTTGTCGTCTGGCAACTTGTCCAGCGCGAACCGGTGGTCAACATGGCGCTCACGGCGGCGTCTGCGGCCATCCTGCTATTTTTTATCGTCTACATGATCCGGAAGTGCACCCTTCAGGAATCCATGAGAATGGTGCTCGCTCTTATTCTCGTTGCGGGGTCGGTGGTGTTTTTCACCCTCTTCGAGCTGGCGGGAAGCGCGCTCAATCAGTTCGCCGAGCGCAGCACGCAGTTGCCCAGTGACGGCTTCATGACGATCACTTCAGGCCAGACACAGAGTTTCAACGGGGCCTTCATTCTGCTTCTTGCGCCTGTGTTCGCCTCGCTCTGGACCTGGCTGGAGCGCCGAAAGATGGATCCGGGCGATTCCGCTAAGTTCGCGCTCGCCCTGATTCAGGTCGGCGGCGGGTTCCTCGTGCTGGTCTGGGGCGCAGCCTATGCCGACGAAAGCGCAAAGGTGCCCCTGATCTTCCTGGTGCTGCTCTACCTGCTTCACACCACCGGAGAGCTGTGTCTCTCGCCTGTGGGACTGTCCGCCATGACCAAGCTCACGCCGCCAGCAGTGGGCGCGACGATGATGGCCACCTGGTTCCTCGGCTCCTCCATCGCTCAGGCGGTGGGGGCGCAGATCTCCAAGCTCACAGCGCAGGAGACCGTCGGAGGGCAGGTTCTCGATCCGCAGGCCGCCCTTGCGACCTATGTCGAGGTGTTCTCGATGATCGGGTGGGTCTCGATTGCGATCGGCGTCGGGCTCGGGATCGTCAGCCCGCTCCTGAATCGTCTGGCCGGGCCGCGCGCCTCGTCAGCGGCGGAGACCGAGAACGCCGGCACGTGACATCCGAACACGGGACGGCGTCCTGAAGCCGTCCCGACCGGATCGCAGGACGGCGCTGTCCTGCGAACGCTTCAGCGCTGAGAGTGAGCGGTCTGGGCCGGCGTCGCCCAGGGGCTCACCGGCCGGCCAGCCGCGATCCAGCCTGCTCCGTCCGCTCCTCGCCCCATCATGCCGTCGGCGACATTGATGACGCGGGTGAAGCCGGCGGCCGCGAGCTGATCGGCGGCGCGCGCCGATCGCGAGCCGGATCGACAGATCAGCGCCACGGGGCGGGTTTTGTCGCCCCCGACGCGGGCGATGACGGCTTCGACGAAGTCGGGGCGGCTGATCGAAATTGTCGCCGCGCCTGTGGGAACGCCCGTTTGACGCCATTCGGCTTCCTCACGAACGTCTACGATGAGGGGCTCGCCCCGGAGGCTGGAGAAGGCGGAGCTTGCGACGGATGTGATCGGGGCGGGTTGGCTCCGGGCGCTCGACTGGGCTGTTGCGGACGGCGTCATGGCCAGCAGGCTGGCGACGGCGAGGATGATGCGGGGATGGGGCATAGCGAAACCTCCGGGACGGGAGACGTCGGTCAGAGACCGGCGCCTCCGACGGTGATGGCGTCGATCTTGAGCGAAGGCTGGCCGACGCCGACCGGGAGGGACTGACCAGCCTTGCCGCATACCCCGACCCCGTCATCCATGGCGAAGTCGTTTCCGATCATGGAAACCTGGTTGAGCACGGTGGGCCCATGGCCGATCAGCGTCGCGCCCTTGACCGGGGCGCCGACGCGACCGTTCTCCACCAGATAGGCCTCCGTGCATTGAAACACGAACTGTCCGTTGGTGATGTCGACCTGGCCGCCTCCGAAATCGACGGCCCAGATCCCTTTGCGGATCGAGCGGACGATTTCCTCAGGGTCGTGGTTCCCGCCCAGCATCTGGGTGTTGGTCATGCGCGGCATGGGCTGATGCGCATAGCTCTCCCGGCGTCCGTTGCCGGTGGGGGCGACGCCCATCAGGCGCGCATTGAGCCGGTCCTGCATGTATCCGACGAGAATCCCGTCCTCGATCAGGACCGTCCGCTGGGTCGGGGTGCCCTCATCATCGAACGAAAGCGATCCGCGCCGGTCCGGAATGGAGCCGTCGTCAACCACCGTGACGCCCCGTGCGGCCACCTGCTGTCCCATCTTGCCCGAATAGATAGAGGATCCCTTGCGATTGAAATCGCCTTCAAGGCCATGCCCCACCGCCTCATGGAGAAGCACGGCCGGCCATCCCGGACCGAGCGCGACCTCCATTTCGCCGGCCGGGGCCGGGACGGACTCGAGATTGATCTCGGCTTTTCTCATCGCCCGTCGGGCCAGCGCCTTCCACCGCTCGGGCGTCACCCACTCGTCATAGGCGGCCCGGCCGCCAGCGCCGGCCGATCCGGTTTCCCGTCGTCCCTCCCGTTCCATAGTCACCTGAACGTTCAGCCGCACGAGGGGGCGCGCATCCGAGACGCTCGCCCCTCCGACACGGATGATCTGAACCGACGTTTTTGATCCGGACAGTGAGACGGAGACCTGGACGACGCGGGGGTCTGCGGCCCGGCACCAGGCGTCGATCTCCGCCATCAGGTTGGATTTGAAAGAGAAATCGTAAGTCTGGGTCGGGTCGAGGTCGGCGTAAAGGCGCCGATTGACCGGGGAGGGGGGCAGGGCGAGCACGCCCGAACGGCCCCGCCTCGCAGCGGAGGCCGCGTCTCCCGCCCTGCGCAGGGCATCCTCGGAAATCTCGCTGGCGTGCGCATAGCCCGTCGTCTCGCCTGAGACGACCCTCAGACCGAACCCCTGTCCGCTGTCATAGGAGGCGGACTTCAGGCGGCCGTCATCGAACACAAATCCTTCCGAACGGGCGGATTCGACATAGATCTCCGCATCGTCCGCCCCATGGGCGGCCTCGCCGAGGATCGACGCCGCTCGCTCGAGGCCCGGACCCAGTTCGTCAATCAGACTGCCGTCAGACATGATCTTCCCCGTGTTGCGGGTCGGGGCCTCACCCCGACGCCGGCCCGTTCTTCCGGCCTCTGTGACGGCCGGTTGCGAGCGATTAGGTCGGTCGTCCTCGCGAGGTCAGCCCTGGCGCTCGACGACGGTGAAACGCTCGAGTTGTCTCGCCGCGTCCGTGAACGCGGGATTGGTGTCGAGGGCCGTGCGGTAATCCCAGTAGGCGGACTGAAGGTCGCCGAGGCGCTCATGGGTGAGGCCCCGATTGTAAAAACCGGTCGCACGCGCATTGACGTCCTCCGCTCCCACCCCTTCGTTGAGAGCCGCAAGGGCCTCCTCGAAGCGGCTGAGATTGTAGAGGGCGGCGCCCAGATTGACCTTGGCCTCCAGAAGGGCCGGCTCCAGACCGAGGCTGCGTTCAAAATCGGTGAGGGCGCGATCGAAACGAGCTTCGCGCATGTGGAGGATGCCCCGATTGACGTAGGTGGCCGCCCGATTGCGCCGACTGAGCGATTCGTAGGACAGCGCCATGTTGCAGATTTCGAGCGATTTCTGGGGTGAGACGCGGCGGAACTCGACCGCCTGATAACAGTCGCTGGCGAGGCCTCCGCCGATCACGCTGACCGCGGCTCGTGACGTCGGCGTCGCGGTCGCGGCGATTGCCAGAGCAAGGCAAGCACCTGTAAAAAGACGTGTTTTCATCGTCTTGAACTCCCTTCGAGTTGCGGCCCGCAATGCGGGCGAGGACCCCGACCTCCACCGCCTGCGACACTATGCTACCAGACGGCGAAGCGCGAGTGGTGGATAGGTGCGTCATATCACGCTACAGCGCCCAGATCACGCGTCTGTCCGGAGGATGTCGTCAGTCATGCGGTCTCGCAAACGGCTATTTGGAGCTCTTCCCGCCCTGCTTCTGGGCTCTGGCGCGGCGTATGCCGCTCCGACCCCGGGCGGGATCAACTTTCAGGCGGCGGCGACCGACACGGCTCAGAGAGTGCACGAGTTTCACGACACGGTCCTGGTGGTCATCGCCGCCATCACCCTGTTCGTCACCGCTCTGCTGGTCTGGGTGATGCTTCGCTACAATCGCCGGGCCAACCCGAAGGCGAGCCAGTTTTCCCACAACACGCTGGTTGAGGTCCTGTGGACCGTCATCCCGGTTCTGATCCTGGTCTTCATCGCCTATCGATCCTTCCCGCTCCTCTACGAGCAGGACGTGTTCCCCGAGGTGGCCGAGAACGAGGTGGTCGACGTCAAGGTTTACGGACGTCAGTGGTTCTGGAGCTACATCTACGGCGAAGGGGATGAAGCCCTCGAGTATGACTCAAACATGGTGCCGGCTGACGCCCTCGCACCCGGTCAGATCGCGCAGCTCTCGGTCGACTATCCGATGGTTGTTCCGGCGGGAAAGTATGTCCGTCTTTCAGTGACTGCTTCGGATGTCATCCACTCCTGGGCTATGCCGGCGTTCACCCTGAAGACGGACGCCATTCCGGGGCGTCTGAACCAGATGTGGTTCAAGGTGGACGAGCCGGGAGTTTTCTACGGGCAGTGTTCTGAGCTGTGCGGTCAGCGCCATGCCTACATGCCGATCGAAGTGCGCGTGCTGCCGGAAGACCAGTACCTCGCCTGGCTCGAGAAATCGAAGGCGTCGGTCGCTGACGGCCGCGCTTATCTCGATGAGGTCCAGCCTCTGGGCGGATCCCAGCTCGCCTCGTCGAACTAGTTTGTCGAACCAGAATTCAGGGAGTTAAGACCCGATGTCGACAGAAGCTCATCACGGCGCCGCCCACGATCACGGCCACGCCCATGATCATGGTCATGACGATCACCACGATCCGAAGTGGTACAGCCCGTCCCGCTGGCTGTTCTCGACCAATCACAAGGACATCGGAACGCTCTATCTCATCTTCGCCCTCTTTGCGGGGATCGTGGGAACGGCCTTCTCCGGGTTCATGCGCGTGGAGCTCATGGAGCCGGGTCTTCAGCTCTTCGACGGCAAGGCGTTCGGCGGATTTTTCGGGAATGAGCACGATTATAACGTGATCACGACCATGCACGGCCTGATCATGATCTTCTTCATGGTCATGCCCGCGCTGATCGGAGGGTTCGGCAACTGGTTCGTGCCCCTCATGATCGGCGCGCCGGACATGGCGATGCCGCGGATGAACAATATTTCCTTCTGGCTGCTTCCGGCGTCGTTCTTCCTGCTGGTTCTCTCGATGTTCGTTCCGGCTCAGGCGACGGGCGATGCGACCGGTTTCGGCGGCGGGTGGGTGCTCTATCCGCCGCTCTCCGGGACGGCCGGCCACAGCGGTCCGGCGATGGACCTTGTCATCCTGTCTCTCCACGTCGCAGGCATTTCCTCCATTCTTGGGGCGATCAACTTCATCGTCACCATCCTGAACATGCGCGCTCCGGGCATGACCCTTCACAAGATGCCGCTGTTCGCCTGGTCGATGCTCGTGACGGCTTTCCTTCTGGTTCTGGCTCTTCCCGTCCTGGCCGGCGCTCTCACCATGCTGCTGACCGACCGGAACTTCGGATCGAAGTTCTTCGTGCCTGCCGGCGGCGGGGATCCGGTGATGTTCCAGCACCTCTTCTGGTTCTTCGGGCACCCGGAAGTCTACATCATGATCCTGCCGGGCTTCGGCATCGTCAGCCACGTGGTGTCGACCTTCTCGCGTAAGCCGGTCTTCGGTTACCTTGCGATGGCGTACGCCATGGCCGCGATCGGCATCATCGGCTTCATCGTGTGGGCTCACCACATGTACACGGTGGGCATGAACGTGAACCTCAAGGCGTATTTTGTCGCCGCAACCATGGTGATCGCGGTTCCGACGGGGGTGAAGATCTTCTCCTGGATCGCCACGATGTGGGGCGGCTCGATCGAGTTCAAGGTCCCGATGCTCTGGGCGATCGGCTTCATCTTCCTGTTCACCGTGGGCGGCGTCACCGGCGTCGTTCTGGCGAACGCCGGCGTCGACCATGCGCTGCACGACACGTACTACGTGGTGGCTCACTTCCACTACGTGCTGTCGCTCGGCGCCGTCTTCACGCTCTTCTGCGGCTGGTATTACTGGTTCGAGAAGATCTGGGGCGTCAAATACAACGGCGTTCTGGCCGGGCTGCATTTCTGGTTCATGTTCGTCGGTTCGAACATGATCTTCTTCCCGCAGCACTTCCTTGGCCTGCAGGGCATGCCCCGTCGTTATGTCGACTACACGCCCGCTTTTGAGCAGTGGCATCACTGGTCGACCATCGGCTACTTCGTCATGCTGGTGGGAATGGCCTTCTTCTTCCTTTCGCTGGTTGAGGCGGCCATCCGTCGTCGTAAGGCGGAAGCCAACCCCTGGGGCGAAGGCGCCACGACGCTTGAGTGGACCCTGTCCTCTCCTCCGCCGTTCCACCAGTTCAACGATCTTCCCAGAGTCAGATAGAGCCTGACGGGGCCCTCCTTTCCGGAGGGTCCCGTTCGCGGCCGAGCGGGTCTTGTGATGTCGGACGCCTCCGTCTCCAGCCTTTCACCGGTCGCCGGTCCCGCGACAGCGACGGATTATGTCCGGCTGATGAAGCCGCGCGTGATGTCGCTCGTGGTGTTCACGGCCCTGGTCGGTCTGGTGGCTGCCCCGACGGACATGAACCCTGTCATGGCGGCGATCGCAGTGCTGAGCGTCGCTCTCGGCTCCGGCGCCGCCGGGGCTCTGAACATGTGGTATGACGCCGATATCGATGCGGTGATGGCCCGGACGGTGACCCGTCCCGTCCCTGCAGGTCTGGTGCCGCCCTCTGAGGCGCTCGCCTTCGGGCTCATCATGTCGGTCGTGTCGGTCATGTTGATGCTTCTCGCAGCAAACCTGCTGGCCGCCGCGCTTCTGGCCTTTTCGATCTTTTTCTATGCCGTCATCTACACAATGTGGCTGAAGCGCTCGACCGCGGAGAACATTGTGATCGGCGGCGCCGCCGGGGCCTTTCCGCCGGTGATCGGCTGGGCGGCCGCGAGCGGCTCGACGCCCCTGGAGGCGTGGCTGCTCTTTGGTCTCATCTTCCTCTGGACCCCTCCTCATTTCTGGGCGTTGTCGCTCTGGACATCGAAAGAGTATGAGCGCGCCGGGGTGCCGATGCTGCCGGTGACCCATGGCGCCCGGGAAACACGGCGCAGGATCCTGATTTACACCCTCATCTGTACGCCGTTCGCCCTTCTTCCTGTCGCTTTCGGGCTCGGAGGGTGGGTTTATCTCGTGACCGCGGTCATCGCCGGCGCGGCGTTTACGGCAGGGGCCGTTCGCGTCTTCGTAAGTCGGGCGGGCGATGCTGACGGCGCCGCCGATATGGGCCGGGCCCGGCAGCTCTTCGCCGTGTCGATCATCTATCTTTTCGTTCTCTTCGCAGCGATTCTTGCGGAGCACACGCTGCCGATCCATGTGGCGGTTGGAGGGGCGTCATGAGCGAAGCAAGAGATACTGGCGAGCGAGTGACCCTGACGCCGGAGCAGGCGGCCGCCCGCAAGCGCAGGGGGCAGTGGATGGCCCTCGCTCTGTTCACTTTCGTGATCCTGATCTTCGTCATCACCATGACCAAGATTGGAGCAGACGTGGTTGTGAGGGACCTATGAACAAGCGTTCGAGGCTGACCCTGATCGGCGTGTCCTCCGCCGCAGTGGCCATGCTGGTTCTGAGTTTTGCGGCTGAGCCGCTGTATTCGACGTTCTGCCGGGTGACGGGTTTTGGCGGCACGACCCAGGTGGCGGTTAAGGCGCCGGATCGCGTTCTGGACCGGACAGTTCGTGTTCGGTTCGATGCGAACGTGGACCCTGCGGCCCCTCTGGCGTTTAAGCCGGTGGAGCCGTTCATCGAGGCGAAGCTTGGGGAGACGGTCCTGAGTTTCTACGAAGTCGCCAACACCTCGGACGGTCCGGTAGCGGCCATGGCCTCTTATAATGTCGCTCCGCACAAGGTCGGCGTTTATTTCAACAAGATCGAGTGCTTCTGTTTCAAGAAGAAGATCTTCCAGCCGGGCGTCAGTGAGCGTCTGCCGGTCATTTTTTATGTCTCTCCGGATATGGACGAAGACCGTCTGGCGAACGATGTGCATTCGATCACTTTGTCGTACACTTATTTTCTGGCCGATGACGTTCCGAAGACGGCGCGGCTTGAGGACGCATCCGCAGTCTATTAGACCGGCGGTAGATTTGGATTTATCTGGGCGGGAGACTCACCCCTGAGGGCCCCGCGACAACCGAAGGGCTGGACCTATGGCCGACGGCGCCGTGAAACACGACTACCACCTGGTGAAGCCGAGCCCGTGGCCGCTTCTGGGTTCGATCGGCATTCTTATGCTCGCTCTGGGCGGGGTGGCCTATATGAAGGGCCTCTTCGGCATCGAGAAGGGAACCATCTGGGCGCCCCTGCCTGGCTTCCTCTTTATCGTCTGGGTCCTCACCGGCTGGTGGGGGGACGTCATCAAGGAAAGCCGCGGCGGCGACCATAAAGAGGTTGTTCAGATCTCTCTGCGCTACGGCATGGTGCTGTTCATCGCCTCCGAGGTCATGTTCTTCGTGGCCTGGTTCTGGGGCTTCTTCGAGATGGCGATCTTCCACGATCTCCGCGCCTCGGGTCATTATGACCTTGCCAATCCCGATCTGGAAGCTCTGAAGGGCTGGGCCACCTGGCCGATCACGCAGATCACGGCTGAAGGTCCGGAGCAGATCCACACCTTCGATCCCTTCCACCTTCCTCTCATCAACACGCTGATCCTTCTGCTCTCGGGCACGACCGTGACCTGGGCGCACCACGCCCTTCAGGTTGGCGACCGCAACTCGGCCAAGTGGGGCCTCCTTCTGACGGTTCTTCTGGGCCTGAGCTTCACCGCTCTCCAGGTCGTCGAGTACGGCGAGGCCGGCTTCTCCTATGACGGGTCGCTTTACGGGTCGGCCTTCTTCATGGCGACCGGGTTCCACGGCGCTCACGTGGTGATCGGAACCATCTTCCTGGCGGTCTGCCTGTTCCGTCTCATGGCCGGCGGAATGAAGCCGGACAAACACCTCGGTTTCGAATTCGCCGCCTGGTACTGGCATTTCGTTGACGTGGTGTGGCTCTTCCTCTTCGCCTTCGTCTACGTCGCCCCCCATGTGATCTGGCCGGGCGGTGCGGCGGTTCACTGATCTGGCTGTGTCCGGCGCGTTGAGGGTCCCCGTTTGATGAAGGCGTCGCCTTTTCTCTGGGGATTTCTCATCGTGCAGGCGGCGGCCCTCGGGCTCTGGGCGCCGGTCCTTCTGTCGCTGGTCAGCTCAGACGATCTTCTGTCGACGACCATCCAGATCTGGAGCCGGAGCGGGGAAGCTGAGGAGGCGGCTCGCCCCTTCAGGCCATCGGGCGGCCTTCTGACCGCGACGCTTTTCAGTCTGGGATCCTGCGCCGCACTGTTTGTCGGGAGGAATGACTTTCGCGCCGGGATGCCTGGTCGCAGCCTCATTTACCTCGCCATCGCCCTCGTGACCGGCGCGGCTGGGATCGCGTTTATCGCCGCCGAATGGACCCGGGCGGTCATGTTTCCCGCCGGTTCGCTGAACGTGGCGATCCTCTACATGGCGACCCGCACCTGGATGATGCAGGTCTTTCTGGCTTACCTGATCCTTCTCATTTATGCGGCCCTTGTGGGGTTAGGTCTTTCGACCCGCGAGCGTTCCCTCGGATGGGAGTTTGCGGTGGCGAACTGGTGGATCTGCTCAGGCGTCTGGGTCGCTCTCTACGCTTTCGCCTACCTGATCCCCCCAATGTTGACCGGCATCTGAGACGTGAGGGCCTGCTCGTCGGGCGATTGGGTGACATGAGATCTTGGGCCGGCCGCTCTGCAACGGCTTCAAAACCGATGAACCAGACGCGATTCCTCTTATGGGCGCGGTTCGGGGACTAGCGTCAGGCGCGTCCCGGGACTAAACGCCTCTCATGCTTTTCCGTCCGCTTCCGGTTCTGACCCTTTTCACTCTCCCCCTTCTCGCAGCGCTCATCTGGCTTGGCTTCTGGCAGCTTCAGCGGGCGGAATGGAAGGTCGGGCTCATTGAAGCCTATGAGCGGTCCGCGTCCGCCCCGGCGTCGCCCGCTGCGGCTGCGCTGTGCGGCGAGCCGCCAGCATCCGGCCTGAGCCTGTCTCCTCCGTCCGTAGAGCCAGCGAAGCTCCGGGTCTTCGGCCATGATCTTCAGGGGGCCGCCGGCTGGCGACTGTTTTCGCCGGCCTATGTGTGCGGATCCGATCGGCCTCCCGTCCTGGTCGAAGCAGGGTTTGAACCCCTGCCGCTTGGCGGAGAGATCGCCTCGCAGGCGCCCGCGACGACGAGCCTTCCGGACCGATTTCTGACGGATCGCTGGCCGTCCAAGCCCCTGATGGCGGCCGTCAACGCGTCCGATCGCAATGAGTGGTACTGGTTCGACGCCGAGCCGATGGCTGAAGCGTTGGGGGTGGCCGAGTTGCGCACCGACATAGTGCTTCTCGCGGCCTCGCAGATGCCGGACTTCCTCACCCGAACCCCGCCTGTTCGGCATGTGGGCTATGCCGTGACATGGTTCGGCATGGCGATCGCCCTTCTGGCCTTTTATCTGGTCTTCCACGTCCGGGCTGGGCGCCTGCGCCTGACAAGAGAGGGAAACTCTTCCTCATGATGTACCGCTCCACACGCGGCGCCCCGTCCGAAATAGACTTTGTGGAAGCCAGCCTCCTCGGGCTGGCCCCTGATGGCGGGCTTTACACCCCCATCGTCTATCCCCCTCTGACCCCGGACGCCCCGAGCCGTTCCTATGTGGAGACGGCCGTGAAGGTGATCTCGGCTTTCGCAGGCGCATCGCTTCCGGCGGATGTGATCCGCACTCTCGCTGAGAGGGCCTACGCTCCCTTCGCTCACGCCTCGGTTGCGCCTCTCGCACAGGTCGGACCGGGCCGCTGGATGCTCGAGCTCCATCATGGCCCGACGCTCGCGTTCAAGGACATCGCGATGCGTCTCATCGCCCAGCTGTACGATCATGTCCTCGGTCAGCGCGGGGAGCGCATGACGATCCTGTGCGCAACATCGGGAGACACGGGCGGGGCGGCGGCAAGCGCCTTCGCCGGGGCCGAGCATGTCGACATCGTGATCCTCCATCCGTTCAACCGGGTCTCGCCGACCCAGCGTCTGTTCATGACGGCGACCGGCGCCGACAATGTGCACAATCTGGCCCTTGAGGGCGATTTCGACGGCACCCAGGCGATTCTCAAACAACTCCTTGCCGACGAGCCGTTCCGCAGGCGCACCTCGCTGGCGGCGGTCAACTCGATCAACTGGACCCGTGTGGCGGCGCAGAGCGTCTACTTCGCTCAGGCGCAGGCTCAGCTGGGGGCCGCAACGCCGATCCGCTTCGTGGTGCCGACCGGCAATTTCGGCGACGCTCTCGCCGCTTATGTCGCATTCCGCTGCGGGCTTCTGAACGGTTTCGACTGTGTCGCCGCCGTCAACGCCAATGACGCCATGGCCCGTCTGCTGGCGGGCGAGCCTCTGACGAGAGGGCGCACCCATCCGACGCTCTCGCCGGCCATGGACATCCAGCTCCCGAGCAATTTCGAGCGTCTGCTGTTTGAGGCGGTTGATCGGGACGGAGCCGCCGTCGCGCGCGCCTACGCGGATCTCGCCTCCGACGGCGCCGGTCAATTGCCTCAGGTCGCCTCCAAGGCTTTCCGGTCGATGGGGTTTTCGGCAGAGCGGGTTGATGATGCTGAAACGCTCGAGGAAATGCGACGAACCTATTCCGAGACCGGCTGGATGGTATGCCCGCATACGGCTGTCGGTCTGGCCGCCGCGCGCCGGGGACAGGTTGAAGGGGGCGCGATCGTGACCCTTGCGACGGCGCATGCGGCCAAGTTCCCTGAGACCGTCGAGCAGGCGCTCGGCGTTCGACCGGGTCTTCCGGATCGGGTAGGAGATGTGGTCTCGCGGCCAGAACGCTTCGACGTCGGGCCCATGTCGCTCGCCTTCGTGAAGGACCGGATCGAGGCCGTCGTCAGGGCGAAATCATGACCGCGGGTGAAGCAGCCCGGAGCGTGATCGGTCTTGGCAACGGCGCGCGCATCGCCCTCGATCCCATGCCGCATCTCCGAACGGCCTCCGTCGGGGTGTGGCTCGCAGCAGGCGCACGAAACGAACCCGAGGAACGCAACGGCCTCGCCCATTTTCTCGAGCACATGGCGTTCAAGGCGGCTGCAGGTCGGGATGCGCGCGAACTGGCCGAGGCTGTGGAGAAACGCGGCGCCGTCATGAATGCGTCCACGGATCATGAACGGACGAGCTACTATGTTCGCTGCCTGAGCGCCGACGCTCCTGACATGCTGGATGTCGCGCTGTCTCTGGTGTTCGCTCCCGAACATCCGCCGGCTGAGATTCCCCGGGAGAAGGGGGTTGTGCTTCAGGAGATCGGCGAGGCGGCTGATCAGCCAGATGATCTGGTGATGGAGCTGGCTCAGAGTGCGAATTTTCCCGGCCACGCCCTGGGTCGACCAATCCTCGGCGCGCCGGCGACCCTTATGTCGGTGACCCGTGAGGATCTTTTCGCCTTCGCGTCCGAGCACTACACTCCTGCCCGAACCGTTGTTTCGCTGGCTGGCGCGTTTGATCACGCTGAGGTCGAGGCCCGAGCCCGTCGCTGGCTCGAGACACGGCCGTCAAGACCGTCTTCAGAGAATGTCCCCCCTCAATCGCCGGTGTCTGCAGCCAGAACCGCCGAACGCGATCTCGAACAGTGCCACCTCGTCCTGTCGCGCATGACCACCCATGCGCGGGCTGCAGATCGTTACGCAGCGCGCCTTCTGGCTGAGATCCTGGGCGGGGGAATGGCTTCGCGACTGTTTCAGGAGGTTCGGGAGGCGCGCGGTCTCGCCTACACGATCGACGCATCCTGCGAGCAGTATACCGATGCCGGCCGCCTGAGCGTTTATGCCGGATGCGCCCCGGAAGATTCCGCGGAAGTTGCGCGCATCACGGCCTCGATCTGGGAGGATCTCGCATCGAAAGGGCCCACCGAGGCTGAACTCGCCCGCGCCCAGGCGGTCATGAAGGCGTCCTTCGCGATGTCCTCTGAAGGGCCGGCGGCGCGGGCTGGTTCTTCGGCGCACGAGCTCCTGACCTTTGGGCGTCTGGTCGACATCGGCGAGGTGCTCGACCTGGTTGACGCGGTGACCCGCGAGGATGTTCGAAAGGCGGCGGAGGCGGCCTGTCTGGGCCCGTCAGTGGCCGCCGCGGTCGGCCCCGGGGCAGGGCTTGGGGCGGCGGAGATCTTCGCGGCTCGGAGCGCCTGAGAACGGGCCTGAACGGCGAGTGACGTTCGACTCGACGACCTGGCGGGCGTGACCGTGATGACGTGTCCGATCGGGTCGGCAGAGCTCGTCATCCCTGTCAGGCATGCGGCGGAGGTGCGGGCTTGGGGCCTTCCTGCGGGAGGGCCTTGCCAAGACGGGGTCTTGGAGGATGATGGGGCTCGGGGTCCGGAAGGGCCCCTCCTGAAAGGATGACGTTCGCCTATGCTCGATCTGAGCGCAGAAACCGCCGTGAGCGCTGCAGGCGCCGCGCTTTGGACCTGGCAGTCTGTCGACGCCTGTCTGTCCATCCGTGCTGAAGCCGGCGGACCGCTCTCTCATCTGGACGGTCGCTGGCGTCTGGAGGCGTTCACTGACCTGATGGAGTCGGGATCGGACCCTGCGTCTCTTGGCCGTCTGGAGACAGGAGGCCTCGGTGAGACGATCGATGCCCGGTTGCGTCTGCGCGATGGTCGTCGTCTGCGACTGATCGGCGCCTTTCATGACGCAGGCCTCGCCCGCGGACTGATCGTGACCGGCGACCGGTCGCAGGCCGCAGGCCTCGATCGCAGTCCTGTCGAGCCGGTATTCCAGCCGATCCGTCGCCTGTCCGATCTGCAGGTGGTGGGCTTTGAGGCGCTGGCGAGGTTCAGGTCTCCTGAAGGACGTCTGTCCGCGCCAGCCTCCCTCGAGGCGCGTGGTCTCAACGCCGACTGGGCCGCGCTCGCCCCGACCATGCTCGCTAAGTCCGCCATGGTTCTGGCCTCTCTTCGCGCTGCAGGTCATTCGGTGTTCATGCAGGTCAATCTGTCGGCTGCCGAGATCGCCCAGCCTCTTCTGGTTGAGCAGATCGCCGACATCATTCGAGAGGCCGAGCTTCCGGACGGGGTGCTGCGCATCGAACTGACCGAGCAGGCGGCGCTGAGGGATTATGTCGGCGCCCTCGGGGCGCTGGCCGCGTTCCGGGCGGCCGGCGCCGGGATCGTCCTCGACGATTTCGGAGCGGGTCATTCCTCATTCGCCTGGCTGGCGGAGTTTCCAGCCAACGGGGTGAAGCTTGATCCGCGTCTGGTGCGTATGGCCCGACAGCCGCGCGCCGCCCGCATCGTGGCGGCCCTGACCGCCCTGATACGCGACCTCGGCATGGAGACGACCGCCGAAGGCGTTGAGGATCCGGCCGATGCGGCGGGTCTCATCGAAGTCGGATGCGAGTTCGTGCAGGGCTTCGCCTACGACATGCCCATGCTTGGGGCTGACCTTCACTACGCCTTCGACCCCCTCGATCCTTAGCCTGAGACGGGAAGGACCGCCTGACCGTCCTCAGGGCCCAGGATCGGTTCTGACCGCTCCTGGGCGAGTTTCGCGTCCGGTTCGGGGCCGCCTGCATCATCTGCCGGGGTGACGCGCGCCTGCAAATCGGGCAAGAGCTAGGGATCGGCGACAGGCCGGCTCAATGGGTTCCGTTTTCCTGGCGTCTGCGGACCGCTGGCAAGGCGGGCCGTTCGGGCGCCTGGGCCGGATGAATGGACCTGAGGACGGACAGGATGATGCGCACTCCCTATCTCATTGCCGGAGCGACAGGCGACTGGGAAGTTGTGATGGGTCTCGAGGTCCATGCCCAGGTCGCATCCCGCTCCAAGCTGTTTTCGGGCGCTTCGACGGCTTTCGGCGCCGACCCCAACACCCATGTCTCCCTGGTGGATGCAGCTCTTCCGGGCATGCTTCCTGTGCTCAATAGGTATTGCGTCGAGCAGGCGATCCGAACCGGGCTTGGCCTGAACGCGGCCATCAATCTGATGTCGCGTTTCGATCGCAAGAATTACTTCTATCCGGATCTGCCCCAGGGCTATCAGATCTCGCAGTACAAGCATCCGATCGTCGGGGAAGGCTCGATCGAAGTCGAGGCGGACGAAGGCTATGTCTTCACCGTCGGCATCGAACGGCTGCATCTCGAGCAGGATGCGGGAAAGTCGATTCACGATCTCGATCCCAACGCCACTTTCGTCGATCTGAACAGATCGGGCGTGGCCCTGATGGAGATTGTCTCGCGCCCCGACATCCGCTCGCCCGCCGAGGCGGCGGCCTATGTCAAGAAGCTCCGATCGATCCTTATTGCCCTGGGGACGTGTGACGGAGACATGGAGAAGGGCAATCTCAGAGCCGACGTGAACGTCTCGGTTCGCAGGCCCGGCGCACCCTACGGGACGCGATGCGAGATCAAGAACGTCAACTCTTTCCGCTTCATCATGCAGGCGGCGGAGTATGAGGCGCGGCGACAGATCGCGATCCTTGAGGACGGCGGTCAGATCGATCAGGAGACCCGCCTGTACAATGCTGAGAAGGGCGAGACCCGCTCCATGCGCTCCAAGGAGGATGCGCATGACTACCGTTACTTCCCGGACCCTGATCTCCTGCCGCTTGTGCTCGACCCGGCCTATGTCGAGGAGATCAAGGCCTCCCTTCCGGAGCTTCCTGACCAGAAGCGCGCGCGTTTTGTCGCTCAGTACGGTCTCAAGGACTATGACGCCGGCGTCATCGCTGCAGACGCCGACAAGTCGGCCTTCTTTGAGAAGGTCGCCGCCGGTCGCGATGCGCGCCTCGCCGCCAACTGGGTCACGCAGGAGCTTTTCGGTTATCTCAATAAGGAAGGCCTCGACCTGTCCGCCTCCCCCGTGAGCGCCGAGCAGCTTGGCGGGCTGATCGATCTCATCGCCAATGCGACGATTTCAGGGAAGATCGCCAAGGAGGTCTTCGCCCGCATGATAGCCAGCGGCGAGGCGGCTCATGTGATCGTCGAGCGCGAGGGGCTTCGGCAGGTTACCGATACAGGAGCGATCGAAGCGGTGGTCGACGCCATCATCGCCGCCAACCCCGCTCAGGTGGATCAGGTTCGGGCCCAGCGCGCCCAGGGGCACGAAAAGCCGAAGGCGCTGGGCTGGTTCGTCGGGCAGATCATGAAGGAATCCGGAGGCAAGGCGAACCCTCAGGCCGTCAACGAGATCCTGCTGAAGAAGCTGGGCCTGTAAGGCACGATCCGGCCGTCTCTTGGCGATGTCGGGAATTGAGGCTATCGGGCCCCTGTCATGCGCGTCTCGGATTTTGACTTCGAACTTCCCGACGACCGGATCGCCCTGCGTCCGGCTCGTCCTCGCGACAGCGCGCGGCTGCTCGTCGTCCGGGGACCTGAGGGAGCGCTTGAGGATCATCACGTTCGAGACCTTCCGCGCCTCCTGCGCTCAGGCGACCGCCTGGTCGCAAACGACACCCGCGTCATTTCGGCAGCCCTCCGGGGACGGCGTGAAGCCCGGACGCCGGATGGGGCGGGCTCCGAGATCGACGTCAATCTTCATCGTCGGGAGAGCCCGGCGGACTGGTCGGCTTTCGCCCGTCCCGCCAAACGCCTGAAGGTCGGCGATCGCGTCGTCTTTAGTCCCGACCTCGAGGCGCAGGTGACGCGTCGCGGGGAGGGCGGAGAGATCGCTCTGGCGTTTAATCGCGCAGGGCCTGACCTTGATGCGGCCCTTGCGCGCGTGGGGTCTCCGCCCATCCCTCCTTATATCGCCTCCCGCCGCGCAGTGGATGAGCAGGATGCTGAAGACTATCAGACCCTGTTCGCCAGCGCTCCGGGATCCGTGGCGGCGCCGACGGCCGGACTGCACTTCACGCCAGAGCTGCACGAGGCGCTCAACGCTGCGGGTGTCGCTCTTTCGCGCCTCACCCTTCACGTCAACGCGGGCACCTTTCTGCCCGTGAAGGTCGATCGGACCGAGGACCATGTCATGCACGCCGAGGAGGCGCATCTCGACGAAGCGACAGCGTGCGAGATCCGCGACACACGAGCAGCGGGCGGACGTTGTATCGCTATCGGGACAACCGCTCTGCGAACGCTCGAGAGCGCCTCGGCGACAGGCCGCCTCGAGGCGTTTTCGGGCGACACCTCAATCTTCATCACGCCTGGCCATGTCTTTCGCGGATGCGATGGGCTTATGACCAATTTTCACCTCCCGCGTTCGACCCTCTTCATGCTGGTCTGCGCCCTGATGGGACTGGAGACCATGAAGCGCGCCTATGCTCACGCCATCGCCGGCGGATATCGCTTTTATTCGTACGGCGACGCCTGTCTGCTGCTTCCCCATGGGTGAGTTTCCCTTTCATATCGACGGTCGTGAGGGTGAGGCCCGCACGGGTCGCCTTGAGACCCCGCGCGGCGTCATTCGCACTCCGGCCTTCATGCCGGTGGGCACCGCCGGCACGGTCAAGGCGCTCTATCCCGATCAGGTCCGCGGCGCAGGCGCTGACATTCTCCTGGGAAACACCTACCATCTGATGCTTCGGCCAGGAGCCGAACGCGTGCGTCGCCTCGGCGGCCTGCACCGTTTCATGCGCTGGCCTCATCCGATCCTCACCGACAGCGGCGGCTATCAGGTTTTTTCTCTGTCCGGTCTGCGCAAGATGACAGAGGAGGGCGTATCCTTCGCCTCCCATCTGGACGGCTCGAAGCATCTCCTGACCCCCGAACGCTCCATCGAGATCCAGGCTGATCTTCTGGGCGCCGATATCTCCATGCAGCTCGACGAGTGCACTCCCTATCCGTGCGAGCCGGAGGCGGCGGCCGCCTCCATGCGCCTGTCGGCGCGCTGGGGGGAGCGCTCTAAGGCAGCTTTCGGACAGAGGGACCTTCAGGCTCTGTTCGGCATTGTTCAGGGATCCGTTTATCCCGATCTGCGCCGTGAGAGCGTCGAGCGCGTGGTGTCGACAGGATTTGACGGATACGCCATTGGCGGCCTGGCCGTCGGTGAGGGTCATGAGGCGATGTGCGAGACGCTCGACCTCACCGCCCCTTTGCTTCCTCAGGCGCGTCCCCGCTATCTGATGGGGGTTGGAAAGCCGATCGATCTTCTCGAAGCGGTGGCCCGCGGCGTCGACATGTTCGACTGCGTTCTGCCGACGAGATCAGGCCGACATGGTCAGGCATGGACGTGGGCCGGTCCCGTCAATCTCAAGAATGCGCGGTTTGCTGAGGATGAAAGCCCGCTCGATGAGACGTCCGCCTGTCCAGCTTCCCGCGATTACTCGCGCGCCTACCTTCATCACCTCATCAGGTCTGAAGAGTATCTGGGATCCATGCTCCTCACCTGGCACAACACCGCCTTCTTCCAGGAGCTGATGGCGAAGATGCGCGCCGCGATCGCAGCTGGGGAATTTGAGGCGTTGCGCGCAGATCTCAGGGCGGCGTGGTCGCCTCAGCCGGCGCCCTGAGCGCGGCGATACTCGATCTTCGGCGGTCGTTTCGTGATGACGTTTCTCGAAATCGGAGCGGCGGGAGGCTCGCATTCGAGCATGGCGCCCAGCCCCTTGAGATAGGCCCGGCGCCGCATCCCAGTTTCATAGGCCTCCCTCAGTTTCTTCTCATGCGCGCTGGCGCCTGTGGCCTGACGGACAAGTGAACGGTAGGGAATGAACCCGCTGAGGGTTGAGGCGACCTCTCCGAGCGCGGCGTCAGCCGCCGTATCGCCCGCCTTCTGGTCGAGGCGGTCTTCGGGCGGCGCTTCAGCGTCCGAATCAGGCCCAAGGATGAAGGTGAGGGCCGTAACCTGCCTCGCGATGGTCTCGCAGGTCTTCGGGCTGACCGCCTCATAGGGCGAGGAAAGCGCCTCCAGAAGGGGCGGAATGGGCGTTCGCCGGAGATTGAGATCGTTGAGCGGAGACAGGGCTGCGTCCGTCAGACCCTCTCCAGTTCGGGAAATCGCCCGGTCCAGCCCGCTATCGCCGGGCGGGGGCCGCGCGTCGGGCTTCGCCGGGGTGCTGGAACAAGCCGTCGCCAGCAAGGCGCACCCTGCGGCGATCAGTCCGACACGGTTGGTGTTTCGCATGACCCAAAGGACCTCCGGATCGGATCTTCAGGGATATATGAAGCAAAGTTGCGGCGGCATACGGGCGGAGGCGTCGTTTTTCGAAGAAATGTCGAACATCCTTCGTTGACCGGGAGGGAATCGATCACTAGGTTCCGCCGATCTTAAGAGAGCCCGTAGCTCAGTCGGTAGAGCAGTTGACTTTTAATCAACGGGTCACAGGTTCGATTCCTGTCGGGCTCACCATTCGTTTCAATGGGATAAACAGATCAGAAATTCCACTCAGTGGAATTATAGGGATCATCGCAGCGCCCTCAGCGTCGCGGTCGCCGCGGTGGGCGAGACTAATCCCGACACGCTGATACGGCCTTCGGCAAACCCGGTCAGCATCTCACACGCCCCCTCTCCGCCAGGGTTGGGATCGACGGGTTCGGCTATCTTCACTCGCGTAACGTCAGCCCTGAACTTGAGCTGACGCCGCAGAGGTAAATCTGTCCGGTCGATACCTTAAACTGTCGGGCAACCGCGCTGAACACCGCACCTGCGGCGAAAGCCGCCGCCAGAACCGCGTGGCGTTTCTCCCTGCTCCAGCGTCGCGGCCGCTCAGCATCGTTCAAAAGCACCACATCGGTCATGACTGGAGGTCTGCTCCGCCTTGATGGACGGCTTGAGGCCATCAGCGTCCCGGCCGTGCCGGCCCCGAAGCAGGCGCGCACGACGAACTCGGAGAGGCCGGAGCGCGGATCGATCCGGGCTTGTTCGCTTCGCTGATCCCTCCTAAGCCGGGTTCCATCTTGATGGGATGCACAGGGAGAAGATGTCATGTCACGTGGGTTCAGTCTGGTCGGACGTGCTGCGACAGCCTCATGCGTCCTGGTGTCGGCGGTGGCCCTCAGCGCATGCGCGGGGCTCGGTGTCGCCGCATATCCTGGGGGAGGGGCGTCGGCATCTGACCTGACGGTTTCGACCGCCTACGGATCGGTGACAGGTGTGGATCGCGGCGCGATGCGATCCTTTTTCGCCATTCCTTATGCTGCGCCGCCTGTGGGCGATCTCCGCTGGCGTCCGCCGGTCCCGCCCACCCCATGGTCAGTTGCGCGTGCGGAGACAGTCTCCGGCGCCTCTTGCCTTCAGACAGGCGGCTCACCGTTTCGTGCGGGCGGAGACAGCGAGGACTGTCTCTACCTGGATGTGCACGCGCCTGAAGGGAAAGGACCCTTCCCGGTGATGGTGTGGATCCATGGCGGAGCTTTCCAGACGGGAGGCGCATCGGGTTACGCAGACCCCTCCGACCTGACCGCTCGCGGTGTGATCGTCGTTGCGATCAACTACAGGCTCGGCGCAGCCGGCTTTCTCGCTCATCCCGCCCTTCGCGATGCGGACGGCGATGTCGGCAATTACGGCATGATGGATCAGCAGGCCGCCCTCGCCTGGGTCCGATCGAACATCGCCTCGTTCGGGGGGGATCCGTCCAATGTGACGATTTTCGGGGAATCGGCCGGCGGGTTCAGCGTACTGACCCACCTGGCGTCACCTCGCTCAAAGGGACTGTTCGACAAGGCGATCATTCAGAGCGGGGCCTACGGCGTCAACGACCAGCTGACCAAGGCCCAAAACGAGGCGCGCGGAGAAGCGGCCCTCGGCAAAGCCCAGATGACGGCGGCTCTCGCTGATGCCTGTCCGTCGGGGGTAACCGCGGAGTGTCTCCGCGCCCTGCCTGAACCCGTTGTGCGCGGTCCGCTGATGGCGGCCTACGCCTCGGCCGTCGCCAATCCGATTCCGTCAGTCGACGGCAAGGTCCTTCCCCGGTCGATCAAGGAAATCTTCGCATCCGGAGACGATAACCGCGTCCCGGTCATCAACGGGTCGAATGAGGATGAGAACCTTCTCTTCATGGCGATCACGGAGCTTGGGCGTCGCACGGCTGCAAATCCCCCCAAACTCGACCCTCAGGATCGGAGTTTCCTGATGTCTGCGGGCGTTTATGTCATGGGCGCCCGCGCCATGAGCGGCCAGATGGGCGTTCCGGCCGCCGACCTCACGGACACACACTATCCTCTCTCCCGGTTCGGCGCGGACGAGGCCCTTCGTCCGACCCTCGCCATGGCGGCTGCAGGAACCGACAGCACCTTCTCGTGCAACGGTCTCAACGTGTCGCGCCGCATCGCCTCCCGCGGCGCGCCGGTCTATATGTACGAGTTTCGGGACCAGACTGCGCTGCCGATCGTGGGAACGATCGAAGGCCGGTATGTGGTGAGTTTTCCGCAGGGGGCGGCGCACGCGGCGGAGCTGCCTTATCTTTTCAACATGGCGGATCTGGGTAATGCGGAGCGCGCCAAGCTGAAGCAGGCCATGGTCGGCTACTGGACATCCTTCGCCCGGACCGGAAACCCGAACGCGCGCGGACTTCCCGAATGGAAACCCTTTGCGTCAGGCGCGCTCCAGGCGCTCGATGTCGAAAGCGCTGGCGGGGTAGGCTCGATGGCGGTCTCGGAGTTCTCCGCGAACCATCTTTGCGACACGGCGTGGTCACGGCTGGGGTTCTAGGATCTCAAGAGGATCCGGCGCCAGATGGGCCGGATCCTCAGTTGATCGGACATCGCTTCTAACGGGCGCCAGGCTGGCTGGCGGCGGCTGCGTCCAGGGCTTCCTTGCGGAAGTTGGTCCGAACGCCGCTCTCGATCCCGAACTCCATCAGCTGATCCCGCGCCGGATCGTATTGGGGCCAGGCAGGTCCGCTCTCACACGCAGGCGCGCCGGTCTTTGCGAAGGCTGTCCAGCACGAGTGCATCAGGCGAGCCATGGCGCGGTCCTCGTCAGCGCTCGCCGCCTCGCCGCCGGGGCGCATCGCTCCTCCGAACACATAGCTGATCTCCGAAGCGTGGGCGGCGCCCGGAGACTCAGGGCCGCGCCGTGCGGATCCGACATAGGAGAAGAAGTAGAGCCAGCTCGGTTCGCCGTCGGCTGACTGGCGGGCTATGAAGCGCGCCGGAGCGCCGGCCATGGAGTTGGTCCAGTCGGTCTGTTCGGCGCGGTCCTTGAGTTCAGGACGAAGGGAGGCTTCGTAGCTGTTCGAGCCGACGATCGTTCTGACGTCCATCGTGCGCTTGCCCGCCATGGCGGAGAAGGAGCTCTCGGTCATGAAACGACCATCGACGATCGGAAAACGTGATCCGTTCGCAGCCGCCGCCAGAGCCTCGGCGGATAACGCGCGCATGTCTGCAAGCGATGCGTTCGCCTGGCCGCCGGCTCTCGCGATGAGGGCTGCTCCATCCTCCTCGGCTTTCGACAGGGTGTCTCCCTCGCCCCACCGGATGTTCGACTGCAGGATCGCCTGATTGAAGAGACCTCTGGAGGTCTTGAGTCCCAGCAGGGCGTAGATGTCGATGGCGCCTGCCGATTCCCCGAACACAGTCACACGATTTTTGTCGCCGCCGAAGGCTCCGATATTAGCCTGCACCCACTGGAGGGCGGCGGTCTGATCCATGAGGCCGTAATTTGCCAGCGGAGCGTCAGTCGCAGCAGCCTTCGTAATGGCGGGATGGGCGAAGAAACCGAACGCGCCCATGCGATAATTGACGGTCACCGTCACGATGCCCTCACGCGCGAAGGCCGCCCCGTTATAGATCGATCCGGCGCCGTTGAGGTTGGAGCCGCCATGTATCCAGACCATGACGGGCGCGTTTTTCGCTCCGACCGGAGCGTAGACGTTGAGATAGAGACAGTCCTCGGAGGCTACCGGTCCGTTGCGGGAGGCCTGCATGCAGGCGGGTGAGAATTGGAGGGCTTCCCGCTCTCCCGTCCACGAGGCGGCCGGCTGCGGCGGCGCCCAGCGTCGCTCTCCGACCGGCGCCGCGGCGTAGGGAACGCCCTTGTAGCTGGCCACTCCCTCCGTCGCATCGCCGACCAGGATGCCGCTGGCGGTTTGCGTTCGGATCGGTTCGGCGATCGCGGTCTGAACCGAGGAGCCCAGCACAAGGCCGAATGCCAGAAAGGCGAATGCGCTCCGTCGAATGAAGGTCATGTCTCTCTCCCTCGAAGCCAGCTGTTCATGTCCCGGCTTTTCGTAATGATTAGGCGGTCTTTTCCCGCTGACCATGTTTTTTTTCAGAAGCGGACCCGGAATGGGGACTTGCAGGAACACCCGGAGGGCGCAGCGCGTAATCGTCCGCCTCATGGGATACGACGGCCATATCTGGATGCGCTGGCCCGCAGGTGAACGTGCCTGGCGCGCGCAAGGGCCATCAGGGTTAGAGTATGGAGGCTGAGGACGCCGCTCGTAAAAGCAGTGGTAAGCCGGGGCGGGGTGCGCCCCGGCTCAGAGGTTCATGCGAGGGCGGTTTCGAAGAGTGCGAGCATACGGCTCCACGCCTTCTCGGCAGACGCCTCATTGTAGACAGC
>JAGWYJ010000073.1 GCA_018969425.1 Alphaproteobacteria bacterium | reverse complement strand
GGCCGTCGGAGAAATCGTTGCAGGGCTCATGCTGGGGCCGTCTCTGTTCGGCTATCTCTTTCCCGAGGTCTCCAGCGCCCTCTTTCCGGCCGACGCCGCACAGACAATGTGGATGATCGCCCAGATCGGCCTCATCCTTTTGATGTTCCAGATCGGAAGCGACTTCGAGTTCAGGCTTCTGGGCGAGAAATCGAACCGCAAGTCGGTTCTTTTCGTGACCCTGGCCAGCGTGTCCGTTCCCCTGGCGACAGGCTTCGGGATCGGCCGGCTGGCCGCGCCGATCCTCGCGCCGGACATCGATCCCCTGAGTTTCAGCCTGTTCATGGCGGTCGCCATGGCGATCACGGCGGTCCCGATCCTCGGACGCATTCTGGCCGAATACGGCCTCACGCGGGAACGCGTCGGGGTCGTCGCCATCTCCTCCGCTGCGGCCAACGACGTCATCGGATGGGTGATCCTCGCCATGATCTCGGCCATCGTGGCGGCCGGGTTCTCGCTCGGCGCCTTCAGCCTCCAGATATTGGGCCTCATCGGCCTGATCGTCGGGCTGATTGTCGTCGGCCGCCCCCTCGCCGCATGGCTTGTCAGGCGCTTTCCCACTCAGGGTCTCGCCATGTCGCCGGTCCTCATCGCCTGCGTGATCGGACTGATGTTCCTCGCCGGCGTTGCGACCCAGAAACTCGGCATCTTCACCATTTTCGGAGGCTTTCTCATCGGCCTCCTCTTTCACCCCCACATCGCCTTCGTCGAAGCCTGGCGCAAAACCATCGGCCAGTTCGTCCTTGTCTTCTTCCTGCCGATCTTCTTCACGCTGACAGGACTGAGGACCAATCTTCTGGGCCTCGACACGATGAACGAATGGCTCTGGTGCGCAGGACTGTTCGCCGCATCCGTGATCAGCAAGATCGGACCGGTCTATCTCGCCGCGCGGCTGTCAGGCCTCAAGTCCGATGAATCCGCCGCCCTCGGCATCCTGATGAACACGCGGGCGCTTATGGAGCTCATCGTCCTCAATATCGGTCTCAGCATGGGCGTCATCCCTCAGGACGTGTTCACAATGATGGTGATCATGGCGGTGGGAACGACCATCATGACCGGACCGCTGATCAACCAGATCCCCTTCATCGCCGCGAACGGACGCCGCCATGCCGCATGATCTGGGCCCCCGCGCCCTGAAAAGCCTTCTCATTATCGGGGGAGGATCCGCCGGCTGGATGAGCGCCGCCGCCATCGCGCACGCCACGCGCGGGGCCTGCGAGATCACGCTTATCGAATCCGATGAGATCGGCATTGTCGGGGTCGGAGAGGCGACCATTCCGCCGATTAAAATGTTCAATCAGACGCTGGGGTTCAGCGAAGAGGAGTTCGTCCGCGCCACGCAGGGCTCGTTCAAGCTGGGGATCGAGTTCGTCGACTGGGGACGGCTCGGAAACCGGTACTTTCATCCCTTCGGCAAGTATGGCGTGGAGTTTGATGCAGCCCCCGTGCATCATTTCTGGTTGCGCGCGCGCGCCGAGGGCGATCCCACCCCCTGGCAGGACTATTCCATGGCGTGGGCGGCAGCGCGCGACAATAAGTTCGACCATCCCACGCGGGATCCGAGACGGATCCAGTCGACCTTCGATTACGCCTACCATTTCGACGCCTCCCTCTACGCCCGGTTCCTGCGCGCCTACGCTGAGCAGCGCGGGGTCCGGCGGATCGAGGGCCGGATCGGCGCCGTTCACCGACATCCCGACACCGGCGACATTGCAGCCGTCGAACTAAGCGACGGGCGGCGCTTCGAAGCGGAGTTCTTCGTCGACTGCTCGGGGTTCCGGGGACTTCTGATCGAAGAAGCGCTCAAGACCGGTTATGACGACTGGACGCACTGGCTGCCCTGCGATCGGGCGGTGGCTGCGCCCTGCGCACGGACCGCGCCGTTCACGCCCTACACCCGTTCGACCGCGCGCGCCGCCGGCTGGCAGTGGCGCATACCCCTGCAGCACAGGGTCGGCAACGGCCTCGTTTACTCCTCCCGCTTCATGGATGACGATGCGGCTGAAGCTTTGCTGGTCGGCAGCCTGGAGAGCGAGCCGCTGGCTTCGCCGCGGCGCATCCGGTTCGTCACCGGCCGCAGGCGCCTTCACTGGAACAGGAACTGCGTGGCGATCGGGCTCGCCTCAGGCTTTCTGGAGCCCCTCGAGTCGACCAGCATCCACCTCATTCAGAGCGGCCTGATGCGCTTCCTCGCGCTGTTTCCGGGACGAGATCCGGATCCGGTGAGCGTTGCGGAATACAACCGGCTGACCCGGATCGAGTTCGAGCGGGTGCGCGACTTCATCATCCTGCACTATCATGCAAGCTCGCGGGAGGATTCCGACCTGTGGCGACACACCCGGTCCATGGAGATCCCGGAGGAGCTCGCCTACAAGCTCGAACAGTTCTCACAGGCCGGAAACATCGTAAGCGACGGCCTTGAACTGTTTCAGAATCCGAGCTGGCTGGCCGTCTTCATCGGCCAGGACATCATCCCGAAACGCTATGCGCCGCTTGTCGATCTGCGCCGCTCGGACGAGTTCAATCGCTACCTCGAAAGTCTGCGCCGAACCATGAGCCAGGCGGCGAGCGCCATGCCGACCCATGAGGAGTTCATCCGCCAACGCTGCAAGGCGCCGCCGGTCTGAACCGACCGGAGACCTGACGCAGACGCGAGGCCTCACGGCGCGATTCAGAGAATGTGTCTAGTTCGCCGCCGGCTTTCGCGCAGGAGGCCCGTCGCCGTCAACGCTGAGCGCAAAACTGACAGCGCGGCTGATGACGGCCGGAATAACGGAGAGGTGGCTTTCACCCTCGAAGACAACGCTCCGTGCATGATATCCTGCAGGGCCTTTCGCCTGCGCCAGCCGCTCTCCGAGCCCTCGCGCGTTGGCGACCATCCTGACCGTCGCGATGGTCTCATCGACTTCCGCCTGGGTCATGGGCGCAGCGCCGGTCCTGAACAGCAGGCGATCGCCTTCCAGAGCGCCCACAGCGATCATGACCCGGGGGGCGAACCGGCCCTCGCTCAGCCTTCGCATGAATTGAGCCTCATCCTTCAGCACGGCCGTGTCGTTCCAGAACAGCGACGGGCTGGACGCGACAAAGGTTCTGAAGGCGTCAGGCTCGGTAAACAGGGCCCGGACGACGGTGAGACCGCCCAGAGAATGGCCCACCAGGGACTGATCCTTCGGATTGACCGGCGCCATCTTCGCCACCAGCGGCTTGATCTCAAGTTCGATCACTCTGAGGAAATCATCCACACCGCCCGTGTTCTCGACGGAAAGACCGGGATTGGGCGGCATCCGGGAGAGAACCTCCTGCGTGATGGGCGTGGTGAGGTCCTTGTTGCGGGTTTTAAGGATCTCCATTCCGTCCTCGGAAGGATAGCCGATGCCGACGACGATCGCCGGCCTGATCTCGGCGAAAGCGGACTGAGCGCGCACAGCGTCGCGGGCGGTCAGAAACGAGGAGTTTCCATCCAGCACATAGATCGCGGCAAACCCCTCGTCCGGCGCGGGC
>JAGWYJ010000072.1 GCA_018969425.1 Alphaproteobacteria bacterium | reverse complement strand
GGGCCGCGCCCGGCGCTCTGGCGGATATCACAGGCCTTGCCAGAGGCGCGATCGATGCGGGCGCCGAGCGCACCGGCCGGACGGGCCTCGCCTCGGCGCCGGGCAATCTGGCCGCCGGCCTCGGTCACGCCGCCGCCGGACGCGCACGCGCTCTGGCCGGGGACATCGCAGCGGGGTTCAGAGCCCGCTCCGCTGGCAGCGCCGCGGCGATACGGGCGGCGGCAAGCCACGCCGGATCAGCCCGCCCTGATCCGCGCGATGACGCGAGCCCGGGACACATCGGAGAGACGAGCCGGGCCGGGTCCGGCCTCGCCGGCGAGACGCCCCGTCCGTCGGGAGATCGGCCGACCGGTCCCGCCGCCCCCTCCCGCCAACTCACGGCCCGTGATCGCGCGGGACCATCACCAGGACCCGACAGGAAGGAGACCCTCTGACATGCCCGCCCCATCATCCCCGCGCTTCCAGCATCCCGTGGCGCCAGAAACGCCCTATCAGGCCGCCCATGAGCTCTGGGACCGCCGCATGGGCCTGGCGGTCGCCTCCGCCGGTCAGTGGCGCGCGCTGAGCTTCTGGCTGATGGCGCTCTGCGCGCTCCTCGCCGGAGCGCTGAGCCTCATGGCGCTGAAGCCCCGGGCCATTCCCTACGTCATAGAGGCCGACCCGAACGGAGAGGCGCGCCTCGTAGGCCCTGCGACGGAGCGCTATGATCCGACGGATGCGCAGATCGCCTGGCATCTCTCCCGCTTTGTCGAGCAGGTACGGTCAATCTCCTCCGACCCGGTGCTGATGCGCCGCAGCTGGTTACGGGCCTATGAGCAGAGCACCGAAGAGGGCGCCGCCAGTCTTACCGCCATCGCCTCCGCCATGGATCCGTTCGCCGAGATCGGCCGGCGAACGGTCTCGGTCGAGGTGATCTCGGCCATGCGGGCGGGACCCGAGAGCTTTCAGCTGCGCTGGCGCGAGCGGGCGTTCGCATCGGGCCGACCGGTCTCGGAAGAGATCTTCACCGGACTGATCACGACCGCCCTCCATACGCCGGTCACGGAAGCCGAGCTCCGCACCAATCCCCTCGGCGTCTACGTGCACGCCTTCAACCTCTCACGGGAGATCACGCCATGACAGCCTCCAGACCTGCGCCCGCCTGGCGGCCCGCCCTGGCCCTCGGCCTGCCTCTCTGGATCACGCCCGTCGTGCTGGCGGAACCTCCGGAGGCGCCTCTTTACGAGCCACGCGCAGCCATCGAGGTGATCGCCTCTCCGGCTCGCCTGACCGACATCATGCTGGAGGCGGGCGAGACCCTGTTGTCCGTGGCGGCGGGAGATACGGCGCGCTGGACGCTCGCCAACGCCCTCTCCGGATCAGGCGTCGATCAGCGCCCGCATGTCCTGATAAGACCGCAGGAAGAGGATCTGACAACCAACCTTCTGATCCTGACCGATCGTCGCGCCTATCATCTTGAGCTTCGCAGCTCCGCGAACCCCGGTCCTGCGCAGATCCGCTGGAGCTATCCGCCGGAACCAGCCGCCGCCCCTGAGCCTCAGGGAAGAGATGTTGAGCCGGCTGATCTGAACTTCGGCTGGAAGATCACGGGCGATGCCCCCTCCTGGCGCCCCGTCCGCGTCTTTGACGATGGACGCCGCGTGTTCATCGAACGTGCGGAGGGAGCTCGGGAGGCGCCGCCCCTGATGATCATCGGACCGGAGGGACCTGAGCTCGCCAATTACCGGGTGACCGATCGCCACTACATCGTCGACGACCTGTTTGAGAGTGCGGAGATGCGCGTGGGGACACGCTCGCCGGTCATTGTCCGCATTCGGAAGGATGCATTGAAATGAACACAGAGACCGGACCGGTCGGAACGCCCCCCGAGACGGAGGCCCACAAAGGGTCTCTGTCCGAGCCTCCACGCCTCACCCGGATCCGCATGCCGGCGGGAGAAGGCTCGAACCTTAATAAGCGCATGATCCTGATCCTGGCAGGCGGCGGCGCCCTGACCATCCTTCTGATATTTGCCTCAACCCTGTCGCCGCCGGTCGCAGCGCCTGCAACCACAGGACAGACCGGCGCCATCCGTCCTTTAGGCCCGGACAGCGCCGCACGAAGGATCCGGGGACCGGCCAGTTACGCAGACCTCACGCCAGCGCCGTCTTCCGATCCGGAATTGGACGTGGACATGAGCATGGACATGGAGCCGTTCGATCCGCTGCCTGATGAGGAGGAAATACAGGCAAGCGGATGGAGCGCATGGGCAGCATCGGGCGATGACGAACACCCGGCGCCAGGAGGATGGAGAAACAAGCGACCTATGGCGCCCCCTGAAGAAACCCTGATCGGCGGCCCCGCAAAACCATCAGAGCCCCCGACGGCGCCTGGATCCCCCGATCTGTTCTTCACCCTGAAGCCGCCGGCATCCGCGCCAGGACCCCAGATAACGAAGACGACGCAGGAGGCCGCCCGGATCCAGCTCAGCGCCGGCACAGTGATACAGGCGAGCCTGATCACCTCCGTTCATTCGGGCCTGGGCGGCCCGGTGATGGCGCAGGTCCTGCGCCCCGTTCTCGACAGCCGAACCGGTCTTCAGGAGGCGATACCAGCCGGAACACGGGTAATCGGCGAAACGCGCGCATCGCCACGCTTTGGCGAGCGACGGATCGCAATCATCTGGTCACGGCTCATCCTGCCAGATGGACGTGAGATCGCCCTCGATGATCCCGCCCTCGATGCGGCGGGGCGCACAGGCATTCCCGCACGGACCGACAATCACTGGGGCGACCTGTTCGGCGCTGCCCTCCTTGGCACCGTGATCAGCGCAGGCGCCGCGGCAGCCGAAGACGCAGGAAGGGATGAGATCCTGATTAGCGGTCAGGAAGGAGCATTGAGAGGACGGGAGCCGCGCGGGATACTTGCCGAGGGGGTAGCGACAACTGCGTCAGCTGCATCCGCACGCGTGCTTGACCGGTCGCTGGCCCTGGCCCCCACGCTCACGGCGGAAACGGGGTCGCGTGTCTCAATTCTGGTCAACCGAACGATGGAGTTTTGAGGACATGAACCGGGAAGAGTAAGGAAAGCGTGTCGATACCGTCAGCACAATCCCCCAGCTGACTTCGACACGAATACCTCCGGAGGAGGTAGACTATACCCGAGCGATGCATGAGGCCGCCCTGAGTTGAAGCGCCTACGCCAGACCTCGATGATCACGCGAGACTCGGCGAGCGGCTAGAAGATCTCGCTGGCGAAATTCTCCAAAGCCCGGATCTGTCAGACCCTCAGGTAACGACCGCTCAAGGCACCCTAAGCGACAAGGCAAAGAGAACGAGAACTGACCGACCTATGACATTTTAAAGCTGCCGAGGCAGTTCGGCCGCACGGAGACCGGAAGTCAGTGTTTCTGCCAGCAACGATGATGACTGACCTCTGAACAAAAAGCGCGCTAACGGGAAACAGAGGCAGAAGGAACTAGAAATACCCTTGGGGCAGCCAGAAACGCGGACGGTTATTGCCCTGCAGAAGAGTCTAGGTCCGAACCCCGTGCAGCTCCCTTCCACGACACAGAGAATTTCTCTCAACCCAGTCAAACTTGAAGCCCC
>JAGWYJ010000010.1 GCA_018969425.1 Alphaproteobacteria bacterium | reverse complement strand
GTCGAACATGTGGAGCTGAATGTCAGGCACCTCAAGTTCAGGGCGCGTCCTCAGGAAGGCCCCCGCCTCAATGTGATTGGAGCGGGCCGGCCCGGATCGATCGATCAGATAGCGCAGGCCCACCAGGGCGCGTCGCAAACCCCTGGTCTGGGAATAGACCGTCACAGGCAGGGGACAGTCCCATACCAGACCGAGATCAAGATGGTCCTGAAGATGGCGCCCGACGTCCGGGGACGATGACAGCACGGGCACGCCCGCCTTCTGAAGCGCTGCGCCCGGACCGATCCCCGACAGCATCAGGATCTGCGGGCTCTGAAAGGCGCCGGCGCAGACGACAACCTCACGCGAGGCGCGGATGATCCGGCGGGGCGCGTTTCGATCCGCCGCGATCTCGACGCCGATCGCCCGACCCTCCTCGATCAGAACGCGCAGCACATGCGCCCGCGTGATAATCGCAAGATTGCGCCGGGAGGCCGCCTCTCCGCGCAGATACGCCGCGGAGGAGGACGCCCGGGCGCCGTCGCGAATGGTCGTCTGGAAAAGACCGAAGCCCTCCTGACTTCGGCCGTTGAAATCCTCGGTCAGAGGATAGCCGGCCGCCTCCCCGGCGCGGAGAAAGGCCTGATAAAGCTCGCTCGTCTCATCGGGCGTCGAGACGGTCAGAGGCCCTCCGGTTCCATGATAGGCGTCGGAAAAGCGTTCGTTCCGCTCCGACCTGCGGAAATAGGGCAGAACATCGCGATAGCCCCACCCTGTGAGACCCAGCTGGCGCCAGTGATCGAAGTCCCGCGCATGACCGCGGATATAGATCATGCCGTTGATCGAGGAGGATCCGCCCAGACCCCGCCCGCGCGGCTGATAGGTCTCCCGGCCCATCAGATGGGACTGCGGCGCCGAGGAAAAACCCCAGTTATGCGGGCCCTTTTCCGGAAGGATATTGCCGGATCCTGACGGCATTTTAAGCAGCAGGGCCTTATCCTCAGGTCCCGCCTCCAGAAGAGCCACAGTGACGGAGGGATCCTCGCTCAGCCGCGCGGCCAGAGCGCACCCGGCGCTCCCGGCGCCGACCACCACAAAGTCGAACCTCGCCTCGTCCTTTGCCTGCGCCATGGAACCTCTCCGCTTGCCCGCAACCCTCGCCCGGACCCGATTGTAGGTCGGGTTATGGCGCTCTCATGAGACGAGGACAATGGCGGAACGGATACGTTGCGCGGGAGCGGCCTCGGCCGAACCGTTGATCAGAACCCGCAAAATCGCGAACCGTCCTGGCCCGATACGACCCCGAACTCTCCTCGCCAGGAATCGGCTGCGCCGTGATCCTGCCGGGGCCAGGTCGCCCTTTTCCTGAGACGGGCGCGTCTCATGGATGGAGACCGCCTCGGAAGATCGGTCACTCCTCGACCCTTGCGCCCATGACAGCCAGAGCGCAGCGATCGTTCGCGCACTCCTTCATCACGACCTCCAGGACGAACTCACCGTCCTCCTTCGGAACAACCTCCACCGCCGGAGCCGCGTCGGCAAACCGGTCCCACTGAACGTCGACACCGTCCGGACCCCGAACAGTCATGTCGATATCGGAGCATGCCTCATCGCAAACGGCTACGAATTGGTATGTCCGCCCCTTCTCCAAAGTGAGCTCCGTGCCTCCCGCTTCGCCAGCCGAGAGCAATCCGGTCGTGATTTCATACGCGATGTCATTCGCTTCAGCTATCTGCACATACTCAGACAGCTTTTGTTCAAGCTGACGGATCTGATCCTCGCTCAGATCTCCGGACGACGGCTCCTGCGCTCCTGCGAGACCCCCGCACACACACCAACCCAGAGGAACAATCCATCGAAGCGCGCGCACCATGATCGCATCATCCCTCCAAGAGGCGCCCAGGGGGTCGGAGCCGCCTGCCTGGCAATACTGATCATGGCAGGCGCTTTTGTCACCCGGAATGACGAACCGACCTGCAGTTTCACTGCGGCTCGTCCCGACGCTGACTTCAGTCAACGCAACGTCTCCAGGGAGTTGGGTCGCCAGGCATTCCGGCCTCAACTGAGGGATCCGTTCTTAAACTCTCCTCGCCTGCGAGCGCCGCTGAGGTCGGACCCACACCCTCAGAGGCTCACGCAACCTGCCCCGAAGGCTCGATCACTCGCGCGGCTGGGCGATGACGACCGCCAGCGCGCAGGGATTGCTCTCGCACGCCGCCATAAATACCTGGATGGTGTAAACTCCGTCCGCCTCAGGAAACTCATTCACCGCTGGCGCATCGTCATTCGGGAGATCCTCCTCCACGATCCCACCGCCCGGATCCGACACCGAGATATCGATGTCGGAACACGAATCGTCGCAGACTCCCAGAATCGCGTAGCTGCGTCCCTTCCGAAGGGTCACGTCCATCGAGCCCGTTTCGTCCGATGAAAGAAGCCCGACCAGTGTTTCGTAACCCAGTCCCTCGGCGTCGGCCATTTCATAAATCTCAGACGCGTCTCTCGTGAGAGCTGCACTCTGAGCATCGCTGAGACCCAACTCGGACGTCTCCTGGGCTGAGGCGTAGCCCGCGGAGAGACACAGACTGAGCACGACAAGACCCCGAACCGACCGAAGCATGAGACCTCCATCCGTCAGGATGTCGCTCTGCAATCAGGCGCAACCTGTCCGCCGCCATTGAGCATGACCGTCGGGGATTCATCATTCGAAATGGTGAAAGCGCGCTGCAGGCCGCGAGCGGAAGGCAATGTCGGGGACGTGCCGCGACGGACGGATTCGAGAGACCTGACGCAGGACGGTCAGACGAGCGAGAGGCGTCCGAGCCCATCCATCCCCCCTCCCAATGGCTCCACGAACCCGCCTTCGCCCTGCGACGATCCGGTCGAAGAGGCCCCTATTTCGGGAAAGCCGCCGCCATACGCCTGCCTGTCTGAGGCCACGGCCTGCTCGTTCTGACGACGCCTCAGTCTTCCGACGCGAAAACGAGCATCGCCACCGCACACGGATCTTCCGCACAGTCCGCCATGTCGACTTCAATGGTGAAGACGCCGTCAACTTCCGCGTAAACACTCACGACAGGGAGGTCGTCGGATTCCACGTCCCCATCAATAACTTCGCCGTCCGGATCGAAGACCATAAAATCAATATCCGAACAGTTATCATCGCAGATACCCACGAGAATATAATCGCGCCCCTCCTCGAGGGCCACTTCCATCGTTCCGGTGTCGCCCGATGACAAAAGCCCTCCCATCGATTCATAGGGCGCCGCGCCTTCGTCCTCGGCCATATCCACGAGATCCGCGATCTGTCGTTCGAGAGCCAGAATCTGAGCATCGCTCATCTCCGCCTCCGACGCCTCCTGGGCTGACGCGAACCCGCTCATGATACAGACGCTCAGCGCAACAAAACAACGACCTGCCCGAAACATGACCGCTCCATTCCTCAAGGCGACACTCGGTGATCGGGCGCGACCTGGTCGACCAGTCTGATCACGTCCGGAGGCCTCTCGTCACGCTAAATTCTCATGGTCCCGCTGACGATCTCCGCCAGCGGCTGGCCCCGGAGAGATCCGGCTTCAGGCGATCCGCGAAGACGCCCCCCCATGCGCTTACGATCCTTCCACGAACAGGACGACGGCAACCGCGCAGCTGGTGGACGCGCATCGACGCATATCCACATGCAGCAGCCGTGTCGCGCTCTGCTCCGCCGTGACGATCGCAATCGGCATCCGGTCGTCGAGCGCCTCCATCTCCCAACCCCCGATCGTATAGCCGTCGATATCCGTCACCTCGAAGTCGATTTCGAAACAGTCAAAGTCGCACACGCCCGCCAGGGCGTATGTCCGGTCCGCTTCAACGCTGAACTCAAGGACGCCTCTCTCATCCTCCGGAAGATTGAGGACAATCGGACCCTCGAGAAACTCAAACGGTCCGTTCGTCGCCGCTTCCATCAGCGTCTTCAGTCGCTCGTCAAGGGCCTCGGTCTGCTGCGGGGTGAGATCGTCCTCCGCCGCCGGCGGCGCCTGAGCCGAGGCGACCCATGACAGAGAGACGACCGCCCCCAGAAGGGCGGCCAGACAGAAGCGGACCATCACAGCTATCTCCCAATCGCGCGTCAAACGACCCGCACCGACCCTCCAAGACCGACGGGCCTGTCGTCGACGGCAGCTCTGCCCTCGCCTAGCGGCGAGGCGCCCTCAGGGTCTCTTCGTACAGAGCCTGAACTTCATGGCGACGGATCGCCTTCTCCAGATCGGCCAGCGCCCGCTCTCGCAGCGAGTCGTCACAACTCGCAGCCGTCTCCGCACGCAGCTCCTCATAGATCGCCGCCCGCGCGGCCGCGTCCGGCGTGCCCGCTTCCGCCAGACGACGAAAAACCCGCGTGAACGGATCGCTCGTCAGGATGCGGCCTCCGCCTTCCCGTAGGCCTTTACAAAGTCCCGGATGCGCTTGGCGTTCGCGCCGAGATCCGAGAGACCGACGCGGGACTTCGAACGAATATCGATGCGGGCGCGTCCCTCCCCCGTCTCACTGACGCGCACCACGAAGTCATCCTTGAACCCGAACCAGAATGAGGTCGCAACCGCCTCAATCGTATGGATGCCCGGCTCGTCGCCCTCGCCGATCACAGCCATCCCCATGCCTTCAACGACCCCCTTCGCGCGCTCGGCGATCTCGCTGATCGACCCTTCAACCTCCAGCGGCGCGATATCCGGGTAGGCGAGCGTCTGCGCCTCCGAGATCAGCATGGGCGGGGTCGAACCCGGGGCCGGGTCGCGACCGACATAGTCGGCGGGATTGGCGCGCTCAGCGAGGGCGCCGGCGACGATCCGGGGGGGATTGGAGGCGTCGGTGGTGATGTCGTGAATGGAGGGAACCTTGCTGGCCGCAGAGGCCATCAGGATGGGAACGAGAGAGGCCCCTCCCGACATCACAAAGGCGATCGCGGCGATGAGAAGATGAGATTTTTTCTTGAAGTAGGCCGTCGCCAGGGCGATCAGCGACAGGACAGCCAGGGCCACCACCGGAATAGCGGCTCCCAGCAGAACCCCCAGTCCGGCCGTCACGCTCCACAGCCCGAAACGTACGCCCGGACCGGCTACGAAGATCGCGAGCGCCGCAGCGATCGCCGCAAGGGAAACCCCCGTTATGATCCGTCCGAGCATGCTGTCGTCCCCTTCGCGGCGTCTCTTCGACCCTCACGCTAACGTGAAACGTCATTCCCCGAAAGGGTGTCGTTTAAACCGCATGGCGAGTGACCCGCGAGCCTGCGCCCGATGCGCCGGACCATTGGACTGTCCGGCTGCGGCGTGCGAAACATCCCGATCGCAAGCCGTCCTGCTCCCTCATCGGGGCCGCGTCGGTTCAGGTCGGGAGACGCAGGCATGATCGGGGTCCTGAAACGCGCGGCGCCGCTGCTCATCCTCCTCGCCGTCATTGTCCTCGTCATCGCCTCCGGGGCGGGGCGCTATCTCAACCTCGACGCGCTCGCAGAGAATGAAGCCCGTCTGCAGCAGGCCGTCTCCGCTCAGCCCATCCTCGCCTTCGCCGTCTTCGTGCTCATCTACGCGCTGGCGACCGCCGCCAGCCTGCCGGGAGCGAGCCTGCTCACGCTGGCGGGCGGACTGATGTTCGGAACCTGGATCGGCGGAAGCGCCACCGCCATCGGCGCGACGATCGGGGCCGTCGGGGTCTTCCTCGCCGTGCGCACCTCCTTCGGGGCCGCCCTGAAACGAAAGGCGGAAGCCTCCGGCGGACGCCTCAAAAGCCTGATGGACGGGCTTCAGAAAGGCGCCTTCGGCTATATTCTGACCCTGCGCCTCATTCCCCTTTTTCCCTTCTGGCTGGTGAACATCGCCTGCGCGCTCGCTCATGCGCCGCTGCGCGCCTACACGCTCGCCACCCTGCTCGGCATCCTGCCCGCAACGTTCATCTACAGCGGCATCGGCGCCGGTCTCGGCGCCGTCATCCGCCAGGGCGGCCAGCCGGATCTCGGCATCATCCTCAAGCCTGAGATCTTCGGCCCGCTGCTCGGCCTCGGCCTCCTGTCGCTCGGCGGCACCCTCTATCAGCGCTGGTCTGCAGGAAAGACCCCGACGCCATGACACGAAAGCCTCTCTCCGCAGACATGATCGTTATCGGGGCCGGATCCGCCGGCCTCTCGGTCGCCGCCGGCGCCGCCCAGCTCGGTCTCAAGGTGATTCTGTTCGAAAAAGGCGAGATGGGCGGGGACTGCCTCAACGCAGGATGCGTCCCCTCGAAGGCTCTCCTGTCGGCGGCACGGGCCGCCAAGGCTGCACGCGGCGCGCCGGGCATGGGCGTGACCGGCGCGCCGGCGCAGGTCGACTTCGCCGCCGTGACCGGTCATGTCCGGCGCGTCATCGCCGGGATCGCCCCTCATGACAGTCAGGAGCGCTTCGAAGGTCTCGGGGTCCGCGTCGTGCGCGAGGCGGCCCGGTTCACCGGCCCGCGGACCGTCGCCTGCGACACCCTCACCGCTACGGCGCGGACCTTCGTCATCGCCACAGGCTCGCGCGCCCTAATCCCGAACATCCCCGGCCTTGCGGACGCTAATCCGCTCACCAACGAGACGATCTTCGATCTGCAAGACGCGCCGAAGCGGCTCCTGATCATCGGAGGCGGCCCCATCGGCTGCGAACTCGGACAGGCCTTTCGCCGACTGGGATCGGAGGTCGCCCTGATCGACGCCGGCGTCATCCTGCCTCGGGAGGAGCGATCGGCCGCCGCCCTTGTCGAAGACGAGCTCCGCGCCGACGGGGTCGAGCTCTTTCCGGGAACGCCTGTTCTGAGGGTGCGGCCAGGACCCGAGGTCGACATCGTGATCGGCGGGCAGGTCCATACGCTGAAAGGTTCGCACCTTCTGGTCGCCGCCGGACGCCGACCGGTTCTCGAAGGTCTTAACCTCGAGGCGGCCGGGGTCGCGTTCGGCCCCGACGGCATCACGACAGACCGCTTCCTCAGATCCTCCAACCGGCGCATCTATGCGGCCGGAGACGTCGCCGGGCGGGGACAGTTCACTCACCTCGCCGGGGCTCACGCCTCGCTCATCGTGCGCCGGTCGCTCTTCGCCATGCCCGTGAATGCGGACGCCCTCATTGTCCCGCGCGTGACCTATACGGATCCGGAGATCGCCTCCATCGGCCTGAACGCCGAGCAGGCCCGGGACCTCTACGGGACGCGCATCCGCATCCTCGCCGCGCCTATGTCCGGTAACGACCGCGCGCAGGCCGAAGGCGATGTCCGGGGGTTCGGGCAGATCATCGTCGGGCCTGGCGGGCGCGTCCTCGGCGCCTGCCTTGTGGGGCGGGGCGCAGGCGAGCAGATCCTCTTCTGGTCGCTGGTCATGTCCGCCGGCATTCCGCTGTCGAAGGTCGCCAGCTCCATCGCGCCCTACCCGACCCGAAGCGAGATCAATAAACGCCTCGCCGGCCTCAATTTTACAGATGCGCTGTTCTCGCCGCGCACACGGGCCCTTGTTTCGGTGCTGAAACGCCTGTCATGATCGTTAAGGTCATGATGGCGGAAACCGTGACCGTCCAGGGCGGCGCATGAGGCGCAGCCACTCGCAGGGAGATCTCATGCGCCTCAGCGTCCTGGCCTTCATGATCCTCGCTCCTCTCGCCGCAGCCTGTTCCGTTCCACTCCCGCCGACGCCGGACGTCGTGAAGGTTCAGGACGAGGTCCCGATCACCGCCGAAACCTGCGCGAAGCTCGGCGGCGCGATCGAACGGGCCGGAATGCTCGGACGGGAGATGTGCATTCGCCCCTATGCTGACGCAGGTCGGACCTGCAGGGATGACGCGGACTGCGAAGGCGCCTGCTGGGGTGAGCCAGGATCGTTTCCGAACGAAGCCGTGACCGGCCGCTGCCAGCCGACCAACTCCCCCTTCGCCTGTCACGCCGTGATCACAGGCGGCCGCGCAGGCCCCAGGATCTGCGTCGACTAGACGTCCCGACTTCGCCTCCATTCGATGTACCGCCCGACCTCAGGCCTGACCGGTCAGCTCTCCAGACGACGCATGCGATTGAGAAAGCCCTCGTCGAGGCGACGCTTCAGCCAGACGGCCGCGCGTCCGCGACGGGCGTGGGATCCGTAAAGGGCGAGACCCGAGCCGTCTCCAAGATCCAGGATCGACAGATACCGGCTCTGGGGCAGATAGGGACGCGCCGGCGCCCCGCCCGCGCGGGCCTGGACAGCTGCAAGCAGAAAAGGCGCTGCGCGAACGCCGAAGACGCCCAGAGGCGGACGCTCATGACCCTTTATCACCGCGCAGTCGCCTACGCCGAAAACCCGCTCATCGCCCATGGAGACGAGCCCCGTCGAGACAATCATCCGGCCGTCAGGATCGAGCGGCAGCCCTGCGCTCAAGAGCAGCTCCGGCCCGACGAGCCCGGTCGCGAGCACCAGCGCATCGCACGCCAACTCCTCTCCCGCCTCCAGACGACAGGATCCGGGTGCGCGCGCACACACCCGACCTCGCCTTCGGATCAGCCCCCGGCGATCCAGACCGGTCAGCAGACGATCCCGCGCCCGCGCCGACACGAAGCCCGCCTCAGGATCGGGTCCGACCAGGGTCACATTGGAGCGCCCCCACAACCTGCGGCTCAGAGCCTCGAGCACGGCCGCAATCTCGAACCCGCCCGGACCAGTCCCGGCGACAACAAGCGCCGGCGCGCGTGTCCGGCCCTCAGCGCAGAGCGTCTCCAGACGGACCCGTAACCTCGCCAGAGACGATAAGGGCTTGGCCGGATACACATCCGCCGCTTCCGCCAGCGACAGCGGGTCACGAATGCGGCTGCCGATATTGAGGGAGAGCATGTCATAGTCGAGCCTCTCTCCCTCCCGGGTCTCGACATATCGGTCCGAGGCGAGGATCCGGGCCGCCTCGCCGACCCGTAAGGCGACGCCGGCCGCAGCTGCGATCCGGGCGACGTCGAGACGATTGGCGAGCGGGGAGACCGCCCCCGAGAGAACGCCGGTTGCCAGTCCCGAATAATCGAAACCCGGCGGCGCCAGGAGCCTCGCCTCAATCCCCGCCCGCCTGAGTTCGTCCGCCCGGGTCATGAGCAGGAGATGCGCATGGCCCGCGCCTACGAGGATCAGCCTCTGACGGCCAGCCCCCTTCACCGATCGCGCCTTTCCGAAAAACTCCGACGCGCCTCCAGCGTACGAAGGATCACGGTCACAACGCAAAGTCCGGCGAAGACCGATGCGATCCATGGAAAAGCCGCCGGCCAGAGGCACATGGCGAGAAAGGCAAGAATGGTCTCCGTCCCTTCCGCCAGTCCCGGAGAATAAACGAAGCCCTTGGCCCCGCGCCGGGCGGCGTCGCTCCCGCGCTTTTCGGCGATGGCGGCGAAGGCGAGAAAACTGACCCCCGTCAGCGTGAAGGATGCGACCAGGGCAAGCGCGAAGGGCAGATTGGCCGGCTCGAGCCCCGCAAACCCCAGCGGCACGGCGAGGTAGAACAGAAAATCACAAAGGGTATCGAGATAGGCTCCAAGATCGGTGGGCTTCGAGGCGCGCGCCACGGCGCCGTCGAGGCCGTCCAGAAGACGGCTGAGACCGATCAGGACAAGACCCGCAAGCGGTCTGCCCGAGGCGATGAGGAGGCCGGCGCCGACGCCGATCCCTGCGCCCGCGAGGGTGAGGTGGTCCGCTTTCACTCCCCAGCGGACGAGCGCCCGTCCCATCCCGTCGAGGACAGGATCGATCTGTGATCGGATCAGTCTGTCGAACATTCCTCTCTCACCCGATCGGCGTCACGAGGCCGATCACCGCACCGGTCATGGCCGAGGCGAAGTTCCCCGCAATCCACGACCGGACGCCCAGAGCGGACGCCTCAGCCCGCCTTGAAGGCGCAAGCGTCCCGATGGTCGAGACCAATAAGCCGATGCTCGCGAGATTGGCCACCCCGCACAGGGCGTAGGTCACGATAAGACGGGAGCGCAGATCAAACGTATCCGCCGGGAGAGCCGAGAGATCGAGATAGGCGACATACTCGTTCAGCACAGCCTTGGTTCCCATGAGGGCCCCGGCCGCAGGCGCATCCTCCCACGGAACTCCCAGCATCCACATGAAAGGAGAGAGAGCCCATCCGAGGCATCCCCTCAAAGTGAGATCCTGTCCGCCCACAGGCGGCAGAAGCGCCAGGACGGAATCGACCAGCGCGACGAGCGCAAAGACGACGATGATGATGCCGATGACCGCCAGAAACAGCTGCACGCCATCCATCGTGCCCTTCACGACGGCGTCGATGCTGCTTTCATAGCGAAGACCCGCAGCGTCTGCGTCGGTCGAGACCTGTCCGTCTCCGGGGATGAGGATGCGCGCCACGAGAATGGCCGCCGGAAGAGACAGAAGAGAGGCCGAGATCATGTGGCCGACCGCATCGGGGAGCGTCTTCGACAGGGTCTGCGCATAGAGAATGAGAATGGCGCCGGAGATCGTCGCCATGGCAAGCGTCATCACCGAAAACAGCTCGGCGCGGCTCATCCGTTCAAAATAGGCGCGCACCACAAGGGGCGATTCGACCACGCCGAGAAACATATTGGCCCCTGCGCTCAGACCGACGACGCCGCTCACTCCCAGCGTCCGCCTGAGGACGAAGGACAGGCCGCGCACCATCCAGCCCAGAACGCCCCAGCGCCAGAGGAGCGCAGAGAGAGCGGAAAAGACGATGACCAGAGGCAGGATCTGAAACGCGATGATGACAGGCGGGGAGACCCCCTCCCTGAGGACGAAGGGGAGCTCAGCCCCGCCGGTATAGCCGAACATGTAGGACGACCCCTTGAGCGTCGCCGCCTCGATCGCCGAGACTGCGCCGTTGGCGAGGGAGATGATGTCCCAGACGAAGGGTGCGCGCGTCACCAGAAGCGCGAGGGCGAACTGCATGACCAGCGCGCCTGCAATCCAAAGGCGCCGCGGACAGCGGGCGCGGTCTTCCGACAAGACGAAGCAGACGGCCAGAATGAAGACGATCCCGGTCAGCCCCTGAAACTGCTCCATAGCCATGACCCTCCCTGCCAGCCAGCCTCACCCTTGTTCGGGGGCGGCCCGAGGCGACAACTCACACTCTGGGCCGAGAGGCAAGCCCTTGCGCTCTCCTCGACCCCTCAGGCGCTCCGGCCGGATGCGCGGGCGCTCAGCGTTCGCCGCGCCACTTCCTGCATCGTGGTCAGTGTCGCCATCTCATCGCCTCGCGCCAGGGCGCGCGCCACCAGCGCCAGTTCGCGCCAGAGGACGGTGCGCGGATCCGCCTCCTTCAGCGCCGCCGCCGTCCAGACGAGGATCTCGATCCATCGGTCCCGGCGGGTGGGAAGAACGCTCTCCAGCAGGACCGCCCGCCGCTTCGCCTCCGACTTCAGCGGTCGCAGCTCTGCTTCGATATCTGCTCCCGCCTCGAACCATGTGCTGATCGTGGATAGCCGTCGTTCCCAGTCCGGAGCGGCGGCGTCCGCGCGGCGCAGCGCCTCCTCGTCGGCCTGACCTGGAGGCAGGCCGGAGAGAAGGTCCTCGCACATAATCGCCAGATCGATGGTCTGAGGACCGATGACGCCAACTCCCATTTTCTCAAGAACCTGGATGAAGGCGAAGGGCGGTGGGACGGATGCCTGATTGATGCGAAGAGCATGGGAGATGCGCCGCTCAAAATACGCCCGCGAGACCTTGTTTCCGTCGGCCTCCGCCCGGACCTCGGCAAGCATGTCATCAACCTCGACACGCATCAGACCCGAGCCCACCCATGCATCGCTCACACCTGAGTGCGCCTTCGCCAGAACAGATCCCAGGGCCCACTTTTTGCTGGAGCGGGTGACGACAAAGAGGCTCTGCGCGCCGGCGCCGTCGATCGGCGTAGCTACGAAGCGATCGCAGACCGAAGCCGGCAAACCGCCCGGAGGACCGGAATGCCGCCGACAGGCGAGAAGGACCTGATCGAGCCGGACCTGGCGGGATGGCGACAGCCAGGGCCGTATCCGACCGAGACGCGCGACCGTGGCGCTGTCTACGGGACGGGACGGGGCGAGGTCCGCTAGGAGGCGGCCGACCGCCTCGGAGACGCCCTCGTCTGGGTCAAGCAGAAAACCTGCGCCCGCCTCCCGAACGCACGCCTCGTTCGCGGCGAACATGGCGGCGACCACAGGAGGACGCTTCTCGGCAGGAAGGCTCGCAAGCTGGGCCGCCATCTCTTTATGAACCCTGTAGGGATCATGTCTCAGTTCACGAGCCATTCCCGAGAAAAAGCGTTCGCCGAGACTGTCGCCCGGGTCGGTGGCGGACAGTCCGGAAGCTGCATCGAGGTCACGGGATATCGCCTCCTGAAGCGCCCTCGGCGGGTCGAGGCCGGCGTCGGAATAGGCGCGCGCCACCATCAAACGCGACCCCTCGCCAATCTCCTCTGCGCCCATGCGCTCGGAGGTCATGATCCGCAGAAGGCGCAGATCCTCGGCGGCGGCGGCTGAGCCTCCGTTGGCGGACAGGCGCAACTCGTCGAGGACCACCGTCAGGATCACGCAGAAGCCGACCATCCGGGGATGAGAGTGAGCGGGCTTGCGCGCCTCCGCGATCAGAAGAGCGACCAGCTCGGCGCCGCCCCCGTTGCGCGCAACCAGTTCGCCAAGGGTGCGGAAATCTCCCAGCGCGGCGCCGTCGCCGACCGCGCGACCGACGAGGTCGGCCAGCTCCAGAAGTCCCTTCTGCGCCCTGGCCATTCGCCGTCATCCCTGAGATCAGCGCCCCGAGGTCGACAGGATGCGCAGAAAATCAGCGACAGGGAAACCCGTTTCGGAATCGTCCGGATCCTTCCGACGGGGAACATCCCCTCTCGACCCTGAAGATCGGCTCGGCTAGGACACGCTAATGACCCATACGCGCACCCTTATCGCCTTCAACACCGCCACCGAGAGCGAGAACCGGATCCACGACGACACCGTCGCAAGCCGGTTCGGGTTTTCAGGGGGCCTCGTCCCCGGCGTCGATGTCTTCGGCTATCTCGCCCACATGCCCGCCGCCCTCTGGGGACAGGACTGGCTCGCCTCTGGCGCCCTCGAAGCCCGTTTCTATAAGCCGGTCTATGACGGCGACGAGGTTCTCACCAGCGCATCGGATCGTCCCGACGGAGGACTGGACCTAGAGGTCTCGGCGCGCGGCGTCTCGTGCGCCACCGGATCAGCCTCACGGATCCGGCCCGTAACGCCTGCATCCCTGCTGGCCCGGTCCGCGCGGATCGGAGCTGATCAACGCCCTCCCGCCTCGCCCGCCTCCCTGCCGGTCGGACGCGTTCTGGGCTCGCTCGAAGAAACCTACACCCGAGAGGACGGGCTTCAGCACCTTCACGATATTCGGGAAGACGCCTCGCTCTTTGACGACGGGCGGATCGCGAACCCGGCCTGGCTCCTGCGTCGGTGCAATCACGTCCTGATGGAGACGGTGAACCTCGGCCCCTGGATCCACGTCGAAAGCCGGATCCTCCTGCACTCCCTCGCTCGGGACGGCGATGCGATCGAGACCCGCGCCGTCGTCGTCGACAACCGCGAGACCAAGGGTCATCTCCTCGTCGAACTCGACGTTCAGATCGTGTCCGGCGACCGGTTCATCCTCTCCGGCCGGCACATCGCCATCTACGAGCCGAGGCAAGTGCGCGAGCGGGCGCGCTAAAGCCGCCGCCTCGCCAATCCCGCTCTAAAGGCGGGCATATCCCTTGGCGTTGATGTACTCGCGAAGCTCGGCAATGCGGGTCTGCGGGCTCGGGTGGGTCGAGAGCCACTCCCCGGGACCCGGGTCGGAGTTCTGACCCATTTTTTCCCACAGACGGACAGACTGACGCACATCGTAGCCGGCGGCGTGCATGTAATCGACGCCCAGACGGTCGGCGTCGAGCTCGTTGCTCCGGCTGAAGGGCAGAAGAATGCCGACGACGGCGCCGGCGCCGGCGACCGCCATGATGGCGTTCTTCTGATCTTCGGGAAGGTTCGTGCTCGAGCCCAGGATCGCGCCCCCGATGGCGAGGCCGAGGGAGGTGGCCTGCTGCTGGCCCATGCGCTGAGCCGCGTGCCGCGCCGTCACATGACCGACTTCATGACCGAGAACGGCGGCGACCTGATCGTCATTCTCGCTGAAGTCGAGAAGCCCCTTATAAAATCCAACCTTGCCTCCAGGCAGGACGAAGGCGTTCTTGTCGGCCGAGTCGAAAACCACGAACTCCCAGGCATCGTTAGGTCGGTTGGCCACGGCCGCGATCTTGGGCCCGATCGTCTGCAGACGACGGTTCGCGCGGGCGTCCTTCGAGATCGGCGTCTCTTTCTTGGTCTGCTCCCAGGCTTCCGCCGACATCATGATGAGCTGGTCGTCGGTCGGCGCGAAAAACTCGCCCGCGCTCTCGCATCCTCCGGCGCCGGCGACGCCGAGAACCAGGGACCCCGTCCAGAGCCCGCGCACAATATCCCGACGGTGAAGCTGGAGCTGGCCGCCCGGTCCGACGGCTTTCCCCAGCGCATGATGATGGTCGCACATGATCTCGCCTCCCAACACAGACGTTCCGTCCGCCTCAGATGATCATAGCGCGCCGGACGGGGGACGAAAGCGCCAAAATCAGACGACCGACGTTTCCCGAACGATCAATCCGGCCGCGGAGCCGAGGGAAAGGGACCCGCGCGGCTCACAAGGCCCGGAAGCGGACGTCCCATCCGCCCGGACAGCCAGCGGGCGGTCTCGATCAGGGCGTCAAGCCGCACGCCGGTCGCAACCCCTGAACGATCCAGAAGATACTGAACATCCTCGCTCGCCACATTACCCGTGGCGGCCGGGGCGAAGGGACATCCGCCTATGCCCCCGATCGAGGCGTCGATCGTGCGCGCGCCCGCCTCGAGCCCAGCCCAGACATTGGCGACGGCCGTATTGCGGGTGTCGTGGAAGTGAAGACGTATAGGCAGGCCGGGCGCGGCGGAGGAGACCTCCTCCATCACCCGCCGGACATGGGAGGGAACCGCCACGCCGATCGTGTCGCCGAGGCCGATCTCATGAGCCCCGGAATCCGCCAGACGGCGCGCGATGGCGCCGATGCGCGACGGCGCCGTCTCACCGTCGAAGGGGCACCCGAAGGCCGTCGAGATCACCGCCTGAGCGCGACGGCCGGCCGAGCGGGCGAGCCGAATGATCTCGAGGGCGTCCTCCACCGTCTCCTCAGAGGTCCGGCCCTGATTGCGCGTGGCGAACCCGTCGCTCGCGGCGATGACCGCGCCCAACTCGTGAACCTGCGTCTCGAGCGCCCGGAGCGCTCCACGCTTGTTGAGCACAAGGCCGATATAACAGACCTCCGAGACATCCCGGGGCTTGAGACCGGCGCAGACCGCTTCGGCGTCGGCCATCTGCGGCACGCGCGTCGGCGAGACGAAGCTCGCCACCTCAATCCGCCGGACCCCGGCCCCGATGGCGCGCTCGATCAGCTCGATCTTGTCGGCGGTCGCAAAAACGCCCGGCTCGTTCTGCAGCCCGTCCCGCGCCGAGACCTCCACCAGCTCCACAGTCGCGTTCATGGCGAGCTCCTCATGCATGACAGACGCCCGCCAGATCGAGCGCCGAACGTTCATTCGCCCCTAAAGACGGCTGGATACCCGACGGACCGCATCCGTCCAGAGCGCCAGACGCCGCTCCCGCTCGTCCGGGGCCATCACCGGTTGGAAGGCGCGCTCGGCGCTCCAGAGCGATGCGGCCTCTTCGAGGCGCCCCACGGCGCCCGATCCGACCGAGGCGAGCATGGCCGCGCCAAGGGCGGTGGTCTCCGTCATGGCGGGACGGACAACCTCAAGATCGAGAATGTCGGACATGAACTGCATGAGGAAGTCGTTGCGCGTCATGCCTCCGTCCACCTTGAGACGTCGGGGACGCACCCCGTCTGCGGCCATCGCGGTCAGAAGCTCAGCCGTCTGAAAGGCCACGCTCTCCAGCGCCGCACGCGCAATCTCGGCGATCGAGGTCCCCCGCTGGAGACCCAGGATCGCTCCGCGCGCATCCGGATCCCAGCGAGGCGCGCCCAGGCCGACGAAGGCCGGCGCCAGATGCACCCCGCCCGTATCCGGGATGGAGGCCGCCATCTCCCCCGCCTCCGCGCCGTCGCGGATGATGCGAAGATTGTCCCGCAGCCACTGGATGGTCGATCCGGCCGACAGGATCGATCCCTCAAGGGCGTAGACCGTCTCTCCGTTCAGACGATAGGCGATGGTGCTGAGAAGACCCGAACGGGAGGCGATCAGCCGATCGCCGGTGTTAAGAACAAGAAAGGCTCCCGTGCCATAGGTCGACTTCACCTCGCCGGGCGAGAAACATGCCTGCCCGACCAGCGCGGCCTGCTGATCTCCCGCGACGCCGGTGATGCGAACCCCCGGCAGAAGAGCCTCAGCGAGGCCGTAGTCGGCCGCCGAATCTCGCACCTCCGGAAGCAGCGAGAGCGGGACCCTGAACAGTCCGCACAGCTCCTCATCCCAGACGCCCTTGCGAATGTCGAAGAGAGAGGTGCGCGAGGCGTTGGTCGCGTCCGTGGCGTGAACGCGTCCTCCGGTGAGACGCCAGATCAGAAAGCAGTCGACCGTCCCGGCGGCCAGCTCTCCCCGGGCGGCCCTGTCGCGCGCTCCGGGAACCGCATCAAGAATGAAGGCGATCTTCGAGGCCGAAAAATAGGGGTCGAGAACCAGGCCAGTGCGCTCAGCGACCATCGGCCCCCATCCGGCGCGCGCAAGAGCCTCCGTCGCCGGCGCCGTGCGACGGTCCTGCCAGACGATCGCATTGTGAATGGGCGCCCCGGTCGAGCGCTCCCAGACAATCACCGTCTCGCGCTGATTGGCGAGGCCGATGGCGCTGAACGCTCCCGCGCCCAGACGATCAATGACGGCGCGGGCGGTCGCCATCTGCGTCCGCCAGATCTCCTCAGGGTCGTGCTCGACCCACCCCGACTGCGGAAAGATCTGAGCGAAGGCCTCCTGCGCCATCGCCGCCACCTCGCCGCGGGCAGTCACCGCCAGGGCCCGGCTGGAGGTGGTCCCCTGATCAAGAGCCAGAACCGCGCCTGTCGTCATGGGATCCCACCGCCTGTCGCCTGAAGTCCGGGGCCCGTGGTCTGGGGCCCGTGGCTGGGGCCTGAGGTTTTGGGGCCTGAAGTCTGGGCTCTCTGATAGCCCCACGTCGAGGGAATTCAAAACCCGACCCTATCCTAACGTAAACACCCGGGTGTAAGGGGCATTACATTTTTGTTGGCAGGGCCCGAAACCGGGGCGATAAGAGGGCCGGTCATGGGGCGACGAGTCGCCCTCCCTTGTGACCGGCCAGGACCGCTCAGGCGCCAGGAGCTATACGGATGGAAGCCTCACAACCCTCAAGCTCGTCGCTTCAGACCGATGCGACGCCTGAGCAGAAACGCATGACATTCATCGCGCTGATGATCGTCTTCCTTCTGAGCGCGCTCGATCAGACGATCGTCTCAACCGCCATGCCGACCATCGTCTCCGAGCTGCAGGGCCTCGACCTCTACGCCTGGGTCACCACCAGCTATCTTCTCACCTCCACCGTCATGGTCCCGATCTGGGGCAAGCTCGGGGACCTCTACGGACGAAAGCCTATCCTGATCATCGGCATCGTCATCTTCGTGATCGGATCCTGGCTCTGCGGCATCGCCGGGGAGTTCGGAGACATGCCGGTGATCGGAGGCGGGATGATGCAGCTCATCGTCTTCCGCGGCATTCAGGGCATAGGCGGAGGGGCGCTGTTCACTACCGCTTTCGCGACCATCGCCGATCTCTTTCCGCCGAGGGAACGAGGCAAATACGCCGGCCTGTTCGGCGCGGTCTTCGGCCTCGCAAGCGTCTTCGGCCCCATCATCGGCGGATATTTCACCGACCATGGAAGCGTCGATATTCTCGGACTTCATGTGGCGGGCTGGCGCTGGGTCTTCTATCTCAACCTTCCGACGTCCGTTCTCGCCCTCGCCCTGATCAGCCTCAAAATGCCCAATCTGGGCCATACGGGCGGCGGCCGGATCGACTACTGGGGCGCCGTCTTCGTCGTCCTCGCCATCGGCAGCCTGATGCTCGCCCTGTCCTGGGGACCGGAGAAGGGCTGGACCTCGCCGAGCGTCCTCGGGCTCTTCCTCCTCGCGCTCGCTACCGGAGCCGTATTCCTGATCATCGAAAGCCGGGAGACAGAGCCTCTCCTTCCCCTGACCCTGTTCGGGATCCGGGCTTTCTCGACAGCGACCCTCTCCTCCTTCGTGATCTCGATGGCCTTCATGGGGACCATCGTCTACCTGCCCCTCTATCTTCAGCTCGGCCTCGGCGTTCATGCGACGAATTCAGGGCTCCTTCTTCTGCCCCTGATGGCGGGCCTGCTCATCTCGTCGATGGCCTGCGGCCGATATGTGACGAAGACCGGGCGCTACAAGCCGGTCATGTTCGGCGGAGCGGTGATCCAGATGATCGGCATCCTGCTGATGGCCCAGCTGACAAAGGATTCGTCCCAGATGGACGTGATCTGGCGTCTGTTCACGGTCGGCATCGGCCTTGGTCCCTCGCAAAGCCTGTTCAACATGGTCTCCCAAAGCGCGGCGCCGCCGCGTCAGATCGGCGTCGCGACATCCACAGGCATGTTCCTGCGTCAGATGGGCGGCATGATTGGGGTGTCGATCTTCGGCGCCATGCTCACCTCCCGACTGACCGAATCCCTCTCCGGGATGATGCCGGCCGGAGCTAAGATCGACATGGGTCAGATGGAGCGCTTCGCCCTCGCTTCAAAGGCCGCAGGCGCGGGGCCGACCAACGTCCCGGCGCCCGTAGCGACCGCGTTTTCAGACGCCATGAGCTACATCTTCACCGGCAGCGTCGTGATCATCCTCATCGCCATCGTCTCGATCGCCTTCATCCCGCACATCACACTGCGCGGACGGGGGCCCGTGGGAGACCTCAAACCGGCGGACTGATCGGGGTCAAGGCGTTGAGCAAAGTGTCCCGAATCGAAACAGACAGGGTTTAAATCCCTGCAGAAGTCTGTAGGCATGGGGGACGAGCGGTCCTTGTCCCCGGGGCTCGCAACGAGGTCGAGATGAAAACCGACACCGCGCCCCAGGTCAGGCTGGCCGATTACGCGCCCTTCCCCTTCCGGATCCGGCAGGTCAGCCTGCATTTCCGCCTCGACCCGGAAGAGACGATCGTCGTCTCGCGCCTCGAGATGGAACGCTCTTCCGAGACGCGGGCGCCGCTTCGCCTTGAAGGCGAAAAACTGACCCTCCTTCGTCTTCGTCTCAATGGTCGGGAGGTCGCGAACGAGGCCTACATCGTCGACGCCGAAGGGCTCACCATCCACGATCCGGGCGATCGTTTCGAGCTCGAAATCGAAACCCTCATCCACCCGATCGCGAATACGGAGCTCTCCGGCCTCTACATGTCGAGCGGACGCTTCTGCACCCAGTGCGAAGCTGAAGGCTTCCGCCGGATCACCTATTACCCGGACCGGCCCGACGTCCTCGCTCCCTTCTTCGTGCGCATCGAGGCGGACGCTCTGCGCTATCCCTACCTCCTGTCGAACGGCAATCCGGGAGCTGCGGGCGATCTGCCCGGCGCGCGACACTTCCGGGAATGGACCGATCCGCACCCCAAGCCCTCCTATCTCTTCGCCCTCGTGGGCGGACGCTTCGACGTGCTGGAGGAAACCTTCCTCACATCGTCGGGCCGACAGGTTCGTCTCGCCATCCACGTCGAGGAGGGCGATGCGCCTAAGGCGGCCTACGCGATGGACTCGCTGCGGCGCTCCATGCGCTGGGATGAAGAGGTCTGGGGACGGGAGTATGATCTGGACGTCTTCCAGATCGTCGCCGTCAGAGACTTCAATTTCGGGGCGATGGAGAACAAGGGACTGAACATCTTCAACTCCGCCTACGTCCTCGCAGACGGAGAAAGCGCCACCGATGTCGACTTCGAGGCCATCGAGAGCATCGTGGCCCATGAGTATTTCCACAACTGGACCGGAAACCGCATCACATGCCGCGACTGGTTCCAGCTGTGCCTGAAGGAGGGGCTCACCGTCTATCGCGACCAGGAGTTCTCACGCTCCATGCGGTCGGCCGCCGTCACCCGGATCAAGGACGTCATCCGTCTGAGAAGCCGGCAATTCCCTGAGGACGCAGGCCCTCTGGCGCACGCCGTGCGGCCGGCGACCTACGGCCGGATCGATAATCTCTACACCGCCACCGTCTACGAGAAAGGCGCGGAGGTGATCCGCATGCTGCGCCTGATCATCGGAGACGACGCCTTCTGGCAGGGCGTCCAGCGCTATTTCGACACCCAGGACGGACAGGCGGCGACCATCGAGGATTTCGTCAACAGCTTCCGCCCCTATACCTCCGTCAATCTCGACGCCTTCTCGCTCTGGTACGCTCAGGCCGGAACGCCGACAATCACCGCCTCGGGTCGCTTCGAGCCGAAAGAGGGACGCTATCGACTGCGCCTGAAGCAGACCACAGGACCGACACCGGGCCAGCCCTTCAAGGCGCCCCTCATGATCCCGATCCGAGCCGCCCTGTTCGATTCCAACGGCGTCAAACTCACGACGCGCCTCGAAGGCCGCTCGGCGGACGAGCATGTGCTCGTTCTGGATCGTGATGAAGCCGAGTTCACGTTCGCCGACGTCTCCTCTCCGCCCCGCGCCTCGCTCAATCGCGGGTTCTCCGCTCCGGTGCGCCTGATCGACGGCGCAAGCGAGGACGACCGGGCGGCGCTTGCAGGTTGCGACGACGATCCCTTCGCCCAGTGGGAGGCCCTGCAGTCGATCGCAAGGAGCCTCATCCTCAACCCGGGGACGGCTGGGTCCGAGCGGCTGGGGGATTATGTCGACGCAGTCGCCGTCTCCCTGTCCCGCGCCGCCGAGGATCCCGCTTATGGGGCGGTCCTCCTTTACGCCCCGCAGGTGGGCGAACTCATCGCCGGAATGACGGACGCGGATCCCGACGCCCTGCACGCCCGACGCACCGCTCTGCGCCAGGGACTTGCGCGAACGCTCGAGGAGCGCCTCCTTGCGGTCCTCGACATGCCCGAAGAGGACCGGTTCGATCCGTCCGCTCCCGCAGCGGGTCGGCGCGCCCTGCGCGCCGGCGCTCTCTCGCTTCTCTCCAGCCTCGGAGAGATCCACGGGGACCGTCTGTCGCGCGCCTTCCGGAACGCCCGGACGATGACGACGCGCCTTGCCGCCCTCACCGCCCTCTCCAACCTCGACGGAGACAGGTTCGACGAGGCGCTCGCCGACTTCGAGACGACGTGGTCCAACTCCCCCCTGGTCATGGACAAATGGTACGGCGTCCAGGCCATGGCGGTTCGCGCCGATATCCGCAGCCGTCTCATGTCCCTCGCCCAGAGAGGGGATTTCGATCGACGTAACCCGAACCGCGTCCGGGCCCTCGCCGCCTCCTTCGCCATGAACAATCCTGTCGCCTTCCATAAGCCCGACGGCTGGGGCTACCGCTTCCTCGGCGACATGATCCTCGAGATCGACCCGCTCAATCCCGCGCTCTCCGCACGCCTCGCCTCCGCGTTTGAAAGCTGGCGCTCCTTCGACGCCCCGAGACGGTCCGCAGCGCAGGCCGAGCTCGAGCGGCTGGCCGGCCGCTCTCTGTCAAAAAACGCGCTCGACATTCTCGGGCGCGCGCTCGGCGAGGACCCCGACACCGCAGGGTGAATTTTCATTAACCTTGCGGTCACCTAAACCCCCTAGGTTTTGAGAGGTGTTTGTCCCGGACCTCCGACATGTCGGTTTCTGACCCTGACCTCGCGTCGTTGACCGGCTTTGCGCTGGCCGCAGGCGACCTTCTGGTCGAAGCGGACGGGTTCGCCAGCATCCTCTCCGCCGTGGGCGAAGCCTACCTCCTCCATCATCCGACCTGCGACCGGCTGATCGGCAAGAATCTCATCGAGCTGATCTCGGAGGCCGAACGCGGCCGTCTCCGTGAGGATCTGTGGTCTCTCGCCCCCGGACGACGTCTCTGCTGGGAAGATCAGGGAGGCCTCGAGGGCGGCCGCCGGATCCTGGTGCAACGCAATCCCTCGGATCCCGATCGCTTCCGGATCATTCTCTCACGCACGCCGCCGCTCATTCCCGTCAACGGGGACCGGATCGAAGACATCCTGGCTGAGCGCTTCCGGGATGCGGTCACAGGGGGCGAGCTCTCCATCGCCCGCCAGCCCGTCGTCGACACCCGCACCGGGGCGATCAGCCATTTCGAGATCCTCGCCCGCTTCGAGGCCGAACGATCTCCGGCCGACCTCATCGCAGCCGCCGAACGAAGCGGTCAGATCTGCCAGCTCGACTACATCATGGTGCGGGCCGCCGCCGACCGGCTGGCCACGGTCGGCGATCCGGCCTTCCGTCTTGCGGTCAACATTTCGGGCGATTCCATCCAGCGACCCGACGTGACCGACGAACTTTGCGCTCTCATCCGGGGCTACCGGATCGATCCGGGCCGGCTGATCGTCGAGATCACCGAGTCCTCAAGGATCGCCGATATCGACGCCGCCGCCCGGGGCGTGCGCCGGCTGCGTCAGGCCGGCCTCAGCGTCTCCCTCGACGATTTCGGATCAGGCGCCGCCTCCTTCGGCTATCTGCGCGCCCTCGACGTCGACAGTCTCAAATTCGACGGAAGCTTTCTGGACGGCTCGGGGAGCTCCGTTCGGGGTCTCGCCCTGATCCGACATCTGGCCAGGATGTGCGAGGAGCTCGGGGTCGCCTCCGTCGGCGAGCGGGTGGAGACGGAAGCCGACCGCGCCCTCCTCATGGACGCAGGCGTGCGCTACGCTCAGGGCTATCTCTTCGGCCGTCCGGTGATCGACCGCGCCTTTCGCGTGGGCGGCCGCTCAGGCCTCTCGGCGGTCGCCTGAGCGCGCCGTCCCTCGGAATTGATGGCGAATGCGCCACACCCGCCCGATCAGAGCCGTGCGTTCATTCACAACCTAGATCCTGTTAACCTGCCGTTAACCCTTTCGCCGCCTTTCGAATCCGGGGCTTAAGTGAGCTCACGACCCGGAGACGAGCCGTTGCCTTTCCTCTTCGCCCGACAGGTCCGCACACCGCCGACCCGGTCCGTCCGCAGGACGGTCCCCGTCGGACTGCTGGCCGCTCTGATGACCGCTTTCGCGCTCGCGCTTGTCCTCAAGGCGGCGGAAGAACGCTCAAGCGCAGACACCGCCATGCTGGAGCAGCAGGCTCGGGAATCGATCGCCCTCGCCGCTCAGGTCCGGGCCGAACTCACCGAAGTTCACTCCCGAATGGAAGGCCTTATCCTCACCGGGGCCAGCCAGGAGGAGATCCGGGACGGCGCCCCGTTCAGGATGACCGGCCGGGCGGCCCCGGACAGCGAAGGGTGGGCCGAACTCGCCGAAGACGGGGTGAAGATCTTCGCCCTCGACCCCAATGCCGGCTGGGTGTGGGGCCTTATCCCTGAAGAAGAATATCTGCCGCCCCAGGATGAGGGGCGGACGTTCACAATCACCCGCATCGAAGGCACCCAGCTCACGGCGCGCTTCATCTCCATGGGCGGGGAACGCGGCGTGCTCGCCTGCTCGCGTCTTGGAGATACGGGCCTCGCCGCCTGCGTCACCCGGATGACGCCGTGGATGACCTCCTCCGATCTCGTGCGTCTTCTCATCTACGCCCTCCTCATCGCCGCTCCCGCCCTCGCGATCGCCGGCCTCACCCGGGCTTTGATGCGCGTTCAGGGAGGGCTCAGCTCAGCTCAGGGCTCCGCCCCGTCCGGCGAGGTTCAGGGTCTTATAGGGCGCTGGCGTTATGTTCCGGCCCGCCAGAAAATCCACCTCAGTCCTGAAGCCGCCGCCCTCCTCGGCTCGGAGCAATCCGGAGACCTGCCTCTCAGCGCTTTCCTCCGCCTCATCACGGAGGAGGATCACCGGAAGTTTCTCGCCCAGTTTCCGCCAGCCTCGCGCTCACAGGCCGTGAGCTGCATCCTCCAGGCCGCGGGTCCTTCGGCAGGAACCTATGTCGAGCTCACCGGCGCAGCGGAGGGCGAGGGGTTCGCAGGCGGCCTGCTCAATGTCACCGACCGCATCCTCGCCCTTCATCGGACGCGGCGCGCAGACGCTGTCGCCCGGGCCGTCCTCGAAGCGCACCCGGGACCGGTCGCGGTCTGGGACGCCCGCCGGCGGCTCACTCACTGGAACCGACAGTTCGAGACCGTCTTCGGCCTCGACAGCGAAGTGGTCCACGCCGGCGCATCTCATGATTTCATCATGGCGGAAATCGCCCGAAGGATCCGCGGGGAAAAGCCGGCGTCCGAGGAGAATTCCGGTCGCGAGATCATGCTCGCAGGAGATGTCTGGATCAGCCTCAGCGAACGTCGGACGGCGCATGACGGATGCCTCACCATCGGGATCGACATTACGGGGCGACGATCCCAGGAGGCCCAGACCTCACGCTCCGAACAGCGCCTCGCGGCGCTCACGTCGGACCTCGAGACCGCCCGCAGCGATATGGGCGAACTGGCTCGCCGCCTGAAGGAGGAAACGGATCGCGCCGACAGGGCGAGCCGTCACAAATCGACCTTCCTCGCCAATATGAGCCACGAGCTCAGAACCCCTCTCAACGCCATCAACGGCTTTTCCGAGATGCTGGTCCATGAGGTCTACGGACCGCTGGGAGACGCCCGGTATCAGGTCTATGCGAGCGATATCCTCAGGTCGGGACAGACCCTGCTCGACATGATCAACGATATCCTCGACATGACCAAGGTCGAGGCTGGCCGCTTGCAGATCACGCCGCGCCTGATCGACTGCGCCGATGCGGTCGACGCAGCTCTGCGACTCATCCGGCGACAGGCGGAAGACAAGCGGATCCACCTGTCCTTCGAACCCGAAGACGACCTTCCGAAGATCGTCGCCGATCATCGGGCGGTCAAACAGATGACCCTCAATCTTCTGTCCAACGCCATCAATTTCACTGACGCCGGAGGCGAGGTTCGCGTCGGCGTCCTTCGAGACGGAGACTGGCTCGTCATCCGCGTGGCGGACACAGGCGTCGGCATCCCGAAGAACGATCTTCCGCGACTGGGCCAACCGTTCGAGCAGGGCTCGCAACGCGGGGGACGCACGGCGGCCGGAGCTGGTCTCGGCCTCGCCCTGACCAAGTCGTTCGTCGACATGCACGGCGGATATCTGCGCCTGGAGAGCGAAGTCGGGGTCGGAACAACCGCCTCGATCCGTCTGCCGATCTCCCTGGCCGAGCGACCCAAGGCCCCGGCAGCCGCACCGCCGACAGAGCCCCGGACATCCGAAACCGAAACGGACGAGGAAGCTCTCCTGACCTCCGATCTCTTCTGAGCCGGCCGCTTTGCGGCTTCCTCAGTCCGCCCGCTCGGGCGGCTTCACATCCGAAGCGTCCGCAGTCCGTTCGACCGAACGTCGTCCCCCCCGGCCCTGTCGCTCCAGGCGCATGTTCGCCGGGGTCAGCAACCCCTCAGCCGCCGTCGCACGCGCCTCGGGAGGCATGCGGCCCAGATGGCTGATGAGGACATCCTCAGCGCGCATGCGCACCACCTGCTCACGCTGCTGGAAGACGATCAGGGCGTTGCGCAGACGCGTCTCGTCAAACGGCTCGATCAGCGCCGCATCGCGAACCGCTCGACCGGCCGCCGCCAGCCGCTCACGATCCGGCGCCATGGTCCGCCACTGCTCCCGGAGCTCTGCGCGAAGGGCTGTCCTGTCCTCCTCCGGCAGCTGCGCCCACGCCGCCCGCACGACGTCCGATGCCGGACGCTCGGGTCTGGCCTCCCGCCCCCCCGGCCCGTCAGCCCTCAGGAAGCGCGCGCCCACAACGCCAAGCAGGGCGACATTCGCCAGCGCAGAGATCACCAGAAGCGTCTGAAGCGTCCGGGCCATGGGGCTAGCGCTCCGTCTCGCCGAGCGCGGTCAGAAGAACGCTCACGCCGGCGGCGTCGGACAGAGCGAAAAGATCCTCTTCCTCCTCATGGTTTCCGGTCTCGATGATCCGAGCCTCGAGAAGTCCGCCTGCAATCAGACCGAAGAGCAGCGAGGCTGCGATCGCCCCTCCCGTTCGCCAGCCGCCGGATCGCGACAGAAGCGAGCCGGACCGCCGCTGAGCGGGCGCACGAAAGGAGCCGCTGACCCGGCGCACCAGCGCCTCAGACGCGGGAGGGCATGTCGCCTCCTGAAGAAGCGCATCGAACATCCCCTCGCTTTCCCACAGATCGCGCAGGCGATGAGATCCGGCCTCGAGGCAGCGGCGAGCCGCCTCGCGCTCGTCCTGCGGCCAGCGCGACAGGTCGGCCCCATATACCGACAGTCGCTCGAGAAATCGCTCCTCGGTCATGATCCGTCGCTCAATCGCCATCCAGCGCTCCCATCAACTCGCCACGCTCCGCCGCCAGCTCCCGCTTCAGACCCCGTCGCGCCCGTGCCAGCAGGCTTTCAAGAGCCTCCACGCTCACGCCGAGATGCCGGGACGCCTCGATGTTGGAGCACTCGTCGTAATAGCACAGGATCAAAGCGGCCCTTTGCCGCTCGGGCAGACGCGCCAAAGCGACCTGAACGCGGCCGCGTCGCTCCGCATCCTCCAGCGGCCGGGTGGCGGAGGCCGTCGGATCGGCGAGATCGGGCGACACCTCTCCCATGTTCCGCCGACGACGCCGCAGGCGATCCAGACACAGGTTCAGCGCGACACGATAAATCCAGGTCTCGAACTTCGCCTGACCTGGCCGCCAGAGAGGGGCCTGCCGCCAGACCTTGAGAAACACCTCCTGGGACACATCCTCCGCTTCGCTCGGGTCCGTCAGCATCCGCCGGGACAGGGCGAGAATGCGGGACAGATGCCGACGCACGAGGCTGGCGGCGGCGCCGGCGTCGCCGGCCCCGATCCTGACGAGCAGATCCTCATCGGGATCCCTCATGACCTCTTCAGCTCCCCTGCCGCACCCTCAGCCCGCAGACCCGAAGCGCCGCGCCCGTCGGCCGGCGCCCGGGCTCAGCGCTCATACTCTCACCATCCAACGCGCGAACAAGGCTGTTTCCGTCGCCCTGGAGCGATCCGAGGGCGCTTGCCCTCCCTTCACCGGCCGGGCGGACCTCCGAGCCTAGGATGTCTGAGACACCTCCGAGGCGGCCGCCTCGCCTCCGAGAGGGCCGACCCTCCTGGACCGAAGGTCGGACACGGCCTTCTGACGCGCCAGCAAATCCTCCTCGAGCGCCTCAAAGCTCGCCTCCCCGAGATGGGCGGCCAGCCAGGCCTTCAGAGCCGGCGATGCGGTCGCCGGGTCAAAGCCGTCTCCGGCTGCAATCCGAAGAGCCTGCTGGAGATCCAGCTGCAGAACCAGACCCCGCTCGAGAATGCCCGCCTCCTCGGCGCTGAGGCGTCCTGCGGCGCGCAGGGCGTGAATGGCCCACAGAGAGGCCGGGTCGCTGACCTCAGGCGCCTCGCCCGCAGCTCTCAGGATTTCACACTGAATCACGAACTCGACGTCGACCAGCCCGCCCGGCGCGAGCTTGAGGTCCCAGTGCGAACGCGCCGGCCGCTCGCGCGCCATGCGTCGGCGCATGTCGGCGACGTCATCGACAATCGCCGGATCCGCGCTCTTTCGCTTCAGGGCCCGGCGAACCGCGTCCGTGATGCGGTGGCGCAGTCCCGGATCGCCCGCCACCGGCCGCAGACGCGTCAGCGCCATGAACTCCCACGTCCACGCCTCGCCCTCATAGTACCGTTCAAAGGACGAGAACTGGACTGCAACCGGTCCCGCGCGACCCGACGGCCGAAGCTGAGTGTCGACCTCGTAAAGCAGGCCCTCTTCAGTCGGGGCCGAAAGGGCTGCGATCAGACGCTGAACGAAACGCGGAGCGAGACTGTCGCCCGGCGCCGTCTCGTCGCGCTCATAGATGAGCATGAGGTCCAGATCTGACGACGCGGAAAGTTCGCGTCCGCCGAACTTGCCGAGGGCGCAAACCGCCCATCGACCGATGGTTCCCTCGAAGCGCGCCAGCACCTCCGCCTCCGCCGCATCGGCGAGCGCAGAGACGCACGCATCGGCGAGATCGGCATAGGCTGCGCCGGCTTCATTGGCGCGGATCGTGCCGCGCAGAAGCTGGTAGCCGATGCGAAACGACTCCTCGCGATGAAAGCGACGGGCGATGTTGAGCTGTCCTTCGAAGTCCTCGCCCCTTGCGATCAGAGCCCGAAGCATGGTCTCGCGCTGCCCGTCAGGCTCACGGGACACAGGTACGGAAAAGCGCGGCTCAAGCATCGCATCCAGAAGAGCCGGACGACGCGCAAGATCGGTCGCCAGCTTCGGCGCGAACGCCATCGTCGCAATGAGATCGCGCGTCATGGCCGGCTCGGCCAGCATCATCGACAGGGTCTGAACGCCTGCCGGCAAAGCCCCGAAAAACGCTGCGAACCTCTCGAAGGCGAGATCCGGCTGACCGATTTCCGACATCGTCGTCAGGAGGCGGGGGCCGAGCGTCGTGAGCAACTGTCGACCCCGCGCAGACCGCGTGGCGGGTGTGCCGCCGCGATGCCAGGCCTGAATGGTCCGGATGACCCGCGAAGGATCGGAAAACCCCATCTCTCTTAGCGTCTGGACCGTTCCGGGGTCCTCGTCGACGCCGGTGAACATGAGGTTCCCGCCCTTGCCCGCAAGCTGCTCTTCCTGGGCGAACAGATCGGAATAGGCGCCGTGAACCCGGTTACGCACCCGCGTGATGTCGACCTCGAAGTCCTCCTCCCGGACATATCCGGACAGTCGGGCGATCTGCGATCGCTTCTCGGGAATGTCAGGCAGGTGATGGGTCTGCTCGTCATTGACCATCTGAATGCGATGCTCGACCGCACGCAGAAAATCATAGGCGGTGAGCAGCTCGTCGCGCATCTCGCGCGGGGTCATTCCCGCTTCGGTGAGAGCCGCAAGCGCGGCCTTGGTGCCGGAGGCCCGTATGGCGGGTTTGCGACCGCCCATGATCAGCTGCTGAACCTGAGTGAAGAACTCGATCTCCCGAATCCCGCCGCGGCCGAGTTTGACGTCGAAATCCGCCGATGTGAGAGCGGCGTGGCGACCATGCGCATGGATCTGGCGCTTGATCGAATGAATGTCGGCGATCGCCGCATAGTCGAGATAGCGCCGCCAGATGAAGGGCGCGAGCGCATCGAGATAGGCGGCGCCCGCCTTGCGATCGCCCGCACAGACGCGGGCCTTGATGTGAGCCATGCGCTCCCAGTTCTGCCCGACGCTCTCGTAGTAAGACAGGGCGAACTGGGTCGAAATCGCCGGCGCCGTCGACGCCGGATCCGGACGCAGACGCAGGTCGGTCCTGAAGACATACCCGTCCACGGTGCGTTCCTCGAGAAGGCGAACGAGATCCCTGGTCAGACGGACCATCGCCTCCTTCACCCGCGCCTTGGGGATCGGAACCACATCCAGATCAAACAGGACGATCAGATCGATATCGCTCGAATAGTTGAGCTCCCGGGCGCCCATCTTGCCCATGGCCAGAATGAACAGACCCGGCAGATCGTCGCTGTCGCGAACCTCTCCGAAACGACCTGAGGCCCAGGCGCTGCGCACGGCGATTTTAAGAGCGGTCTGGACAGCCGCGTCCGCAAGATAAGTGAGGCTCGCCACCACCTGATCGAGCGTCCAGACGCCTGACAGGTCGGCGCCGGCGACCACAAGGTGCGCGCCTTCCTTGAGACGTCTCATCCGGCTCATCGCCGCCTCAATGCCGACCTCCTCAAGGGGCCCCATGCGCATGGAGGCCTGAATGGCGCCCAGAGCTGAATCCGGACCGCTCTCACGAAGCGCGGAGAGGACCGCTTCCTGCTGGCGGAAGAGACGGGCCAGATAGGGTGATTCAGGGCTCGCAAACTCAAGGGCGCGAACCGGATCTCCCGCCGCCGCCGGCAGAGGGCCAAGGCCCAGTCGTGCGATTCGTCTCACCATGGCGCAAACCTAGCCCAATCGACGACGTCGTCCATCAGAGGGATCGAGCCCCTCCGCTCAGGACCGACAGAGCTCCTCCAGCAGAGCTCATGCCGCTGGCAGAATCAACGACGCCGTCAGACCCGGAGCATCCGGTCCCCCGTCTCCGTCAGAAAGAGAGAGACGTCCGCGATGCGCCTCGGCGACCGCGGCGGCGAGCGACAGCCCCAGGCCGCTTCCCGGCAGGGTCCGCGACTGCTCGAGCCGCACAAAGCGCTCAACGACCCGCTCGCGATCCTCAGGGGGGACGCCCGGGCCGGAGTTCACGACCGCCAGCTCAACCTCGCCCAGAGACGTGCGACGAACCAGAAGGCGGATCATGCCGGGAACCGGCGTATACTTGACGGCGTTGTCGAGAAGATTGGCCAGCGCCTGCGCGATCAGATCCCTGTCGGCCGCAATATGAAGCTGAGCGGACGACACATAATCGAAGGTCAGCCCCGCCTCCTCGCACACCGGTTCATAGAGCTCGGCCAGCTCGTCGGTGATCGAGGCGGCAGCCAGTCGCCGGAACGATCCGGAAGCGCCGGCCTGTACGCGCGACAGACGCAGAATGGCGTTGAATGTGTCGAGGACGCCGTCGACATCGCCGATCGAGCGCTCAAGCGCCGCTCGCTGCGCCTCAGGCGAGGTCTCCTTGAGACCGCCCTCAAGACGGTTGCGAAGCCGGGTGAGCGGGGAGCGCAGATCGTGGGCGATCGAATCTCCAGCCGAGCGCGAGGAGATCACCAGACGCTCAAGCTTGGCGAGCATGGCGTTGATCTGCTCGGAGAGACGATCGAACTCGTCTCCGGACCCCAGAACCGGCGCCCGACGCGTAAGATCCCCGGTCATCACGTCTTCGGTCGTCCGCGCAAGAAGCTCGGCCCGGCGCGCTGCGGATCGGGAGATCACCACCCCGCCGATCAGAGACAGCACAAAACCCACCGCCGCCGACCGCCAGACGACCGTCGTCACGCGCCGGTTCACCTCGCCCAGCTCGCCGACGTCGTAGGCGACCAGAAGGACCCCGCCTCCGGACAGGCGCGAGATCCGACCCTCGGCGGAACGACGGCTCGCCTCTCCTTCAGGCGTACGGGCGACATACTCAAACCCGACATCGACCACCTGGGCGGCCGAAGGCGGGGCCGCCGGAAGAACGTCAAAGTCCCCGGAGATCTTCTCTCCGTCCGCATTCTGGAGAAGATAAAAGAACTTTCCCCTCGCCGAGGAGCGTTCGGTCACAGCCTGGTTCAGACGGTCAAGACCGCCGCCGCGATAAGCGGCTGAGAGCTCCTGAAACTCCGCGTTGAGCTCGCTGTCCGCCTGTCGGGCGAGATAGCCTGCGGTCTCTGAGTAGAGATAGGTGAGCAGAACGCCCGCAAAGAGGATGAAGATCGAGGAATAGAGCAACGCCAGACGAAAGGTCGTCGTGCGCACCAGCGCCGGCAACCTTCTGATCTTCATGCCTCAAGACGGTATCCCGCCCCCCGCACGGTGTGCAGAAGCGGACGGTTGAAGTCCTTGTCGATCTTTCCCCGAAGTCGGGAGATGTGAACGTCAATGACGTTCGTCTGGGGATCGAAATGGTAGTCCCAGACCTTCTCAAGAAGCATGGTCCGGGTCACGACCTGCCCGGCATGACGCATCAGGAACTCCAGCAGGCGAAACTCTCGCGGCTGAAGATCAATCTTCACCCCGTCGCGCAGCACGGTGCGCGAGAGAAGGTCCATCTCGAGACCGCCCACGCTCAGACGCGTCGCAGGCGCCTCGCCCTGGCCCCGCCGGCCCAGGGCCTCGACGCGCGCGACCAGCTCGGTCGGCGCATACGGCTTGATCAGATAGTCGTCGCCTCCGGCCTGCAGACCCTCGACGCGATGATCCACCTCGCCCAGTGCGGAGAGGAACAGGGCGGGCGCCCGCCCGCCGCCGTCGCGATAGCTCCTGAGCAGCCGCAGGCCGTCCATTCCCGGGAGCATGCGGTCGACCACCAGAGCGTCGTAATCGCCGTCCCTCGCCTGATGAAGCCCCGCCTCTCCATCGCCCCGGACATCAACCGCATGGCCGGCCTCGACGAGAACGCGCTTCACGAACGCTGCGGCGTCCGCATCATCCTCGATGACCAGAACCTTCATGGACGGATGGACCTATTCCGGCTTGATCTCGATGGGCAGAAGGGTCGTCGTCTCGCCGCGTCCGATGGACAGAGCAATGTTCTCCTTGCCCTCCTTCAGCGCCTCTGCGAGCAGATCCTCGAGGTCCTTCGGCGTCTTGAGAGGCTTGTTGTTAGCGGCCAGCAGAGCGTCTCCCGGAAGGATCTGCGCCCGGCCGAGAGGACCGCGTCGTTCGACGGTGACCACGATCAGACCCGTTCCCGGCGCTGCGAGCTGGAAGCGCTGAGCCTCAGCCGCCGACAGGGGACGCACCGTCGCGCCGAGGACCTTCACATCGCCTGGGGCGGATTTCGGGGGCTCGATCTCGACGCGCGGCTGGGGAACCGTCGGAACCTGACCGAGCTTGGGATCCCGCTCCTTCACGGTCACCATGATCGTCTGTTCCTTGCCGTCGCGAATGATCCTGAAGGCGTTGCGCGATCCGGCGAGCAGGCTGCCCACGCGCTGCGTCAGGTCGCGGCTGTCCTTCACCGAATCGTCGTTGACGGCGATGATGATGTCGTCGCGGCGAATGCCGCTCTGCTCAGCCGGGCCGTTGGCCGTCAGCTTGCGGACGATGGCGCCCTTGTCCGACTTCAGATCCAGCGCTTCGGCAAGACGGCGGTCGAGGCTCTGAATCTCCACGCCGAGCCAGCCGCGAACCACCTTGCCGTTCTTGATCAGAGTGTCGGTGATTTTCTGCGCGGCGCCCGCTTCGATCGCAAACCCGATGCCCACGCTTCCTCCGCCCGTGTCGGAGAAGATCGCCGTATTGACCCCGATCACCTGCCCCTGAAGATTGAAGGTGGGGCCGCCGGAGTTGCCGCGATTGATCGGCGCGTCGACCTGGATGAAATCATTATAATTGCCGCCGGTCAGTTCCCGCCCGTCAGCCGAGACGATGCCGGCGGTCGCCGTGCCGCCAAGACCAAAAGGATTTCCGAGCGCCACCACCCAGTCGCCGACGCGAGGCTTCGAACGCGTGGCGAACTGAACGTAGGGATAAACTCCGGACTTCTTGACCTTGAGGACGGCAAGATCGGTCTGCTCGTCCTTGCCCACGATCTCGGTCTCAAGCTCCTCGCCGTCCTTGAGAATGACGATCACCTCACGAGCGTTTTCAACGACGTGATTGTTGGTGACGATGTGGCCGGTCGAAGAAATGAAGAAACCCGATCCGAGCGAGCGGCCTTCGGAGTCCTGCTCCGGCTCGCCGCCTTCGTTGTCTCCGCCCTTGTCCTTGCCGAACTGATCCTCGTACTCGTCAAACCCAGGAAGGCCGCGGAACGGATTGAACTGCTTCTCCAGCTTCGAGGTCTTGACCTCTGTGGTCACGACGACACTGACAACCGCCGGGCTCACCCGGTCGATGAGCTCGGCGAAGCTCATGGGCGCGCCGGCAGGGGGCGCCACGCTGATCGGCTTGGGCGCCTGGGCGGAGGCGACAGGAGCGGCCGCCGTCAACGCTGCGGCGAGACCCGCGGTGAGAAGCATTCCGGACAGGCGGACAGATTTGACCATCTTCATTCGACTTCTCTCACTGCACCCGCGACAAGCGGACTTAACCCATACTAGACGCGATCGAGGTTCGCACAACCGTCTCGCCCGAAGAGAGGCGCCGATCCCTGACCGCTCCCCTCATCAGCCGGAACCAGAGCCTACAATACGGCAAAGTTGGGGCGTGACCAGCACCTCCGGACGCCGCCCCTCCCTACCTCGCCGAACCCAGGCGCCTCGCTCCATCCCGGATCACGCGTCCCGTCCCGCCTCGCCCTCATCGGCCAGAGGCGGCAGGTCGCGCGTGCGGGACCGGGCGATCCGAGCCGCGAGCATCCCTCCCGCGGCGACCAGAAGAGTAAAGGGAAACAGCCAGATAAACAGTCCGAAGCCGTCGAGCGGGGGACGAAAGAGCACAAACGTGCCGTAACGGTCCGAAAAGAAGCGCCGAACCTCCGAATCGCTGGCGCCCTCGGCGATCTGAGAGCGGATGGTCCGACGCATGTCGACGGCGATGTCGGCGGTCGACTGCGATACGGGCTCGTTCTCACAGACCACGCAGCGGATCTCCCGCATCAGGGCCTGGGCCCTCGCCTCCCGGAGAGGATCGTCGAGAGGCGCATCGGGACCCGCTGCGATCATCAGGGCGAGAGCGAGGATCACGCCGGCGCCTCCGCTCCCGACTGAACATCCGGAACCGATGAGGCCGGAGCGCCCTCGGGCGCAGACACCGGAACATCGCGCCGTCGCCGGCTGGCGAGGGACAGGAAACCGCCCAGCGCGATCAGGATCGCCCCTCCGAACACCCAGTCGATCAGAGGGTGATGAGAAATGCGGACGCGCCAGGCGCCGGGCGTCTCGCGAACCTGGTCGCCCAGGGCGACATAGACGTCTCCGCCCAGCGTCTTGCGAATAGCCACTTCCGTGGTCGGGGTTCCGGCGACGGGGTAGAAGCGCTTCTGAGGCGTCATGACCTCCTCAACGCCGTCACGGGTGACGACGATCCGCGCCTCGGTCGCGTAATAGTTCGCTCCCTCAATCTCCCTCACCCCGTCGAAACGGAAGGTCCGGCCGCGCATCTCTGCGCTCTCTCCCGGAGACAATACGAAGGTCTGGTCACGACGCGCGGCCGTCTCGACCGCTGCGCCCACCACGAAGAGACCCAGCCCCACATGGGCGATCGTCATGCCCCAGACGGAGGCGGACAGACCCAGGGCGCGCATCCAGCCCCCCGGCGAGACCCGGCGGGAGAGATCCGTCAGCGCGCCGGCGATGATCCAGGCCCCGATCGCCACTCCCGGCAGAATCCAGGGCGACTCGCGATAAACGCCGAAGGCGATCCCGGCGGCCAGGAGCGACAGACCTGCGGCCGCCGCGAGCCGCGGCAGCATCGGGGCGATCTCAGCCCGCCGCCAGGTCGCTCCCTGAGCGAAGGGCAGAAAGAGGAACAGAATGCCCATCATGGGCGCCAGCGTCAGTTGGAAATAGGGCTCGCCGATTGACATCGATGCGCCGACCGCCTGCCCGAACAGGGGCAGCACCGTGCCGAACAGAACCAGGGCGGCGGCCACAGACAGGAACAGATTGTTGAGAACCAGCGCCCCTTCCCGGCTGACCGGATCGAACTCGGGACCCGCCAGAAGCCTGGGCGCCCGCCAGGCGTAAAGGCTGAACGCTCCGCCTCCGGCCGCCGCGAGACCGGCAAGAAGAAGAAGCCCTCTCTCCGGATCTACCGCAAAGGCGTGAACGGAGGTCAGAACGCCCGAGCGCACAAGGAAGGCGCCGAGTATGGACAGGCAGAAAGCCAGAACCGCGAGAAACGCGGTCCATGCGCTCATGCCGCCCCGCTTCTGGGTGACGATCAGGGAGTGGACCAGCGCCGCCCCAACGAGCCAGGGCATGAAGGACGCATTTTCAACCGGATCCCAGAACCACCAGCCGCCCCAGCCCAGCTCGTAATACGCCCAGATGGCGCCGAGGGAGATGCCGACCGAGAGAAAACTCCAGGCCGCCAGAGCCCAGGGCCGGGTCCGACGCGCCCAGTCCCGGTCGATACGTCCGAGAATGAGACCGGCGGCCGCAATCGAAAACACGAAGGAGAAGCCGACATAGCCCAGATAGAGGAAGGGCGGATGAAGGGCGAGAGCTGGGTCCTGAAGCAGGGGGTTGAGCCCGCCGCCGTCCAGCGGCGCGGGGTCAAGGCGCGTAAACGGGCTGGAGGCGAACACCAGATAGGCCAGCGAGGCGGCCGTCAGAAGGCCCTGGACGCCCAGCGCCCGATCGCGGAGCGCATCCGTCCGCATCGTCAGCGCCGCAGCTGCGCCATAGCCCGCCATGATCACGCACCAGAGGAGCATCGACCCCTCGTGATTTCCCCAGGCGCCCGCGACCCGGTAGAGCATGGGCTTGAGAGAGTGAGAGTTGCCCGCAACCAGGGCGAGGGAGAAATCGAGCGTCACGAACGAGACGATGAGCGCCCCGAAGGCGCCAATCGATGTCAGGCTGGTGACTAGCGCCAGACGCCTCACAGGCTCGCCGCCCGAGGTCAGGCCGATAAGACTCTGGGCGAGTGCGGAGGCGAGGGCCAGAAACGCCAGAAGATGCCCGATTTCGGCGATCACGTCGCAGGCGCTCCGGCAGGGCGGGCCTCATAGGAGGCGGGCGCTGCGGCTCCCGCCTTCTCCTTGAGGGCCTCATAAACTTCCCGGGGCATATAGTTCTCATCATGCTTGGCGAGAACGCGCTCAGCCACCAGGCGCCCTGAGCCGTCAAAGCGACCCTCCGCCACAATCCCCTGCCCCTCTTCAAAGAGATCGGGAAGAAGACCGTCGAAACTGACCTCGGCCGCGTGCGATCCGTCGGTGATGCGGAACTCCACCGCAGCCCCCTCGCCGCGCCGAACGCTGCCGGCCTCGACCAGACCGCCGACGCGGGCGCTGCGTCCGGCCTGAGCCGCATTCTTCTCAACCAGATCCGAAGGCGAATAAAAATAAGCTACCGTGTCCTTGAGCGCGGTCGCCGCGAGGGCCACCCCGCTCGCCACCAGGAGGCCGGCGGCCCCGATCAGCCAAAGCCGCTGCGAACGCTTTCTCATCGACACGTTCTCCCCGGAAGGACCGCCGCATCCCCGAACCGGGGATCGTCGCCTCCTTCATATATGAGACCGGGCCGGGTTCCGCCAGCGTCACAATGGCGCGAGCTGCGGTCATTTTACCGTCAGGGGACCCTCGGCCTACTGCGCAGGGGTCTCCGCCGGCGCGCCTGCGGACGGCTGGGGTTTGGTGTAGACCTCCCGGAAGGCCTTGAACATCTGCCGACGGGGGTCGTCCTTGGCGAGGGGCCCTTCGAGACGGGCCCATTCGGCCTCCGCCTCCTCCTTCAGTCCGGCCTGCCAATCCCCCAGACCGGCCATGAAACCCAGTCGGACATCGGAGGGATCGAGCTCAAACGCCGCGCGGTAGAGATCCCGGGTCAACGCATCGACCATGCCTGAGCGCTTGAAAAGAAGATCCGCCAGGGATTTGAGCGCCGGCTGGAAGGCCGGATCCCGCCTCAGGGCGGACTGATAGGCCATCACCGCCTCATCGACCCGGCCGGCGCCCTGGAGCAGATCCCCCATGAACTTGTGAGGGTTCGGATCGTCCGGCGAGTCGAGCGCGCGCTTCTGGAGAAGCGCCATCAGCTGGTCCGGAGACATCGTGTCCGCGTTTTCTTTCGCCTGAGTCTCGAGCTCCTCAAGGCGACCCGCAAGGGGCTGATCAGGCATGCCGGGAGAGCCCACCAGCAGGTAGAGCCCTATGCCGAGCGCCGCGGCGCCCACAAGAAGAAGCCGTGTGCGCAGACTGTCTCCCAGGACAAAGGCGCACCCAAGGGCGATCAGAGCGAGAGCGGCGATCCAGATCACAGCGGCGCCGCCGGAAGCTCGAGGCGCACCCGGAGCCCGCCGAGGGGACTGTCCTCAAGGCTCAGCCGGCCGCCGTAGATCTCCGTCAGGTCGCTCACGATCGAAAGCCCCAATCCTGTTCCCGGTTCCGATTCATCCAGCCGTCCGCCGCGCTCGAGAGCCCGGCGCCGATCGTCCGGCGCAAGCCCCGGGCCGTCGTCATCGACCCGGATCTCCACTCCGTCCTCGGTCCGCTCCACGCAGACCGTCACCCGGCGTTTGCACCATTTGGCGGCGTTTTCCAACACGTTGCCGACAAGTTCATCAAGGTCGCCGCGCTCGCCGCGGAAGACCGCCCGCAGATCGGCCTGGACCTCGATGCTCACGCCCTTGTCCCGATACAGGCGCTCCAGCATGCGCGCGATCGGCTCGATCGCCTCAGCGACATCCGATCTCACCCCCAGAACTTCGGCCTGAGCCGCAGCGCGGGCGCGCCGCAGATAGTGATTGACGCTCGCCGTCATGGCCTCCGTCTGACGGCGAACGAGGTCGTTCAACCGACCCGGCCCGCCGGCCTCGTTCATCAGCACGGCAAGGGGCGTCTTGAGCGCATGAGCCAGATTGCCGACATGAGTGCGCGCCCGCTCCACGATCTTCCGGTTGTGCCCGATGAGAGTGTTGATCTCCCGCACCAGGGAGGCCAGCTCCCGGGGATAGACCCCCTCCAGACGATCACGCCGACCCGAGCGGATATCCTCAAGCTTATCCTCGATGTCGTTCAGCGGGCGCAGACCGAAGCGGATGACCCCGAACACGCCCGCCACGAGCCCCAGGGCGAGCACCCCCAGCGCCAGCGCAAGACGGGCGGTGAAACGTCCCACCTCCTCGTTGACGGAGGAGCGATCAATCGCCGCGTAAAGCAGGATCGGGGCCGAGCGCTCGGGCAGACGGATCGTCCGCATTCCCACGCGCAGCCTCGCTCCGTCCGGACCTTCCGTCTCGGTGCGCACGACGTCTCCGGGCCTCGCGACCGCCTCGCGGATGATCTCCGGCTCGAGGATCGGCTCAACGTCGAAAAAACTGCGGGAGCGGTTGGCGTGCACCACCGACTGATCCGAGGCGAGAACGACGAAGGCCCAGTACCGCCCTGAAAACACCCGCTGGAAGCGTTCGTCATTAGGCCTCAGGGAGGGGGTGAAGATAAGACCGCCCTGATCGTCGGAATCGACCGCGGAAATCAGGGTGAGAAGCGTTGCGTCGATATCGGCGTCCAGCCTCTGCAGCGTCTCGCTGCGATAAAGACCCTGAAGGGACGCCCCGCCCGCCAGCAGCACCAGCACCGTCCAGATCGCCGCAGCCGTCATCAGACGGCGCGCGATCGAGGCGCCGACCTTCGGCGGCGGCTCCTGCCCCTCCTCAGCCAAGGGCGACATCCGATCGCGGATCGACGAGACGGTAGCCGAGGCCGCGCTCCGTCAGGATCCGCCCGGCCCCCACCTTCCGGCGAAGACGGCCGATAAAAACCTCGATCGTGTTGGAATCGCGGTCGAAGTCCTGATCGTAAATGTGCTCGACGAGCTCCGTGCGCGGGACGATACGGCCCTGATGATGCATCAGATAGCTGAGCACGCGATACTCGAGCGCGGTCAGCTTGACCGGCTCTCCGTTGACCGACGCCCGTCCGGCGCGCGTGTCGAGGCGAAGATCGCCCAGCTCGATGGTCGCGCTGGCGTGGCCGGCTGAGCGACGCAGAAGAGCCCGGAGCCTCGCGAGCAGCTCCTCAGTGTAGAAGGGCTTTGTGAGATAGTCGTCGGCGCCGGCGTCAAAGCCGGCAACCTTCTCGCTCCAGCGGTCCCGGGCGGTCAGAATGAGAACCGGCATGCCTCGTCCCGATGATCGCCACCGCTCCAGCACGCGAACGCCGTCCATCTTCGGCAGACCGAGATCGAGAACGGCCGCATCATAGGGCTCGCTCTCGCCGAGATAATGACCCTCCTCGCCGTCCGCAGCGAGATCGACGGCGTAACCGGCCTGGGTCAGAGCCTGGGTCAGCTGACGACCCAGATCGGGATCATCCTCAACCACCAGAATGCGCATCGCCTTATCCCCTCACCGACACGGCGCGTCCGGTCGCCGCGTCGACCTCGATCATCAGCCGCCGCCCGTCTTCGGTCAGCCAGGAGATGCGGTAGACCGAGCCGATGCGCGAGGCGTCCAGATGCTGCCCGCCATAGCGCGCCCTCAGGGACCTCAGAATGTCGGGAAGGGCCGCTTCGCGACCGGCGCCCTCCTCCCCTGACTGAGGTCCGGAGAGACCCCTTAGACCTCTCTCGCCAGCCCCGCCGGCGGCCCAGCTCGAGCCCGGCCCCTCCTGAGCCAGAGCGCACGGAGACAGAAGCAGAGACAGACACATGACACTCAACGCGCGCATCGACATGTCCCCACCATAGGCGCAGGCGGCCTGAACGGCGGCTGAACGCCCTCGATGGGCCGAGCCGACGCCATCTTCCCGGAGTGTGCGTCGTCTCAACGCTGGATCTCCGCATCGCGACCGGGCCAGGCCTTGAGAAACTCGCGAAGCTCGCCGGCGCCCGCCTCCGGCAGAACGATCAGCAGACGGACCAGAAGATCTCCCGCCTGGGGACGGGACTGAACGCCCTTGCCCCTCAGTCTCATCACATCGCCGGAATTGGATCCCTCGGGAATGTTCAGCGTGACGCGGCCGGACGGTATGGCCACCTGGATCTTGCCGCCCTCGACAGCCTCCGGCAGCGAGATGCGCAGATCCATCCGGATGTCGTCGCCCTCGCGCCGGAAGACCGGGTGGGATCCGACGGTGACCTCCACCAGAGCATCACCAGAGGGCCCGCCGCCGGGACCGGGATGGCCCTGCCCCTTGAGCCTCAGCGTCTGACCCGAAACCAGGCCCGGAGGGATCGCCAGGTCGAGGGAGCGTCCGTCCGACATGGCCACGCGCCGCCGGCCGCCGTTCACCGCATCGAGGAAGTCCACCTCCATCCGATACCGGACATCCTCCCCCTTCTGCGGACCGGACGAGCGCGGTCCCCCGCCGCGGGAGAACAGGCCGTCGAAGATATCCTCAAACACGTCCGGACCGCGGCCCGGCCGGCCGCGCGCCCCTCCGGCGAACCCGCCGAACCCGGCGCCCGGATGAAAGGCCTGACGCTCATGGCCCTCCGCATCGATCTCGCCGCGGTCGTAGCGGCCTCTGGCGGTCTCATCGCTCAACAGCTGAAAGGCGGCCGAGACGCGCTTGAACCGTTCCTCAGCCGCCTTGTCGTTCGGGCGCACATCCGGGTGCAGCTCCTTGGCGAGCTTGCGGTAGGCCTTCCGGATTTCCTCGGCGCTCGCGGATTTCGAGACGCCCAGCACGGCATAGGGGTCCCAGCTCACATTCAACTTCCCTGTCAGCGGTCCTCAACTCGGCCATAGCGGCCGGCGGCCAGGACGACGCCCGGCCCCGGGACATTCCGGAGACCCGATAGCTCTCGTGATAGGCCCGTTCGGTCCTCCTATCAACGCCCGGGAAGCCGTGAAGGCGCGAGCCTCCGACCGCTCCGGGATGGCGGCGCCCTGCCGGGCCTGCTAGTCTTTCTCCTCTTCATTGATCCCAATCAGGCAGGACTGCTCATGAAACTCGACGCATCGATCTCAGCCATCGTCACCGGCGGCGCCTCCGGCCTCGGCGAGGCGACCGTGCGCGCCTTGCGCGCCCACGGGGTGAAAGTGGCCATCTTCGACATGAACGAGACCACAGGCGAGGCGACAGCCGCAGCTACAGGGGCGGTCTTCTGCAAGTCGAACGTGACCGATGAAGCCTCCGTCGACGCCGCCTTCGCCAAGGCGCGGGCCGCCAACGGGCAGGAGCGTATTCTGGTGAACTGCGCAGGGACAGGCAATGCGTTCAAAACGGCCGGCCGGAACAAGGACAGCGGGGAAATCAAGCATTTCCCGCTCAGCCAGTTCGACCTCATCATCCAGATCAACCTGGTGGGAACCTTCCGCTGCATTGCCAAGTCAGCCGCCGGCATGCTCACCCTGCCGCCGACCGAAAGCGGAGACCGGGGGGCCATCGTCAATACGGCGTCGGTCGCGGCCGTGGACGGACAAATGGGCCAGGCCGCCTATTCCGCATCAAAGGGCGGCATTGTCGGCATGACGCTCCCGATCGCCCGCGACCTGTCGTCTGAAGGCATCCGCGTCAACACTATCCTGCCGGGCATCTTCAACACTCCCCTCATGAACGGCGCCCCACAGGCCGTGAAGGATGCGCTCGCCGCCAGCGTGCCCTTCCCCAAGCGTCTCGGAAATCCGGATGAGTATGCGAGCCTCGCTCTCGAAATGATCCGAAACGGCTATTTCAACGGCGAATGCGTGCGCCTCGACGGCTCCATCCGCATGGCGCCGCGCTGACAGGACTGTCCGGACAGGACTGGTCTTCGCCGAGCCTTCCGACAACGGAAGCGCCGGCGGAGACCGGACCCGGCCGGTGATTCACCCTGCAAATTGTGCGGAATCAGGCCCTTGACCCAAAAAAGGTGCGGACGTCAATCGCCTGAATTTACGATGAAATTCGACCCGCAAGCGACAAAGCTCAAAACACACACTCAAATTAAGTTCTTAATTAACCAGCCTGGGTTAGTCTGCAAAATAATTCCAAGATAAATTGCCGCTTTACCTTTTCTTTACACCCTCGACGGACAATTTCCGGAGAGGTTGGAAAGACTGTGTCATGAGCGCTATTCAAGGCAATGAGATCATGGGGATCTCGGCTCGCTATGCAGCCCAGATCCGTAATCTTCTGGCGACGCAGGCCCTGCAGCGAACAGCCGTCCAGCAGCAGGCCGCACGCGCCGACGCGGAAACCCGTCAGCCGCCGCCCCAGACGCCGAGGTCCGGCTCAGGGGTGTCGGAAGCCGGTTACGGGCTAGCGACCGCCGACAAGCCAAGACCGGCTCCGGAAGCCCGGGCGAGGGACGCCCAGGGCCTGGCGTCGATGGATCTGGCCATCGGAAACGGGCCGTCTGAGGTCTTCAAGAAGCCGATTGTCGACCTGAAGGTCTGACCAGGGCGGGGCCGCGCGGCCGCTCATTCGAGCCCATTGCCCCTGCGCGTCAATGCGTCCACTCTGCTCCCCCGACGGAGGGGCGATCATGCTTGCGACACTGCTCAAGGCGCTGGCCACGGCGAGTTTCATCGCCGTTCTTTCAGAAGTGGCCAAACGCTCCACATGGCTGGCGGCGGTTATGGTCGCCCTGCCTCTCGCAACCATGCTGACCGTCGGGTTCACCTACTGGTCGTCGCGCGACGCCGACCTCGCCAACCGCTTCGCCGCCTCAACCTTCCTGCTGATCTGGCCGGGGCTCACCTTTTTCCTGCTTCTGCCCCTCACGCAGAGGCTCGGGCTCGGCTTCTGGCCGTCCTTCGCGATCTCGGTCGTCGCCACATTCGCCGCGACCTGGGGGTTCACGCTCGTGCTGAAGGCGGCGGGCGTCAAGCTCTGAGCCGCCGCCGAACGCGGCCTCAGGCCCGCGTCACCGTCTTCGCGTTCAGGAATTCCTTCATCCCGAGATCGGCAAGCTCACGCCCGAAACCCGACGCCTTGACCCCGCCGAAAGGCAGACGGGGATCGGATGCCGTCATGCCGTTGATCGCCGTAAAGCCTGCCTCGATCCTGTCGATGAACAGAGCCTTTTCGTCTTCCTCGCGCGTCCACACGGCCGAGCCGAGACCAAAGCGCGTGACATTGGCCAGCGCGATCGCCTCGGTCGCGCTCGCCACACGAAACAGGCTGGCGACAGGACCGAACAGCTCCTCGCCGTGCGCCGGCGCCGAGACAGGAACATCGGTCAGAAGACTCGGCGGGTAGAAATAGCCGGGCCCGTCGAGGGGTCGTCCGCCCGCCGACAGCCTCGCGCCGAGAGCGAGGCTGTCGGCGACCTGGCGAACGAGGTCCTCGCGAATGCGGGAGGTCGCGAGCGGACCCATGTCGGTTGCCGGATCAAGAGGGTCGCCCACGCGCAGAGCCGCGATCTCCGACCGGCAGGCCTCGTGAAACTCGTCATAGACGTCGGCGTGAATAATGAACCGCTTGGCGGCGATGCAGGACTGACCTGCGTTCTGCATGCGCGAGCGAACCGCAACTGCAGCCGCCGCCGTCACGTCTGCGCTCGGCATGACGATGAACGGATCCGATCCGCCGAGCTCGAGCACCGATTTCTTGAGATTGCGGCCCGCCTCGATCGCGCAGCTCACGCCCGCCGCCTCGCTGCCGGTCAGCGTGAGAGCCCGGATCCTCGGATCCGCGATGACCCCGGCCACGGATGCCGAAGGAATGAGAAGCGTCTGAAAGGCGCCGGCGGGGAAGCCGGCTTCGCGGAAGATCTCCTCAATCGCCAGCGCCGAGCCAGGAACGTTCGAGGCGTGCTTCAGCAATCCCACATTGCCCGCCGCCAGCGCCGGCGCCGCGAACCTGAAAACCTGCCAGAACGGAAAATTCCAGGGCATGACCGCCAGCACAGGCCCCAGGGGAAGCCAGCGCACATAAGCGCCGCCGCCGCGATCCTCGTCGGCGAGCATGTCGCGGGCGCTGTCCGCATAATACCGGCAGACGGATGCGCACTTGGCGACCTCGGCGCGAGACTGCGAGATCGGCTTGCCCATCTCAAGGGTGATGAGCCGCGCCCAGCGGTCGGCTTCCGCCTCGAGAATCCCCGCCGCCTTCCTCAGGCAGGCCAGGCGATCCTCCAGACGCGATCGGTCCGCGAAGTCCGGAAAGGCCGCAGCGGCCGAGGCGAGACGCGCCTCCAGACCGCCGGGGGAGAGCTCCTCGTAGGAGGCGACCGCCTCGCCTGTCGCCGGATTGATCGATCTCATGAACCGTCCTCGCGTTCTCATCGATAGGGTTTCCTTGAACCGTATCCGGGCTTCGGGCAACTCCGCCCCTCCCATTCCCCGACGGCTGGTCTAAGGTGCCCCTTCGTGCAGGCTTGACCAGGGAGAACGCGCTCATGGCCTATCAGGACATCCTCTACAGCGCCGAGGACGGCGTGGCCGTCGTCCGGCTCAACCGACCCGACCGGCTGAACGCCTGGCGCTCCCAGATGGATGCGGAGGTCCGGGCCGCCATGAGAGAGGCGGCGGACGACCCGAATGTGCGCGTCATCATTCTCACCGGGGCCGGGCGCGGGTTCTGCGCGGGAGCAGACATGACGACGCTTCAGGGCATACAGTCAGGCGATGGCGGAAATGCGACAGCCGCACCTCCCCCGCCGTTCGACCCCGAGGCGAGAGACGATTTCCGGAAGCTCTATTCCTGGCTTCCCTCCGTACCCAAACCCATCCTGTGCGCGATCAACGGGGCCTGCGCCGGTCTGGGCCTCGTCCTCTCGCTTTACGCCGATATCCGGTTCGCATCCGACGCCGCGAAGTTCACGACCGCCTTCTCCCGACGCGGCCTCATCGCCGAGCACGGCGTCTCCTGGCTCCTGCCGCGTCTGGTGGGATTTGCGAACGCCGCCGACCTTCTCTACTCGGCCCGCGTGATCAGCGCCGCCGACGCTCTCTCCATGGGACTGGTCAGCCGGGTCATTCCGGCAGCCGAGTTCGAGAGCGAAGTCATGGCTTACGCGAAGATGCTGGCCAGCGAAGTCTCGCCCCGTTCGCTGCGCGAGATGAAACGCGAATTGTGGAACGCCCAGTTCCAGTCGCTCGGAGAAGCGATCGAGAGCGCCAACGCCGACATGCCGGCCAGCTTCGTTTCGGAAGACTTCCGGGAAGGGGTCGCTCACTTCCTCGAAAAACGACCGCCCCGGTTCACAGGGCGCTGACACAGACCGGCGGCAAGCGACCAACCGGCCGAACCTGTTCCGTCGCCGTTCATCTTGGCGGTCTAGGCTCGTCATCAGGGAGATTAAACCATGACCCGATCGATCCACGCCGCCTCCGCCTTCCGCTCCAGCCTCGCAGCCGTCAGTCTTCTGGCGCTCGCCGCCGGCTGCGTCTCCGGCCCAAGCCCTGAAGAGATCCTCGAACGCGACTGGCGCATTGCCTCTCAGGCTGACGCGCCGCCGGCTTACGACACCTTCATCCGCCAGCATCCCGAGAGCGCCAACGCAGCAGCAGCGCGAAGCCGGATCGACGCCCTCCGGGCTCAGGAGATCCGGGATTTCGCAGAGGCCCGACGGCTAGGGACTGAGCAGGCCTATCTCGACTATCTCTATCGCTACTCAACCTGGGGCTCTAACGCCGCAGAAGCCGAACGTCTCCGGGAGGAGGCCGCCCGGCCCCGGCTGATCGCTGAGGAGCTGGCGGAGTGGACCGCCCTCAAGGGCGGCTCCTCCATCGAGCCTCTTGAGGACTTTCTCGAACGCTGGCCCAGAGGCGCGCATGCCGGCGAGGCGCAGCGCGCCCTGGACGCCCTGTGGAAGACCGACGAGGGGGCGTTCGTCCGCGCGATCCGCTCGGGATCGCCGCGGGCGGTGGAGGATTTCCTTCGCATCTGGCCGCGATCGGAACGGCGCGCAGACGCGCGGGAGTGGCTTGAAGACTTTCGCCTGAGGGACGATGACGCGTGGCGGGCGGCGATCCGTCGGAACACGCTGTCGTCCTACGGCGATTATCTCGACCAGAACCCCTACGGATCTTGGAGATCCGAGGCGCAGCGCGCCATCGACGATCTGCGGCGACGCGACTACGACGCGTGGCTGTTTGCGCGCCGGCTCGACACCTACTGGGCCTATGAAAGCTACCGCAACTCCTATCCCTGGGGCTTTTACTACTCCGACGCCTGGCGCCGCATGGACGAGCTGCGTCGTCGAGACCGGGATCGGGAGCGCTATGACGATCGCGATCGCGACCGGGATCGGAACAGAGACCGCGACCCGAGAGGCGGGGCCTCAGGCGGCGGAGGAGGCTCGATCACGCCCCCCAGCCCGCCTCCGCCCCCCGCAGCCGGAGGAGGCGGCCCTCCCTCCGGACCGCCCCCCGCCCCCCCGCCCGTGACGCCGCGTCCCCGCGAAGCGGACCGGGACCGCCCGCCGGTCAGCGAACCGCCCCGACCCGAACCGGGACTGGGCGAAGACAACCGGCCGGAACCCCGCGAACCTGATGTCCGCCCTGACCGGCGCCGCGACCGCCCGCCCGGACCGGGAAGCTCGGCCGCCCCGCCGATGGAGTTCGCTCCGGAAGCCCCGCGCGAGCGGATCGGTCGGGATCTGTCCCGTCCGACCGACTTCGGACCGGTGAGCGAACCGGGGCCTGCGGGCCAGCCGGTCAGCTCTCCGCCGCCACCGCCTGCGCCCCCTCCTCCAGCGCCTCCGCCGCCGCCTCCGCCGCCTGCACCGCAGCCCTCTTCATCCGGCGGCGGAACGAGCCTGTCTGTCGGCGACGGACAACGGTCCGAAGCGGAGTAGGCGCTCGCCAGGGCTCCTCAGCTCGTCGCGTCGGAAATTCACCTCGCCGACGCGACGAAGGAGCCCTATAAGCCGCCTCTCCGGTCCTCCGCGCGCCGGGCCTCCTTTCCCGACGGGACGAGATGACACGCGAAAGTCCTTCTCAGACGATCCGCTCGCGCCTCGCCCGACTGGGCGAAACGGTGAGGCGCTGGCGCACGCCCCTTCTCCGGGCCGCCGGCGTCGCCGCAGTCACCGGCCTACTAACCCTCGCCCTGCTCTGGAACGCCCTGTTCGCAGACATGCCCAGACTGCCTGACACGGACGAGCTCTGGGACCAGAGCCGTCAACCGTCCATCGCCTTCATCGACTCCACCGGCGCCGTGATCGCCGTGCGCGGCCCCGATTACGGCCGCGTGGTGCGCCTGAAAGAACTGCCTGACCACGTGATCGACGCCTTCATCTCGATCGAGGACAGGAAGTTCAAGGAGCATGAGGGCGTCGACGTCCTCGCCATCGTCAGGGCGATGCTCGAGAATCTCAGAGCCGGCCATACCGTTCAGGGCGCCTCGACCATCACCCAGCAGCTGGCCAAAAATCTTTTTCTAACCACCGACCAGACCCTGATGAGGAAAGCGCAGGAGGCGCGCCTGGCACTCGAGCTGGAGAACCAGCTCTCCAAGGACGAGATTCTCGAACTCTATCTCAATCGCATCTATCTCGGCGCCGGCGCCTACGGGGTCGAAGCGGCCTCGCGCATCTATTTCGGAACCGACATCCGAAAGGCCACTCTCGCTCAGGCGGCGATGCTGGCCGCCCTGCCCAAAGCGCCTTCGCGCTTCTCCTCGGCGGCAGCCAGCCCCCGCGTCCGGTCCCGTCAGCTCTATGTTCTCTCGCAGATGAGGGAGGCGGGTTTCATATCCAGAGCGGAGGAAGAGGAGGCCGCCGCCGAAGCGCTCACCCTCGCGCCGGAACAGACCGACGCTTTTTCCGGACATGCGCTCGACTACGCCGCGGATCAGGTTCGCCTGCTGGTTCCGAACCCGCCTCCTGACCTCGTTGTGACCCTCACTCTCGACCTCGCCCTCCAGACCGCCGCCGAAGAGGCCCTTGAGGCCGGTCTCGCCCGCGCCGTAGGCGCGAAGGAAGGCGCAGTGCTCCTGGCCGATACCGACGGCGCGATCCGCGCCATGGTGGGAGGACGGGATTATCAGGCCTCCAAGTTCAACCGCGCCGTTCAGGCGCGCCGTCAGCCCGGCTCGGCGTTCAAGATGTTCGTCTACGCCGCCGCTCTTGAGGCCGGACTGCAGCCGGGAACGATACGCTATGACGAGCCCGTGCGCATCGGCAGCTGGAGGCCGCGGAACTATGACGGCGGCTATCGCGGGCCGGTCACCCTTTCTGAAGCGCTCGCCCTCTCTCTGAATACCGTCGCCGCCCAGCTCGGCGTCGAGATCGGCATCGACAAGGTCGCCGCCCTCGCTCGGCGCTTCGGGGTCAAATCCGAACTTGGCGATTATCCCTCTCTCGCCCTGGGCTCAGATGAGGCGACCCTGCTCGATCTCGTCACCGGCTATGGGGTTCTGGCCCGGGGCGGACTTGAGGTGAGCCCGTATATCGTCACAGAGGTGCGGAACACGCGGGGCGATCGCCTCTATCGCCGATCGCCGAGCTCAGCCCAGCGGCTGTATCCGCCCGATCTGACCGAAGACATGAACGCCATGCTGTCCCGCGTCGTCCTCAGGGGAACGGGACGCGCCGCCCAGGTTCCCGGCTGGCAGATCGCCGGCAAGACAGGAACCTCCCAGGACTGGCGGGACGCCTGGTTCCTCGGCTACTCGACGCGCTATGTCTGCGGGGTGTGGCTCGGAAATGACGATGACGCCTCCATGGGCCGGATGACAGGGGGAGAGGGGCCGGCGCGGATCTTCGCCTCCGTGATGACAAAGGCCCATGAGGGGCTGACCCCGGAGCCTCTTCCGGGCGCCAGCCGACCGGAAGATTTCCTCGATCCGGACCAGCAGGCGCGCCTCGCCTTCTTCAGGTCGCTCTCGGCGGCGTTCGCCAGCGTGCAGCCGCCCCGCTGAGAGGACCGCCCCCCAAGTTCAGCCCTTATCGGTTGACATCCAGATCCTCCGACGTCTTGTCAGCGTCGCCTCTCCAAAGGTTACGCCTCATGCCGCCTGCCCCTCCGATCGCCGCCCTGCGTGAGGCCCGTCTCACGCTTGGAAGCGCGCCTCTCTTCGTCGGCGTCGACATCTCCCTATCCAGAGGACGCCGCATGGCCCTTGTCGGGCGAAACGGCGCAGGAAAATCCACCCTGATGAGACTTCTGGCGGGGCAGATCGAAGCCGACGGCGGGGATGTCTTCCGTCAGCCCGGCGCCACCTCCTTCTATCTGCGGCAGGAGCCCGATTTCCGGGGCTTTTCGACCGCTCTGGAGTATGTCGCAGCCGGGCTAGAGGAGGACCTGACCTATCGGGCGGACGCTGAGCTTGACGAGTGGGAGGTCCCAAGAGGCCTTCCGCTCGCGACGGCTTCCGGCGGTCAGGCCCGCCGCATCGCTCTGGCCAGGGCCTTTGCGCTCAGCCCCGACCTTCTCCTGCTGGATGAGCCCACAAACCATCTCGATGTGGCCTCGATCGAACGCCTTGAGAAAGAACTTCTCGCCTTTCGGGGCGCAGCCCTGATCGTCAGCCATGATCGCCGCTTCCTCGAAACCGTCTCAACCGATGTCGCCTGGCTTCGACAGGGCGTCGTGCGCACCCTTGAGGCCGGCTATCGGAACTTCGAGGACTGGGCCGAAGCCGTCGAAGTCGAGGAAGAACGCGCGCTCGACAAGCTGAACGTTCAGCTGAAGGCTGAAGAAAGGTGGCTGGCGCGAGGGGTGACGGCGCGTCGAAAGCGCAATATGGGGCGGGTTCGTAAGCTTCAGGACATGCGCGCCGAACGTCGCGCGCGCAAGACCGCGCTGGCCGACGCAGCCTCAAGCGCTCAGCTGGCGGTCGAGACCGGCGCAGCCTCAGGCCGGCTGGTCGCCGAACTCAAGGGCGTCTCGAAGTCCTTCTCTACGCCGGAAGGCGAAATCGTCATCGCCTCCAACCTCGACCTCAGGATCATGCGTGGCGACAGGCTCGGCCTGATCGGCCCCAACGGCGCAGGCAAGACGACGCTCCTGCGCCTGATCCTGGGTCAGATCCCTCCGGATCAGGGCACGGTCCGCCTCGCAAAGACCCTCGAAATCGCCTACCTCGATCAGACACGCGCCAGCCTCAGGGCCGATCAAACTCTCTGGGATACGCTCGCGCCGCTGGGCGGGGATCAGATCATGGTGAGAGGCCACCCCCGCCATGTCGCAGCCTATGCGAAGGATTTCATGTTCGATTCCCGACAACTGCGTCAGCCGGTCAGCGCGCTGTCCGGCGGGGAACGCAATCGTCTGACCCTGGCGCTCGCCCTCGCCCGGCCCTCAAACCTCCTCGTGCTCGACGAACCCACCAACGATCTCGATATCGAAACCCTCGACCTGCTCGAGGACATGCTGACGGATTATGACGGCACCCTGCTGCTCGTCAGTCACGACCGGGCGTTCGTGGACAATGTCGCAACCTCAATCCTGACCCCCGAAGGCGGCGGCGCATGGCTGGAGACCCCCGGAGGATACAGCGATTACGTCGCCCAGAACGGGCCGGCCTCGGCGAGAGCCTTCCGATCCAGAACGCCGGAGCCTCCCAAATCTCCGTCTTTCAGCCCTCCGCAGCCTTCCCCGGCCGCGGCCCGGCCCAGCGCCAAGCTGAGCTACAAGGATGCCCGCCGCCTCGACGAGCTGGTGCGCCTCATGAGCGAGAGACAGGCCGAGATCGCCGCCATCGAGACGGACATGGCCGACCCGGCTCTGTTCGGACGCAATCCGGCCCGGTTCGCCCAGCTCGCAGCCCGCAGCGGACCGGCGCGCGCCGAGCTCGAGGCCTATGAGCTCGAATGGCTCGAGCTCGAGGAAAAACGGGAGGCGCTCGGACGAACATGACAGACGCCGTCCGACCTTAGGGAAGATTTCACAGACACGCGTAAGCGCCGGTTAACCGGGGTGATGTAGACCCTCGTCTTAAGGGCTGGGGATAGGATTCATGGCCGCGGGCGCCTCGAATTTTGCAAAATTGCTCGAGCTTGCTCGAGAAACGTCAAGCGAGAAGCGACGTGAGCTGCTTCGGCAGGTGACGGACGCCTTCATCACGCCGCGCGCCCCGCCAAGGGCTCATCTCGAAGCTGACCTGTTTGACGAATTCGTGACCACGGTCGCGCATGACCTCGAAGAGGCGGTCCGGGTCGAACTCAGTGAGAAAATCTCGAGCGTGGACCTCCCGGTCAACCGGACGGCCCGGAGGCTCGCGATGGACTCCATCGCCGTCGCACGGCCCGTTCTCGAAAAATCCAGGGCGCTGACGGAGCGAGACCTTCTTGAGGTGATCAACCGGAAGACGCAAGACCACATGCTGGCGGTGACCCGTCGGTCGGATATCGGCGAAAAAATCTCCACCGCCCTGGTGGAAAAGGGAGAGGACGCCGTTGTCGCCTCGCTCCTCGCCAACAACGAGGCCCGGATCAGTCGGGAGACCTTCGAGAAAGTCGCCGAACGGGCCGAAACAAGTCCGATTCTCCAGGCGCCGCTGGTGAAGAACAGGAATGTGCCGCTCGACGTCCTCAACTCTGTCTACCTGCGGGTGGAGGTTGGTCTCCGGGCTCATATCATGGAGCGCTTCCAGGGCGTCTCGCCGGCCGAGCTCGAGGCGGCGCTCGAGATCGGGCGCACCCGCGTCGCCACCGCCTATGGCGCTCTGCCAAGCGATTATGCGGCTGCGGTCGATCAGGTCCGCATCCTGCAGAACTCCGGCAAACTCAATGGCGAGACGCTCGTTCGGCTGATCTACGAACAGCGGCGCACCGCCTTCACGCTCGGACTGGCCCACCTCGTCGGTACGCCCTTCGATCTCACCCACAGGATCGTCTCAAGCAATGATCTCGACGCCCTGGCCATGCTCTGCCGAGGCGCCGGCTTCCCGCGCCCGATCTTCGTCACCATGTGCCTGGTGCTCGATAACAAGGGCTATAACGTCAAACAGGCGGAAGAACTCGGAGACCTCTACGAACTTGTGCCGGCCATCGCGGCCCAGCGGGCGCTCAAGTTCTGGAAGGTCCGGATCAAGTCAGAGGGCGAGCAGGCGGCCTGACCCGCCTCGCCGCTCTCAGGATCTTTCGCGCGTCTTGGTGAAGCGGATATCGGGATTTCGTTCCTGAACGTAGCCGACGTCCCAGAGATTCTTGGCCAGATAAACCGGCTGTCCGTCCAGATCCCGCCCGACAGCTGACCGGTTCTTCTCAAGGAAGGCCTCAAGCTTCTGGGAATCGCTGCTCGAGATCCATCGCGCGACATTATAGGGCGCCGGCTCGAACAGCACGTCGAGATTGTTCTCCGTCGCAACCCGCTCCGCCATCACCTCGATCTGGAGCTGGCCGACCGCCCCGACAATCATGTCCGACCCGATCTCGGGCGTGAACAGCTGGGTGACGCCCTCCTCGGCCATACCCTCGAGGGCCTTGCGCAGATGCTTGGCCTTCATCGGATCGCGCGCCCGGGCGCGCCTCAGGATTTCCGGCGCGAAGTTGGGAATGCCGCTGAACTGGACCGTCCCGCTCTCCGAAAGCGCGTCTCCAACCCTCAAGGCGCCGTGGTTGGGAATGCCGATAACGTCGCCGCCGAAGGCCTCGTCGGCGATCTCCCGATCCTGAGCCATGAACATAACCGGTGCGGACACGCCGATGAGCTTTCCCGCCGCCGTCTTCAGCCTCATCCCGCGCTGAAAGCGTCCCGACACCATACGGAAGAAGGCGATGCGATCGCGATGATTGGGATCCATGTTCGCCTGAATCTTGAACACAAAGCCCGTCACCTCAGAGTGGTTCGCCGACAGCTCCATGGGAACCCCTCGGACCTGAGCCTTCTGAGGACGCGGCGAGGGAGCGAAGGTGCGAATGGTGTCGAGCAGGGCCCTCACCCCAAAATGGCGCAGGGCCGATCCGAATACGACCGGGGTCATGTGACCCTCAAGATAGGCGGCGGGATCAAACGGAAGACACACGCCGGCGGCGGTCTCGCTCTGCTCGTCGAGCTCTGCGCGCTCAGCGTCGTCAAGAACCTGCCCGAAACGAGGATCGTCCACAGCGATGCGCTCGACCTCATGGGCGAGCCCGGCCTCAGCTCCGATATGTCGACGGTAAAGCAGAAACTCGCGACGAGACAGATCCATCATGCCTCGAAAACGCTCGCCCGATCCCTGCGGCCAGTAGAGAGGCGATGGGGCGAGAGCAAGCTTCTGTTCGATCTCCTCAAGAAGCGCGAATGGGTCCTGCGCCTCTCGGTCCATTTTGTTGATGAAGGTTATGATCGGAATATCCCGCAGGCGGCACACCTCGAACAGCTTCAGTGTCTGAGGCTCGATACCCTTGGCCGCGTCCAGGACCATGATCGCCGAATCCGCCGCAGTCAGCGTCCGGTAAGTATCCTCCGAAAAATCCTCGTGGCCCGGAGTGTCGAGCAGGTTGAAGACGCAGTCGTCATACTCGAAGGTCATGACCGAGGCCGAGACCGAGATGCCGCGATCGCGCTCGATCTTCATCCAGTCGGAGGTCGTGCGCCGCCGCTCACCGCGCGCCCTCACCGCGCCGGCAAGGCGGATCGCTCCCCCGCTCAACAGGAGGTTCTCCGTCAGCGTCGTCTTGCCGGCGTCCGGATGGGAGATGATGGCGAATGTCCGCCTTCGTGCGGCTTCAGCTTCGGGTGACAGGGCCATGGAGGGTCCGGTTCTGCGTGTGATCGGGGGGCTTATCCCATTCGGGCGGCGGGCGAAAGTGCGCAGCGCCAATCGGGATCGAGATGACTGCGGCGCTTGAAATCATCAGGCGGGAAGGCCAGAGAGTCGCAGCAAACGCATGGAGGTCCAGTCATGATCAAGCGTCCGGCCGCCCTGATCTCAGTCCTTCTTCTCCTGTCGCCCCCGGCCCTCGCTGCGCCTCAGGCGTGGTCCTGCCGGATCGAACGGGTCATCGTCGATTCCAGAACCACGTTTCCGGACGCCCGCGAACGGGCCTCGAACTCCTCCCGGCTGCGTTTCGAGGCGGACACGGAAAAGGGTACAGGCTGCCTCCGGACGGCGGAGGGCGAATGCGCCGTGTCCTACACCGGTGCGATTGAGGGCGGCGGGGTTCTCCGCCTTGCGGCGACAGATGCGGGAGGAGTGCTCGATCTGGTCAATATCTGGACCGCCAGCGGCCGCTGGGTCCGATTAAAAGGTCCCACACAGTGGATGGGGAAGCCTGGCGACTGCGAAAAGGCCCCCGGGTGACCGGTCTCAGGACGAGGATGACGAGATCACCCGCTCGGTCAGGAAATGACGCCCCTCACGGTCCTCGATCTCAATGACCCACAGATCCCTGTCGCGCCCCAGACGCCGACGGATCAGGTCGTCAACCGCATCCTCCTCGTCTGACGAACCAACACGCTCAAAGGAGGCCTCACCCGGGGCAAACGCCGGCGCATAGGCGGCAGCCGATCCGGACGCTGCACGGACCTTTATCAGAACATCCCCGCGCTCGGCGTCGCCCTTGTGCAGGACGACAGCGAATGCGCCTCCTGCAGACGCCCTGCGGAGAAGAGCCGAGACCCAGACATGCGTCGGAAGCTCGCCCCTCATCCTTCGCCTCCTCGCCGTTTATAAGGTCCATGACCGAGCATCCCTCCTACAGGAGGCCGCTTCGTCATGCGAGCCCCTCTTCGGTTTCTCCCCGGTCCGCGCCGCCTAGGCGGATGAAACCAGTCGGGGCCGGACATCGGCGATCATCGCATCGGCGATCTCGCGTTCGCCGGATATAATCACGTCAGCTCCAAGGCGGGTGAGATGCTCGACCTCCGCATCGCTGTGAGCGCGGGCGTAAACGCGCAGTCCCGGAGTGACGCTCCGAGCCGTTTCGACAATTCCGCCCGCCTCAAAACCGTCGGGAACTGTCACGAACAGAAACTCCGCCCGCTCAATGCCGGCCTCTCTCAGACGCTCCTCCGATGCGCCGTTTCCAGCGATGGCGTCCATACCCCGGCCCTTCAGGGCTTCGACAATCTCCTCCCGATCCTCGATCACCGTGAACTGAGCTCCCGACACCTTCAGAGAGGCGCAGATGAGCGAGCCGACCCGACCATGACCGACCACCACGGCGCGCGACGGCGCCGGCGGATCGAACGGCGTCGTCGAGGACGACGATCGGCCCGGACCTCCGACCCGCGCGGATCGTTCGAGAATGAAGGCGACCGCCGGCGTCAGACAGATCGAGAAGATGGCGGCGCCGACAATCAGATCGCGCGCGCTTGCCGGGAGAAGTCCCAGACTGACCCCCAGGCCCGCCACTATGAACGAGAATTCGCCGATCTGCGATCGGCTGGCCGTGATCGAGAGCGACATCTCATGGGGCTGGCCCAACATCCGGAGCAGTCCGTACCCAAGCCCTGTCCGAAAGACGGTGACGGCGAGAACTGTCAGAATGAGCGGCCAGGGATTGCGCAGCAGGATCATCGGGTCGAACAGCATGCCGACCGACACGAAGAACAATACGGCGAACGCGTCTCTCAACGGCAGGGTTTCATGGGCCGCCTGCTGGGACAGCTCGCTTTCCGCCATGATGAGACCCGCGAACAGAGCTCCCAGAGCGAGAGAGACGTCAAAGAAGGCCGCGGCGGCGAAAGCCGATCCCATGGCGATTGCGAGGACCGCCAGCCGGAACAGCTCCCGGGATCCCGAGTGAACCACACGGTGAAGGATCCAGGGAACGACACGCCGACCTGCAAACAGCATCAGAACCACGAACGCGGCCACCTTGCCGATCGTCACGGCGAGAGCGAGGCCGATATCCTGCATCTGAAGAGGGGTCATCTCGCCGTCGCCCGCGGCCGCACGGCTGATCTGAGCCCAGGTCGGCAGAAGAACCATGGCGAGGATCATCGCGAAATCCTCCATCACCAGCCAGCCGACCGTGATGCGCCCCTTGTCGGACTGCATGGCGCGCTGATCCTGAATGGCGCGCATGGCGACCACCGTGGAGGCGATCGAGAGAGCCAGACCGAACACCACCCCTCCGGCGAGCCCCCAGCCGGCCAGAACGCCGACCGCCGCACCGATCGCGGTCGACAGGAGGATCTGAACCAGGGCCGCGGGCGCAGCGATCGCCCGCACGGACATCAGCTCCTTCGGCGTGAAATGCAGCCCCACGCCGAACATCAGCAGCATCGCGCCGACTTCGGCCACCTCAGCAGCGAGGGAGCCGTCGGCGACAAAACCAGGGGTGAACGGCCCCAGCAGAACGCCAGCCGCCAGATACCCGACGATAGGCGACATCCGGAGCCGGGTGGCGAGCCAACCGAAAACGAAGGCCAGCCCCAGCCCGAGGACAAGAAGCGAAATGAGCGGCGTCTGATGCTGCACGGCTCTTCCCCCCTTTCCCAAGTCTCTACAATGGGGTCACTCGCCGCCTGATCCAACCCGCAATAACGGGAAATTCGCCCGCCCGCCCATGGCTTCTGGCCGGGAGTGGGTCGAACGGCCCCGCTCAGCCAAAGAGTGTCGGGATCCGTCACCCGCCCGCTTGCGCACAGGCCAAGGAGAGTGCAGGAGGCGGCCTCGCCTTTCTTTCTCATCGGAGGATGCGCCCCTGGACGCCCTGAACTCCCTTGAAGACCGCCTGAAGCTGATGCGTGACAACATGCATCTGATGACGCAGATGACGCCGTGGGCCCGAAAACTGGGCTTCCGGGTCACCCGTATCGAACGAGCCCATGTCTGGGGCGTCCAGCCCTGGTCAGCCGATTTTTCCGGTGATCCGGACACAGGGGTCATCCACGGGGGCGTGATCACGAGCTTTCTCGACAATCTCTCAGGCATGGCCTGCGGTGCGGCGCTTGAGCAGTTTCGAGCGGTGGCGACGCTGGATCTCAGGATCGATTACATGCGGCCGGCCGATCAGGGGCGGGATATTATCGGGGAGGCCCACTGCTACCATCTCACGCGGACGATCGCTTTCACCCACGCCTGGGCCTATCATGAGAGCCGCGACAAGGTCATCGCGACAGCCAGCGCCGCGTTTGCGATCAACAAGATCCGCGCCCCCAGCTCTGCAGGATCGTTCTGATGGACCGAAACGCAGATCTCGCAGCCAGACTGAACCGCATGGGCATGGTGAAAAGTCTCGGCATGCGCGTGGAGCAGGATCACGCCGGCCTCATCGCCCATCTGCCGTTTCAGGACGATCTGATCGGAAACTTCACGATCCAGGCGCTGCACGGAGGGGCGATCGGCGCCTTTCTCGAGCTGACGGCGATGGCGGAAGTGATCCTGAAGACCGAAGGCGGGATCCAGCCGAAAACCATCAATCTCACAATCGACTATCTCCGTCAGGGTCGGGCGCGGGACCTTCACGCCCGGGCCCGCATCACCAAACTCGGTCGTCGGATCGCGTCTGTGCGGGCCGAGGCCTGGCAGGAGAATGAGAGCGAGCCGGTCGCTGCGCTGACCGCTCACTTCCTGATCGGGACCGAAGAGGCTGCAGACAGCACCCGGACAGCAGATCCCTGAGAAGTCGACGATCGCTTTAAACTGATCCTAAACCCTGACGGATTAAGCCGACCGGACGATGCAGAAGCGCCTCGCCCCCGTTCGCTCCTCCCGCCTGCCTGCGGGGACCTGGCTCCTCAGGCTCGGAGCGGTCTTCCTTTTCCTGACGCCTCCAGCCCTTGCGGACAACACCCCGCAGGAGCGCACCTTCCTTGAGCGAACCGCGATCGCTGCGGCCGACAGGGCGTGCAATCTGTTTAACGAGGGAGAGCGTCTCGCCCTCGTCTCGGGGCTTTATCAGGCTGAAGGCGCCCTTCTCAGGGCGAACTATCCGCCAGACACGATCCGCGCCCTCGCCGCCGACGTCTCGACCCACGCCGCCTCCCTCGGATGTCGCCATCCCTCGGTGACAGAAGTCGCTGACCTCATCCGCGACAGTTACAGACAGTTCCAGAAGACCGGCTTTCTCGAGTATCCCGCGCTGCACTCCTCATGGCTCGCCTCCAGAAGCCGCCATGACCGCTGGGCCGTCAGTCAGACCGATCCCGGTTCAGGGATCGTGCTGGGACTGCGCCGGCCCCCGGGCGCTGCGCGAAAGAACGACTTCGCCCTGGCGGTTGCGATCCCCGCACGACAGATCCCGCCGTCCGTGGTGCAGCTCTTCATCCGCGACCCCGCCCGGATGGGCGAACCCTGGCTCGGAGGACTGTCAACGCCTTCGAGGTCCCTCTCCGCCCCCCCGAGACGGATGGCCAAGCCGGAATGGGCGGCTCTCTCCCAGGCTGAGACCGACAGCGTCGGGGCGGCATTTCAGGTGTTCTATTTTCCCGCATCGGCGATCGGGCGGATCGAAGCCCTTGATCCGCGCGAGGCGATCCAGCTCGAGCTTACCCCCTCGCCCAGAGACGCCGCCGGCCAAATTCTGCGGATCAATTTCGAGGCGGGCGACTTCAGGGCCGCCAAGAGCTTCGCACTGATCCCGGAGCCCACCTACCCGACCCCTGCGAGCGCACGGGGGCGCTGAGCCCGCTCCTAGACCGCCTTCAGACGATCCGCCAGACCGATTGCGAGCGCCATGATGCTCAAGGTCGGATTGGCGTAGCCTCCCGTCGGAAAGACGCTCGAGGAGGCGATGAAAAGGTTTTCAACGCCATGAACCCGGCAATCAGGGGTCGTCACCCCCTGACGCGGATCCGCATGCATGCGTGTGGCCCCCAGAAAATGGCCCGTAGAATCGCTCTTGATATCCGGACGACCCTCGACCCGTCGCACCTCCCAGCGCCCAAGACCCGAGGCCTCTATGAGGCGCGCCAAGTGCTCCTGCGTCCGGGCGAGACGCTGATAGTCCTCTTCGGAAAACGTCCAGTCGACCTTCACGCGCTGCCGACCGAAGCGGTCTCGTTCGGCGCCAAGGGTCACCCGATTGTCTCGACGCGGGGCCTGCTCCGCAAGGTGCAGGACCTCGAACACATCAAAACGCGCGGAGGGACGATCCAGACGCGACCAGCCTCCGCGCGCAAGGTTCGATCGCGGATGAAGATAGGCATCGACCGCTTTGCGAACGACCCCGTCGGCGCCTGCGAGGACCCCGAAGACGTCCCGCATCAGGGGCCGGTGACGATTTCTCAGCGCGTCTCGTATTCGAATGGCCGAATAAAAGCCGAGCGACTGACGATGGGATAGCTCGCGATTACGGCGGAACTCTCTTTCCGCCGGAAAGAGGATAAGGTTGAGGTTCGCCATCGGATGAGCGAGAAGCGCCTCGTCAGAGGGGGCCAGAAAGCCCATCACCGCTCCTGAGGCGAGGGTGCGGAGATCATAAAGCGCGGCGCGGTCAAACAGACTGCGTGAGGTCGGGATCAGCTCTCCGCCGTCAATAAGCGGGTGGTCCATGAACCAGCGGCCGACCGTGTCGTGTACGTTCCCGACACCTGCGGCCGAGAGCCTCTGGGAGGACAGCAGCAGCTGCGGCACGGCGAAACCGCCCCCTGCGAGCACGAAACGCTTCGCACGGACGGTGAACTCCCGACCGGGTTCGCTTGCGCCCAGAACCTCTGCGATCGCTCCGCCGGATCCATCCGGAATGAGCTCCAGAGCGTGAGCGAAACTGACCAGATGAATGTTGCGGGACGCTTCCAGCCGCTTGCGGGCGCGCTCGAGATAAGCCTCCGCATTCGGGAACTGGAACAAGTGAGTTTCAATTCCTGCGGAAGGCAGATCAAAGGCCGGCGCGGCGAGATCGTTTCGACCCTCCGCCCGGAAACTCCCGGAGAGAGCGAGATGCTCCTGAGCCCTCCGGATCCAGTCCATGTAAAGGTCGTAGCTGATTGGCCAGCCCGGAGACCCGACGGCCTCGCGCGCTGCGAAATCGCCTCGCGTATAGGGAACCATGCGAACGTTGCGATAGCCCGCATCGGTCTGGATGTGCCAGACATTGGCATTCCCGCCGACGCGCCTCGTGTTCTCGATACGCGTCTCGGCCCCATAGCGCGAAGCGCTGTCGAGAGCCGACAGGGCGTTGCGATCAGGCGCCTCATGGAGCCCCCCGGTTTCGAGGACAAGGACGCGCAGGCCCGTCCCCTCGAGCTCATGAGCCAGAGACAACCCTCCGGGACCCGATCCGATCACACACAGATCGGCCTCGACGACCTCTCCCGGCGTCCAGGATCGTGCATCCGATATCATGAACTTCGCCCCTCAAGCCCGCCGACAGACAGTCCGCCGAACCATGCCGGCGGCAAGGCGCAGAGGTTTGATCCGGTGCAACCTTGACACAATTCAGAGGCCGCAGCCGCCTCAGAGTTTCTTCAAGGTTGCCCCGACGATCCTCTATCGCCAGGCGTTATGAGGCGATCATCCGTCCAGCGGCCTGCCGCAACAGGCTCGCCGGAAGACGTCCAGACCACCCCATAACCGGATCGGCGTCCCTGCCTGATCCCACCCTCATATCTCTGCCCATTGGCGAACTGCAAGACGCCGGAGACGGTCATGTCCGGCCCGTAGACGCCCGCGAGCGTGTCGCCGTTTCTCCAGTACGTCACGCCCAGACCCCGCACGTCGCCCGCCGTATGTTCCCCTTCATAGCGCAGGGCGCCGCCGGCTCCGGCGGTGGCGGCGGCCGGATACTCGAGGACCCCGAGACCCTCGGCTCTCTCCCCTGAGATCTCGCCTCGATATCGTCCGGGGGGGCCGTCGCCGCCAATGATCAGGTGGCCGCCGAGCCCCTCCTGCGTACCTGCATCGGAGCGCGGCGCATCAGCGGCCGACGCCCGCGCTCGCGCCGCCTCAGCGCGCTGCAGGGCCTGAGCGCCGAACGTGCGAGCCTCGAGAACTGCCCGCCTGAGTTCAGGCGACCATGTCGCGTCGATGCTGAACGGCTCCAGCCTCGTGAGACGACCGAGAGCCTCCAGGGCCTTCGATGCGTACGCGCCCGCCGGATAGGCGGCGAGATAGGCCTCGTAGCTCGCCACAGCATCCGTCTCCGCGGCCTTTATCCAGGCGGCGGCATCGGCTGCACGACCAGCCTCAGGAGGGGCCTGAGACAGAACCTGACCGGACTGTGCGATCGATCGGATCACATCGCTCAGGGCGCGCAGCTGTCTTGGCGAAGCCGAGGCGAGATCCGGCGAGGCGATGGCTTTCTGGCGGGAAAGATCCTGAAGCGCGCGCTTCACTCTTGCCCCCGTCTTTCCGTCCGCCGGACCCTGATAGAGCTTCGCGTCAGAGAGCGCCCGCTGGATATCAGCGATCGCCTGAGAGCGCTCAACGCCGATAGAGGCCAGACGTTCGCGCGCATCGGCGATGCGCTGACCCGGAGCGGGACCGTCTTCCGGAAACGCGTTCAGATACCCGTTGTACGCGCTCTCCGTATCTCTCGCGACCGCCTCCCCCCAGCTTCGCGCATCCATCGCACGCAGCAAGGCCAGCGCCGTCTCCGCGGTCGGAGTTCCGGGAAAACGTTCGAGGAGCCGCCCCAGATCGCCGACATCGGTGAGGTCCGCAGATGTAAGAGCCGCCTCAGCTTCCCGAACGATCGTGTCCGAAGCCGGTGTCCCGCCTGTCTGGAGCGCTCTGTCGGGCGTCGCCAGGGCTGCGACACGCCCCTGGTCGCCTTCATCAAAGAGGCTCGCGACCGCATTCTGCGCCGTCAGGCGCCAGTCAGACGGACCCAGAAACCAGACCAGGACGCCAGTAAGACCTAAAATCGCGGCGGCGGCCGCCGCCAGCGGCCCGAAAGCCGGAACGCGCCGCGCCTCAAGATAAGAGGGGGCAGCGGAGGATCGCTTCGGTCCTTTGCGTCCAGCCCCGGTCTCGCCGGCGCTCACGGTCACCCTCTCCTTCAGCGCCGCCTTGAGAGCGATCCAGACAGGGTCGCGGGGATCTCCCGACCATGACGAGAAATCAAGGCAGGTCAAATGTTCAAAGGGGACGGGAGCCGCCTCGTTGTCCAGACGAAGCTGAACGAGCTTGCCATCTCCCATGGCCGCGTTCGCCTCCACGAGGACATGATCGGCTGAACGCGATGAGGACGACCATAGGACGAGCACGGCCGGGGCGGCCGAAAACCTGGCGTCCAGAGGCGCCTCTTTCGCCTCTGGAGGCGCGGAGGGATCCCACCAGACGGCAAGGCCCGCCTCGTGGAGAGATGTGGCCACAAGCCTCACGCGTTCGGCGTCGGACCGGGCGTAGGAGATGAAGATATCAGCCATGACCCAAACGTCCCGAACTGTTCCATCGCTACGTCTCGTCCGCCCGCTTCTGCTGAAGAGGAACGCCCCGAGACGGGAAAGACACGAGCCCTACCGAACTTGACGACATTCCGCCGGCCGCGCGCCACTGCTCTCGCCTTTCTGGCGAGCAACCGGGCGGGCGTGTTCATCAGCGGGCGAAGGGGGGCGGCTGTTCTACCTGCCGCGCGGCTCACCGGGGAAAAACACCGCGATTGTCGATCCGCCCCCCTGGCGACTTTCAATGTCGAGCCGCCCGCCATGGAGTTCGGCGAATGCCCGAACAACTGACAGACCGAGACCGGACCCCTTGTGCTTGCGTCCCTCCTCGCCCTGCTCAAAGGCGCGAGACAGACGATGCAGGTCTTCTTCCCCAATACCCGCGCCCGTATCGGACACCGACAGAAGTGCGCCGCCGGAGGCGCTTACGGCGGAGACGGTGACCATTCCTCCCTGAGGGGTGAACTTGAGGGCGTTCGAGATGAGGTTCAGCGCAATCTGACGCACGGCGCGGGGATCTGCGAACGCCTCCACGTCTTCTCCCTCAGCCAGTTCAAGAGCCACCGACCGCCGCTCGGCGGCGTCCGCCATGAAGCGAACCGCTTCAGCGACGAGATCGGTCAGCGACACCAGATCCGGAGAAATATCATATCGACCCGCTTCGATGCGGGAGAGGTCCAGGACATCATCGACGACCATCTCGAGGGTCTGACCTCCCTCGCGGATAAGCCCGGCGTATTCGAGATATTTATCGGGCAGAGGCCCGAAGACGGCGTTCTTCATCATGTCGGCGAAACCGATGATGGCGTTGAGGGGGGTCCTGAGCTCATGACTGGTCTGGGCGAAGAAGCGGGTCCGGCCCTCAAGCCTCGTTTCCGCCTCCTCTGCGGCCTGTCGGGCGCGCACGAGCTCGTTCTCAGCGACCCGCACCCGCGTCTCAAGCTGACGGATCCTCAGGGACGTCTCAGGATCGACCGCGGCGGCCGGTCGCACCGCCTCCCTGAGCCCCGCACCGGCCGCGGAGGCTGTCTCGCCGGCGCCAAGAACAGCCTGGGTCAGGACCATGATGAGGCCGGCCAGGCCGAATGAGATGGCGAACGCCGAGGCGACCTCCTCGCTCAGAGGGCCAGGATAGGCCCCTGCCCAGGCCGCGAGTCCGGCGCCGAGGCCGGCCAGCGCGGCAGTCTCGAAAACAAACCGTCGCCGGCCGCCCCTCCAGGCCTCGCCGACCGCAGGCGCAAGAAGCGCCAGCATAGGCGTCTGGACCCCCCCGGTGAGGGCGAGACCGAAGGTCGCGACGGCCAGAAAGAGAATGGTCTCGATATCGGAAATGCGAGACGCGGGGAGAGATCCGGTGAGGGCTGTGCCAATCAGGGACGGCAGACACGCGACAGCAAAGACGGCTGTGCCAAGCCAGAACGAGGCTCCGCCGACCAGCCCCCAGAGGGCGGCCATGAAGGACAGACCGATCCAGATCCCCCGCGCAGCTGTCAAAGCCGTGCCTCCGGGGCTGGACACGCATGGGTGGAATGCAGTTCCATATCTCGTCCTGGGGGTATTCCTAACGGGTGGTAAACACTTGTCGGCGATCCATCACCTTCAGAAGCACGTTACGGGCCGCGAGCGGCCCTCATCAGCAGCCAGACCCGGCGGCAGGGAGATCAGCATGATTTCACGACCCGATTTCAAGGTCTCCGTCTGCGCCGGTCTCGCCCTGGCGATGGTCGCGAGCGTGTGGGGCTCGCCGTCCGCCCAGGCCCAGACGACCGAACCCGCCCCGGCCGAACAGGTCGCAGGCGAGGCCGCCCCGCGCCTCCTCCAGGAGGCCGCCGCCGCATACGCGGACTATCAGAGCGAGGTGTCGCTGATCCGCGACAAGCCGATTTCAGGGGCTGACCAGCTCGACAAGGCCCTGACAGTCTTCGGCGCCCAGAATCCCGCCCAGCTGTCGGCCGGCTGGATCGCCTATGCGGCCATGATCGCCGCGCAGGACCCCGAATTCATCGCCGCCGTGCGCGATATTGATTCGTTTTACGGGCGCGATCGCGTCATGAACGGCATGCGAAATGACCTCGGCTATGCGCGCACCCTCAAAGGCGGCGAACGCGCCCTGCAGACGGCCCTTGCGGTCAACGCCCGCGATACGGACCGGATCGCGGCGGCTGCCGCCTATGTCAAGGATCAGGCCATCAAGCTGCAGTCAGTGGCCTGGGGCAAGTCCCGCCTCAAGGACGCCGGAGGCGTCGCCACCCGGCTCAAGGCCAACGCCACCCTCCTGCGGCCCATCGCTGAAGCCGCGAAGAAGCTTTTCTCAGGCCCGGATCTGCACCTCGTTCTCGCTGACGCCAGCTCGAACGGCCAGGGATCGGTGTGGGACCGGGTCTCGCTGATCGCCGCCAGCGCACCGGCCGCCGCACTCAACGCCCTCACCCCCGCCGAGCCGTCCTCTATGCGGATCGATCCCCGGCGGGAAAGCACGGCCAACCGCATCATGACCCTTGCGGCCTTTCACATTCTCGAGGCGGACCGGACACATACGGACGAGGTTCGAGCCGCGATGAGCGACAAGCCGACCTTCGACTGCATCGACTGGTCTCAGCTCCAGCTGCAAGCCTGCGTATCGGCCGCCTACACACGGGCGGACCTCTCCTTCTGCCTCGCCGAACACGCTATCGGGGACGCGGGGACCTGCTTCTCCGGGGTCGCCCGCTGATCGCAGAAGTCCGGCCGCCGGCGAACAGGTCCTGCGCCGGGCCGGCGACTTGCGCGCGATCCTCGATCACGCCATAGGGTCCCTCATGACGATCGAAGACCGCGCGAAGGCCGTTGAATCCGATTTCGCACTCCTCGAGGACTGGGAGGCGCGATTTTCCTACATCATCGAACTCGGACGTAGCCTCTCGCCTCTGACGCCGGACGAGCTTTGCGAGGCCAACCGGGTGAAGGGCTGCTCGAGCCAGGTTTGGCTGGTCTCCTCGCCATCCGAGACCGTTCCGGGAGCGATCGCCTTCCGAGGCGCCTCCGATGCGCTGATCGTCGCCGGGCTGACAGCTCTCGTGATCGGCCTCTATTCCGACCTGACGCCCAAAGATATCCTCTCATTCGACGCCGAGGCGTTCTTTCGCAGGATCGGCGTCGCCGAAGCGCTGACGCCTCAACGCTCGAACGGCCTCAAATCCATGCTGGCGCGCATCCGTGCAGAGGCTGGCGCAAAGCTCTGACCTTAAATCGCCTGCCGGGAAAGCGCGGGCCCTCTTGACCGCCGCTCCGACAGTCCGGAAGGAAGATCTCACCAGAGAGCGGAGAGAGTTCATGCCACAGAAAGACATGCGCCTGATCGAGCGTCCTTCAGATCCTGAGGGCGTTCTTGAACCGGCTCCGGGCTCCTATGCGCTGACCGGAGACGGCGACATCACGTATCGATGCGGCGGCTGCAAATCAAAACTCGCACAGAATGTGAGCCATGATCAGGTCTGCGGCGCATTCACCGCCATTCGCTGCCCCAAGTGCGGGCGGCACAATGAACTGCCCCCCGAGGATCAGCACCACCATCACCACCATCACTGATCAGGCGGCCTGAACCTCATCTATATCGATCCGCAACAGCCGGTCAGCCGCCCGCGCAGCCCGATCGGGATCGCTCAGGGCGTCCGCGGCGAGGAAGCGATCGTGACACAGGGCGAGGTCGGCCCGTTCGCCGTCAGTGGACATGGGCAGACGCATCCAGAAGTGCACCCGGCCATCCTCAAGAATCGAACGCCCAGACACAGGACGCACCCGATCGAGCGTTTCGCGAACCCCTTCGCTCCAGGCCCCGCGCCCGGCTGATGCGGGCAGATCCTCGAGCGACAGTCCCTTCAGTTCGCGACCGAAAGCCTGCCGAAGTCCTGTTCCGGCAAGCCGGAAGCGATACCGCCCCGCCTCATTCGCCAGGACGCTCACATGAGCCAGCTCGCAGACGATTCCCGACAGATCGAGATCTTCACGTCTGAGAACGGCGCGTCCATGAAGACGCGATCGCCATGCGTCATACACCAGCCTCTGACCGGCAGGACCGCGTCCCGCCTCCTCGCATATCATCGTTCAGCCCCCTTCGCCTTCCTGCCCGACACCTCGCCAGGAGTGTGTCCGTCAGGACGTGCATCAGACCTCGAGCCCGACAGGGTCGCGTGCGGCCAGCCCGACCGCCTGCGTCCCAGGGGAGGCTGTCTCCTCCCTCGTCCTCTCCCGGAATCCAGACCGCCTTCCACGGGTTCAGGGTGAAAGGCGGTCTGGCAGGGTGATTCGCACTCGTAGAGTTAAACGTGCTTAAGAGAGATGAATCTGGCAAGAGTCCCGACGCGTAATTCCGGCGACAAAGAGTTAATGATCAAGGTCGGCAGCGCCGGGATCGTTCACTTCCGTCCCTGCCCAAGCCCCATTTTGCGAGCCAGTTCGGAGCGCTGGCGCGCGTAATTCGGCGCCACCATGGGATAGTCGGACGGCAGTCCCCACTTCTCCCGATAGGCTTCCGGAGACATATCGTATCTCGTTCGCAGATGTCGCTTCAGCGACTTGAACTTCTTGCCATCCTCGAGACACACAATGTGCTCGTCGGTTACCGACCTGCGGACCGGAACGGCGGGCCTCAGATCGGATTTTTCCGCCGGAGGGGCGGGTGAGAGCACCGAAGCCAGCGCCCCGTGCACGCTCTCGATAAGAGCCGGCAGATCGGCCGCTGCGACCTGATGGTTCGACACATAGGCCGACACGATATCCGTCGACAACTCGAGCAATCTGGAGACGTCCTGCGTATCCCGTTCCATCCTCGCCATCCCCTCTCGTCCTGCGGCCGGTCAGGATCTGCAATTCGACACCTCGCCTCAACGATCACGCACAATCATTGATCAAGGCGAATCCTGTCTTCGACGACTGACGACACACACGAATTCTTGTCAGGTCAACGAAACGACAGAGATAATCACAACAATTCCCAGTAAAAAGACCGCCCATACAGCGCCCGAAACAGCAGCGGCGCGCGTCGCCAGCGCTCCTGCGGGAGAGAAGACCTCCGACAGGACGGCGCCGAGGCGCCCGAGGATCTCGCCCCATGCCGCCCCTGCAGATCTCAGTATGCTGAGCGCCGGGGCTTTTGCGGGCCCCACCGCCAGGGGCCAGCCTCGCCGCCACAGCCAGTCGACATCCAGAATGATCCCAGGCGCCTCCGGCGGATAAAGACCCGCCCGCTTGAGCAGCAGAAAGGCCAACACCGCGAACGCCAGCAGCTGAAGCTGGGTGAGGATGTGCTCCAAGGTGAAGAGGTCCTGCACGAGATACTCGCGCGCGACGTCGCGATAGGGCAGCAGTTCATAGAACCACCCGGGTGAAAGGCCGATCCACAGACACAGTCCTGCGGAGAGGCCCATGGCCAGAAGCATGTTGAAGGGCGCTTCAGCCGGCCTGCGTCCGCTGTCGTGCGAGAAAAACGCGAAATACGGGATCTTGATGCCGGAGTGCTCAAGAACGCCGGCGGACGCGAAGAGAAGCATCAGCCAGACGACCATCAGGCCCTCCCCCGAGTGAACGGACGACATAATCATCGACTTGGATGCAAACCCTGACAGCAAAGGCAGGGCCGAAATCGACGCCGCTCCGATCAGACAGAAAAGCGCAGTAAAGGGCATCGTTCGGTGGAGACCTCCCAGGTCCGTCGCGCGGGTCGACCCCGTTCTCATCCACACGGCGCCCATCGCCATGAACAGAAGACCCTTGAACACGATATGGGCCACGGCGTGGGCGGCGGCGCCGTTAAGCGCCAGCGGCGTTCCGACACCGACGGCGCAGATCATGAAGCCGATCTGATTGTTGGTGGAGAACGCCAGAACCTTCCTGAGATCATTCTCGATGACCGCAAAGAAAATCGGATAGACGGTCATGACCGCTCCGATCCAGATCAGTGCGTCCAGTCCCGCAAATCCCCGGGCCAGAACATAAACCGCCAGGGTCGTGGTGTAGGCCGACATGACGACGGCGCCGGTCTCGGTCGTGTTCGGATAGGCGTCCTGAAGCCACGTATGCGCCAGCGGAAAGGCCGCCTTGATCCCGACCGCAGCAAGAATGAGCAGAGTTCCGGGGGCGTCGAGATCGAACACGCCGACAAGAACCCCGTCACGAAGGCGGCCGATCTCGGAGAGGATGAAGCTTCCTTCCGCGAGGCCCGTCATCGCCACTCCCGAGATCAGGAGAATGCCCGACAGGATCTGCATCATCAGATAGCGCATCCCGGCCGGCAGACTGTCGCGGCCGCCGCTCCCGAAGACGAGAAGACTGGAGGCGAGCGCGGTCAGCTCCCAGCAGACCGCAAGCGTGACAAGGTCGCCGGCGAAAACGGCGGACATCGCCGCTCCCGCGTAAACAAGCCCGGCGGCATCCTGCAATCTGTCGCGCCGGTGCAGGCTGTAGATGCCCCCCAGGACGGCGGCGAGCACAAAGCCCAGCGCGAAGATCAAAGACAGGCTGTCGGTTCGGTAAAGCGATATCTCAAGACCCAGAAACCCCAGAACCGAAGCTCCTGAAGAGACCTCTGCCGGGGGATAGAGCATCATGAGAAGGGCGACGATCGGCGGACCGATCAATGCGACACATCTCTGAAAGCTTCCCTGCGCGATCAGAGCCAACGGAGCGCACGCGATGACCCAGAAGCCGGGATTGAGAGACAGTGCGAACGCGAGAATTTTCTCAATCGACATCGCGGCTCTCCGCCCTGTCGTAATAGCGTTCGCCTCGTCTCAGAAAACGTCCCAGCGGCCACCCAGAGAGGACCGCAAGCGAAAAGGCGCCGAAGCCGAACAGACCATAAAATCCCGGAAGAGATTCGATCCGACCTGCCGACACGCCCCCCGCCAGAAGTCCGACGCCCACCAGAAGACCGGCGAGGACGGCCGTCGCCACGAGACATCGATTGGCGAACGCCTGCGTCCTCATGGGCGCGAAGATCATGCGGGACACGGGATGCTCGCCACGCTCGCTCTCTGCGCCCGAAGCGGCCTCATCAGGCGAAAGGTCATGGGATGACCCGTTCATGGCGCGCGCTCCGCAATGGGAATGAGATAGGTCATCACCCAGTCCCCGATGAAGAACAGACCGAAGCACCCCGCAGCGGTGATCACGGGCGGGAGTACCGTCAGAAACGGCGCCCGAACCGGCCCAGACCGCAAAGCCGCCTCGCCCGGCTCTCCCAGAAAACCCGATATGACGATCGGAAGGAAACAGGCGGCCGAGAGGAGTGAGGACAGTATCATCGCTGCGGCCGTAACAGGCTCCCCCGCGCCGAACGCAGCCGTAATGAGAAGAAACTTCGACCACATGCCGCCGAAGGGGGGCAGTCCGATGACCGATAAAGATCCGACCAGAAACGCTGCAAAAACCAGAGGCATGCGACGGGCGAGACCGCTGACCGCGCTGACACGCGTCACGCCGGCGGCGAGATAAACCGCCCCCACACACATGAACATGGTGATCTTGCCGAAGGCGTGGGTCAGCATGTGAAGGCCGCCTCCGACCACCCCTGCCCCGACCGCAATCAGGGCCCCGGAAATGACGTAGGAGAGCTGAGAGACCGTCGACCAGGCCAGGCGCTCCTTCAGGTCATCCCGGGTCAGCGCTGTCGCGGAGGCGATCAGAATAGTGGCCGCAGCCGTCCAGAGAAGACCCTGAGCCGCTGGAGAGGTGGCGATGATCTCCGGGCCGAATATGCCCGCCGCACATTTGAGGATCAGGAAAACGCCTGTCTTGACGACGGCGACGGCATGGAGAAAGGCCGACACCGGCGTCGGGGCCGCCATAGCTCCCGGAAGCCAGGCGTGAAGCGGCATCAGCGCCGCCTTCGCCGTCCCGAAGACGATCATGATCAGCAACACCCCGGCCGGAAGGGCGTCCATACGCCCAGCCAGCAGTCCTCCGGTCACGAATTCGGTCGAACCCGCCATGGCCTGTATCGTCGCCACCGCCGGCAGAAGCAGGGCCGCGGCGGCTCCTCCCAGAAGCAGGACATACAGACGCCCCGCACGACGCGAGGTCTCATCGCCCTTATGCGTGACGAGCGGATAAGTCGCAAATGTCAGAAGCTCGTAGAACAGGAAGGCGGTGAAGAGATTGCCCGCAAGCGCCACCCCCGAAACCGCGCACATGGCGAGGCCGAAGCAAGCGTAGAAACGCCCCTGTCTGGGCTCCCGGCGCGCCCGCATATAGCCAATGGAATACAATGAATTGAGCAGATAGAGCGCCGAGGCCATAGCAGCGAACAGAGCGCCGAGAGGTTCAAGACGAAAGAAAATCGAGAGGCCCGGTATCGGCTCGGCGAGACGCATTTCCGGGGGGCGGCCCAGAGCCGTCTCAGCCAGCAGCGCGACGCACACGCACGTCAGCGCCAGAGCCGCGACGATGGTCACGGTGTCGCGAACATCTCTTATTTTCGCGAAGACCAAGGCCAACCCCGCCGCCGCCAGAGGCGTCCCCAGGGCAGCGAGGATGAGGATTTCCCCTGCGGTCATGACGAGGCCCCCATGGCGCTCGCCGCCGCCTGGCGGGCAAGATCATAGAGCGCAGAGGCGTCGAGCCCGTACCAGACGCTTGACGCCGCCAGAAACCAGATTGCAGCCAACGCCGCTGGCGAGGCTTCACTGACGCCTGACGCCGAGGAACGACGGGTGCGGAAGACCATCGTCTCGAGGATGCGAGCGCAATAAACAAGGGCCGTCAGCGAGGATACGGCAATCGCGACAACCGCCCAGATCCGCCCTCCGTCAGCCAGCGCGCCGAGCAATCGCCACTTGGCGAGAAATCCCGCAGTGAACGGCGCCCCGGCCAGACCCAGCATAGCAATCGCCAGAGCCGTAATCGTCCAGGGCGCCTCACGCCCGGCCCCTGCCAGCGTCTCCAGTTGCGCGCCCCGATGACCTATCGCTCCAAGACACAGGAAAATCACGGTCTTGATCATGGCGTGCGCGAACAGAAGAAAAAGCGCCGCGGTCAGACCTGCGACCGAACCGGAGGTCACGCCCAAAAGAACATATCCGATCTGAGCAATCGAGGAGAAAGCGAGAATCCTCCGCGTCTCAGTCTGAAAGACGGCCTGAACCGACGCCACAACCGCTGCGATCCCAGCCATGGGTGCGATCAGCCAGTTCAGCAGCCCCTCGCCTGCCCCCTCAAGGCCGCCAGCGACATCCATCAGGAAACGGATCAGAAGATATACGGAGACCTTGGTGGCCGTTCCCGCGAGGAAGGCGACGACCACGGAGGGCCCCGCCGAATAGGCGCCGGGCAGCCACGCATGCAGAGGAAACATCGCCGCCTTCAGCGCAAGACCGACAGTGATGAGAACGAGACCCGCAATCGCAGCCCGGTCGGAGGACGAGGCTGACAGCTTTTCAGCCATATCCGTCATATTAAGCGTGCCGGTCACGGAGTAGAGAAGGCCCACGCCGATAACGAAAAAGGTCGCGCCTATGGTGCCCATGATCAGGTACTGAAACGCCGCCGTCAGAGCCCGACGATCCCTTGAGGCGCCCATCGCCACCAGAGCGTAGGTTCCGATCGAGGAGACCTCCAGAAAAACGAATGCGTTAAACGCATCACCCGTCGCCGTAAGGCCGAGGAGCCCTGTCAGGGCCAGCATGAATCCTGCCTGCATCAGGGCGTGATCGCGCTCAGGCAGTTCAAGACGCAGGAGCGAGGCGGAGGCGAGGGACGTCGCCACGCCCAGGATCGAGACCAGCAGAGAGAAGAAGACGCCGAGGTCATCCACACGCAGCTCTATGCCCAGGGGCGGCGCGAACCCTCCGACGGCGTAGGAGACCACGCCGGACTGCGCGACGTCAGCTGCAAGACACAACGCCATCCAGAGGGCGAAGAGCGCCCCCCCGAGAGAGGAGAACCAGGCCCAGCGGGCGCTGGGAGACAGCGCCGCGACGCACGCCGCCGTCAGCGGCGCAGCGATCATCAGCGCCGGGGCGTGCTGGATCACTTCAGGAGAGGCGAACTGAACGCCGGCGAACGGGCTCACGCCTCATCCTCCCGCCCATCTCTCAGGGCCTTCGCCTCCAGAGCGGCTAGCTCCTCAAAATCGACCGTCCCATAGGTCTCCCGTATCCTGACAATGATCGAGAGACCGACAGCCAGTGTCGCTGCCCCGACAACGATCGCGGTCAGGATCAGCACGTGCGGCAGGGGATTGGAGTAGACGACCCCGTCCACCCCGTGGGTCGCGATGTACGCCGCATCAAGCCTGGAGGCCAGAGACCTGGCCGCAGGACTGTCAGCTTCAAGCCTTATGGCCGCAGTCCCGCCTGAGACCTTGGACAGCAGAATGTAGAAGACCCCGGCCGAGGTCTGAAAGACTCCCAGACCGATCAGTCGCTTGATGAGATGGCGGCTTGTCAGGGCGATCAGAAGACCTGCCGCCATCATGAAAAAGCCGAGCCCGTAGACATAAGGCGTGAGAGCAAGCGCGAGGGTCATGCCGCGCCCGCCTCATCCGAACGTGAAACGCGCCCTGCAAAGGCATAGAAGATCGCCGTCATCGTGGACGCGACCGCCAGCATGACCCCGGTCTCTATCCCGAGAATTCCGAGGCGCTGGCCCCAGTGATGGTGCCCTCCGGCCAGATGAGACGAGGGAAGCCCCGCCTCGAACACCGGAGAGAGCAAGGCGTCATAGTCAAGAAAGCGGCCGCCATGGAGGATGGCGATGAAGCCGATCGAAGCGTATCCAAGAACGCCGAGGGCTGCGCATGAGCGAACGACGCCCACCGGGAGGGCCCTCATCGTCTCGCGAACGCCGAACACCAGCGCATGAAGAATCAAGGCGGCCGCGAGTATGACCCCCGCCTGAAACCCTCCGCCGGCGCCGAACTCTCCGTGAGCGAGGACATAAAAGGCGTAGAGGCAGATAATGGGGATGAGAAGTCTGGCGGCGACCGACAGGACCGGGCTTCCAGCCGATATGCGAAGGGAGACATCCTCAGAAACCGGGTCGCGGCTGTTTAGGCTGCCGCCGAGAAGGAGGAGAACGCCGACCCCGGCAGCTAAAATGACGCTTGTCTCCCCCAGCGTGTCAAACCCGCGATAGCTGGCGAGCACCGCTGTCACCACGTTGGGCGCGCCGATGTCATGGGGCGTGTGCTCCAGGTAGAGACGGCCCACATAAGAGCTCGGCGGCGATCCGGGATCGCCGAAAACGGGCAGGTCCGAAAGCGCAAGGGCCATCCCGATGAACGCCGCGAGGCACGCGACGGCGGGAAACCAAAATCGTCCGGGTCGAACTGACGGGATGACATCCGTCGATGACAGGGCCGCTCCCAGGAGGATCATCGTCGACACTCCCGCGCCGACCGAGGCTTCGGTAAAGGCGACGTCGGGCGCATCCATCACCATCAGCCAGAGGGCCATCGTGAGGGAGAACACAGACATCAGAAGAATGCAGGTCAAGACGGAGCGCGCCGCGAGCAGAGCGAGGACGAGGCCGGCGAGCAGGGTGAGAAGAAGAGCCGCGAACACCAGCTCGGCTTCCGGAGCGGCGAGGAGACGCGTCATGTCTCATCCTCCGAAGGCCGTCGCGGATCCCCGAGGATCGGGCGATGTCCCGAACCGAAGGCGGCGCCCGCCAGCGCGTGAGCGGCCGCAGGGCTGGTGAGCATGATGAACAGCCAGACGATGCAGAGCTTGATCGCCGCAGGCGACAAGCCGGCCATCAAAAGCATGCCCAGCGTCATCAGACTCGCGGCGCCGGTATCCGTGATGCTTGCGGCGTGAATTCGGGTGTAGACGTCGGGAAATCTCAACACGCCCACTGCGCCTGCGATCGAGAGACCGACCGCAGCGATGATAAAGGCAGATCCGATCCAGGCGATCGCCTCAAGCATCCGGGGTCTCCCGGGACATGGACAGCCGGGCCAGGGGCTCGCCCAGAGAACGCAAACGGAAAACCTTCATCAGGGCTATGGTCGAAATGAAATTGATGAGAGCGTAGACGATCGCCACATCCAGGAAATCCGGTCGCCCGACGGCGAACCCCATCAGCGCGATCATGAGAACCGTCTTGGTCCCGAACGAATTGACGGCGAGGACCCTGTCATAGGCCGTCGGCCCGCGCAGCAGACGCACAACCATCAGACCCATGGCGATCAGAAGCCCGGCCACACCCGCTGCAAGCATGGCCCTACCCCCGACCGTCAGCGGCCAGAAGGCTTTTCGCCGCCATCGGGGCGAACTCCTCGTGCTCGTCCGCACCCTCATGCAGGGAGTGGACCAGAAGACCGTCGCGAGCCGCCTCAAGGGTCACCGTTCCCGGCGTCAGCGTGATGGAATTGGCGAAGAGCGCCGTCGCAAGCTCGCTGCGGCCATCAGCGTCAAGAGCGACCAGACGGGGGCGAAGCCTCGCGCTCGGCTCGATGATCGTGTGAAGGACCGCCAGGTTGGATTTCACGATCTCTCCCATAAGCCAGACTGCGTACCGCGCCATGGGCGCCAGCCGATGGTAGGGTGAGGCTTCTCGCCCCATCAGTCTCAGACGCATCGTCAGAATTAGAGACAGACAAACCGATGCGGCCGCCAGCCCCAGCATGAACGCCTCGCCATGGCCTGACAGCGCCAGCCAGAGAGCCGTCAGAGCGATGAACAGGCCAGGAACGTAGATCATGTCAGACCGCTTCGGATTTCGAATCCCTTCCCGAGGATCGACGGCCCCCTCAGGGACGCCCTCATGATCCGCGATTCGACCCTAGCGAAACGACAGAACAAAGACCAGAAAAACCGTCCCAAGCGCCTCCCGCCTCACCTGACGGTCCGACCGCCGGATGAGAGCGCCGGGTCAGGGCTCGCGCCTTCGAGGCAGGACCCTCAGGAGAAGGATCGAAGCGGCGAAGAGCGCCAGAGCCAAATTGAAGAGCTGACCTCCGTCAGTGCGAACCGGATCCGCGCTCAGCTGGATCTCAATCCCCAGCCACAGACCATGAGCGGCGATCGCTCCGGCTGTGACGAACACGCAAAGCCACGCGCCCCAGAGGCGCGCAGCAGGAATCAGGAGAAGACACGCCGCCAAGATTTCAAGGCCCGCAACGATCACCCGCCCCGTCGGATCCCAATATGGAAAGCCCGAGATCTCCGCGAGCTGGCGGAACACGACCGCTCCCTGCGAACCGACTGGAAACAGAGTCTGGTCCGCAAGCCAGAAAAACATGGCCGCCAGAAACAGGGAGAGTGCCCAGCTTCCCACCAGACGCGCGCTCTGCATCGCAACACCCTTTCCTCAACCGAGCCGACATCCTATCATCTCCCGGCGCTCTAGGACAAACTCCGTCTGCAAACGACCTTCTGTCGACAGCCGAACCGGCTATGGCGGCGCTCGGAGAGATATTTGGATCATCGCCTCGACACCCTCGACGAAGCCATCACGGAAGGCGCCCAGTCGCCCGTGAGCGGCGTCAACTCCGCACTCATCGCGGGCGATGCGATCGCACATATCCCCAAACTTCGCGTGCTGATTGAGCTTCCGGCCTACCTGCTCGTGCAGATCTCCTGGTTCGCCGCCTTCGGCATGCAGATGGTGATCTTTCCATTTCTCCTCAAGAATGAACTCGAGGTGTCGGGAACGCTCCTTGGCCTCGCTCAGACCGCTCTGGCCGCTCCATCCGTCGTCTTTATCCTGCTCGGCGGCGTGGTGGCCGAGCGAGCCGAAGGCAAGACCCTTCTCACGGCCTTCCATCTGGCGGCCGCCGCCCCTGCAGCGCTCCTGGGACTGTTCATCGTTCAGGACAGCCTCACCTACTGGATGATGCTGCTCTATGCTCTTGCGATGGGCACAGTCGGGGCCTTCATGCTGCCGGCGCGCGACGCGATCCTCAATGAGATCGTGGAACGACGCCGGGCAAGCGGATCTCAGATCACTCTCCACCAGGGTGTCGCCTTTGCAACACTGGCTCAGTTCGCCGCCCAGATCCTGGGCCTTTGGATCGGCGGCCAGGCGAGCCAGGACACAGCCGGGCTTCTTCTCTGGGTTCAGGGGGGCGTCGTGGGCCTTGGCGCGCTGGCCGCAGCCTTCCTTGTTCGAGGCAGGGTCGTGCAAAATCACATTGAAGCGCCGGGAACCGTGCTGAAGGATATCGCCGACGGGCTGAAATCCGTCAGACGAGACCCTGTGCTCCTGTGTATGGTTCTTTCCATGTTCGGTGTCGGCGTCTTCGTGATCGGCGCCTTTCTGGTCATTCTTCCGATCATCAATCATGACGTCTATCATTCCGACGCCGAAGGCCTGCGAAACATCTTCGTCACCTTCTGGGCCGGAGCTTTCTGCTCTTCGGCCGCCATCGTTCGTCTGCGCAATCCCTCACGACCCGGACGTTTTCTTCTCATCGCCCAGTTCACCGGATCCGCCGGCATTCTGATCCTGGTCGGTGCGGCCCCTTACTGGGCCTTTCTGTCGCTTGTCTTCGTGTGGGGCCTCGCTTCAGGGGTCTCAATCATGATGAGCCGCGGCATAGTCCAGGCTGCAGCCCCGGTCGCTCTGCTCGCACGCGTCCTGTCCATCTACCAGCTGGGATTCATGGCCGGCGCTCCTGTCGGCGCCGCCCTGATGGGCGTGATAGCCGATCAGGCCGGCCCCCATCTGGTGGCCCTCGTTCCGTCCCTCGGCATGCTGACCATGATCGCCTGGATGGCCCTTTTCACGCCGATCTGGTCCCTTCGCCCTGTTTCCGTATCCTCCGCCGGCGATCCGGACAAAGATTAACGTTCGGCTTGCGCTCGACGACGAGCTTCCTATTGTCGGGCGCAATCGCCAGTCAGGGAGACACCGCATGCGCACTATTCACTTCAACGATCTCGAGACCCTCGTCGGACAGGATGTCGGCGCTTCCCCCTGGCACCAGATCACGCAGGAACAGGTGAACCTGTTCGCGGATGCGACCGGAGATCATCAGTGGATCCATGTCGATGTGGAGCGGGCGACCCGGGAGCTCGGACATCCGATCGCGCACGGCTATCTCACCCTGTCCCTCCTTCCGCTTCTCGCCTCGCAGGTCATGAAGGTCGAAGGCGTCGTTCGAGGCATCAATTACGGCGCCAATAAAGTCCGTTTCACCAACATGGTGCCCGTGGGATCGCGCGTACGCCTTCGCCAGAAATGTCTCGCCGTTGAGGCGCGGGCGGGCGGCAAGCAGGTCACCATGGAATCGACGGTCGAGATCGAGGGCAAGGACAGGCCTGCCTGCGTCGCTGAGACCATCGGGATCAGCTACGGATCCTGAAGGATCCTAAAGGATCTGAGCCCATTTAAATCGTCAGGGAAAGTCGACATGTCCTCATCCCCTCGCTCGCCCAGCGACCCCGCTCGCCGCCTTCCTGCGAGCGAGGCGGAATGGCGACAGAAGCTGACCCCTGAGCAGTATCGAATCGCCAGGCAGGAGGGTACGGAGCGAGCGTTCACGCCGGGCAACCATAATGACGAAAAGCGATCCGGGACCTATGCGTGCGTCGGATGCGGATCCAAGCTCTGGGCATCCGACCACAAGTTCGACAGCGGGACAGGATGGCCGTCCTTCTACCAGCCGGTCGCGCCGGACGCCGTCGGCGTCAAGACAGACTATAAACTTCTCCTTCCCCGGACAGAGGTGCACTGCTCGACCTGCGGCTCCCATATGGGCCATGTCTTTCGCGACGGTCCTGCGCCGACAGGGCTGCGTTACTGCATCAACGGCGCTGTGCTGACCTTTGACCCAACAGGGTCGGAGTGAGGGAGATCGGCCGCGAGGATCATCCCCGACCTCAGGGTCCTGCGCCTCGCCGTCCGTCGAAGGATTTCGCTCAAACCTCATCCGGCGGCGGCACAGGCGACCCGTGAGGCGTCATCTCGGCCGCCCTCAACCAGGCGACTTCGCGCTCTTCCAGGCGATCCCGGGTTGTTATCCCCTTCCCGGTCGCCATGCCTTCAAGGGCGCTCAGCCAGCACACATAATAGGGCCTTGGCTCCCCCGCCTCATCGGGGGTGTCGATCTCCCGAGCCAGCCCCTGCGCCCATTCCGACCAGCTGAATACGCCGCGGGCATTGAGCTCGACCGCCAGCGCGAAGGCCCGCGCCTCCCAGGGAGCATCGAAGACAGGCTCCGATCCGACATCTCCGGGCGCCGAACCTCCACGCGAAAGGCTCGCTCCAGACTGCTCTGTTCCTGTCATGCCGGCTCCAGATACGACTCGAAGGCCTCGATCGATACGGTCAGGGACGGATCCGCCTCCGCGCCCCAAAGCTCACGTCCGGAGAAGCGAACCGTGTAAAGAGGCTGCGAGACGCCTTCCTGCCCGGATGCGCTTGCGTCGGGAAAGACGTGAGCGCCGTGAAGATGCGAGATCACGCCGCATCGTCCTCGGACATAGCGAGGCAAACGCGTGTGCCCCGACGGATGGATGTTCCGTGCGCGAACCGTCTGACCCAGTGTCAGCCTCGAGGGCGGCCCCTCGGCGCGGAAGGTCGGCCCGCCGCGGGCGAGCATGGTGTCGACGCGATCGCGCTCGAGAACGCGCTCGACTGGCGCGGAAGGTCCAAGACATCGGCCGGCCTCGATCTCCGCCCGCGACACCAGTCCCCGCTCGGCCAGAAGCGTCTCGAGACCCGCGATCCAGATCTCGTAATAGGTCTTCGAGAGATAATCAGGAGGAGACAGCCTCTCACGCGCCTGCCGGGCTTCATCAAGACTCCAGCGCCCTGCAGCCGCCGCCGCCAGGGTCAGAGCGAAGGCGCGACGCTCCCAGTCCGAGTGAAAGACCTGATCTTCAGGCTCATCCCTGACAGGCCCGAACCCCATCGTCCCGCCCATGTCATGAGCACCGTTCACGAGGCGGCCTCCGGCGACAAGGCGGGCGCAACCCCGATCATGCTGTTGCGGGTAACCAGCGAGGCGAGCCGGTCTTCGCTCCAGCCATCCGTCGCGGGCGGCCTCTCAGGGACGACGAGATAGCGGATTTCGGCCGTCGAATCCCACACGCGGATTTCCGTCTCCGGGCTCGGAAGAAAGCCGAATTCCGCCAGCACCGAACGCGGATCGATCACCGCACGCGACCTGTATGGCGCCGACTTGTACCAGACCGGAGGCAGGCCAAGGACAGGCCAGGGATAACAAGAGCAGAGCGTGCAAACGACGAGGTTATGGATCCCCGGCTCGTTAAAGACGGCGATCATGTGCTCTCCCTGCCGTCCCGAATAGCCAAGCTCTGCGATCGCCCGGGTGGCGTCCGTTCGCAGCCTCTCGCAATAGTCTGGATCCGACCACGCCCGAGCGACCACCTTCGCGCCATTGCGCGGACCGATGCGGCTCTCATAGGTCTCCACCAGCCGATCAAGCGCGCCCGGGTCGACATAACCCTTTCGGGTGAGGATCTCTTCAAGAGCGCGAACACGAGCCTCGATCCGAGAGCCATCGTCTTCATGGCGATGATGATCGTGATCATGATGGCTGTGATCACCATGATCGTCAGGGCTGTGCGCCG